>CAWGWO010000001.1:0-9834 GCA_963826295.1 uncultured Alphaproteobacteria bacterium
CGACGGTTATGAGCGCCAAAATGAAATCCCTCCATTGGTCCCGTAGCTCAGCCGGATAGAGCAGCGGTTTCCTAATTCGAATTGTGCTCTTTGCGTGGAGTATCATAGCGCCGCATTTTTTCAATCAATCCAATAACTTGTGACCTTCCATCGTCTCATAGTGCTCCCTCGATATCCGCCCCTACACAGGTGATTGTGGAGCAAAAACGGAGCAAAAAATTCACGCTGCTATTGATCCAAACGGAGCGCCGGATCGGGCGATTGACGAGAGACGGCGGCAAAAGATTACGGGCATAAAGCGGCAGAAGGGCCAAGGCGCCCCGAATAATGCTCTTGGCACGCTGTTGATTGGTCGTTTCGCTCAGTACGGCTGACATGCCTAGGAACGGTCCACGAGCATCTTGTATTGTCTGACTGAGTTACGCGCGGGTTGCGCCGTCACCTGTGCAGCGTATTCGGCGGGGATATTGTATCTGTTTGTTGTCTTTGTTGTTGCGAACGCAGCACAGGCGCCGTGCTCTGTGAGAGCGTGTTTGTTGCCAATAGCATGATGATTGCCAACAGCACCGGCGAGGATGCAGCTCCGACAACGCATAAGCACGCCGCCAGCAAAGACGTGCCGATACTGATGGCGTCACGAGCGGAAACACCCCTCACTAGTCCGACTAGCGTGCAAACAACGGCAATCGGAACAAATACGACACTGAAGCTACATAATATGCCTAGAACGGCAAGGAGACAGCCCCAAAAACCAGCGGTCAGGCCACGATGACCCCGGTTCTCGGCTATGACATGCGGCGCCGCGCCCTGTGTCATTGCACAGCCTCTTTGCCCGTAAGGTTATAGCTCTGTGCGTCCTTCTGCCGAGTTTTGCAATACTGCCCCACATCTGCGCGCGCCGTGCTAAGTGCTCGGCGCCGTGCTCGGTCGACTTAGGGATTAGACGACATCGGTTCCGCAGCGGCGGTGCCGGCTTCCGATCCGGCGGGCGCGACCCCACTCAAGAGGTCGCCGAGCCGCTTTAATTGCGCGCGTTGGTCGGCGGACGCTTTTTCGAGTGAATTTTGGAACACGCGATTCAATTTGTCCATGTTCTCGGCCGATTGCTGCTGGCTGTAAAGACGCACGAGCATTGCCGCGAGCGCCGCTTGCGCCGGATTTGCCGCGCCCAGCGTGCCGTCAAGCGAGGCTTCCGCGACCGGGATCAGCGCGCCGAATGCGCCGCCGCTCGCTGCGACCAGGAAATTCTTGATCGCCGCCGCCCGATCCGGAGTGCCGCCATCTCCGTCCCATTGCGCCGTCGCCAAAATATTCGGCGCCGGCCATTGCAATCCGTCGGCCAACTGTTGAATGGCCGTAAGAGCGCCGGCAGGATCGCTCGCGCGCCGCGCGTCGTAATATTCCAGCACCGTCATTCCCATGCCGGTCGGATCGAGGCCCAGCTTATGAAGAAGCTCGCGTTGCGCTTTTTGACCGGCGCGCGCCGCCGTGACGATTTCGACGACCGGCTGGAAACCGCCGTGGTAAGCGGCGAGAAAATAATGACCGGCGAGCTTCAAATCCTGTTTTACGTTGAGCCCGCGTGCATAGATGACCGCCAACTCGTAATTCGCCACCGGAACGTCCGCGTGGCTCGCCAACTCGAACCAATGACGCGCTTGCCCATAGTCTTGCCGTAAGGTCTTCGTACCGCCGAAATATTGCTGCCCAAGCGCCGCGGCCGCAAACGACACATTGGCA
Source organism: uncultured Alphaproteobacteria bacterium (assembly GCA_963826295.1). Taxonomy (GTDB): domain Bacteria; phylum Pseudomonadota; class Alphaproteobacteria; order Rhizobiales; family Xanthobacteraceae; genus BOG-931. The sequence goes on from CAWGWO010000001.1 coordinate 1,741, forward strand.
GCAGCTGCCTGCTGCAGCATGGCTTGGCCGGCTTGCTCCTCGCCATGATTGAACAGATTGAGCCCGGCAATGCCGGTCGCGATATTTGCAACGACGGGATCGATTTGCGCGAGCGTCCCCAACTTGCCGAGCGCGTCCGCAAAGTCCCTCCGGAATGCATCGCCGTCAATCGGGCCGCTCGATGCTGGCGGCGGCGAATTGAGCCCGCCTGGCGCCGGTCCGTTTGGAGATTGCAGATCGGCAGGCGGCGCCAGGTCGGCGGATTGCTCCGCCGCGGCAGTTGGCGGCGCTGCGTCGGAAGATTGCGTCGGCTCGCCTGTCTGAGCCGGCGGCGCCGGCGAGGCGCTCGACTGCGGCTGGGTGAGCGAAGCCGTTGAAGCGGATTTTGCCAGCGCTCCCGGCGCCGGCGGTTGCGATGGCGCCAATTCCGAACGCAGCGCCACGATTGCCGCGGTCGCCATCAAGACCAGACCGAGACCGGCAACCGCCCAAAGCATCGCCGCACGGTTTTGCGGCCCGGCAGGCGCCGAGCCGAGTCCCGGCGCTTCGGCGAATTCGCTTGCCGATGGCCCGACTTCCACCTCCGCCCCGCAAACCGGACACCGGGACGAAACTTGTGCGTCGAAGACGTGGCCATCAATACAGCGAACGAGATGTTGCATTACCGAGACACCCGCTGCCGCGTCATGGCGCCATTCCGACCGGCACGGCGCCGTGGAACAGGCTATCCGCCTGTTGTTTTTCCTGGGGCGTCATTTGGCCTTCTACGGCGGCAAGCTCCTGCTTCACCTGTCCCACACCGGAGCCGAGCTTAGCGTTTATGATCGCCAGCCGATAAAACACGTCCGCTTCCACAAGGTTCTTCGGGTATGCGGTCGAACCCTTCGCAGCGCGCATCGCCATACCCCATTCGCACCAGGGATCGCTGCGCGCCGCACCGAAACCAAAATACTGGAGCTGCACATCTTGTGCATCTGCGGACATTGGTTGACCGCCAGCGTTCGACGGTGGCGCAGCCATCTTTTTGGCATCGACACCGTGAAGCTGGGCGATGTCGCCGCCGCCTCTGGTCTCGGTCCAGTGCTGCGCTTCGGCTTGGGAATACATCCAGCCATAGAGGCAAACGGCGCTCGTGCTGTAAGCCTTCATCAGGTCGTCGAACCTGGCGAGGGCATCTTTCGTTCTTCGCGGGCTCACTAGGTTCTGATAGGCTTGCAAAGCGGTCATGCCCACGTCACCGCTCAGATGCAAACGCGCGAGATCCTGATCCGCGCCCGCTGTCATGCCGCGTGCCGCGAACAGATAATTTTCCTTGGCCGCATTCAGGTCGCGGGGCCCGCCGATTCCATTCTCCAGCACCCTGGCATAGAACAGTGCCGACGTTGGATCGCCGAGTTGAGTGGCCTTCGCTAAGAGATCTCGAGCCTGTGTGAGATCCTTCGGTTGTCCGCCGAGGCCATCCATAAAGAGGCCCGCCTTTATGAACATGCCGATTGGATTGTTCTCGCCGATCAAAGGATCAGCCAGCGACAGCGCATCCGTGTACTTCTCTTGACCGAACGCAACCAACATGCGGACAACGTCCAGGGTCGTGCGCAATGTCTGACTTATGTTCGCGTCAGCCGCAGAGGTTGCGTCGTCCGGCGTTGAAGTCGCGGGCGCCGGTGTGGATGGGGCAGTCGCGTTCGCGCTAGTCGATGCGCTGTTGTTCTGGTCCGGCGGCGCGGCGGCTGGTGCGGCGCTCTCGTTGGGTGTGGGCGCGGCCGCTGAGGCCGGCTGGCCGCCCGTTGTCGAAGGCGACCGCAATTCCCGCAACACGAAATAAAGCGAGCCTATCCCGACGCCCAGGCAAAGCACCGCGACGGCCGCCAACAGCGGCGTCCGAGCCGGGAAAGCCGGCCCCGGTGCGGCCATCTCCGGCGCGAGCGCTTCGCCGGAGATTGCGGCAGTGGGCGCGACTTCAACGGTCGCGCCGCAGGTCGGGCAGACCGCAGCCGTCGCCGCGTCGAACACATGCCCTTCGATGCAGCGGACAAAATGAGCCATGCGCGTCGCTTTCGGAAAACGAAATACTACGTTGCCGCCCCACCGTCTATCGGGCGGGAAATTGTTCCCGGCGGCCGCCGCGAGATCGCCACGCTAGTTCTTCGCGGCGTCCTGGACGGTGCCGTTCTGAAGCATTGTCTCCGCTTTGGCCTTGTCGGTGTCGGACATCTGTTTTTCCAGTTCTGCGATCTCGTTTTTGACAGTCGGCAGCCTTTCCTGCGAAACACCACCTTCGGTGAGGTGGAGCAGCACATCTGCCTGGACCAGGCTTCTCGGCAGGTTCGGCAATCCGCTGGACGCCATTCGCGACAAGCCCCAGGTGCACGTCGGATAGTTGGTCTTCGATCCGGCGTGGAGCAGCTCCAGCGCGTGCTGAAAATCGCGCGGCGTCGAGTGACCGCCGCCGTAGAGCCAGCCGGCCAGACACATCGCCGGGGCGCTGTGGGCCGCAATCATCTCATTGATGCGCTTCCAGGATTCGTCGATATCCTTGCCGGCGATCAGATTATCATTGGCCTGGTAGATCGTGAGGCCGCGCTGATCGCTCATATTCAAGCGCGCCAGCGCGGCGTCGGCATCCGCATTGCCGCCGCGCGCCGCGAAGAGGTAAAGCGCCTTGGCGCCGTCGATATCCTGCGGTCCGCCGGCACCCTGCTCCAGCATGCGCGCCGCCTCCAGAGCGCCGAACAAGTCGCCGAGCCGGGCGGAAGCGACGAACTGCTTGCGCGCCGCGGCAAGGTCTTGAGTTCCGATCGTGCCGCCCCTGAGCATGACGCCAAGAGCGTAGGCGCCGAGTGGGTTGTTCTCCGTGGCAAGCTCGCGTGCAAGGTCGGCAGTCTGCGCGTAATTACGTTGGCCATAGAGTGCGTTCATCCGAGCCACTTTGAGCGCCGAGCGCGATCGCGTCGCTGATGTCGATTTGTGGGATCGGCGCGGCGGCCGGTGCCATTGCGGTTTGCGTCTGCGTGCCGGTACCTGAGGGCGCGGAGACAGCGGGCGGACTTGATGGCGGCGACCAGCCGAGTTTCGGGAGCACGGCATACACAAAGACACCGCCGACCACGCCAACAATGCCCCCCACCACAACGATCCGTACCGCCGAGTGTGCGAGACGCCTGCCTATCCCCGGCGTTGCCGCCGCTTCATTTTGGGTTCCAGCAGCGGCAGCAATCGAATGATCCTCATTGGCGTTTGCCGACGGTGAGGCTGTCGGGCTGGGCGTACGCGGCTGCGACGCCGGCACATCCACGGTCGCGCCGCAGGTCGGGCATTGCGGAGAGGTTTCGGCGTCGAAGACGTGCCCGTCGATGCAGCGGACGAAGTGCGGCATTAGTGGCCTACTCCGGTGGCCTGATGAAGCTTCTCCCATGTGGCAATATCACCGGGTCCCGGAACAACACTTTGACCGGGGGGGACCAAGGAAAAGAGGATTGAATTCGTGTCGTTGAGTGGGTGGACAATCTGCCAGTTATGACCAGCGGTCCCCTCTTTGGTGAAGGTGCTCATTGAAAAATCTGCAGCCAGTTGGCAGCCCGGCGGAGGGGGCGTGTTGGCCTTGAAGCCTACGAACGTCTGGATATCGGCGGTCGGGACCGTCAAGATGTATTGCCGATGAAATGGCTGAGCCGTGCTGAAGGTTTGCGGCGTTCCGAAGGGTGTTAAAACGATAGTACTTGTCCCCCGATCCAGATAGGCCAGAATGTCTTTGGCATTTGTCAGGCCCGGCACCTGCGGCACGCTGTTCAGCGGAGCGACTTTCGAATCCAAGGTGAACTCGACGTTATTGCATCCAGGCGTCGCCTCGGCACTAACGATCAGCCATCGAACCGGCATCGGCTCGGAATGATCCAGCGCGTCTTCCAGGCCGACGACCCGCTGCCTGGCCCGATCGGCCGCGGCGAGCGCCCCATCACGCTGCTGCAAGGCCGCTTGCAGTTGCTTTCTTAAATCGTCGACCTGCGCTACGGCTTGGTCGAGACGCTGCTGCAGCTCGGCATTCTCGTCCTGCGCTGCTTTCAATTCCTGCTGCGCCTGTTGCAGCTCCTGGTTCAAAGCGTCGAGCTGCCGACGGGCCTCGGCGAGGTCGGCACGCGCCTGCGCCAGCAGGCGCTTTAATTCCTCGAACGTCGTCGGTCTGCATCGCCTGATCGGCCTGCTTTATATTCTGCTCGGCGCGATCGAGAGCTTGCTTGGCCGATTGCTCGGTCTGCTGCTGGAGCTGCTGTTGCGCCTGGTCGCGCTCCTTGCGCGCTTCGTCCGCATCCTGCTGCGCCTGCTGGACTTGTTGCGCGTTATTGTTCTGCTGCGTCACCTCCTGGCCCTTCTTCACATAGGGGCTCAACAGCACGACGAGCAGCACGAATGCGCCCATCGCCCCAGTGATCACATCGAGGAAGGCGATGTTGAAGATATTAATTTCGCGGTCGCGCCGAGCCATCTGCGTTCAGCCTGGTGCGCAGCTCACCCGACGTAGAGCCGGTTGATCAGGTTCTTGAGACAGTATTCTCCGGCGCTGCCCACCGCCGCATCTTCGCGCGTTTGCACCACGTGCTGGATCAGCACCAGGATGGCACTTTCGATCAATGCGACGAGTGTGGTGTTGAACGCGATCGCCAGCGCCGTCGTCACGGCGCTGATGTCCAGGTGATCCGGATTGACGAGGCGGAGTGCGTTGCCGAGATGCGACACCGTGCCGATGAAGCCCATGGTCGGGATCACCCAGGCCAGATAGCGCACCATCGCGTAGCGCTGTTCAACCTTGCTTTCGAGCAGCCCCAGCGATGTCTGGAGCACGCTCACCGCCTGGTCGATCGACTTGGTCGACTGCAATTGCAGCACAGCCATGTTGATGAGCGAGGCCAAAAAACCATTGTCGCCATCGAAACGGTTGGCGACTCTGCGGCGGATACTGCCGAGGTCCTCGATGCGGAGCACGTCGGCTTCGTCCTCGGGAAGAAAATGGGCGTGAAGCTGCGCAGTCTCCCACGCCCCGACCCGCGCACGCACAAACAGCTCGCCGAGCCCGACGAAGAACAACAGATGGATCATGTTCTGAATCGTGAACGGGTAGGGAAACGGCGAATCGTGGCTGTGTTCGAGCAGGAGCGCCGCGCCGAAGCTATCCTCCGGAAAGATCAGCGTCAGAATCAGGATGAAAATGCATCCGGCAATGAGTGCAAGAATGGCGGCCTTGCCGCGCGAGATCACTCCGGTGACCGATCCGCCCGACAGAAACGCCTGCAATGACACGTCGGGGCGGCCGGGGCGGCGTAGCGTTCGGGGGGGTGAACCTACGCCGCCGGGTTGACCCGGCCCACTTCCGCTCGACATCGGCGATCAATCCCCCGTTTGAGTGTCCATGTGCCCCGGCGCGGTCAAACGCAGAATAGCCCGACTGTGGCCAAGAAATCCAGAACTGCCTGGCAGCTGCATGGTCGCAGTCGGTGCATGTAGCGCCCTAAAATCATTTCCGATACGCCAACGACGTTGTAGCCTTGTTTCGTGATGTCATCCGGCAAGGCGTGGGATAAGCCGTCCAGGCTAGGCCGGATGCGGTCGTCCGCTCATTCACAGGGAATTGGCAAAGCGCAAATTCACGGTAACGCAGAGTCGTCTTAGGATTCGGGGTTGAATAAGTGATGCACGCGGGTTTTTCGAAATGGGGCTCCTACCTGCTTGGTGCGGTGGCGTTTGCGCTAATCCTCGCGCTGGGCCGGCTCGGCAGCCGCCACGTCGATAGTGTCGTGCAGCGGTGCATACCGGCGCGATTTGCATTTGCGCGTCTGGTGCTATTTGCCGTTCTGATGGCCATTTTATTTGGGGTAATGCTCATCATATTTTTCACCGTCTTCGGCGTTATTGCGGCTTATTTTTCACCCTGCTCTTTTCATTGTTAGCCTTGTTGACGGCGGAGATTGATAAATCATCGGCCTCATAGCCACTCCATGCTCGCCTGGCAGATTGCCGTTGAGTGCTGCCACGCGCAATTGTGGGCGATCGTCCTTGTGACGACCTAATCACCGAGGCTCTTTGCTTTGTCGAAATCGGCGTTGGCACGCGCGGTATCGCCCTTGGCCTGCCAGGCAACGGCGCGGTTGTTGTAAGCAAGCGCATAATTCGGATCGAGGCGGATGGCGTCGTTGTAGTCGGCGATGGCACGGTCATCGTCGCCTTTCTCATGCCAGACGACGCCCCGGTTCCCGTAGGCGTCGCCGTCATTTGGATCGATACGGATCGCTTCGTTGCAATCGGCGATGGCGTGGTCGCGGTCGCCTTTATCGTCCAGGGCATTGCCGCGATCGACGTAGTAACCGGCGTTTTTAGGATCGAGACGGATGGCCGCACTATAATCGGCTATGGCGAGATCGTACTTGTTCTGTTGGTACAGGAGGATGCCGGCACGGTTCACGTAGGCACTCCGCATGTCGGGATTGAGGCTAATCGCCTTGTCAAATTCGGCGATGGCGGGGTCTTGATCGCCTTTCTGAGAAAGACAGAGGCCACGGTTCAAGTAGGGGGTCGCATCCTTAGGATTGAGGTTGATGGCTTCATCGGCATCGGCGATGCAGCGATCGTCATCGCCCTTTTCATACCAGGCATCGCTGCGGCTGACATAGGCGTCTTCATATTTCGCATCGAGACTGATGGCCTGATTGAAATCGGCGATGGCACGATTTTGATCGCCCTTGGCGATCCAAGCATTACCGCGATCGTAATAAGGTGTCGGATTGCCGGGATCGGCGCTGATTGCAGCAGTGTAATCGGCGATGGCGTGATCATCATCGTGTTTGAGATAGAGCCATGCGTTGCCGCGGGCGACGTAAGCGCGGTCTAGATCGCCCGGCACGACCGTCTTGTCCTCGATGATGCGCGTGCAGGCGGCGAAGGATTGGTCGTCCTCCTTCTGGCAATTCTGCATATCGGGCGGATCGGCCAAAACGGATCGGATCGGCACGGCGGTGAGCGCGAGCAACACTGCAATGCCCACGATGCCTGGTAAATGCTCGCGGCTGTGGTGTTTGCGCGGTGACCGATCTATGAGTGTCGCTTCAGTTTTGCTCGACATCGGCGTTCGCCTCCATCCTCCTAATGTCCCAGCCGCTTTGCCTGGTCGAAATCGGCATTGGCGTGTGCGGTGTCACCCTTAGCCTGCCAGGCAAGGCCGCGGTTCTTGTAAGCAAGCGCATAATTCGGATCGAGGCGGATGGCATCGTTGTAGTCAGCGATGGCGCGGTCGTTGTCGCCCTTCTCACGCCAGACGATGCCGCGATTCATATAGGCGACGGCGCCATTTGGATTGATGCGGATCGCTTCGTTGTAATCGGCGATGGCGTTATCGCGGTCGCCTTTATCGTCCAGGGCATTGCCGCGAACGACGTAGGCGTCGGCGTTTTTGGGGTCGAGACTAATCGCCTTGTCAAAGTCGGCGATGGCGCGGTCGTCGTCGCCTTTGGCATACCAAGCATTGCCGCGACTGTAATACACGTCGGCATCTTTGGGATCGAGACGGGCAGCTTGATCGTAGTCGGCGATGGCACGGTCATCGTTGCCATTGTCATGCCAAGCATTGCCGCGATTGACATAGGCATTTTCGTATTCGGGGTTGAGACGAATAGCCTCGTCATAGTCGGCGATGGCGCGATTAATATTGCCTTTCTCTCCCCAGACAATGCCGCGGTCGTAAAACGCAACTGACTCGTCGGGATTGAGTGAAATCGCATCCGAATAGTCGGCGATGGCCTTGTCTTGATCGTGCCTGACGTCTTTCCAGGCATTGCCGCGGCCCACCAAGGCGGCGGCCCGGTCATGTGCTGGCGCCGTCGCATCGTCGATGATTTTGGTGCACGCGGCGAAGGACTGATCGTCATCCTTGTAGCAGTTCTGCAGATCGAGCGAGTCGGCAAAAGCAGCGCCGATGGAACCGGCCATCGCGATGAAAAGAGTCGCAAAGATTATGAATGCGATGGATGGTCCGTGCGCCCGTCCAAATCGAGCGCCCGGCAGCCGCAATTTTTCCTTGTTCGGCATAGCGGTTCGATCTCCTAGTCT
>CAWGWO010000002.1:0-443309 GCA_963826295.1 uncultured Alphaproteobacteria bacterium
TATCCAGGTGGTGAGAAGTAGTACGGCGGATAGTCCGCATAAGGCCAGTCACCGTACACAACGCTGGGATCATAATAAGGGACGTAGACCGTACTTGGGTCCGTCGGTGCAATGGCGATGACCCGCCGGCCTTGCTCTTGCTGCACCGTGACGGTTTGCTCTTTCGTTGACGTTAGCTTGTTGTTTGCCCGAGCCTTGGCGCGCAAGCGCTGTATGGCGTCCATCACATCGGCCTGCTGGGCAACGACCGCATCGCCCAGCTTCTCGGTCCAATCGAGTTTCTCACTCATCATTTGCAGGACGGACGGCGTCGCGACCAGGGATTTGATGCTCTCATCCCACGGCTGTTTGTCGACTGCGGTTTTCAACTCATCGCCCGTGAGATTTTTGTTCGCTTGGACCCAGCGTTCGGCTTGTACAATATCAAGCGGGTAGGCCGACGCCATCAGGACTTCGGCAAGCAAGCTATCCGGATAGAGTGCAATCGGCGCAACGAGCTGATCGAGTTCGGCGGGCTTTAAGAGTTGCGCTTCCGACGCGGCCGCCGGTGTCGTTGACGTTTGCGCATTCGCGCTAAATGGCGCGAGGACCACAATCGCCAAAGCTATTGACCAGATCGTCGATAAAGACATCTAGGCCTCCCGTGGTGCCGCACTAATCCCTTGGCAAACAGAGCTTGTTATTTGCTATTCGATCGCTGCTATTCCCTAGTCGATGATGTGATAACCGCCGTCGATATAAAGCGTATCTCCGGTGATGAGGCGCGCTGCGTCGTGCGCAAGGAAGGCCGTGGCAACGCCGACGTCGTCGATACTGACGAGATTATGCGCTGGAGCTTTTGCCTTCGCTCTTTCGAGTAGCGCGTCGAATTCAGGAATTCCAGAGGCGGCGCGGGTGGCCAGCGGCCCCGGCGAAACCGCGTGCACGCGTATTCCTTTCGGACCGAGCTCGGCGGCCAGGTAACGCACGGCGCTCTCCAGCGCGGCTTTGGCGACACCCATGATGTTATAGTTCTTCACGACCATTTGGCTGCCGTAGTAGGTCATGGTGAACAAAGTTCCACCGTCTGGCATCAAAGGTTCCGCCAAATGGGCCATGCGGATGAAGCTCCAGCAGGAAATCTCCATCGTGGTCAGGAAGCCGTCCCGTGACACGTCCGTCACGCGTCCCTCGAGCGCTTCCTTGGGCGAGAAAGCAATGGAGTGAACGACAAAATCTAGCTTTTTCCAAGTTCTAGCGACGGTCTCGAACAGCACATCCATCTGGCCCGGCACACGCACGTCGAGCGGCAGAATGATTGCAGCCTCGAGTTCCCGCGCCAGTGGCTCGACGTATTTTTTAGCTTTGTCGTTGAGATAGGTTACGGCGAGTTCTGCGCCGAACGCACGGAATGCCTTGGCGCAACCCCACGCAATCGATTGATCGTTGGCGATGCCGACGATCAGCCCTTTTTTGCCTTCCAGTAGCTTGGCCTTCACCGCGGGAATCATAAGGGAAATTCCTCGCCGGGCACCTTATTGGATATCGCTATGCACGATAACTAAAAAGGAACACATCGATTTGACACAACGCAAGGCAACTTAGTGTTTCATCAACATTCTGGTTACATTATCCTGTCAGAAAAGACGTTTAGGCTCTCCTGTGATTGTACTTGAAATTGCGCTTTACCGTACGTCGCAACGTGGAGCGGATTTGATCGGAACGAAAAACCGACCGAGCAGCTAGGCGGCCATCCGCAAAAGTGATCAGCGGAGGAAATAAATCTGGAGAGGGAACAACAGAGTGACTGAGCGCCAAGCCTTTCAGTCGCATGAGGCGCCCGGTGCGCATGCTCTGGGGAGCTTTTTTGCTTCGGCGCTCGAGTACTTGGTCGACGCGGGCCAGCGGAGCGTCCTGTTTTGGGACGTGATGCGCCAACGCGGCAATCAGTATCGCGAGCACATGGCCAAGGCGGTTCCGCACGTACTCGATTATCAGGCCGAGCTGATTATGGACGGTCGCCGCCTCGAACGGCCGGTCAATTATTGTCTCGTGCGTATCGTGCCACCGGCCAGCGTCGAGGTTGACCCGACGCAAAGGCCCTTTGTCGTTGTCGATCCGCGCGCCGGTCACGGTCCAGGCATCGGCGGCTTCAAGGCCGACAGTGAAATCGGCATGGCGCTTAAAGCCGGACACCCGTGTTATTTCATCGGGTTTCTGCCGGACCCCATGCTCGGGCAAACGATCGGCGACATCGCACGCGCGGAAGCGCTCTTCCTGAAAAAGGTCATCGAGCTGCACCCGGAGGCCGGCGACAAGCCGTGCGGCCAAGAGTTTGCTTCACCGCGAGCTTGTCGAGCAACGGATTGCCAACCTCCGGTCGCGCATTGCGGCCGGCGGACTGAGTGAGGCGCTTATCCGTGCGCTCATCTTCGCCGGCATGGACCGGGCCGCGATCGACGAGCGCGGCTTCGAAATCGTGCGCCGCATCCGGCAAGAGCAGAGCGATGCGCCGTTGTCGGCATTCAAGGCGACCGTGCGCGAGCAATACGATATGCTGCTGATCGATACCGAAGCCGCACTTGCCGCGATTCCGTCAATGCTTCCCGACGACGCGGCGACCCGGCAGCGTGCTTTCGATCTGATCTGCGATGTGTTGAGCGCGCGCGGCTCGCATTCAAGCGAAGATCTCAGGCGTATTCGGCGCATCGGCAGATTGTTCGATGCGGAGGGCCAATTGAGCACTAGCAGCAATCTGGCCATTACACCCGACGTCGGAGACGAACCGCGCGTGAGAGCCTCATGGGCCGTCCGTCTAAGTTAGGCAAGCTAAAGTCCAGGCAACCATGGCTGACACGAGCATCGCATCTTCAGGGATCAGTGCCGCACCTTCAGGGCCTTCAGTGTCGCCTTCGAAATACGATCGGCTGATCGCCGAAGCAAAGAAAGTGCCACCGGGTAAGACGATCGTCGTGCATCCGTGCGACGAGACATCGCTTCGTGGCGCGATAGATGCAGCCGAAGCCGGGCTTATTGTCCCGGTCTTGGTCGGCCCCGCGGCGAAGATCCAAAACGCCGCCGGCGAGCACGAGATCGATATTGGCAAGTTTGAACTTGTCGACGTCCCGCACAGCGATGCGGCGGCCGCCAAAGCCGTGGAGTTTATCCGCAGCGGTCAAGGGGAAATGCTGATGAAAGGCAGCTTGCACACCGAGGAACTGATGCGCGCCGTCACCGCCGCGAGCACCGGTTTGCGTACCGATCGGCGCATAAGCCATGTGTTCATTATGGACGTGCCGACGCATGCCGAGACGTTGTTCATCACTGACGCCGCGATCAACATTTTTCCTGACCTCGACGCCAAGCTCGACATCGTTCAGAACGCGATTGACCTGTTCACGTCGGTAGGGCTCGGCAAGCCGCGTGTCGCCATTCTCTCCGCCGTCGAAACCGTCACATCCAAAATACCGTCGACCATCGATGCGGCAGCGCTCTGCAAGATGGCCGATCGCGGCCAAATCACCGGCGCAATCCTGGACGGTCCGCTCGCCTTCGACAACGCAATTGATCTTGATGCGGCGCGAATCAAGGGAGTTCATTCCCCGGTTGCGGGCCAGGCGCAGATTCTGGTGGTGCCCGATCTCGAGGCCGGCAACATGCTGGCAAAAAATCTCATCTATCTGACACAGGCGGATTCGGCGGGCCTAGTGCTCGGGGCGCGGGTGCCGATTGTGCTGACGTCGCGAGCGGATTCGGTGCGCAGCCGCATGGCATCTTGTGCGGTCGCTGTACTCTACGCAGCGGCGCGCCGCCGCCCGGCGACCGTGCCCACGGCCTAAGCCCATGAATGCGGTCCTGGTCGTCAATGCCGGGTCCTCGAGCGTCAAATTCCAGCTCTTTGACCTCGCCGCAGCGGATGAGTTGCACCGGCTCATCAAGGGGCAAGTGGAGGGCATTGGGACGAGGCCGCGGCTTCGCGCCGAAACGGGCGAAGGATCGATGCTGATCGACCGTCATTATGCGCCGAACGAAATTGCGGACGTTACGGCAGCGATTGCGGCAGCGGGGCATTGGTTGCGCGATGTGCAGGCGATCGAGCTTGCCGCCATCGGCCATCGCGTCGTCCATGGCGGTCCCGACTACAACCGGCCTGTGCGCGTCGATGAGGCCGTGCTGGTGAGACTGGAGCGGTACATCGCGCTGGCGCCGTTGCATCAGCCCAATAACCTGGCGCCAATCCGGGCTTTGCTCGAAAGCCGTCCGGACTTGTTGCAGGTCGCCTGCTTCGACACCGCCTTTCATCGTTCACACGACGCCGTTACCGACCACTACGCCATCCCGGAGCGCTTCTATCGCGAGGGTGTCAGACGATACGGATTTCACGGACTCTCCTACGAATACGTCGCCGGACGCTTACGCGAAATCGCTCCAGATCTTGCCAAACAGCGCGTCGTTGTCGCGCATCTCGGCAGCGGCGCATCGATGTGTGCGCTAGCCGATGGAAGGAGCGTTGACAGCACAATGGGTTTTACCGCTCTGGACGGGCTGCCGATGGGCACGAGATCGGGCCAGATCGATCCCGGCGTGCTGCTGTACCTGCTGACCGAGAAGGGAATGAGCGCGGAAGCGGTGCGAGATCTGCTCTACCGTGACAGCGGATTGAAGGGAATGTCCGGCATTACCAACGACATGCGCGAGCTTGAAGCGAGTAAAGACCCCGCTGCAGCGTTGGCGATCGATTATTTTGTCCATCGAATCGGCCTGAATGCGGGAATGTTGGCGGCGGCACTCGGCGGCCTCGACGCGTTCGTGTTCACCGCCGGCATCGGCGAGAATTCTGCCCTGATCCGCGCCCGAGTGGCGGAAAAGCTTGCCTGGCTAGGCGCTATATTTGATCCAGTCGCAAATCGGTCGGCAAAAGCCGTCATTTCGCGGCCGGAGAGCAAGCTTGCGCTCTATGTCGTGCCGACTGACGAGGAATTGATGATTGCGCGACATACCTTGTCGCTGCTGGCCAATCCGCCCGGCCAAGTGCATGTAACCCGCCACGCGTCAGCGAAACAGTTGGCGAGATCAAAGAACGACGTTCGCCGCCCGAATGTGGATTGATCTTCATTAGGGAAGCAACTAGCGTTGCCGGTACGTGCAAAGTGTCTCTCGGGTACTGAACAAATCTTTTCGGGAACGTTCAAAAGGACACTTGCAATGCGTAGTCGTTTTCTCGTTGGAGTCTTAGCTCTGTCCGCGTTCGCGGTGCTTAGCGCGCCGTTACCGTACGCGCTGAGGCACTCGCCGACTGCAGCGTTCTTGTCGCCGGCCGCGGAAGCGAAGTCAAAATTTCAGAGTTTGCTTGACCGCATGCTCGGCAGATCGATGCCCGAGGGCATCTTCAAGACCAACGGCCGCATCGAGGCCACGCAGGTCGATGTCGCCGCGAAATATCCCGGTCGACTCACCGACATCACCGTCGAGGAAGGCAGCGAGGTCAAGGCTGGACAGGTCGTCGGACGGGTGTCGTCGCCAGAATTTGAAGCGCAGTTGCGGGCAGCGCAATCCAACGTTGACACGCGCAATGCAATCGAAGACGGAAGCAGAAGCGCTAATCGCCGAGCGTAACGCCAACTTAGCTCGGGCCAAATCCGATTTCGAGCGGGGAAAAGAGCTCCTCAAGACACAGACAATCACTCAGCAAACTTTCGACCTGCGGCAACGTAATTACGAAGCGGCGAAAGCGGGGGTGGAGGCGGCGATCGCCCAGCGCGAGCAAGCCGATGCCGCCACCAAGAGCGCGCAGGCCGAAGTCGAGCGCATCGAGTCGGTGTTGCACGATCTCATTCTTGTCTCGCCGAGAACGGGACGAGTGCAATACCAGCTCGCGCGCAATGGCGAAGTAATCGCCGCTGGCGGCAAGGTCTTTACCATCCTCGACCTTCACGACGTCTACATGACCGTGTTCGTGCCGGCGGCCGTTGCCGGCAAGCTTGAAATCGGCGGCGAGGCCCGCGTCATTCTCGATCCGGCTCCCGAATATGTGGTTCCCGCCTCGGTGAGCTTTGTCGCCGCCGACGCGCAATTCACCCCGAAGACCGTCGAGACCAAGGACGAACGCGAAAAACTGATGTTTCGCGTCAAGCTGCAATTGGATGCGGACGTTCTCAAGCAATACAGCCGGCGAGTGAAGACGGGCGTGCGCGGGCTGGGCATTGTGCGCACCAATGCCGCCACCGCCTGGCCGAAGGTCTGCAAGTCAAGCTGCCGAAATGACCAATGCCATCGTCGCCCGGCTCGACGGTGTGTCGCACCGTTACGGGGCGACGGTCGCCCTCGATGAGGTCACCATCGCGGTACCGGCGCGCAAAATGGTCGGCGTGATCGGTCCGGACGGGGTCGGCAAGTCGACCATGCTGGCGCTTATTTCCGGCGTGCGCAGGGTGCAGAGCGGAAAGGTCATCGTCTTCGACGGCGATGTGAGCGAGCGGTCGCACCTCAAGGGCTTGCGCGCGCGCGTCGCTTACATGCCGCAAGGCCTGGGCCGCAATCTCTATCCGACGCTCAGCGTTTTCGAAAATATCGATTTTTTCGGCCGCCTGTTCGGGCAATCGGCCGCTGAGCGGCGCGCGAAGATCACCGAACTTTTGACGGCGACCGCACTTGATCCGTTCGAGGCCCGCCCCGCCGGCAAGCTTTCGGGCGGCATGAAGCAGAAGCTCAGCCTGTGCTGCGCGCTGATCAACGATCCGGATTTGCTCATCCTCGACGAACCTACGACCGGCGTCGACCCGCTGTCGCGCGGCCAGTTCTGGGACTTGATCAACACGATTCGCGCCCGCCGGCCGCAGATGAGCGTGATGGTCGCGACCGCGTACATGGACGAAGCGCAACGCTTCGATTGGCTGATGGCGATGGACGACGGCAAGATCATCGCCCACGGCACGTTGCGGGAGATGCTCGACAAGGCGGGCGAACCGACGCTCGAGGAAGCCTTCATCGCGCTGTTGCCGGAAGCAAAAGCGCGCGCAGCATCAAAAAGTCGTGGTGCGGCCCCGCGTCGCCGCTGTCTGACGAAGTGCCGGCGATCGAGGCCGAAGGACTAACGCGGCGATTCGGCGACTTTGTCGCGGTCGACCACGTCAACTTCCGGATCGCGCCCGGCGAAATCTTCGGTTTCCTCGGCTCCAACGGCTGTGGCAAGTCGACGACGATGAAGATGCTGACCGGATTTCTGCCGGCGACCGAAGGGTGGGCGAAATTGTTTGGACGGTCGATGGGGTCGAACGACATGGAGATGCGCCGCAACGTCGGTTACATGACGCAGGCGTTCTCGCTCTACGGCGAACTTACCGTGCGACAGAATCTCGAGCTGCACGCGCAACTCTATCATCTGCCGCCGGATAAGATCGGCAGCCGCATCAAGGAACTTTTGCACCGCTACGACTTGGAAGGAGTCGCCAATGCCAAGCCTGAGAGCCTGCCGCTAGGCATCAAGCAGCGGCTGCAGCTCGCAGTGGCGGTGTTGCATGAGCCCGCGATTCTCATTCTCGACGAGCCGACTTCGGGCGTCGACCCGATCGCCCGCGACGCGTTTTGGCGCTCCATGATCGATCTCTCCCGCGACGACGGCGTTACTATTTTCCTTTCCACTCATTTCATGAACGAAGCGGAGCGCTGCGACCGTATCTCGCTGATGCATGCCGGGAAGGTGCTTGCGGTCGGCGCACCGATGGATCTTGTAAAGGAGCGAGGCAGCGACTCTCTGGAAGACACCTTCGTCGGCTATCTTGCCGACGCCGCCGGCATCGACCGGGACCAAGAAGGTCGAAGCACCGCCGCCGCCGGACGCGACGCCGGCCGAGGCAGAACCGATCCGGCCGCTGCGACGGTTCGATATCGCGCGGCTATGGGCGTACGCGCGGCGCGAAACCGTTGAACTGCTGCGCGACCCAATTCGGCTCGCCTTTGCGATCGTGGGGCCCATCATTCTGATGTTGGCGTTCGGCTACGGCATTTCCTTCGACATCGAAAACCTGCAAATGGCGTCGTTCGATCAGGACAACACGCCACAAAGCCGGCAGCTGCTGGACGGTTTTTCCGGCTCCCGGTATTTTTCGGTCCAGCCGCCGATCGCTTCAGCCGCCGAGGCCGACCGCCGCTTGCGCAGCGGCAATACACAAGTCGTCGTGGAAGTGCCCGCCGGATTCGGCCGCGATTTGCTGCGGGGCGCCAAGCCGGAAGTCGACGGTACGGTCGACGGCGCCATGACTTTCCGCGGCGAGACGGCAAGAAACTACGTCACCGGGGTGGTGCGGACGCAGGGCGACGAACTCGAACGCCAAGTGCGCAAGGCCGGTAGCCCGAACACATGGACCGACCAGGATATCCAGACGCGCTTTCGCTACAATCAGGCCTTTCTCAGCGTCAACGCCATGGTGCCGAGCGTGTTCATGCTTATGCTGTGCCTGATCCCGGCCATCATGTCGGCAATCGCCGTGGTGCGGGAAAAGGAAACCGGCTCCATCGCCAACTTTCGTTCGACGCCGATCACCAAACTGGAGTTCCTGCTCGGCAAGCAAGTTCCCTATGTCGCCGTCGCGATGGTGAATTTCGTGTTCCTCTTGATGATGGCGATCTTCGTGTTCGGCGTGCCGCTCAAGGGGCCGTTCTTGACGCTGCTGATCGGCACCATCGTTTATGTGATCTCAACCACCGGCTTCGGCCAGCTGATCTCGTCCTTCACCCGCACCCAGGTCGCCGCGGTTTTCGCCACCGCGATTCTGTCGATCGTGCCAGCGGTGAATTTCTCCGGGCTGTTCGCTCCGGTGTCTTCGCTCTCCGGAACCGCTAAAATTCTCGGCCTAACGTTTCCGTCGGCCTGGTATCAGCCGATTACCGTCGGCGTATTCGCTAAGGCGCTGGGAATGTCCGCCCTTTGGCTTAACGTCGTCGCGATCTGCGTTATCGCGCTCGCCTATCTGATCCTGTCGCTGTTGCTGTTGCGCAAACAGGAGACGTGAGATGGATACTCCCGGCACGCAACCGGATCCAAGGCTGGCCGAAGCGCGGACGGTGGGGCTGCGCGATCACCTGGCCAACATCTTCCGCCTGGTGATCAAAGAGCTGCGGAGCATCCGGTCGGACCCGACCATGCTCGTCCTGGTCGTGTACGCGTTCAGCATCTCCGTCAACACGGTGGCCACAGGAGCCGTAACCGAGGCGACCAATCTGTCGGTCGGCGTCGCCGACGAAGACGGCTCGGAGTTGTCGCGGCAAATTGCCGAAGGGCTGGTTCGGCCGACGTTCCAGCCGGCTGTGCAGATCAGGGCGTCTGAGATCAATGCAAAAATGGACAAGGGCGAGCTACTTTTTGTCGTCGAGATACCCCCAAACTTTCAAGCCAACGTCCTGGCCCAGCGCAGGACCGAGATCCAGATCAATGTCGACGCCACGGCGGTAGCTCAGGCCGGCAACGGCGCCAATTACCTCAAGACGGCGATATCCAACGAAGTGCAAAACTTCATGAATGCGCGCGGCATCACCAGCGGCTCGCCGATCAGGCTTGTCGTGCGCGCTGATTTCAATCCCAATTTGAAGACCGCGTGGTTCTCCGCGATGACCCAGGTCATCAACCAGATCACGCTCCTCACCGTCATCCTGACTGGCGCCGCGCTGATCCGCGAGCGCGAGCAGGGCACGGTCGAGCATCTTCTGGTGATGCCGGTGGTGCCGGCGGAAATCATGCTGGCCAAGATGTTCGCCAACGGGCTCGTTATCCTTGTCGCCGCGATGCTGTCGCTGCAGTTCGTCGTGCACTGGTGGATCGGCGCGCCGATCGCCGGCTCGATATTTCTCTTCCTCCTCGGCGCGGCGCTTTATGCGCTCGTGGTCGCGGCGCTTGGCATCCTGCTCGGCACGTTGTCGACGACGATGGGCCAGTTCGGACTACTGGCCATGCCGGTCCTGATCGTTACTCAATTGCTGTCTGGCAGCAGCACTCCGATGGAGAGCATGCCGATCTGGCTGCAATATGTGATGCGAACCATCAGCCCGACGCCGCACTTCGTTTCGTTCGCTCAGGCCGTGCTGTTCCGCGGCGCCGATATCACGTTGGTGTGGCGCCCGCTAGTCGCCATGCTCATCATCGGTTCGGTCTACTTCTTCTTCGCGATGACCCGGTTTCGTCGCGTCATTTTCGGGAGCTGATCGCTGTGGCAAAGGGCAACAGCGCCGAGGACGGCAAGATGAAGCGCAAGCTCTACGAAAAGGAGCTGCGCAAGCTTCAGGTCGAGCTTTGCCACGCTGCAGGACTGGGTCAAGGCCGAAGGAGCGCGGATCATCGTTGTGTTTGAAGGTCGCGATGCCGCCGGCAAGGGCGGGACGATCAAAGCCATCACCGAACGCGTCAGCCCGCGCGTCTTTCGGGTGGTGGCGCTGCCGGCGCCGTCTGATCGCGAAAAAACGCAAATGTTTGTTCAACGCTACATCGAGCACTTTCCGGCCGCGGGCGAAATCGTTATCTTCGACCGCAGCTGGTACAATCGCGCCGGCGTCGAAAACGTAATGGGATTTACGAGCCCGAAGGACGTGCAACGCTTCCTCAAGGTCTGTCCAGAGGTCGAAAAATACATCATCGATGCAGGCGTTATTCTGATCAAATTCTGGCTGGAAGTCGGGCAGGAGGAGCAACAAAACCGCTTTCTAGCGCGCATCAAGGATCCGGTCCGTCAATGGAAGCTCAGCCCGATGGACCTGGAATCGTATCGCCGCTGGTACGACTATTCGCGGGCGCGCGACGTCATGTTCAAAGCCACCGACGTCGACTATGCCCCTTGGCACATCGTGAGATCGGACGACAAAAGGCGCGCGCGCCTCAATTGCATCTCCCAATTGCTTCAATTAATTCCATACAAAAAGTACTCGCGGCAGAAGGTCCGGCTGCCGAAACGATCGAACCGCGGCAAATACGACGACCAGGCTTCACTGCGCGGCCGGCGCTTTGTCGCCGAGAGATTCTGAATTGAGCGACAAAAAGGTCCGCTTCGGGTCCGTAAGCGACATCCTGACCCGCCGCGCTATGTCCGCATTGTTTTCAGCAGCGGACATGAACGTCAGAGCATTTCGACAGCCTGGCTCGGTTGGGTGGAGCGTTGCGTACCCTCGAGATGTCGTTGCGTGAGAGGATCTTGTCGTTCGCTAAGAAGAAGCCGCGCACCACTCGCCTTTTTGCGCGCATCGGCGAGACTGAACTTATGTAAGCCGCCTAACCCCATTTTGCGGGCCCGACCGCGAAGCGTGAAACGGAAAGTCCAACTCTTTGAACCGTTGTGACCGATACGCAAATACAAACCACCGCCGTCGGTCTATAGGCTTGGCTCGCCCTTATAGAAGGCATCATAGCTGGAGAAATCCTCGTAACCGTCCGACGAAACTTGACGGTCCTCTAAGCTATGTGGACTAGTTGTTCACGGACATCCGTGACGTCTCGCCTCGTTTTTTCAACAGCGCCGAAACCTGCATGCCGCCGATGGTGGCTGAGGACCATAAGAACACCTGCGACGTGCCATGACCGCCGATCACTTGCGCCTCGACATGGGCGGGATCGAAACCAAAATGTCGTCCGAGGTGGACGCGAAAACGAAGACGGTCGAGGAAGACCGGAGCTGACCCTTTAGCGAAATATATTTTTTGCGAGCGGCCCGCGGCATTTGGTCCGCTTCAAGTCAATCGCTACAGGGGCGATTAAGGGCCTACGTCCCGGCATGTCCGCTTCGCTCCGAAAGCGACGGTTGCCCGCAAAAAAAGACAACGTAGCGAAGTGCCAATTTCGGGCCTTAGCAGTGGCGCCGCATCAGGACCTCCTCGAGCGCGCCGCGCCACGCATCAATTCCTCGACGAACTCGGTGAAGATGCGTGCTTTAGTAGTCGCTGTCCGCCCCGCCGGGAAAACGGCCCAAAGATCAATCCGGGGCAAATCCCAATCTTTTAGGACGGCCGTGACCGTCCCGTCTTCGATCTCTGGCGCGAACATCCATTCCGAAGCGATCGCGATGCCGGCATTGGCGAGTACAGCCGCCCGGACACCCTCGGCCGCGCTGACACGTAAGCGACTTTTGAGCGTGACGGTAGTTTCCGCGTTATCGCGCTGGAAGGTCCAGTCATTCCCGCCGCCCCTCTGATCGTAAATCACGGCTTCGTGCGTGGCTAGGTCGCCTGGGACCTTCGGCTCGCCAGCTCGGGCGAAATAGGTCGGGGTACCAACAACGACCTGCGGCCCGCTCGTGATGCGCCGGGCTGTCAGACTGGAGTCGACGAGTCGCCCCATTCGCACAGCGACGTCGATCCCTTCTTGGATCAGGTCGACATTGCGGTCGTCCAGCACCACGTCAATTTCGAGATCAGGATGCTGCCGGAGGAATTCTGGCAAGTGCGGCATTAGGTGTATGCACGCGAATGTAACTGCCGCACTGACGCGGAGCTTGCCGCTAAGACTGCTCCCCGCACCGCGCGCCGCCAATTCTGCCTCGTCCGCCTCTTCAATCGAGCGCTGCGCCCGTTGGTAATAGTTGAGGCCCGCTTCGGTCGCCCTCAGCCCGTGGGTCGTGCGCACCAACAGTTTGACACCGAGCCGCTCCTCAAGTTGCGCCACCATTTTCGATACAGCCGGCTGTCCCACGTTGAGGCGGCGCGCGGCCGCGGAAAATGATCCCGTGTCGACCACCAGAACGAAAGCCTCCATCGCTGCCAGCCGATCCACAATTCTGCTCCGGGGAAAAATTAGTGGCGTTGGCCTGGCCGCCACGCAATTGCGCCGCGCCTTGTCTTTTCGCTAGCAAATCCCAATAGCAGTCGGGTTAAGCGAGTCCACTCATTCCAAACAGGAATAATCAACAATCCGTCATGCCGGCTTCTCCGCTTGCAGGTCTCATCCCTATTTCGCGGTTAAGGGTGCGATGATCGTGCCGAACGACCGAGAGCCGCAATGATCGATTGCTACTATTGGCCAACGCCGAACGGTTACAAGATCACGATGTTCCTCGAGGAGGCCGAACTCGATTACACCATTCGTCCCGTCGATATTAGCGCCGGCGATCAATTCAAACCCGAATTCCTGGCGATCGCACCGAATAGCCGCATGCCGGCGATCGTCGACCTCGAGCCGAGCGGCTGCGGCAAGCCGATCTCGGTGTTCGAGTCCGGAGCAATTCTCACCTATCTCGCCGAAAAGATACGCGTCCTCCTCCCGTCCGATCTGCGGGACCGCACCGAGGTGTTGGAGTGGGTATTCTGGCAAGTCGGCGGGCTCGGCCCGATGGCCGGACAGAACCACCATTTTGGGCAGTATGCGCCCGAAAAGATCCCCTACGCCATCAAACGCTACGTCAAGGAGACCAATCGGCTCTATGGCGTACTTGACCGTCGGCTTGCCGGATGCGAGTTCATCGCCGCCGACGCTTACACGATGGCCGATATAGCCGCCTATCCCTGGATCGTGCCGTGGAAACGCCAGCAGCAGGACCTCGAACTCGTTCCCAAACCTACGCCGCTGGTTCAACGCGGTGCGCAGCCGCCCGGCCACGCAGCGCGCTTATGCCGAGGGCGAGCCATTTTCGAGTCGGCCCGCGGTCACCGAAGAGGGGAAGAAGCTGCTCGTTGGCCAGACGGCGCAGACGGTATCGATGACCGCAGCACGGACCTAACGAGACGAGACGCGCATGGCCCGCACACTTTACGATCTGGCGGCGGCCGACGATAAACGACGGTTCAGCCCTTATTGCTGGCGCATTAAGATGGCGCTCGCCCATAAGGGACTCGAAGTCGAGACGGTCCCGTGGCGCTTTACCGAAAAGGATGCCATTACCTTTTCCGGCCAAGGGCGGGTTCCGGTCCTGGTCGATGGTGACAAGGTCGTCGCCAATTCCTGGGCGATCGCGAACTATCTTGAAGATCGTTACCCAGACCGCAAGTCGCTCTTTGGCGATGCGAGTGCGCGCTCCCTGACGCACTTTGTCGCGAGCTGGGCGGATGGGGTGCTGCAGCCAGCGATCACGCAATTCATCCTTGCCGACATCCACACTCATCTGCACGAAAAGGACAAAGTCTACTTCCGCAGAGTCGCGGGAACAGCGTTTCGGCACCACACTCGAGAAGTTCTGCGCAAATCGCGAAGAAACAGTCGTTCAGTTTCGCACTACGGTGCTCGCGCCGCTGCGGCCAGCGCTCGCATCAAACCCATTCCTCGGCGGTACTAACCCGACTTACGCCGATTACGCGGTCTTCGGCGCCTTCCAGTGGGCGCGGGCGACGAGTCCGTTCAAGCTCCTCGAACCGACAGATCCAGCTTTCGCTTGGCGCGAACGGATGCTCAATGTCTATGGCGGCCTGGCGCGAAACTCGGTTGGTTATCCAGTTTGAGGGACTCATCTACAAAACCGGAAAAAGGAGTTTGAGTATGTCCAGCTTTGACACTTATCGCAGCAGCTTTCCCAATGCTCACCTGACGCGTTCGAAGGCGGGCGTGCTGGAAGTGGCGCTTCACACAAATGGGGGCACGCTGGCGTTCAATGGATACACCCACGAACAGTTCGTCGACCTGTTTGACGCCATCGGTTCCGACCGCGATAACCGCGTCGTCATCCTGACCGGTAGCGGAAACGCCTTTATGGAGACAATCAGTCCTGAGGGTTTCGATTTTTTTACCCCGCAAGGTTACGACAAGATCTATCGCGAGGGCAGGAAAGTCCTCATGAACATTCTTGACATCGAGGTGCCGCTGATCGCCGCTGTGAACGGCCCGATGCGGCTACATACCGAATACATCCTGCTCGCCGACATCGTGCTGGCGACGCCTTCAGCTGTTTTTCAGGACAAGCCGCATTTCGAATTGGGCGTAGCGTCTGGTGACGGCGTCCATTTGTTGTGGCAGGAAGCTATCGGCAGCATACGCGGGCGATATTTTATCATGACCCGCCAGGAACTCGATGCCCAGACGGCGAAGGACTGGGGCGCGGTCAACGAAATCGTTCCGACCGATAGGCTGCTCCCCCGTGCCCGCGAGATCGCGGAAGGGCTCGCGAAGCTGCCGCCGCTCACAACGAAATACACGCGTATTGCAATGACGCAAAAGCTGCGCCGCATCATCGACGAAGGCGTCACCCTCGGGCTCGCATTGGAGGGGATCAGCGCCGCCGATGTCGCGAGGGCAAAATAAGCGAAGCGCCAAAGTTCGGCGGCGCTGCCAGCGCGGACGTGCGAATGCCTTTTACTCTCGCAGACTTATCGCACGCCGAAATTCGAGAGCGGATGAGCGGCAATCTATGCCGCTCCGCCTGCTATCCGAACATCGTGGACGCCGTCGCGGAAGTCGTGGCGAGGACCTGAAGTATGCACCCATTTGCCGTTTCGCGAGTGGATGATGCGGCGAAAACGATTGCCGCCCATGCTCTCGATCCAGCTCGCCTTCATCGCCGGCGGCACTGATCTCATCGGAAGGATCACGCTGCTTTTCCCGACGCTTCCCTGTCATTGCCGAGGCGCTGCTATTCACCGCGTCCGGCCAATTGCGCAATATGGCGTCGATCGGCGGCAACATCATGCAGCGCACCCGCTGCGTCTATTTTCGCGATGAGACCGCTCAGTGCGCACCGACAAGCTTCCTGCGGAGGGGTAAACCGCCGTGTGAGCGGACAAATTCACAAGCTATGTCAAAAACCGAAATTCAATGCTAATGCCGCCCCAGTGCTTTCCTATCGTGAATATTAAAGGCACAGCCTCACGCTCAGCGGAAATTGCAACAGGACCGGTGCTTTTCTGGGCAGAACAACTCGCTGACGATTTATCAGATTGATCCGACATAATTGCACGGACCCCACTATTAAACGCCTATCGCGCACCATCCATCAACTCGACAATTTTCGGCCAATGCCCACCGCCTCGCGAAACCGCGTGATGTGTCGCTGCAACGTCGTTGTCAAGGGTGGCGGGGACCGCAGGACAAGTGATAAAGCCGATTGGTCAAGGTGGGAGGAAAGCTTGGAACGATACGACTATATAGTTATCGGAGGAGGTAGTGCAGGTTGCGTGACTGGAGGAAGACTGGTTCGGGAATTCGGAGCGCGTGTCCTTCTGCTAGAAGCCGGACCAAGTGATGCTCATCGTCTGATCGACATGCCGGCCGGCTTCGTCAAGCTCTTGTTTCGCCCAAGTCCTTTTGTAACCGTTTACGAATTTGAAGCGCAGCCGTCGCTCGACGGCCGTTCCGTCTCGATCATGCAAGGTCACGTGCTCGGTGGCGGTAGTTCGGTCAATGCTATGACCTACACGCGCGGGGTGCCGGCCGATTACGCAAAATGGAATGACGCGACCGGTGCCACCGGATGGGAGTGGGATTCTTTGCTGCCCTATTTCAGGAAGCAGGAGGGAAATCAACGGCTGAACAATGCGGTCCATGGTATCGATGGCCCGCTCAAAATCTCCGATGCGCACCACCCTATCTGCGACGCTTCGCGCGCTTTCTTGCATACCCTTCAGGGGATGGGTGTCGTTTTCACCTCGGACGTCAATGGAGGAATCCAGGAGGGTGTCAGCCTCGTGCAATCAACCACGTATAAAGGGAAGCGATGCAGCGCTGCGCGCGCTTTTATCGACCCGGTCCGGTCCGATCGTCGGCTTACGCTCAAATGCAACACGGTCGCTACGCGCTTGCTATTCGACGGCGGCCGAGTCGTCGGCGTCGAATATGTCGAGGGAAAGCGGCGGTCGATTGAGAAGGCTTATGCAAATAACGACGTAGTGCTGACAGCCGGCGCCTACGCATCACCCAAATTGCTCATGCTGTCGGGCATCGGTCCGGCTGAGCATCTCGCGACGCTTGGAATCGAGGCTCGCGTGGATCTGCCCGGCGTCGGCCAAAACATGCAGGATCACCATTCAGTTTCACTCGTCGCCCGCACGAACGGGGCCTACGGCTATTTCGGCGAGGACCGTGGACAGCGCATGCTCAAGAACGGACTGCAATACTTACTATTCGGGTCAGGACCCGTGGCCTCTACGTCGTCAGAGGTTATGGCCTTCGTAAAGACCCAAGACGCCGACGGAGAGCCCAATCTGCAACTCTATTGCGCGCCGGTCATGGTTCCGACGCCTTTGCTTCTGCCGCCGGAAGCCGATGGGTTAACGCTGATCGCCAATCTCGTTACGCCTCGCTCCCGCGGCAGCATGCGTCTGCGCTCTTCCGATCCGATCGCGCCGCCGATCATCGAGCCGAACTATTTCGCGGATCCGCGCGATCTCCGCGCACTAGTCGACGGCGTGCGGTATCTCCGCGAGATTATAAACGCGGCACCGATGAATCGGTTGGTCGACCAGAACTCTCGCGCCCACTCCGGACATTAAGACGGACGAAGACCTCGGAGACTACTGCAAGGCGGTAACAACGACGAACTTCCATCCGGTCGGAAGTTGTCGAATGGGACTTGATTCCGATCCGAGGGCGGTTCTGACGCCAAAGCTCAAGGTTCGAGGCGTTGAAGGCTTGCACGTGTTCGACGCGTCAATGATGCCGTCAATCATCAGTGCCAACACCAATGCTACGGTGATGGCTGTGGCGGACCGGGCCATCGATCTCATGATGGCCGGCGCGGACTAGGATCGACGATAATTCTGCCGTTGCATCCTTGAGCTCGTCTTGAACAGTCGCAAGCAGCCGGCTATCCATTCTGGCCTCCGGAACCGAGATATTTAGAATACCCGCGAGACCTTCATCCGTGGTTACGGCACGCGCTGTTCCGACTACGCCACGCGCTAGTTCGCTGCGTGAATGGCCAAAGCCGGTGATGCGAATTTGCTTTAACTGACGCCGGATTGCAGCCTCGGTATACACAGTGCGATCCGTTTGCGGCTGCCGTTTTACCTGCGAGAAATAGCGCTTGAGCTCCGCGTCCGAATAGAAGGACAGCGCCACCTTCCCTGCTGAAAAGGTGTAGAGCGGTGCCGAATCCCCCACGCGCATCTGATAGGTCAGCGGCTGCTTGCCGTTCTCAGTCGCCACCACCGCCACACGATCGTCCCTGAGAACATAGTAAGCAATCGTCTCGTTCAGGCGTCCGCTTAGTCGGCGCAACACCGGATTGACCAGATCGGCCAGCGATTGTTTGCGCCCGGCGCGCTGGACCAGAACTTCAAGGGCCGGTCCGAGGCGATAACGCGAGATGTCGGGCAGGTGCTCGACGTAGCCCCGGGCCGTCAGGTCCGCGAGCAGGTGAAAAAGACTACTTTTTGGAATCTGCAAATCGCGCGACAGCTCGAGGAACGAAAGCGGCTGCTCCGCTCCGCCGAAGCGCTCGAGGAGATCGAGGACACGGGAGGCCGACTTGACAGCGGCAGCTGGGCCAGGTTTCATATGATGATCTTCGGTTCATATTCATAAACCACATCCAAGGTCATAAGACCGAACCGAGCCGCGATCAAGTGATTAGGGAGCGGCGTCACCGTCGGAAGGGATTTTGAGCACGTTGCCTCCAGCCGCCAGATCCGTGAGCGAGAGCGTCCTGCGCCTCGCTACTGACATCGGCGGCACCTTTACCGACGTCGCGTCGTTTGATCCGTCCGACGGCCGTTTGCGTTTCGGCAAGACGTTGACCACGCCGCGCTCATTGGTTGAGGGCATAGAGACCGGCGTCGACAAGGCGCAGGCGCGTTTCGCAAATGCATCCTTGTTCCTGCATGGCACCACCGTCGCAATCAACGCGATGCTAGAAAGAACCGGCGCTCCCACAGCGCTGATCACCACTCTTGGTTTCCGTGATGTCTACGAGATCGGCCGCGTAAACCGGCCGGACGCCTATAACCTTTTCTTCTCCAAGCACATGCCTTTGGTGCCCCGCTATCATCGCTACGAGGTCGCTGAGAGGCTGTCGGCGAGCGGTGAAATCCTGACGGCACTCGACGAAAATATGCTGCGCCAACTGGCGTCGCACTTGCGCGGCGAAAAAATTGAAGCGGTCGCAATCCTCTTTCTGCACTGCTATCGCAATCCCGAGCATGAACGGCGCGCCAAGGCGATTTTGCAGGAAGAGCTTCCCGATCATTTCATTTCGGCCTCTCACGAACTGTCACAGGAGTATCGCGAGTTCGAACGGTGTTCGACTGTCGTCGCCAACGCTTATGTCGGACCCAGGGTGCGGAGTTATCTCGACGAAATAGAGCGGCGGATCACGAACCGCGGGTTTCGCGGCAACTTTCTTGTGGTTCAGTCAACGGGCGGGCTTCTCAGCGTCGACCGCGCCAGGACGGAATGCATTCGCATGCTCGAATCGGGCCCGGCGGCCGGCGTGATTGGCACGCAGGCAGTCGCCCAATCTCTCAATCTAAATAACGCCATTGCCTTCGACATGGGCGGGACCACAGCCAAGGCCGGTGTCATTTTCCAAGGGCAGCCGTTGACGACCGGGAGTGCGCTTGTCGGAGGCTATGAGAAGGCGCTGCCGGTTCAGATTCCAATGATGGACATTTTTGAGGTCGGCACTGGCGGCGGCTCGATCGCACGCGTCGAGCACGGCGCATTGCTGGTCGGACCGCAGAGTGCCGGAGCCGAACCGGGACCCGCGTGCTACGGCAGGGGCGGCTCGGATCCGACGGTCACGGACGCCAATCTCGTGCTCGGACGCCTGAGTGCCAGCCGATTTTTGGGTGGTGAAATGCCGCTCGACGTTGCGGCGGCGACGAAGACGATGCGCGAGAAAGTGGCTGCGCCGCTGGGACTCGATGTCGTTGCCGCGGCCGACGGCATTTTGCGCATCGCCACAACCAAAATGTCCTACGCAGTGAAAGCCGTTACCACCGCGCGCGGACTCGATGCAGGCGATTTCGTGCTGGTCGCCTATGGCGGCGCAGGTCCACTACACGCCACGGCGATTGCGCGTGAGATCGGGATCCGCCGTGTCATCATTCCGCGCGCGCCGGGTCACTTCTCCGCGTTCGGCATGCTGTTTTCCGACCTGCGCTACGATTTCGTCCGGACTTGGTTTGCCGGTCTGGGATCTGCATCCTTCGAGACGCTCGACGAGATTTTCGCCGACTTGGAGCGACAGGGCCGTGACGCAATTGCGACTGCGGCCGTCCCGCCGAAAACGATTCTGGTCCAGCGTTCGATGGATATGCGCTATGTAGGCCAGGAACACGTTGTCACCGTGGACCTATCGCTTGACCACTTTGCGTCGCGTGATCGGGAAGCGATCAAGCGAGCCTTTGACGAGGAGCACCAGCGCCGCTACGCGATTTCAGCGCCCGAGGAGCCGGTCGAAATCGCTAGCCTGCGTGCGACCGTGACCGGCGTCACCCACAAGCCTCCGCTGGAGAACATTCGGCGCGGCGATGCGGAGCCGCCCGGCGACGCTCGTACAGGCGAACGCAAAGTCTATTTCACGTCGTTGACAGAGTTCCGCTCCATATCGACCTTCGCCCGCGCCCGGCTGTTAGCCGGCAATCGCGTCTTAGGACCGGCGATCATCGAAGAACACGCCTCGACTACGGTGCTCATGCCGGGCGACGCGCTCCATGTCGACGCGTTCGGCAATCTCGACATCCACGTGGGAACGATACAGTGACGAAGCCGTCATCCGCGCCGGATCCCGTCGTCACAGAACTCGTCCGCAACGGCGTCATCGCTGTGACGGAGGAGATGAAGACGAACTTGATGCGCACCGCCTACAACATGATCATCTACGAGGCCCTCGATTTCACGGTCGGATTATTCACGGCAAAGGGCGAGACGATTTCGATCGGCCTAGGGCTTCCCATGTTTATTCGCGGGATGGCGGAAACGATCGCGGCCAAGTTGCAAAAATTCGGTCCCGACGGACTTGAACCTGGAGATATCCTTCTCACGAATGACGCTTACATCACCGGTAGTCATCTTAATCACCTGACTTTCTCACTACCCCTCTTCTATGAGGGCAAGCTGATCGCATTCGCGTGCTGCATGGCGCATTGGCCCGATGTCGGCGGAACGCTCGGCGGAATTACCACCGACATTTATTCAGAAGGACTACAGATACCCATCCTGAAATATCAGAAGGCGGGCGTCGTCAATCAGGATTTGGTCGATATCATCAGAATGAATGTTCGGCTGCCGGATCGGGCGATGGGCGATTTGCGCGCGCAAATTACCGCCATCAAAACGGGAGAGCGGCGCTTTTTGGAATTGATCGATCGCTACGGCCGCAATGCCGTTCTCGACGGCATTACGGCGATCATGGACCAATCGGAGCGGGCCGCACGCGCCCGCACTGCCGCGATCCCGGATGGCGTCTACGAGGCGCAATCCTTCATGGATGATGACGGTTTGAACTCCGAGCGGTCTATTCCCATCAGGGTCAAGGTCCTCGTTTCTGGCGACGCCATGACGATCGACCTGACCGACGTCTCCGAACAAGTACGCGGCTTCTACAATTCTGGCGCAACCACCGGCCGCGCCTGCGCGCAGGTTGCATTCAAATGCCTGACGTCGCCGACGGAC
Source organism: uncultured Alphaproteobacteria bacterium (assembly GCA_963826295.1). Classification (GTDB taxonomy): domain Bacteria; phylum Pseudomonadota; class Alphaproteobacteria; order Rhizobiales; family Xanthobacteraceae; genus BOG-931. Next base: position 21,488 of record CAWGWO010000002.1, read on the forward strand.
TATCCTGTCAACGAGGGCTCATTCCGCAATCTGAATGTCGTGCTTCCTCCTGGTCGGATCGTCAGTGCGGTGCGTCCCGCGCCGATGCGGTGGTGGATGACATTCCCGATGACTATCGTCGACACCATTTTCAAAGCTCTCGCGCCGGCTCTGCCGGATGCCGTCATAGCCGGTCATCATGCCGACCTGTGTATCGGCGCGGTGGCCGGTCACCAGCCGATCACGGGAGAGCTCTTTCTTGCCTTTATCGGGCCGCTGGGCGGTGGCTGGGGAGCGAAGCGGACCGAAGATGGAATCTCCGCCACGGTATGCATCAATGACGGTGATACTCACAACAGTCCGTGCGAACAGACGGAGGCAAAATATCCGTTGCTGTTCGAGCGTCACGCGTTGGTTACCGACAGCGGGGGTGCCGGCGAACATCGCGGCGGCCTCGGCGTGGAATGCGTTGTCCGGGCGCGCTCCGAAATCACGCTCAATACCAGCATCGAACGGAAGAATTGCCTTCCCTGGGGTCTTGAAGGCGGCCTGGAGGGCGCCGGCAATGAAGTGCTGCTGCGTCGCGACGGTGAAATCGGCAGCGAAGCGCCGAACGCCAAGTTGTATTCGACCGGCCTCACGAACGGCGACGCTTTTATTCTCCGCTCCGGCGGCGGCGGTGGCTTCGGGTCGCCACTGAAACGCTCAGCAGCAAAGGTTCTCGATGATGTGCGAAGCGGCTACGTCACCATAGAGAGCGCACGCCGCTATTACGGTGTCGTCATCGATGCCAGCTCGATGTTGGTCGATAACGCGGCGACGATTTCATTGCGCGCAGAGATCACGGCGACAGGACTAGAGCGCCTTTCCGCGCAATTCCGTCAGCCTCCGCGGCGGCTGACGGCCGCGCAGAGGGCCAAACGGCAACCGGGTCATTTGGCAATTGCGTGTTTACTTCCGGGCTGCTGCGGAGGTCGCCCCCGCATATGGCAGGCGGTCGATGCGGACATAGAGAGCGTCTCGAGCTGATAACGGCGGGCCGGGTGTCGAGGGAGGGTAAAAATGGCAGCAAGTCCATTCAAGAAAGTTGATGTGATCAACGGACCTTTCGACCCGGGAGGTCAACCGGACACCCATATCGGGCAGCCCCTTGAGCTTGGCTTTTTCGCCTGGAACATCAAGGGCGGAATGACAGCGTCCAAGGCCGTGCTGAAGGATCCTCCCCGCTACCAGAATTTTTGGGAGTGGCCGAATTCGATGCGGCTCGTGCAGCTCGCCGAAGAGGTGGGTTTTGACTATCAAGTGCCATTCGGCCGCTGGATCGGCCATGGCGGAGTGACCGACTATAACGGTGCCGCGCTGGATTTCCTTGCATCAGCAGCCGCTACCGCTCCGATCACCTCACGCATCGGATTGTTTTCGACCGCGCACATCACGTACCGCTTCCACCCTTTGCATATCGCAAAATTCGGCGCCACCATCGATCATATTTCGAATGGCCGGTGGGGACTCAATATCGTTTCCGGTTATTCAGCCAAGGAGATGGCAGCCTTCGGCTTCAAGGAGCCGATCGGACACGATGTGGCTTATGCGATGGCGGACGAGTTTGTCTGCCTAATGAAGCATCTCTGGCACGAGGAAGAGCGCTTCGATTTCGAAGGCAAATATTATCAGTCGTACGGAGCCATGATTGCACCGCGGCCGACGCGCAGGCCACGGCCAGTGTTGATGAATGCCGGCGCCTCCGACCGCGGTATTGATTTCGCGGCGCGCCACTCCGACTGGATTTTCGCCACCATGCCGACACTCGAGGCTTACTCGGAGCGCGTCAACTTTATTCACAATCTTGCGGCGAAGTACCGGCGCAAGGTTCGCTGCGCGACAATGATTTGGGTCGTTCCGGAGGCGACTGACCAGCTTGCGCAGGAAAAATATGACTGGATAGAATCGGAGATCGATCACGAAGCGGTCCTAAATTTCCTCGCTTCGATGCAGGGGACTTCGGCCGAACAGCTTTTCGGATTGAGCAACCCGCAAAATCAGGATCCGTGGGGCGGCATCGGCAAGCAATCCTTCGTTGCCGTTGCGCTTGGAATTACCGCGCCCCACGTGGTCGGCAGTTACGAAACGGTCGCCGAGAAACTGCGGGCCTTTCACGGGACCGGGCTTGAGAGCCTTTTGTTCTGCTTCTTTGATCCACAACAAGGCCTGCATCAGATGCAGGACCACATCATTCCGATCTTAAAGAAAATGGGCTTACGCCATTAATTGGCGATCCCTAGACGGACGAACCAAACTAAGGGAGGACTCCAATGCGACTGACAATCGATTACGGCAGGTCTCATAACGCGTCTAGGCAAACAAGAACTCTACTTCGACGCGGTCGAATGTTCGGCGTTTTCGCGGCGGTCGCGGTTGCTTCCGTCACAGCCTACGCGGCCGCGGTCGACATCGATGTCGGCAACGGCATGAAAGTGCCGGTCGATCCGAGCCAACCGCTCAAGATCGCGATGTTTATGCCGGCGCTCAATACGAGTTATCTACAAGCCAACATTAAAGGCGCGCAAGACGAAGCGGCGAAGGTCGGCGCGTCTGTCAGCGTCTTTGATGCCAAGTTCGATCCGATGAATCAACTCAATCAGATGCAGAACGCGATCCAGACGAAGCAGTACAACGCATTCTTGGTGTTTCCGATCGCCGGCCAGGTTCTCTGCAAGGTCGCGACGGAGGAGGCGCCGAAAGCCGGAATCCTAGTGAGCGCCTACCATTTTTCCTTCTGCAACACGACCTTTGCAGCAGGTGACAAGCAATGGGCGCCAGGCACACTCCAGTATGTCGGCGGCTCCTCATCCTATCCGGTGTTTTTGCAATATCTCACAGAAATAGCAAAGGACAATCCCGGGCCGCAAAAAGTTGGCATTTTGACTGGATTGGAGTTGGCGGACGACACGCTGAGAATAAAGCGGGTCGTAGATGACCTGAAGGCGAAATTCCCGCAATTCCAGGTCGTCGACAATCAGCATACCGACTACACCATCCCGGATGCGCAAAAGCACGCGCAAAACATGATTCAATCTCATCCTGACATCGGCATTATCATCACGACCTATTCGAACATTACGCGCGCGGCGGTGAACGCACTCGAACAGGCCGGCAAGCTCGGTAGCATAAAGATCTACGATTTCGGGGGAACCAGCTGGTCGAAGAAAGCGATCGAGACGGGTCAAGTAGTGGCAACGGTTCCCTTCTACGCCTACACCTCGACGGTCGTGGCGGTACGCAACTTGGCGCTTGCGCATCAGGGCAAACAGGTTCCGCACTACATCGCGAATGACGGCGGCCCTGCCGACGCCCCTATTATTGTCGACAAGTCCAACGTCGATAAATTCACTCCAGAGTCGGATTGATGCTGGCGACTGCCATTCCAAAGCGGACCGCCGCTCCGGCGGTCCGCTTTCAAACCGTCAGGAAACGGTTCGGCGATAGCGTCGCCGTTAAAGACGTCACATTGGAGGTAGCCGCCGGGAGCGTACATGCCCTCGTTGGCGAAAACGGCGCCGGCAAATCGACGCTACTGGGGATGCTGGCAGGTCGGATCGCTGTAACCTCGGGAGAAATAGAAGTTTTCGGGCGGATGCTGCAGACCGGGAACGTGCGTGCATCTCGCGCCGCGGGTGTCGTCGCCATCTACCAGGAACTAACCATCGTCCCGAACCTTTCAGCCTGTGCGAACGTGTTCCTTGGACAAACGCAGTCGCGTTTGGGCTTTCTTTCCGAACGCGTAATGCATCGCCGGTTCGATGAATTGTGCAGCCGACTCGGAGTGACTATTCCTGCTCATGCCGTGGCCGGAGTGCTTTCCATCGCGGATCAGCAGATGGTGGAAATCATGCGAGCACTACAGAGCCAAGCTCGCATTCTTCTTCTCGACGAACCAACTTCCGCGCTCGCACCTCCCGAACGGGAGGTGCTGTTCGAGCGCATACGCGAACTGCGCGCAAGCGGCGTGACCATTCTCCTGGTCAGTCACAACCTCGACGAGGTGCTGGCCATTGCCGACCAAATCAGCGTCTGCCGGGATGGATGGCTCGTCTCTACCGCGCCGGCGACGGCATGGACGAAAGCAAGCTTAGTCGCAGCGATGCTGGGTCATGCAGTTTCTCACAATCCAAGGCGCCGGCGGCGGCGAGAGTTCTGATTTGATACTGCACGCCGAAGCAGTTACCGTGCCAGGCAAAATCGAAAATATTTCGATTGCGATCAGCAGAAGTGAGATCGTCGGCTTAGGCGGCCTCGTCGGTTCCGGCCGCACCACTCTGCTGCGAGCCCTTTCCGGGCTTGAGCCTGAGGCTACGGGTCGTCTGTTCATCGACGGCGAAGAACAAGAGCTGCCGGCAAGTCCGTCTCAGGCGCTCGACCTTGGCATCGCTCTCATTCCCGAGGATCGCAAGCAGGGCCTCGTTCTCGGCATGACGGCACAAGAAAATATCGTGCTTGCCGATCTCGGCAGCACCGCCAGTGCCGGTCTCATTTCGGAGCAGCGGCTACGTCGTTGCGCCGTAAACGCCATGCGCGGATACGAATTCGACCGACGGCGTCTTTCGGCTGCGGCAGGGTCGCTATCGGGTGGTAATCAACAGAAGCTCCTGCTGGCACGGTGGCGTCACCGTCGGCCGCGTATTTTGTTGGCCGATGAACCCACCCGCGGCATCGACGTTGGCGCCAAGGAGGAGATTTTAAGCAACCTCCGCGATCTGGCGGACGACGGGCTCGCGATTCTCTTCGTCTCATCCGAACTCGAGGAAGTCGTTGCCGTAAGCGATCGCATCCTAGTTCTTTCCGCCGGGCGCGACGCCGGATGTTTGAACGCCAACGCTTCTGTATCGGACATCCTCAGCGCGGCCTTCTCGCTGAAACACGCGGTTGCCTGACATCATGGAAACGATTCTCAAAGCGCCGATGAAGCCGGCTTCGCAGTCCTGGAAGCCGACAATCACATTGGCCAGTGTCATTTGGCGCGGCATGATCATCTGGTTGCTTATCGGACTAGTTATAATATGCCGCATCCTCTACCCGGGTTTTCTTGCGCGCGACAACATCTTTAACATTCTCACTCAGAACGTTCAGGTAGGTCTGATAGCGCTCGGGATGACCTTTGTCATGATCGCCGGCGGCTTCGACCTTTCCGTCGGCGCGATCTACGCCGCGGGCGCGACCGTGTACGCCACGGAAGCGAAAGTGATGGCCCTTCCGCTCGCCGCCCTGCTCGCCCTGACGGTTGGGTTCATTGCAGGTACCCTGAACGGGCTGGTCGTCACTCGACTTAAAGTCAATCCTTTCGTCGCCACCTTGGGCACGACCTCAATTTTCGGCGGCGCCGCGTATCTTTTCTCCCACTCAGCTCCAGTGTTGGTGGATCGACCCGACTTTACCACATTGGGGGCCGGGAGGTGGTTTGGAGTGCCAATTTCTCTCGCGCTGCTTGTCGTGGCTTACGCGATAGGATCGCTAGTACTCTCAAAAACGGTTTATGGTCGGTCGCTTTATGCGGTCGGGGGGAATCCCGAGGCGGCGCGGCTAGCAGGATTGCGGGTCGACCTTCTAAAAACAAGCACCTACGCACTGGTTGGGGTTCTCTCGGCGCTGGGAGGCATGATCATCGCGTCGAGGCTCAGTATCGGCCAAGCCGATATCGCGGGCACCATGTCGCTCGATGCGATCGCCATCGTGATCATCGGCGGCACGTCACTGTTCGGCGGTTCTGGCGCAGTTTGGCGAACTGCCGTCGGTCTCCTGTTGCTCGCCGTGCTGACTAATATCTTCGATGCGCTCGCGCTTGATTCCAATTTCCAATCGTTGATCAAGGGCGCCATCGTTATTGGAGCGGTCGCGCTTGACGCGTTCTCACGCCGTCGTTGATGGCTCGCGCAACTTATATGGAAGGTTTCGCAAGTCGTCAGTCACACTGATCCCGGTCGCCCTAAATTGGAAAGGCGCCCTCAAAAATTGCTACGCCGAACTCGCACCGAAACGGTCGTGTTGATGCTTGCGGAGGCGTTTGCGAAGGCGCAGGATTTCGCGCGTTTTCGCGGCGGCTCATCGAGATCATGATATCCCGCCGAAACTCCTGGGGTTTCACTTCATTGTAGGACAGAAAGTCCTGCAACGAATTTAACAAGACGGAACTGTTATTGTCATAAGACACCCGCGCCGTGAACTGCACGAGTGTGCTTTCGTTTTACGACGAGACGCGCTGTGCAATCAAATGGTGGAGGTTTTCGGCGTTTTATTTTGTGACCTCGAAAGGACCGTCAACCGAACCAGTAATGGTCTGTGGGCACCCAAAGAGCCCTGCTATAAACTCCCGAAATTGATCTGGCGGACAGGGAAGCACTACCGTTGGCACGCCGCCCTCTTCATAGGGATCAATACGAGCTTCGCTTTGGCGCTCAGACATGGGAGTTCACTCCCTGATGCTCCTCAAATGTGAGGCAAATCAAAAAGCGAGGCAATCTGCATCAGTACCGCCTCATCACCTAGAAAATCAACGATGCGCAGACTTTATCGCAAATCCTGCTGCTCCGACCAAGTCTAGTCAGCAAGAGCGCCGTTGCGTCAATCGAGGCGCTTGCTAGTCAGCACGCGTCCAATGCGTTGGTGATCCGCGAGATATGGCGCGGGTGCAACGTCGCTGCATTAAATAGCGGACGCTCTGAACGCGCGGGGCATCACGACGCCGCGCGGCGGACGGCGGCACGCGTCTTTGTGGAACGTATTTGAGCGGGCTTACGCTTCTCCCGTCGTTCGCAACGGAAATGCTGGGGGAGGCCATCAATAAAAGCCGTTCGATGCTCGCCCAACTCTGAAGATACCGCCGTTCAATCTCACTTAGGATTTGTACTGCTATGTGCACCTAAGTGGAGCCACCTTAGCTGGACAAACAATTGATGTTACTGCACAATCTCATCTGAGAGAAATCTGGCGGAGGGAGTGGGATTCGAACCCACGATACGGTTTCCCGTATACACGCTTTCCAAGCGAGCGCCTTCAGCCACTCGGCCATCCCTCCGGCGCGGGAGCGGGCGAATATAGCGGCGTCGGCGCGCGTCTGCTACGGTCACGGATCGAATTACGGCACAATAGATTTTAACGGGACGGAAACATGATCGTACGGGAACGCCCGAGTGGTTCCTTGATCCTGATTGCGCAGACCGACCATGCCAAGCTCTCCGGCCAATGCGCGGCGCATTGGGGCAACGGCGGCTTCGCTCAGCCGCGACCGCACGAAGCCGTCGTGCGCGCCGCCATGTTTCACGACAGCGGCTGGTACGACTACGAAGCGAGCCCGACGATTGCGCAGGACACCGGCAAACCTCTCAACTTCATGCAAGTCCCGTGGGGCAGACCGCAGCGCCGGGCGTTCGAATGGGCGATCGACTGGATGACCCGCATCGATCCATATTCGGGCCTGCTCGTGAGCAAGCACCGTACCGGCCTGCAACGCGGGCGTTACGACAAAGTCAGCCACCCAAAATTCTTCAATACTCAGAACCTGCCCGAAGACAATGAGGGTTTTTTAGAGGAGAACGAGAAAACCCAGGCCGTACAATTGCGCGACTACGACGAAGCCGAGTTTTGGACCAACTATCAGCTGCTGCAAGCGTTCGACCTAATCTCGCTTTTTCTCTGCAACAAGGACGTCGTGGACGATTACATCGAGCCGGTGCCGACTTCGTACGACGGCCGCTCGCCGCCGGTACAACTAGCGCTCAAGACGATCGAAGGCGACCGCATCGAGGTCGATCCTTTCCCGTTCGACGTCAATCCGCTGCGGATGCAGCTTATTCGCCGCGAGCTTGATCGCAACGCTTTTCCCGATCCGACGGCCTTCCGTGCCGCCTATTTTCAGGCAATCCCGCAGGCGGTCGATTTCACGCTGTGCGCCAAGTCATCTTGAACCCGATCCGTTAGTGTGAAAACGCCCACCGCCCGCCCAAGCGCGGCCGCCGACCGCTGGTGATGCCATGAAGACGCTCGCACAAACCTCATCGCGACTACCGCTGGTCGAGGTGCCCGAAGATCCGTTGGCACAGGAATTATTCGATAAGCTGGCGCCCGGGCGCGGCATCCTCAACCTGCACCGGATGATGGCGCACGCACCGGCGCTGATGAAGGCATCGGGGGAAATGGCGCTGGCATTGCGTCGAAGCACCAAGCTGCCGCGCGCGATCGCTGAACTTGCGATCCTGCGGATCGCCCAAATCTTCGATTGCGACTATGAGCGGGTGCAGCATTTGCCGCTGGCCCGCGCGGCTGGCGTCGGCGAACAGCAGATCAAAGACCTCGCGGATTGGCCGCACAGCATCGCGTTCACGCCGGCGGAGAAAACGGCGCTCGGCTTTGCCGAGAAAGCCGCGCTGGGAGCGCTCACCGACGACGACGCTTTCGCCGCGCTGCGGCTCGATTTTTCGCCGCGTGAGATCGTCGAGCTTACTATGGTGGTCGGCTTCTACGTCTCGACAGCGCTCTTTATCAAGGCCCTGGCGGTTGCCGACGAGAAGGCGTGAAATGCGCGCCCGTCCATCAGGAGACGCCATATGCGCCTGCCCTTGATCCCGCCCGCCGACCTCACGCCCGAACAGCGTCCGGTCTATGACGATATGCGCGCCGGCATCGAAAAGAATTTTTCGGGCTTCCAGACAATTGCTGCGAACGGCGCGCTGCTGGGGCCGTGGAACCCCTGGCTCCACGAGCCGAAATTCGGCAAACCGATCTGGGACCTGACGCTGGCGCTGTCAGTCTCGCCGTCGTTGCCGCGCACGGTCAGGGAGGTCGCCATCCTGGTCACCGGTGCGACATTCCATTCCGCTTACGAACTTTATGCCCACGTCATTGCCGCCGAGCACCGTGGCCTATCCGACGACAAGCTTGCGACCATCGTCGCCGGTCAGCGTCCCACCGATCTCACCCACGAGGAGGCGGTGGCGTACGATGTCGCTTCGTCGCTTCTGCACCACGGCACTCTGCCCGAACTGGTCTACCGCCAGGCCGCGCAATCGTTCGGCGAGCACGGCGCCGCGGAATTGATTTATCTGGTCGGCTTATATTGCCTTGTCTCGGTAACGCTCAACGGCTTCAACGTTCCGGTCCCGGAATCCGAGGCTGAATAAGCCGAGCGCACGAGGCGGATAAAGGAATACCGCGAATGAAGATCGACCGCAGAACCCTGATTGGCGGCGCCGCGGCGGCGCTGATCGCGCCGCGACGGAGCTTTGCCGCAAGCATCATCAACTCTGCTGGCCGCACGGTGATCACGTCGGGCAAGGTACTGCGGGTCTATCCGGCGGGCCCGCCGGCCGCCGTCGAGCTTTATACGCTGGCGCCCGATCTGCTCATCGGCTGGCTGGAACCGATCGGAGCACAGGAACGTGAATTCCTGCTGCCCGAAATCGCCGCGCGGCCGCAAATTCCCCGGCTCACCGGCCGCGGCAACGACAACGTCAATATCGACGCGCTGACGTCGGCCAAGCCCGACCTCATCGTCGACATTGGCAACGTCGGCGGTGGCTATGCGTCGCTCGCCGAGCACGTGCAGCAGGAAAGCCACATTCCCTACGCACTACTCGACGGACACATAGACCGCATCGGCGCGACCTACCGCGCGCTGGGCCACCTCGTCGGCCGCGCCGACGCCGCCGAGACCTTGGCGCATTACGCCGACACCACGATCGCCACCATCACGCAGCGCAGTGCCGCGGTGCCGAGCCAGGCGCGGCCGCGCGTCTATTACGCGCGCGACCGCAGCGGCCTGCGAACCGCGCGTGGCGACTCAATGATCGCCGAGCCGATCGCGTTTGTCGGTGCCCAGAACGTCGTCCCCGAGGCGGTCGGCGGCCAGGTCACCGTCACCGTCGATCAGGTGGCCGCCTGGAATCCGGATATCATCATCGCGAGCGACAAGGAGTTCGCCCGCGCCGTTGGCAACGATAAAGCTTGGTCCGGCGTTACGGCCGTCAAGACCGGCCGCGTCCATCTCGCGCCGCGGCAACCGTTCGGCTGGGTTGATTACCCGCCGGCGGTCAATCGCCTGATCGGGCTGTGGTGGCTCGCCAAGATCTTTTATCCGGACAAGTTCCCCGAAGACATCAAGACGTTGGCGCGCGATTTCTACACCGCGTTTTATCACGTGACGCCATCGCCGGCGGCGATCGAGCGCGTAATTGCCGGCGGCAATTGACGGCCTGCGCCGAGCGGCCAGCGCGTGCCCCCTCCCCTCACCCTCGGCGTCGTGCTTGCCGGCGGCCGTGCGCGCCGCATGGGCGGCGGCGACAAGACGCGCCTTCAAATCGGCGGTGAAACAATTCTGCAACGCATAGTTGGGCGGCTTCGTCCACAATGCAACGCGCTGATCCTCAACGCCAATGCCGAGCCGGCGCGCTTTGCCGATACCGGCTTGCCGGTCGTCACCGACAGCGTGCCGGACTTTGCCGGCCCGCTAGCCGGGATTTTGGCGGGGCTCGACTGGGCGGCGGAGCAACATCCCGAGATCGAATGGATCGTGAGCGCGCCGGGGGATTGCCCGTTCCTGCCGCGCGATCTGGTCGGCCGCCTGCATCAGGCCCGTATCGCGACCGCGGCGCAATTGGTCTGCGCGCGCTCGGGCGAAAGGCGGCATCCGGTCGTCGCGCTTTGGCCGGTCGCATTGCGCGAAGACTTACGGCGCGCGCTCACGATCGAAGGCCTGCGCAAGGCCGACGCATGGATGACGCGTCATACGCTCGGCATCGCCGAGTGGCCGGTCACGCCTGTCGATCCGTTTTTCAACGTCAACACGCCGCAAGACGCGGCCGAGGCCCAACGCTTGGCGGAGCGCTTTCCGGAGATTTAGAGCATGATCCGGAAAAGTGGTCGCCGGTTTTCCGAAAAAATCATGCTCAACTAATGTGTTGCCTCGATCTGACCGACCGGCAGCGCCTCCGCCTGCAATACATCGGCGATACCTTCGATGTCGTCGAGCATCAGTACCGGCAACGGCGCGCGCGGCAGGGGCGCATCGGTCGCGATCGCGACAATGCAATCGTCCTCGGTATGAAGAAACGGCTTGCCGACGCCGGCGCGGTAGACTTCGAGTTTCGGGTGGCCATGCCGCTTGAAACCTTCAACGATGACCAGGTCGGCGGGGCTTAGCTTCGCCAGAATGTCGGCGAGCGGCGGCTCAAACTCGCCGCGCAACTCGTGAATGATTGCCCACCGGTGGCTTGAGACGACCGCGACCTCGGTTGCGCCCGCTTCGCGGTGCAGCCACGAATCCTTGCCAGGCTTATCGAGATCGAATTCATGATGGGCGTGCTTGATCGTCGCGACTTTGAGCCCACGCCCGACCAGGACCGGGATCACCTTGGTGAGCAGCGTGGTCTTGCCGGAACCGCTCCAGCCCGCCAGACCGATGATGCGCATGAGCTTGGCCATCGCCGATATGATAAGGACGATTTGCGGTTTCGGCGACCCTCGTTCATGGCGGAAAAGACGCAAAAAGAGCTTGATCTGCGGGGCCTCAAATGCCCGCTGCCGGTACTGCGCACGCGCAAGGCACTGGCCGGCGGCGCGCCGGGCGATATCTTGATCGTTTCCTGCACCGATCCGCTCGCGGGAATCGATATTCCGCACCTGCTCAACCAAACCGGCGACCTGCTCGAGGAGATGCGGACGGAGGCGAACGTCATCACCTTCCGCATCCGCAAACGCTGAATTTTATTTACTCCGCGGCGACGCGGTGCGCGGCGACGCCGTTGGCCTTGACCACCACCTTGATCGCGTCGTCGATCCGCTCCTTGGCATAGCGGATCGCGGTCGGCAGGTCGTCGAGCGCGAAGGTATGAGTGTGGATCTTGGCGGCGTCGAAGCGCTTTTGAGCCATGAAGGCCTCGGCGCGATGGGTCGCGCTTTTGCCCTCGCCGCGAATGCCGTAGAGATAAATGTTGTTGCGCACGATGTGGGCGACATCGACCGGCGTCTCGGCGTGCGGAAACGCGGCGAGGCAAACCTTGCCGCCGCGGTTGACCATGTGGACGGCGTCGTTCACGGCATTAGCCGCGCCGGAGCATTCGAGCACGTAATCGACACCGCGACCGCCATTGAGGCGGCGCACGGCCGCCACGGCGTCCTCGCTGCGGATGTTGACGACGTGATCGGCGCCGAGTTCGCGACCGATCTTGAGCCGGTTGTCGCGGGTGCCGGTGAGGATCACCGGCGACGCGCCAAGCGCTTTTGCCACCGCGACGCCAAGAAGCCCGATCGGACCCGGCCCGGTGACGGCGACGCTTTCGCCGGCAATCAATCCGCCAAGCTCGGTGAGCCCGTACATTGCCGTGCCCGCGGTCACCACCAAAGTCGCCTCTTCGTCGGACATGGCGTCGTCGATCGCGACGAGCGTGTTGATGTTGTTGACCTGATATTCGCAGAAGCCGCCGTCGGTGGTGAAGCCGTTGGCGCGGTGGCCCTTGTCCACGTCGCCGTAATTGAGCCCATAGTTCAGGCACGAGGTGTACATGCCTTCCCGGCAGCGCTTGCATTGGCCGCAACCGGCGTGAATTTCGACGGTGACGCGCTGGCCGATCCGGTATTCGTCGACGCCGGGGCCGAGCGCCACCACGGTGCCCATATATTCGTGGCCGGGCGTGAAGTTCTTGTTGAACGGCATGCCGCCCTCGATCAAGGCCGGCGCGCCGTGGTCGATGATTTCCAGGTCGGTGGCGCAAATCGCGACTGCGTCAATGCGGACCAGAACCTCGGCGCGCTCGGGCAGCGGCACCGGCTTCTCCGCAAGTTTAAGCTTGCCGGGATCGCCCAGCACCCACGCTTTCATTGTCGGAGGGATAGGAAAATCCGGGCTCGTCGCTACACCCGATCCGGCGTCCATAGCGGTCGATCCTTTCCTGTTCCGGGCGCGTCTTCGAGCGCGCCATCATCCACTATAGTGCGCTTCCGCGTCGCCCGCATGCGTCATTGCGGCTCGCCGGCGGCACTGCGGTTTAAGTCGACAAACACGTCGTCGCCTCGGAGGATCACCTTATAGGTGCGCAAGGGCACTTCGCAGGGCGGGTCCACCACCTCCCCGGTTGGGACACGAAACGAGCCCATATGCATGCAGCACTCGATCACGTCGCCGTCGAGCATGCCGTCGGCTAGACTGGCAGCCGCGTGGGTGCATTCGTCGTCGGTAGCGTAAATCGTGCCGCCGATGTTATAGACGGCGAGCGTATTGGTGCCGACTGTAAACGCCTTGACCGAATCCGGCTCCACGTCCGATTGCGCGCATACGCGCACCACTGTCTCCGCACTATCCGCCATACGGTCCCTCCGTCGCGATTGACGCTTACAATAGACCCAAGCTAGGGCGGATGCATGCAAGTCCTCGTTGTCGGCGCCGGAGTGGTCGGGCTCGCCATCGCCCGCGCGGCGGCGTTGCGTGGCCACGACGTGATCGTCGCCGAGGCGACCGGCGGCATCGGCAACGGCGTCTCCTCGCGCAACAGCGAGGTGATCCACGGCGGAATCTATTATCCGACCGGCTCGCTGCGCGCGCGCCATTCGACCCGCGGACGGCGCATGCTCTACGAATTCTGCGCCACGCATGGCGTTGCCCACAACAAGTGCGGCAAGCTCATCGTGGCGACCGATTCCGCCGAACTCGCCAAGGTCGAGAACCTGCTGGCGCAGGGGCGCAAGAACGGCGTCGAAGGCCTCGAGATGATCGGCGGCAACGCCGCGCGCGCGCTCGAAGCGGAGCTTAATTGCGCGGCCGCGTTGCTGTCGCCGGAATCCGGCATCATCGACAGCCACGGTTACATGCTGGCGCTGTGGGGCGAATTGGAAGACCGCGGCGGCAGCATCGCCTTCGAAACACCGGTCGAGCGGATCGGCTTCTCAGCGCCGTATTGGCAGGTGCAATTCGGCGGCCGCGATGCCGGCACCGCGTCCTTCGACGTGGTGGCGGTTTCGGCCGGCTTGGGCGCGCAGGCGTTGGCACATCGCATCGACGGCTACCCCCTGGGCAAAATACCGCCCCTTGTTCTTGCCAAGGGCAATTATTTCGCCTTTGCCGGCAAACCGGTGTTTTCGCGGCTGATTTACCCGACGCCGGTCGACGGCGGCCTCGGCGTGCACGTCACGCTCGACCTGGCCGGGCGCATGCGCTTCGGACCGGACGTCGAATGGATCGACCACGAAAGCTATACCGTCGACCCGCACCGCGCCGACGCCTTCTACGCGCGCATCCGCTCCTATTGGCCCGCTTTGCCCGACGGTTCGCTGGTGCCGGACTATTGCGGCATCCGTCCGAAGCTAAGCGGGCCGGGTCAGGTGCAGGCCGATTTCATGATTGCAGGCGAACCGGCGCACGGGTTGCCGCGCCTCGTCTGCCTGTTCGGGATTAAATCGCCGGGACTGACCGCTTCGCTGTCGCTTGCCGAAGAGGTCGCCGACTATCTCGCCGCCTGACGGCTTCGGCACGCGACATGGCGTTGCCTCGCGGCCCCCGCGACATGATTGCGACCGGTTAAAAATACCGCCACCAGACATAGGCCTGACAAATGGCGATGGAGACGAGCGTCATCGGCACGCCATAGGCCAGATATTGCATAAAGCCGAAGCGGATGCCGTTACGCTCGGCGATACCGGCGACCGCCAGATTAGCCGACGCGCCGACGAGCGTCCCATTGCCGCCGAGACAAGCGCCGAGCGACAAGCACCACCACAGCGGCTCGATCGCACCGGGGCCCCCAAACGATGGCGCCATGCCCTTGATCACCGGAATCATGGTGGCGACGAAGGGAATGTTGTCGAGCAGCGCCGACAGCACGGCGGACATCCATAAAATGAGCGTGCCGGCAGCGAAGCGATTGCCGCCGGTGAACGTCACAAGCTTGCCGGCGATAATCGTGAGCAAGCCGGAAACTTCGACCGCGTGCACCACCACGAACAAACCGACGAAGAAAAAGATCGTGGTCCATTCGATTTCGGCGAAGGTCATGTGCACGTTGTCTGCCTGCCTGGCGCCGCGGTGCCGCCAATTGTCGAGCAGCATGAGAACCGCGGCGCCGGCAAGCGCAATGGTCGCGGGCTCAAGGTGCAGCGGCCCAGCCAGTACGAAGGCGATAAGCACGAGGATCAAGATCACGCACGAACGGCGCAGCAGCACCCAATCGGTGACGAGGCCCGGCGCGTTCATGCCCATGACCAGCACACGGCTTTCGGCGCTGGCGCGGAGCGAGCGGCCCCAGACGAGATGAACAAGCGCCGCCTGCACTATCAAGACCAGGACCGCGACCGGCGCGACGTTGGCAAGAAACGCGTTGAAGTCGAGACCGGTCTGGGTGCCGATCAGGATATTTGGCGGATCGCCGATCAAGGTCGCCGTGCCGCCGACATTCGAGGCGAAGACCTCGGCGAATAGAAACGGAAATGCCGGCACCTCGAGTTCTTCGGCGATCGCGAGCGTCACCGGCACCAGCAGCAGCACGGTCGAGACGTTGTTGAGCACCGCGGAAAGAAGCGCCGTCGCAACCTGCAGCATCAGCAGGATGCCGGCCGGGTTGGCCTTGACCTTTTGCGCCGACCAGATGGCGAGATACTGGAACAACCCGGAGCGCCGCGAGATCGCTACCAGAATCATCATTCCGGCGATCAACCCGATGGTGTCCCAGTCGATGCCGCTGATCGCTTCCTTTTGGTCGAGCGCGCCGATGAGGATGATCAGGGCGGCGCCTAGAAGCGCCACCACCGCGCGGTTGATACGGCCGGAAATGACCGCCGCATAGGTCACGGCGAGCACTGCGAGCGAAACCCACATGGAATCGAGGCCGAACAGGACGTGCGGCGCGAAAGTCGGCGTCATCCGGCGGATTTTGCCATAAGGCGCGCGGATGGTAACGTAAAAATGGAATTCCGAACCAGGACTTCGAAGCAGCAGTTCAACGATGCCGCCCTTTCGTCTCCTCAATCCCCTGACCATGCACCCACCCACGGGTTACACCCATGTCGTGGAAACGACCGGACCCAGCCGCACCATTTATGTCGCCGGCCAGATCGGCATCACGCCGGACGGCAAAGTTGCCGGCGACTTTCGCGCCCAAGCCGTGCAGAGCTTCGAAAATCTCAAGGCAGCTTTGGCTGCGGTCGGCGCCGGCCTCGAACACGTGGTCAAGACCACCAACTATTTCGTCGACATCTCGGAACTGCCGATTTTCAGGGACGTGCGCGACCGCTATTTCAACCCCAAGGCGCCGCCAGCCTCGACCGCGGTGCAGGTCGTCAAGCTAGCGGCGCCAACGCTGCTGTTCGAAATCGAAGCGATCGCGGTGGTCGAGCAGAAATAGCCGAATACGCTCGCGGCGTCAGCGTCGCGCGAAAACGATCAGCAGCAGCCCGACGACCGCAATGGCGCCGCCCTGATAAACCCATTGCGTCTGTCTGATCATGAAGCTCTCGGCGGGATAGGGAAAGTATCCCGACCCCTGCCCCATGAAGACGAGCCCGGCGAGCAGGGCGACGATACCGATCAGCGTGAGCAGCCTTTGCATCTTTCCACTTCACTTCGAGCTGCCCGCGATCCCGCAGCTCGCACCTTCGGCGCCATCTCTCCCCTAAGTAGGGAGAGGTGAAGCCTTCTCAGCGCGATGCGCGCTCACGCCGCCTGCAATAGGGTCTGTACCTTCGGCCACGGGTCCGGCGCGAGATTTTTGAACGGCGCCCAGTCGGTCTCCTGCATGCGATCGAAGATCGCGGCTTTGACCGACGGCCGCTCGCGCATCCGCGCCCACCAATCGGCTATTGCGGGGTGCTGCCGCCACATCGCATCAAGCTTGAGGAGTTCGAGGCGCAGGATGTAGGGGATCACGGCACAATCGGCGTTCGTAAACGCGTCGCCGGCGAGATAGGGAGTGCGGCTCAGATCGGCGGCCATCCACTTGATAAGCTTCTGGTGTTGGGCAAGCGCATCGGCCACGAACTCCGAATCGAGGCCGTGCTCGATCACGCTGCGCTTATATTCGACCCGCCGCTTGAGCGGCGCCTTGTTGATCTCGTCGAGCCATTGCTCGCGCGGCATTTTGAGGAACCGCGGCCGGAACGCGGTGGCAAAAGTCATGATCGTGCAGGAATTGTGCACATATTCGTCGATCAGCTTGTTGTAGAGGCGGACCCGGTGGCGGGCGACCGGCGATTTCGGCATCAGCAGCGAATCGGGAAACGCCTCGTCGAGGTAATAGAGAATCAAGGAAGATTCCACGATCACGTTGCCGTCGTGAACGAGCGTCGGCACCACGCCGTTCGGATTGAGCTTCAAATAAGCCGGATCGTTCTGATCGCCGTGCAGCTTGAGGAGATGCTCCTTAACCTCCAGGCGCTTTTCGTTCAGCGCGATGCGGACTTTCTGCGCACAAACTGAATTGATGTTGTTATAGAATTCCAGCACGTTTTTCCTCCACGGTTTCTCTCGTCAACCGAACTTCTCCGGCCGCTGCTATCGTGCCCCATGCCAAATCGAACAACGGGATTTCTGCAGCGCGGTAGACCCCTCGATCGCGGCACCATCGCCCTCGCGCATCTCGATCGCGTTCAGGCCGATGATACCTCGCACAACTTGAAGCCAAAGGCCATGATCGCGCGGTAGGGTAAGCAAAGCGCTCGCCGGCTGCAAAAGCCCATCGCATCAGGTCGAAGTAAGTGCCAAGGAAAATGCGTGGCGGCTGTCAAGCCATTCACTGGGGGCGTGGCCGCAAGCCATGCGGTCGCGAAAGGGCGAAAAGCTTGCCGGACGTCCCAGCCTGCGGCGTCCCAATTGTCGACGGCTTACACGCGACGCGGCGCGGTCACCCCGCGTCGCGGAAGGGGCCATCAAATCTCGCAGCCTTTGTTGAGCTCGAACTCGACCGCAAACCGCTCACCTGCCATCACCGATCAGCTAACACGACGCGGTGAAGCGACAATGTTTTTTATGGCGAGCTTCGTCAGCTAAATCACAAGCTCTCGAAGCTGAGCGTTTTCTTCGAGCAAGCGATCTATGTCGGCCTTCCCCTGCTCGCGCGGCCACCCAATTCCTTCGCCGCGAGACCCATGCCGACGTGCAAGTCTGCCTTCTCCCATGACAGCCTCCATATCGAGGTTGTCGTCATTCCCCGAAGCTTTTCATTTCGATGATTCGCGTGGCCTTTGTGTGGCGCGCTGGAACTCGCGTCTCGGCGCAAGCGGTCGCTGTGAAGAACGCGGTTCGTAACCAACCTAGTGCGCAGCGTCCCAGTTGTCGGCGGCGTGCGCGTCGACTTGCAGCGGCACGGATAGCGACACCGACGGCAGCGGCGCATCCTGCATCACTTTTTTGACCACCGGCAGCGTCTTATCAACTTCCGCGTCAGACACCTCAAACACCAGTTCGTCATGCACCTGGAGCAGCATCTGCGCCGCGAGTTTTTGCTGCGCCAACACGTCGTCCATGCGGACCATCGCCCGGCGAATGATGTCGGCGGCCGTGCCCTGCAGGCGCGCATTGACGGCCGCGCGTTCGTTGAACGACCGCACCGAGGCGTTCGAGGCGCGAATTTCCGGATAGTGGCATTTGCGGCCGAACAGCGTGAGCACGTAGCCGTTATCCTTGGCGAACTTTTTGGTTTCCTCGATGTAATCGCGGATACCGGGGAAACGCTCAAAATATTTCTTGATATACGCGCCGGCTTCCTCGCGCGCGATGCCGAGCTGGTTCGCGAGCCCGAACGCGGAAATACCGTAGACGATGCCAAAATTGATCGCCTTGGCGCGGCGCCGCACGTCCGGCGGCATGCCCTCGATCGGCACGCCGAACATCTCGGAAGCCGTCATGGCGTGAATGTCGAGGCCTTCGCGGAAGGCCTCTTGCAACGGCTCGATACCGGCGATCTCGGCCAACAACCGCAACTCGATCTGCGAATAATCCGCGGAGACGAGTTTGTGCCCGGGCGCGGCAATGAAAGCGCGGCGAATTTTCCGGCCGTCTTCGGTGCGTACCGGAATGTTCTGCAAATTCGGATCGGACGATGACAGCCGCCCGGTCGTGGTCGACGCCAGCGCGTAATTGGTGTGAACACGATGCGTCGTCGGATTGACGAAGCCGGGCAGCGCGTCGGTATAAGTCGATTTCAGCTTGGAGACTTGCCGCCAGTCGAGGATTTTCTGCGGCAGCTCGTGGCCTTGCTCGGCGAGCTCTTCGAGTGCGCGCGCTCCGGTCGCCCATTGGCCGGTCTTGGTCTTGGTGCCGCCGGGAAGCCCGAGCTTGCCGAACAGAATGTCGCCAAGTTGCTTGGGGCTGCCGACATTGACCGTCTCGCCGGCGATCTTATTGATCTCCGCCTCGAGGCCGGCGGCTTCTTGAGCGAATTCGCCGGACAGCCGCGACAGCATTTGCCGGTCGATCGAAATGCCGCGCCGCTCCATGCGCCCCAACACGGCAAGAAGCGGACGCTCCAGCGTCTCGTACACCGTCATGACCCGCTCGGCCGCGAGCCTGGCCTTGAGCACGTGATGAAGCCGCAGCACGATGTCGGCGCGTTCGGCTGAGTATTCGGCCGCCTGTCCGATGCCGACAAAATCGAAGGTGATCTTGGTCTTGCCGGGCTTGAGGAGCTTGTCGAGGTCGATGGCGGCATGGGTAAAGGTTGCTTCAGCCAGCGACTTCAAAGCGTGGTTCTGGCGGCCGGCGTCGAGCGCATACGACATCAGCACGATGTCGTCATAGGCCACGATCTCAATGCCGCGACGCGCAAATATTTGCCAGGCGAATTTGAGATCGTGACCGATCTTGAGCACGCTTACGTCGGTCAGAAGCGGCTTGAGCGCCTCGAGAGCGGCGGCTTCCGCAATCTGCCCGGGCGCGCGCTCGCCGCCGAACAGGTTCGCGTCACCGCCCTCGCCCCCCTGGCGGTGCGACAGCGGGACGTAAAAAGCCTCGTTCGGTGCGACGGCGAGCGAAAAGCCGCATAGCTCGGCTTGCATCGGATCGGCGCTTGCCGCGCTCACGTCGATGGCGACGATGCCCGCGTCGCGCGCGCGATTAATCAAGGCCTCGAGCCGCGGCAGGTCGTGCACCGTCTCGTATTTCGTGCGGTCGAACTTCATGTTGCGCGCGGCTTCGCGGCGCGCAACGGCAAGCGCGCGCGGCTCGGCCGTGAAATTAGCGCTGCGATCGCCGCCCTGCTGGCGAAGCGCCATGCCTCCGCCTTTGAGCGGAAGAGTCAACGCGGCTGGCGAATCCTGGCCCGGTGCGCTCGCTGGGGTCGCGCCGTTCTCTCCGGCAGACGAGCCCGATGACGCCGCGCCACCCGCATAGCCGGCGAGCCGCGCCTCGGGCTCGATCTCGGCCACCTCGACGCCCGAGAATTCCGCGACGCGCCGCATCAGCGCGTTGAATTCCATTGCCTTGAGGAAAGCGATCAATTTCTTGTAGTCGGGCTCGTGCACGGCGAGCTCGCCGAGCGGTACATTGAGCTTCACATGATCGTCGAGGGTGACGAGCTTCTTCGACAGCCGTGCCGCCCCGGCATGCTCGATCAGCGATTGCCGGCGCTTTTCCTGCTTGATCTCGCCTGCGCGGGCGAGCAGCGTTTCGAGATCGCCGTATTCGTCGATAAGCTGCGCCGCGGTCTTGACGCCAATACCGGGCACCCCGGGCACGTTGTCGGTCGAATCGCCGATCAGCGCCTGCACTTCGATGACTTTTTCCGGCGGAACGCCAAACCGTTCCATCACCTCGGCGCGGCCGATCCGCTTGTCCTTCATGGTGTCGAACATGACCACGCGATCGGTCACGAGCTGCATCAAATCCTTGTCGGAGGAAACGATGGTGGCGGTGGCGCCGGCTTCGCTGGCCTCGCGCACATAAGTCGCGATCAGATCGTCGGCCTCGAAACCGTCCTGTTCGAGGCAGGGAAGATCGAAAGCGTGGACCGCCTCGCGAATGAACTTGAACTGCGGCTTGAGATCGTCGGGCGGATCGGGCCGGTGCGCCTTGTAGTCGGGATACATTTCAGTGCGGAAGGTTTTTTCCGACTTGTCGAACACCACCGCGAGATGGGTCGGCCGGTCCTCCGGCTTGAGGTCGCGCAAAAGCTTCCACAGCATATTGCAGAAGCCGAACACGGCGTTGAGCTGCAGCCCATCCGATTTGCGGGCGATCGGAGGCAGCGCGTGAAAGGCGCGGAATATGTAGCCGGAGCCGTCGACCAGGAAGACGTGGTCGTTTTTTTGCAGCGGCTTGGGCGCGGCTGCAACCGGCGCTGCGGCGGCCGGTGGTGACGGAGCCTTGGACTTTTGTGCGGTGGGCATGATGACCGCTAATATATGAAATCGGCGTCGTTCCGGAAGCCGATGGCATCGAGGTTATCCCCCGCCATTGCAAGGAGCGGAGTGGCGAAGCAAGCCCGGCTTACAGCCTCTGGATTGGTTCGCTTCGCTCGCAATGACGAATGAGAAGGCTGATGGACTTTTCGCCGCCGCTACCCATCGATCCCGCGCTGCCGGAGCTGACCGCCGCGTTGAGCGTTTGCGCAACCGCCGTCCTGGTCGCCCCGCCCGGCGCCGGCAAGACGACGCGCGTGCCGCTCGCGCTTGGCCGGGAACCATGGGCCGCGGGCAAGCGCATCCTGGTACTGGAACCGCGCCGGCTCGCCGCGCGTGCAGCGGCTGAGCGGATGGCAACCACGTTGGGCGAACGCGTCGGCGAGACGGTGGGTCTGCGGGTTCGTTTCGGCTCGAAGGTTTCGCGCCGTACCCGCATCGAAGTGGTCACCGAAGGCATTTTTACCCGGCTCATCCTCGACGATCCGATGCTGGACGGTGTCGCCGCCGTTCTATTCGACGAATTCCACGAGCGCTCGCTCGACGCAGATCTTGGGCTCGCGCTCGCGCGCGACGTTCAGCAGGGCTTGCGCGAGGATTTGAATCTTCTCGTCATGTCGGCCACCATCGACGGCGCCCGGGTGGCGAAACTTCTCGGCGACGCGCCGGTCGTTACCACCGAAGGGCGCGCCTTTGCGGTCGAGACACGCTATCTAGGCCGCGACGCGCGCCCGATCGAGCCGCAAATGGCCGACGCGATCCTGCGTTCGATGCGTGCGGAAAGAGGTTCGGTGCTGGCGTTTCTGCCCGGCGCCGCCGAAATCCGCCGCACGATTTCACTGCTCGAAGGCCGGCTCGATCCGGCGACCGATGTGGTCGCGCTCTATGGCGCGCTGGCCGGCGATGAACAGGACCGGGCCATCGCGCCGGCGCCGCCCGGCCGGCGGAAAATCGTGCTTTCAACCGCGATCGCCGAGACCTCTATTACGATCGAGGGCGTGCGCGTGGTGATCGACAGCGGCCTTGCGCGGGTGCCGCGCTACGAGCCCGACGTCGGCGTGACGCGCCTTGAGACGGTGCGGGTGTCGCGCGCGGCTGCCGACCAGCGCCGCGGCCGCGCCGGCCGCAGCGAACCAGGCGTCTGCTATCGGCTATGGGACGAGCCGCAAACAGCGGCGCTGGAGCCGTTTGCCCGGCCCGAAATCCTGTCCGCCGATTTGTCCTCCTTCACGCTCGACGTCGCCGCCTGGGGCAGCGCAGCCGAGCAACTCGCCTTCCTCGACCCACCGCCGCGCCCGGCGCTCGCCGAAGCAAAAGCCCTGCTTGCCGAGCTCGGCGCCATCGATGGCGATGGCCGCATCACCGATGAGGGCCATAGGCTGCGGCGTCTGCCGCTTCCGCCGCGGCTTGCGCGCATGGTGGCCGACGCCGCGGACGAAGGCGCCGGACGCGAAGCCGCCGCGATCGCCGTCCTCATCGGCGAACGCGGGCTTGGTGGGGATGATGTCGATCTCACGGTCCGCCTCGACGCGCTGCGCCGCGACCGCTCACCCCGCGGGCGCGACGCCCGCGCTATGGCCGAGCGGTGGGCGGAGATCGCGGAGCCAAATGATGCGCCGAACCAATCGTCATCCAATGTGCCCTTCAATGGCGGAAGCGAAGGCGAAGCAGGCCCGGGCGGGCTGCTGGCGCTGGCCTATCCCGAGCGCATCGCCAAGAACCGCGGCGGCCTGGCCGGTGTCTTCGTTCTCGCCAATGGCCGCGGCGCGCGCCTCGACGCCGCGTCACCCCTTGCCCGCGCTCCCTATCTGGCCGTGGCCGAGCTTACAGGCAGCGCCGCCGCAGGCCGCATCCTGCTCGCCGCTCCGATTACGCTCGCCGAAATCGAAACACGATTTGCCGACCGCATCGTCGCGCGTGAAGACATCTCCTTTGATGCGGCAAGCGCAAGCCTGCGCGCGCGCCGGCTGCGGCGGCTCGGCGCGATCACGCTCGCAGAACAGCCGATGGCCGTGGCCCCGAGTGATGAAGCCGCGCGGCTTTTGGCCGAAGGCATTGCGCGCTTAGGCGTCGAGCGACTGCCTTGGACCAAGGCGCTGCGGCAGCGGCGCGACCGCATCATGTTTCTTCGCCAGATCTTGGGACAAGCCGAGTGCGACGAATGGCCGGATCTGTCCGATGCCGCGCTCGCCGCCGACAAGGATTGGCTGGCGGCGTTGTTTACGGCCAAGACCTCGCTGGCGGAGTTGTCGGCCGATGAATTTGCCGCAGCTTTCAGCGTGCGGCTGCCCTACCCGCTGCAACGCCGGCTCGAAGCCGACGCGCCGACCCATTTCGCGGCGCCGACCGGATCGCATGTGCCGATCGATTACGGGGCCGACGGCGGTCCGAAAATTGCCATCCGCCTGCAAGAGCTGTTTGGCCTCGACCGCCATCCGGCAATTGCCGGAGGGCGCGTGCCTCTAACCGTGGAATTGCTCTCGCCGGCGCACCGGCCGGTACAGACGACGCGCGATTTGCCGGGCTTCTGGCGCGGCAGCTATGCTTCGGTACGCTCCGAGATGCGCGGGCGCTATCCGAGGCATTCGTGGCCCGAGAACCCGCTGAGTGCCGCGCCGACGCGGCGGGCAAAGCGCAGCAGCGAATAAAATGAAGGAACCACCAGGCGCTATCCGCCATTCCCAATTCGCACTTATTTCGCGGATATATTGAGAGTTCAAACTCGGGGGCTGAATGTTTCCCACACCGAAAGCTTTGCTCAAGCCCAACACCTACGCCTACGAATCCGAGCCCATGGTGAAGGCGACCGGCTTTCGCGAATATGACGCGCGCTGGCTATTCGGCAGCGAGATCAACTTGATGGGGGTCGAGGCGCTGGGCTTAGGCCTCGGCACGCTGATCCACCAACTCGGCGTGAAGCCGCATATCGTCACCGGCCACGATTTCCGCTCCTACTCCGCCTCGATCAAGATGGCGCTGACCAACGGCCTCCTTGCCGCCGGCTGTCACGTGCACGACATCGGCCTTGCGATTACGCCGATGGCCTATTTCGCCCAATTCGAGCTTGATCTGCCATGCGTCGCCATGGTCACCGCGTCGCATAACGACAATGGCTGGACCGGGGTGAAAATGGGCGCCAACCGCCCGCTCACCTTTGGCCCCGACGAAATGAAGCGGCTCAAGGACATCGTGCTCGAGGGCCGCTTCGCGATGAAGAGCGGCGGCGCCTACAACTTCGTCGAAAATTTTCCGGCGCGCTACATCGCCGATCTGACCAACCGGCCGAAGCTCAAGCGACGCCTCAAGGTGGTCTGCGCTTGCGGCAACGGCACTCCCGGCGCGTTCGCGCCGCAAGTGCTGGAGAAAATCGGCTGCGAGGTGGTACCGCTCGATTGCGAGCTCGATCACACGTTTCCGAAATACAATCCGAACACCGAGGACTTGAAGATGCTGCACGCCATGCGCGACGCCGTGCTGGCGAGCAAAGCCGACGTGGCGCTCGGCTTCGACGGCGACGGCGACCGCTGCGGCGTGGTCGACAACGAGGGCGAAGAGATTTTTGCCGACAAAGTCGGCGTCATGCTGGCGCGCGATATGTCCGCTTCGCACAAGAACGCACTGTTCGTCGCCGACGTGAAGTCGACGGGACTATTCATGACCGACCCGGTGCTGCTCAAGAACGGCGCGCGGACCGACTACTGGAAGACCGGCCATTCCTATATGAAGCGCCGCGTCAACGAGATCGGCGCCATCGCCGGCTTCGAAAAGTCCGGCCATTTCTTCTTCAACAAGCCGTTGGGCCGCGGCTATGACGATGGGCTTATTTTCGCGATGGCCATCTGCGACATGCTCGATCGCAATCCGGGAAAGAGCATGGCGGATTTGAAAAATGCGCTGCCGAAGACCTGGTCGTCGCCCACCATGTCGCCGCATTGCGCCGATGAGGAGAAATACGGCGTGGTCGACGCGGTGGTGAAGCATTTTGAGGCGGAGCAAAAGAAGGGCGCCAAGGTCGCCGGTCAACCGATCCGCGATCTCGTCACCGTCAACGGCGTACGCGTGACGGTCGAAGACGGCACCTGGGGCTTGGTGCGCGCCTCATCGAACAAGCCAGAACTGGTAGTGGTGGTGGAAAGCCCCGCCTCCGAGGCGCGGATGCGCGAGATGTTTGCGGCAGTGGACGCGGTGCTGCGCACGCACAAGGAAGTCGGCGAGTATAATCAGAAGATATGAGCCGCCGGAGGATTAAACCTCCTGATAGACGTCCACCTCGAGCGCGCCCGGCAGCATGGCGCGCCAAGCCTGCAAGTAGGTCTGGAAGCGCATGTCGCTCGCGATCGATTGCCGGTTGAGCTCGAAGCTCTCCGGGGTTTCGTATTCGATCACCTGGATGAACTTCGCCGGATCGTCGGCATTGCGCAGCAGGCGGAAATGGGCGTTGCCGAACATCTGATAGAACGGCGCCGCCGAGCGCATCAACGCCGATAGCTGTTCCGAGTCCGCCCCCGGCAGCGTGAACCGCAAATGCAACGTGCGCCAGATCTTCGGTTCTTCGCTGCTCATTCGGCGTCCCTCACCCGTTTTGCCCGATCATGCACTATTTCAGGGTCTCACGGAAAGCGTGAGCCGGGTAGACGCCGAGAATTTTCAGCGAATGCGGCTGCGAGACGAACTCCAGCTCTTCGAGCGCCAATTCGAGCGCCCGGTCCTTGGGATGGCCCTGCACGTCGGCATAGAATTGCGTGGCGGCGAAGCTGCCCTCGACCATGTAGCTTTCGAGCTTGGTCATGTTGACGCCGTTGGTGGCGAAGCCGCCGAGCGCCTTGTAGAGCGCGGCCGGGATGTTGCGCACCTGGAACACGAAAGTGGTGACGACGCGCTTCTCCCTGCGGCTGGCCCAGCGCGGCTTGCGGGCAAGCACGACAAAGCGGGTGGTGTTGTCGGCCTCGTCGGCGACGTTCCTTTTCAGGATTTTGAGGCGGTAGATCCTGGCAGCGAGCTTGGAAGCGAGCGCCGCGCGCGTTATGTCGCCCGCCTCCGCCACTTCACGGGCGGCGCCGGCGGTGTCGGCGGCGACCACCGCCTTGAGGCGAAGCTTGCGGATGATCTTGCGACACTGGCCGAGGGCGTGAACGTGGCTCTCGACGGTCTTGATCGTCCGCAACGTCGCGCCTTTGGGCGCCATCAACTGATGCTGCACAGGCAGGAACCATTCGGCCACGATGTGCAGCCCCGAGCGCGGCATCAGGTGATGGATGTCGGCCACCCGGCCGGCGACCGAATTATCGATCGGGATCATGGCGAGTTCGGCCCGCCCCGAGCGCACCGCGGCGAACGCATCCTCGAAGGTCGGGCACGGCAGCGGCTGGTATTTCCGGTAGGCCTCGTCGCAGGCGATGTGCGAATTGGCGCCCAGTTCGCCCTGGAACGCGATCTTCTTTCTGCGTTTCTTCATGAGTGTCCCGATAGCATGGCGCGGGCGCGTCCCAAATCCTCCGGCGTGTCGACGCCGAGCGGCGCGGTGCCCACGATCGCGACATCGATACGCATGCCGGCCTCAAGCGCGCGCAACTGCTCGAGCTTCTCCTGCCGTTCCAGCGGCGACGGCGGCAGCTTGACGAACCGTTCGAGCGCCGGCCGGCGGAAGGCGTAAAGCCCGATGTGGTGGTAGAGCGGCCCGTCGCCGTAGGGCGCGGCAGCGCGGGTAAAATAAAGCGCCCGCAACCGCGACGGGCCGGCGGGCGTGCCGACGACCTTGACGACGCTTGGGCTGTCGCGTTCCTCGGGGCGCGTAATCTTCGCGGCGGGCGTACCGATATCAACTGCGCCATCGGCAAGAAGCGCTACCGCATCGCCAATCGTGGAAGGCTCGAGCGTGGGCAGGTCGCCTTGGACATTGACGACGATCTTGGCGCTCTGATTCGGATCGGCCTTGCCGAGCGCCTCGAACACGCGGTCGGAACCGGAGGCATGATCGGCGCGGGTCATCACCGCACGCCCGCCCGCCTTCATCACCACCGCTTCGATCTCCGGCAAATCGGTGGCGACCACCACGGGGCCGAGTGCAGCGGCTTCGGCCCGGCGCAGCACGTGGAGAATCATCGGTCGTCCGGCGATATCGGCTAGCGGCTTGCCCGGCAGCCGGGTCGCGGCCATGCGGGCGGGAATGACAATAAGAACATCAGCCATTGCGTAAGGACAGCCCCAACGAGGTGGGTTGCAAGACGCGCGGCAAACCGGCTATCTCTGCCTGCCATCCTCTGCCGTCGCGGAGCCATTCAGCGATGAATTCGTTCGAAATCAACAAGATTCTAGGCGCCGTGCTCGGGACCTGCCTGTTCCTGCTGGCGGTGCATATCGCTTCCGGTGCGATCTTCAACCCGCCCGTTGCGGCGAAGCCAGGTTATGAGATCGCCGTCAAGGAAGAAAAGCCTGCCGAGCAAGGGGGAGCCGCCAAGGCCCCCGCAGTGCCGTTCGACACGGTCTTGGCTAGCGCTTCCCCCGAGCACGGCGCGCAAGTCGCCAAGCAGTGCCAGATTTGCCACAACCTCCAGGAGGGCCAAGGTCCC
The DNA here is from genome assembly GCA_963826295.1 of uncultured Alphaproteobacteria bacterium. Taxonomy (GTDB): domain Bacteria; phylum Pseudomonadota; class Alphaproteobacteria; order Rhizobiales; family Xanthobacteraceae; genus BOG-931. The sequence goes on from CAWGWO010000002.1 coordinate 49,399, forward strand.
AAGATCGGCCCCGATCTCTATGGGGTAGTCGGCCGCCCGGTCGCATCCGTGCCGGGCTTCAATTATACGGCCGCGCTCAAGGCCAAGGGCGGTACCTGGACGTTCGATGCTCTCAACAAGTGGCTCCTCGATCCGCGCGCTGACGTTCCAGGCACGGCCATGACCTTTGCCGGCCTCCCGAACGACAAGCAGCGTGCCGACGTCATCGCCTATCTCGATTCACTGTCCAAGAATCCGGTGCCGTTGCCAAAAGCGGCGAAAGCGGAGGCCGCTCCCGCCGCTCCCGCCGCGGCGCCTGCAGCCGCCGCGCCGGCAACGCCGGCGGCCGCGCCGGAGCCGCCGAAGAAATAGGCGTTCGCGATCCCAGCGGACGCACGGGGTTGTGAAGTCCATTTCGTCGCGGCGCGCGCAAGCACGCTGGCGCCGCAATTGAAAAGCACATAATCACCCTGATCCGTCGCCGGCGTGTGCGGATTTTCCGGCGGCCGGCGCGCGGGAAATTATCGGAGCATAACGTAAATCGCCGAACGCTGCTGACGTCCGCTTTGTTCGCGCTCGGCGCGCAACGTCTGCCGTTCGCCCCCTGGGCCAGTCCGGCGCTGGCCGACGAATCGTCGGCGGATCAGCCGTGGCGGCATGGCCTGTCGCTGTTCGGGGACCTGAAATATCCCGCCGGCTTCAAGCAATTCGACTACGTCAACGCCGCCGCGCCGAAAGCCGGCACCGTGCGCGAGATCGCGCTCGGCACTTTCGACAATTTCAACCGGGCGGTCGCCGGCATCAAAGGCGCGTTGGCAGTCGGCATCGACTTCATCTACGACACGCTTTCGGTCGGGGCGCTCGACGAAGTATCGAGCGAATATGGACTTCTCGCCGAAGCCGTCCGCTATCCCGCGGACTTTTCCTCGGCCTCTTACCGGCTACGCGCGGAAGCAAAGTGGCATGACGGGATGCCGATCACGCCGGAAGACGTGATTTTTTCCTTCAACGCCTTCAAGAAATACAATCCGCAATTCGCCGCTTATTACCGCCACGTGGTCAAGCTCGAGAAGACCGGCGATCACGAGATCACCTTCACCTTCGATTCGCCCGGCAATCGCGAACTGCCCCAGATCGTCGGCCAAATCACGGTGCTGCCGAAGCATTGGTGGGAAGGCACCGACAAGAACGGCAACAAGCGCGACATCGGCGCGACCACGCTTAAGTCACCGCTCGGCTGCGGCGCCTATCGCATCAAGGAATTCTCCGCCGGGCGCAACATCGTCTATGAGCGCGTCAAGGATTATTGGGGCAAAGACCTCAACGTCAATATCGGCGTCGATAACTTCGACGAGTTGCGGTTTGAGTACTTCCGCGACACCACCGTCGCGCTGGAAGCGTTCAAGGCCGACACCGTCGACTGGCGAACCGAGAACAGTGCCAAGAACTGGGCGACCGCTTACGATTTTCCGGCCGTCGCCGAGAAGCGCGTCATCAAAGAGGAATTTCCCGTCCTCAGCCAAGGCGTGATGCAGGCCTTCGTCTTCAACATCCGCCGGCCGAAGTTCCAGGATCCGCGCGTTCGGCTCGCGTTCAACTATGCCTTCGATTTCGAAGAGATGAACAAGCAGATTTTCTTCGGCGAATACACGCGCATCGCGAGCTACTTCCAGGGAACCGAGCTTGCCTCGTCCGGCCTGCCGGCCGGCCGCGAACTCGAAATCCTGGAAACGGTGCGTGACAAGGTGCCGCCGGAAGTTTTCACCACGGCCTATTCCAATCCCGTCGGCGGCAACCCGCAGGCGGTGCGCGCCAACCTGCGCGAGGCCGTGCGGCTGTTTCGCGAAGCGGGCTACGAAGTGCGCAACGAGCGGTTGGTCGATGCCAAGACCGGCGAGCCGTTCGCCGTGGAATTCCTCGCCGACGACCCAAGCTTCGAGCGGGTGTTTTTGTTCTACAAGCCTTCGCTCGATCGTCTCGGCGTCACGGTCGCCGTCCGCACGGTTGACGACGCGCAATACGAGAACCGGCTGCGCAATTGGGACTACGACGTCATTACCTTCACGTGGCCGCAATCGCTGTCGCCCGGCAATGAGCAGCGCGGCTACTGGGGGTCGCAGGCGGCCGACCAGCCCGGCTCCGCCAACTATATCGGCATCAAGAACCCCGCCATCGACGCGATGATCGATCGGGTGATTTTCGCTAAAAGCCGTGACGACCTCGTCGCCGCCACGCACGCGCTGGACCGCGTGCTGTTATGGAACCACTACGTCGTGCCGCAATGGACTTACGGCAAGGTGCGCAGCGCCCGCTGGGACCGCTTCGGCCGCCCCGCAATCATGCCGAAATACGGCGCCTCGGCGTTTCCGGCGGTGTGGTGGTGGGACGCGGAAAAAGCGGCAAAGACGGGAAGCCGCAAGTGAACGACGCCGAAGACGCCCGCGCATGCCCAAGCTGACGCGGCGCCGCACTCTTTTGTTGGCCGCGGGAGCGGCAACGGCGACGCTGACCGGTAGCGCCCGCGCCGCCGATGGCGACGTCGAAGCCCACGGTCTCTCCGCCTTCGGCGATCTCGCCTATCCAGCCGATTTTCCGCACTTCCGCTACGTCGATCCGGCCGCGCCAAAGGGCGGCACGTTTTCGCAAATCGGACCAGACCGGCAATTCAACCAGAACTTCCTCACCTTCAACTCGCTCAACAGCTACATCCTCAAGGGCGACGCGGCGCAGGGCATGGAACTGACCTTTGCGACGCTGATGGCGCGCTCTGGCGACGAGCCCGATGCGATGTACGGCTTGGCCGCGGAGAAAGTCCGGCGTTCCGCGGACGGCATCACTTATGAGTTTTTCATCCGAACCGAAGCGAAGTTTCACGACGGCACGCGGCTCACCGCCAAGGATGTCGCCTTCTCGCTCAATCTCCTCGAGGCCAAGGGACATCCGCTGATCACGCAGCTGCTGCGCGATTTTGCGGGCGCCAAAGCGCCTGACGAAGCAAGCGTCATCGTCACCTTCGCACCGAATCGCGCCCGTGACGTACCGTTGTTCGTCGCCGGGCTGCCGATCTTCTCGCAAGCCTATTACACGACCAAGCCGTTCGAGGAATCCACGCTCGACGTTCCGCTTGGCTCCGGCGCATATAAAGTCGGCCGCTTCGAGCCGGGACGCTTCATCGAATACGAGCGCGTCAAGGATTGGTGGGGTGCCGATCTGCCGGTCGCCCGCGGCCAGAATAATTTCGACGTTGTCCGCTTCGAATATTACCGCGACCGCGAAGTCGGTTTCGAAGGCTTCTCCGCCGGGAACTATCTGTTCCGCGAGGAATTCACTTCGCGGACCTGGGCGACGCGTTACGATTTTCCCGCCGTCAGGGACGGCCGCGTCAAAAAAGATGTCCTGCCCGACGATACGCCGTCCGGCGCGCAAGGCTGGTTCATCAACACGCGGCGGGCGAAATTCGCCGATCCGCGGCTGCGCGAGGCGCTGTGCGACGCCTTCGATTTCGAATGGACCAACAGGACGATCATGTACGGCGCCTACCTGCGCACCGTCTCGGTGTTCCAGAACTCGGAAATGATGGCTGAGGGATTGCCGAGCGAAAGCGAGCTTGCGCTGCTTGAACCGTTCCGCGGCCGCGTGCCGGACGAGGTGTTCGGCAAACCCTACACGCCGCCGGTGTCTGACGGCTCAGGTCAGGATCGCGCGTTGCTGCGCAGCGCTTCACTGCTGCTCAAAAACGCGGGCTGCGTCATCAAGGACGGCAAGTGCGTTTTGCCAAGCGGCGAGCCGGTCACCATTGAGTTCCTGATCGACGAGCCGACTTTCCAGCCGCACCACATGCCGTTCATCAAGAACCTCAACGTGCTCGGCATTGACGCCTCGCTTCGCATTGTCGACCCGGTGCAATACCGCGCAAGGCGTGACGGTTTCGACTTCGACATCACCGTGGACCGCTTCAACTTCTCGGCCACGCCGGGCGACTCGCTGCGTTCGTTCTTTTCATCGCAGGCGGCGGCGCTCAAAGGTTCCAACAACCTCGCCGGCATGGCCGATCCGGCGATCGATGCGCTGATTGACGCCATCATCGCCGCGCCGACGCGGCCGGCGCTGGTGACGGCTTGCCGCGCGCTCGATCGCGTCATCCGCTCCGGCCGTTATTGGATCCCGCATTGGTATAAGCCATCGCACTGGATCGCCTATTGGGACGTTTTCGGTCGGCCGGCGGCACAGCCGCGCTATTTCCGCGGCATTCCGGAAACCTGGTGGCATGACAGCGACAAGGCGACGAAAATCCACCAAAAAGGCTAGCTGCTCCGTGATATATGGCGCTTCCTGCTTGTGAAGTTGTTGTTCCGTCAATCCTGACGCGCAAGCAAGCAAGCCGCGATGGACGTCGGCGCGCATGGAGCAGAAGTCTTCGAGGACCACGCGGTGGCTGTCGTTGAGCCGGCCATCTTGGGCCGGGCCCGTTGGCCCCGGCACCTCGGGATGATGATGGGATTGTACAAATGACCGCCTACATCGTTCGCCGCATCCTGTTCATGATCCCAACCATCTTCGGGATCATGCTGGTGTCGTTCGTGGTCGTGCAGTTCGCGCCCGGCGGCCCGATCGAGCGCATCATCGCGCAGCTCTCCGGCACCGACACCGGCGCGACCTCGCGCATTTCCGGCTCGTCCGGCGGCGACTTCGGGGCGCGCGGCGCGCTGCAAACCGGCGCGCAGATGGACGTCAACGCCAAGTACCGCGGCGCCCAGGGACTGGACCCTGAATTCATCAAGAGCCTGGAAAAGCAGTTCGGCTTCGACAAGCCGGCCTATGAGCGCTTTTTCATCATGCTTTGGAACTATGCGCGCTTCGATTTCGGCAAGAGCTATTTCCGCGACGTCAGCGTCCTGCAGCTCATCAAGGAGAAGCTGCCGGTATCGATCTCGCTCGGCATCTGGATGACGCTCTTGAGCTACCTGATCTCGATCCCGCTCGGCATCCGCAAGGCGGTGCGCGACGGCACGCAGTTCGACGTCTGGACTTCGGGCGTCATCATCGTCGGCTACGCCATTCCGGGATTCCTGTTCGCCATCCTGCTCATTATTCTGTTTGCCGGGGGCTCGTTCTTCGACATCTTTCCGCTGCGCGGGCTTACCTCCGACGGCTGGTCGCAATTTCCGTGGTGGGAGAAGATCCTCGATTATTTCTGGCACCTGACGCTGCCGATCGTGTCGATGGGGCTTGCCGCCTTCGCCACCATGACGCTGCTCACAAAAAATTCGTTCCTCGAGGAATTGCGCAAGCAATATGTCCTGACCGCGCGCGCCAAGGGCTGTTCGGAGCGCCGCGTGCTCTACGGCCACGTCTTCCGCAACGCCATGCTCTTGGTCGTCGCCGGCTTTCCCGGCGCCTTCGTCAGCGCTTTCTTCGCCGGCTCGCTGTTGATCGAGACCATTTTTTCGCTCGACGGACTTGGGCTGTTAAGTTTCGAGAGCGTGCTCAACCGCGACTACCCGGTCGTGTTCGCCAACCTCTACATTTTCGCGCTTGTCGGCCTTATCGTTAATCTGATCTCCGACCTGACCTACACCTGGATCGATCCGCGCATCGATTTCGAAACGCGGGAGGTGTGAGTTGGACGTCAAAGCCCGCGCCGAAAAAATCGTCGAAAGCGCCGAGGGCGCGACGCCAGCGGAGCTTGCACCGCCGGAGTTCACACCCGACGCCGAGCCGGCTGGACCGCTTGGCATCGTCGCGCTGCCGAGGGGATTTGAGCTTTCGCCGCTCAATGCGCGGCGGTGGCGCAACTTCAAGGCCAACCGGCGCGGCTACTGGTCGTTCTGGATTTTCATGGTCCTATTCGTGGTCACGCTGTTCGCCAACTTCATCGCCAACGACAAGCCGCTCTACATCAGCTTCGCCGGCAAATCCTATTTTCCGGTCTTCGTCACCTACCCCGAAACCGCCTTCGGCGGCGACTTTCAAACCGCAGCCGACTATCGCGATCCTTTCGTGCAGAAGCTGATCGCGGACAAAGGCGGCACCATGATCTGGCCGCCGATCCGCTATTCTTACGACACCCACAATCTCGATCTGCCGACGCCGGCGCCGTCGCCGCCGACTTGGCTGCTCACCGAAGCGCAGTGCAAGTCGGTGGTGCAGCGCAAAGGGCTCAAAAGCTGCAGCGGTCTCGAATATAACTGGTTCGGCACCGACGATGAGGGCCGCGACGTGCTGGCCCGGCTGATCTACGGCTTTCGCGTTTCGGTGCTGTTCGGCCTGATCCTAACGATCGTATCGTCGATCATCGGCGTTACTGCCGGCGCCGTGCAGGGTTATTTCGGCGGCTGGACCGATCTGCTGTTCCAGCGCTTCATCGAGATCTGGACTTCGGTGCCGGAGCTTTATCTGCTGCTGATCATTTCGTCGGTGCTGGTACCGGGCTTTTTCGTGCTGCTCGGAATCCTTCTGCTGTTCTCCTGGGTGCGGCTGGTTGGTCTGGTCCGTGCCGAATTCCTGCGCGGCCGCAACTTCGAATACATCCAGGCAGCCCGCGCGCTTGGCGTTTCGAACGCCGTGATCATGTTCCGGCATCTATTGCCGAACGCCATGGTGGCGACCATGACGTTCTTACCCTTTATCATGTCATCATCGGTGATGACGCTGACCGCACTCGACTTCCTCGGCTTCGGACTGCCGCCCGGCTCGCCGTCGCTCGGCGAACTTCTCTCGCAGGCCAAGGCCAATGTGCAGGCGCCGTGGCTCGGCCTGACCGGCTTCTTTACCGTGGCTCTGATGCTGTCGCTACTCATTTTCGTCGGCGAAGCCGTGCGCGACGCCTTCGACCCGCGAAAGACGTTCCAATGAGCACCGAACCGCTTCTCTCCATCCGCGACCTTTCCGTCGCTTTCCGCGGCGGCGGACATGAGACGCTCGCCGTCGATCGCATCTCGTTCGACATTGGCAAGGGCGAGACTGTGGCGCTGGTCGGCGAATCCGGCTCCGGCAAATCGGCCACCGCTTTGTCCATCCTCAAGCTGCTGCCTTATCCGGCGGCGCGGCACCCGTCCGGCAGCATCGCATTCAAGGGCCGCGACCTCCTGCCACTCGCCGAGCGCGACATGCGGCGCGTGCGCGGCGACGACATCACCATCGTGTTCCAAGAGCCGATGACCTCGCTTAATCCGCTGCACACCATCGAGAAGCAGATCAGCGAGATTTTGCTGCTCCATCGCGGGCTCACCGGCAAGGCCGCGCGTGCCCGCACACTTGAAGTGCTCGGCCAAGTCGGCATTCCCGACCCGCAAAGCCGGCTCGGCAGCTACCCGCATCAGCTTTCCGGCGGCCAACGCCAGCGCGTCATGATCGCCATGGCGCTCGCCAATGAACCGGATCTCTTGATCGCCGACGAGCCGACTACCGCGCTCGACGTCACCGTGCAGGCGCAGATCATCGAACTCCTCCAGGACATTCAGCGACGGCTCGGCATGTCGCTTTTGTTCATCACCCACGATCTCGGCATCGTGCGCAAGGTCGCGCAAAAAGTCTGTGTGATGAAGGAAGGCAAGATCGTCGAGCACGGCGCGGTCGAGCAAGTGTTTGCGGCTCCGGCCCATCCTTATACCCGCGCCCTCCTCGCCGCCGAACCGAAGCCCGATCCGGCACCGCCGCAGCCCGACGCTCCGATGGTGTTGCAAGCAATCGACCTCAAAGTCTGGTTTCCGATCAAGCGCGGCGTTCTTCGCAAAGTGGTCGGGCATATCAAGGCGGTCGACGGCGTCAGCGTAGATCTGCGCAAGGGTGAGACGCTGGGCGTGGTCGGCGAATCCGGTTCCGGCAAGACCACATTGGGGCTCGCCATCCTGCGCCTGATTTCGTCGCAGGGGCCGATCTTGTTCATGGGCAACCAGCTGCAAGGATTGCGTTTTAAAGAGATGCGGCCGTTCCGCCGCGACATGCAGATCGTGTTTCAAGACCCATACGGCTCGCTGTCGCCGCGAATGTCGGTCGCCGAGATCATCAAGGAGGGACTGAACGTCCACCATCCGCGCATGCCGGAGCCTGAGCGTGATGCGAGGGTGGTACGCGCGTTGGCCGACGTCGGGCTCGATCCGGCCACGCGCTCGCGTTTTCCACACGAATTTTCCGGCGGGCAGCGCCAGCGCATTGCCGTGGCGCGCGCTATCGTACTGGAGCCGACCTTCGTCGTACTGGACGAGCCGACCAGCGCGCTCGATATGCTGATTCAGTCGCAGATGGTCGATCTGTTCCGCGAGCTGCAGAAGCGGCGCAATCTGACTTATCTGTTCATCTCGCACGATCTGCGCGTCGTCGCCGCGCTCGCAAGCCGGCTCATCGTGATGCGGCAGGGCAAGGTCGTGGAGGCCGGCGCCGCCGCCGAGCTCTTCAAGAATCCAAAAAGCGACTACACGCGCGCGCTGTTCGCCGCCGCGTTCAATCTTGAAACCGCGCCGGCAGGTGTCTTGGCGCAGTAATCGTCACGCCCGGCCCCGGGCGGGAATCAAATGCCACTCAAAAATCGCGCATGGCCGGGACAAGCCCGGCCATGACGGACGCTGCACCGGACGCTCGGCTTATTTCGGCGCTTCCGCGGCAACGTGTCCGGGAGGCAAGATACTGAAGGTGAAGATTGTTACCTTTTCGCCCGGTTTATATGGCCCGGGCACTTTGTTATGGACCGCCGGGATGGTGCGCAGATAGGCGACGATCGCGTGCACATCATCCTTCGTCATGTTGACGAAAGCCGGGTAGTTCATAATCGGCGCCAACTGGCGGCCGTCGGGACGCTGTCCGGTCGTAATCGCCGTTACGATTTGCTCGTCGGTCCAGGCGCCCAACCCGGTTTCTTTGTCCGGCGTGAGATTGCGGCCATTAAATACGCCGAGACCCGGAATCTCGAAGCCCACGTCGGATCCGCCGAGATATTTGTCCGGGTCCGGCTTGCCAAAGAAAAAGCCGGGCGTGTGGCAATCGTTGCAGCCGGCAATCACCACCAAATAGTGACCGCGTTCGACCGGCGTCTCGGCATGCGCTGCCGGGAGCGCTTTCGGCAGCAATGTCGCCGCCGCGACAACGACAAGCGCCGCCCCGGTAAGGGCGACGCAAACTGAAAGCTTCATGACGTTACCTCCCCTGTGCACGCGATTGAGAATCGCTGTGCCGCGCGCTGAACGCGCTCCCGTCACGTTATACCGCCGGCTTCCGAAGACAAGATGATCGGTGTTGAGAACGCCGCCCAACTTTTCCTGAATTGAGCGGAAGCGTGATCCCACTGACACCAAAATTGGCGTCAGGCCCGGGCGCGGCGCCACTCGCGGAAATGCCACCAGATGACGGCGCCTAACCCGACCACGACCGCGGCCGCCAAAACCAGCAGAAAAGCCGAATTTTCGATCCATGCGATGGCCGGAATGCCGAACGCCATGATCAAGCCGAGGAGGCAAACCTGCCAGGACAGAATATGCACGCCGGCGGTGAAAGTGCCGAGCGCCAGAAGCGTGAAAATGGCGAGCCCGGTCGAGCCGGCGGTGAAGACTCGCTGCACAGGCGACAGGAACACCAAATTCATCAGCAAAATGAAGGAGAGCCAATGCAGTGCTTGGGTCACAATCAGGCGCAGCCGCGCGTTGCTGTCGCGGGCGTTCGGCCAACCGTACCAGATACAGACAAGGCCGATAATCGGCGCGAGGATTTCCCAATAAATCAGGATCGGATGCTTGGAAAAGCTCGTATAGCCGACGCCGCCGAGGGTGAGCAGCAGCACAATGCTAAACGGCAGTTCCCTAACCCAAAAGCTCACATGAGCCGGATCGTGCGCATGCACGCGCGGCGCAATTGGCGGCGCGGCGTGCGGGTCGTAGTCCGGGTTCGTCATCGCCCTGTTCAAAGCTCCTGGCGGACGCCCTCACAGGCGCCTTCGGGCGGTCGAAGCCCGCGGGCGCACATCTTGCCGGGGCCGCATAGCAAAAGCCAGAGCGACTATGCAGGAAAGCTGCGATCTCAATCGGGAAATCTGGTCCCGAACATCGGCAGACCGCTTTGCGATTCGGCCACGGTCGCTTCGTCCTGCAGAACGTCCCAGTGTTTCGCGAGCAGGCCGTCGGCTACGCGAACGATGTCGGCGGCGATCCAATTTCTGGGCCTTCCGGTTCCAGAAAACCGGCCGTGGACGATCACGTAGTCGTTGTCGGCGGCGATCGGTCCCGGTTCGTATCGCAGCGTCGCCGGCGTGTTCCTAACCAGATCGAACAGGCCGTCTCGGCCAGGCGCGATGTGGGCGCTATGTTGGATGTAGTCCGGCGACCAGTACCGTTCGGCCGCCCGGTAGTCCCGCCTATTGAAAAGCGTGTCGAATGCTTCGAGGACCAGCGCCTTGTTTGCTTCTTCGGTCGTCTTCGCCATTTTGCCTCACAGTTTCGAGCCGCCATCCACGCGGATAGAATCACCGGTGATCCAGCGGGCATCCTCCGATGCCAGGAACGCGATGACGCTCGCGATATCGTCGGCCTGCGCGATGCGTTTGAACGCCTGCATACCGAAGGTGTATTCCCGTCCCTCGTCCGTCTTGGTGAAGCTTGACATATCGGTCTCGACGACGCCGGGTGCTACCGCATTGACGCGGATGCCGCGTGCACCGAGAAGCGAGGCGAAATGCTTCACCAGCGTTTCGACCGCGCCCTTGCTTGCCGCATAGGCCGGGATCGTGCCGACGACGGCGCGCGCTGCGAGCGACGCGACTAAAATGATGCTGCTGCCCTTCGACAGGATCGGAAGGAACTGTTGCACCAAAAAGAAAGGCGCGCGGACGTTGACGGCGAATAGCCGGTCGAAGTCATCCACGGTGGTCTCCTCGATCGTCGCACTTTTCGAGATGCCGGCATTGGCGACGAGGATATCGAGACGATCCCCCACGATGCCACGAACAAGTTTGGCAAGCTTGTGCGGACCGTCAGCCGCCGCCAGATCGGCGGTCACCGTTTCGGCGCGGCCGCCGGCTTTGCGTATCGCGGCGGCGACGGTCTCGGCTTCGTCGGCGCCGCGGCCGTAGTGCACAAGCACCTGGGCGCCGGCCGCAGCAAGCGCCAGCGCCGCGGCGCGGCCGATGCCGCGCGACGCTCCGGTGACGAGAGCGGTTTTGCCTGAGAGGTTGGGCATGATCGCATTTCCCTATTGAGCGCCGATGTTCATGCGGACCAGACGTCGGCGGCCGACAAAAACATCGAGGCGTGGCGAACGAAGAGCGCGGGATATTGGTGGTGGCCGCCGTGCGCGGAATCCGGATAGATGATCAGTTCGGCATTCGGCAGATTCTGCTGCAGGATGAACGAATTCATCGTGTAAATGATCGGGTCGGTGCTGCCGTTTACGACCAGCGTCGGTTGTTTGATGGCCTTCAAATAATCGTAAGCATGTTCGCGAGGAGCGGCCCATTTGGCGATGGCCTCGCGCTGTGCCGGCGCCACCCTTTCATTGACTTCCGGATCGCGGTCCTTCGACCGAAGCCGAAAGCGTTTCAGAAACTCGCGGCCCGCCGCCTGGCTGGCCGGAGACGGCGTGAAAAAAACGCTGAGCCAAAGGTGATCGGGATCGTCGTAGCGCGCACTGAAGATCCGATTGCCTTCCGGCGTGCCGCCCGCCATGCCTTCGCCGCCGCGCGGGCCGGTGCCGAGCAAAATCAAACGGCGCACAATGTCCGGCGCTTGAAGCGTGATCTCCTGCGCGACAAAGCCGCCGATCGAGAAGCCCAGCACGTCGACTTTGGTGAGGCCCAGCGCTCTGATAAAGGCGATCGCGTTCGCGCCGACGTCATGGAAATCGGTCGGTACCTCGCCAGCACTACTGGAAATACCGGCGTTGTTGAACAAAATGACTTCCCGCTCTTTGGCAAAGGCATCTGTAACCGCCGGATCCCAATGATCCATCGTGCCGGTGTAGTGCTGGTTGAATACCAACGGCTGACCGTTCGGCTTACCGAAGCGGCGATAGGCGAAGCGAATGCCGTTGGCATCGACAAACTGTGTCGGGGCGGTCTGGTGGGTATAGTCGGACATTTTCCGTTCCTTGGTTCCGTCACAAAACCCACCGGCCAAGCATGGCACGAGTGGCCGGATGGCTCGCTGAGGGCGGTGGGCGGCGCCGCAAACCAAGCGGCTACGGCGACGTGCTTATCCCCTCCTAGCTTCCGCGAAAAAGACTTTGTAAGCTGCCGGCCATGCCTTGGAGACATGGGACGCGGTCATGGAGCTGCGGCACCTTCGCTATTTCGTCGCCGTTGCCGAGGAAGGCAGCCTGACGCTTGCCGCCGAGAAGCGGCTACACACGGCGCAGCCGTCGCTTAGTCGGCAAATCCGCGATCTTGAGTACGAAGTCGGCGTCCCGCTGATAAGCCGTAGCGTGCGCGGCATCGAGCTGACCGCCGCCGGCCGCGCCTTTCTCGACCACGCCCGGCTTGCGCTGACGCAAGCGGCGGCAGCCGCCGAGGCTGCGCGGAGAGCCGCGTTACCTAACAAACCGACTTTCGCAATAGGCTTCCAAACCGGACAGGAGGTCGAATGGCTGCCGCGAGCGACAAGCATGTTGCGCGACGAATTGGTGAATATCGAGATCAGAGTATCGAGCGACCACTCGGCGATGCTTGCCGAGGAGCTCCAGAAACGCAGACTAGACTTGGCCTTTCTGCGCCGCGAGCAAAAGCCCGACCTCGAATACAAGTTGGTGACGACCGAGCCGCTCGTCGTGATCCTGCCGAGCGACCATCCGCTCGCCGGCCAAAATGCGATCGATCCCCACGATCTTGAGGGCGAAACATTTATCGGTATTTCGCATGTTCCGGGCGTGCTGCGCGCTGTCGTCAAGGATTACCTGGAGCGCACCGGAATTGAGATTACGCCGCACCTTGAGATCGATAATTTCGCGATGGCGATTTCTCTCGTTGCATCGACCCGCGGCGTGGCTCTCCTGCCGGCCTCGGCGGAGAAATTTTTGACCTGGTCGGTTGTCAGCCGTCCTCTCCAGGGCGAAGCCCCAAACATCGATTTGGTCGTCGGATATCATAAGGCCAACACCTCCTCGATTCTAAAAACATTCCTCTCCAAGATCGATGACTTGACCGCTTGGATGTCGAGCGAAACTCGCCGCGACAAAAATTGACGGAATGGGTGCGGCGTGATCGAGACCGGTCCGGACGAGAAAATCTATCCGACTGCCAAGATCGCGACGATCGTGGAGGCGTATGGCTTCGCGATCCTCAGCGGCACCGACTATCGAAGGACGATTCAAATCGCGATCAAATAAGCGCCGGCTCGGCTCGCTACCCGGCGATGCGCCGCACGCTCGTGATGTCGCTGCCGGCACGGCGGATGCGCCCTACCGCATCCGCCACCGGCTCGATCGCGACCGCCATATGAAAAGCATTCGCGTGAATGAGTGTGGTGCCGTCACGGACGATCGCGACATGGCCTTGCCAGAACAGAAGATCGCCGCGCCGCAGATCGGCAAAATCGGCGGCAACGGTAACGGGTGTGCCGAGCGCAGCTTCCTGCATGTCACTGTCGCGCGGGCACGATACGCCGCAGGCCGATAGCGCGACCTGGACCAGGCCCGAGCAATCGACGCCGAGCATGGTCTTGCCGCCCCACAGATAAGGCGCGCCAAGGAAGCGCTCGGCGACGGCGACAAAATCCGGCTCATACCGGTCGACGGCGGCAAGATGCACGGCCGGCACGAAACCGCCCGATTGGGTGACGGCAAAGCCACCCTCGATCCGGGCGACGGCGAGGCGCGCGCCGAATGGCATCGCTTCGATCGGGGGCGCCTTGATCGCGGGAACGGCAAAGACGAAGGTCCGTAACGCCGCGACCTTATGGGTTGGCGGCGGCCCAAGCGACCCCAACGCATTGGCCGGTAACCAGCCGACATAACGGTCGGCAGCAAGTTGCCCCCACGCCCAGCCTTCGCCGTCGATATCGTAGATGATGACGCGCTCGCCTTTGAGCGCCTCAGTGGCAAGCGGCGCGTCGGGCGCGGGCTCGAGCCGCAACGGCGCCTGCGGCTCGACAACCTCATAAGCACGGCCGGCGACGTAGCGCGGCGCGGCCACCTTGCCTTTAAGCTCCTCCGCCACGAGATCGGCGCGGGCCGGCGTCAGGCGAGGATCGAAAGCCTGCATGATTTTTCCGCGGTCTGCCTAGCCGTAGCGTTGGGCGAGCAACGCATAAAGCGCACGCGCCACCTGGCATTCGCCACCCTCGGGCCGGCCGGGTTTGGCGGATGACGTCCACGCAAAGACGTCGCAATGCAGCCAAGACTTCGCAGTGACGAAGCGGCCCATGAACAAGGCAGCGGTAATGGCGCCGGCCTGACCACCGCTGCCGACGTTGTTGATATCGGCCACTTTGGATTCGAGCATGGCGTCGTAGCCGCGCCAGAGCGGCAGCCGCCACACCGGATCGTTCTCGGCGGCGGCATGGCGGCCGAGTTCGTCCGCCAACTCGTCGTCGTCGGTAAAGAACGCAGGTATGTCCGGCCCGAGCGCCACCCGCGCCGCGCCGGTCAACGTGGCGAAATCGGCGATCAACGCCGGCTGGTCCTCGTCGGCGAGCGAAAGCGCGTCGGCGAGGATGAGGCGCCCCTCAGCATCGGTGTTGCCGATCTCAACCGTCATGCCGTTGCGCGCGGTATAAACATCGCGCGGCCGAAATGCCGAGCCCGAGATCGAATTCTCCACCGCCGGGATCAACACGCGCAAGCGGACCTTGAGCGCGCGCGACATGATCATATGGGCCAAAGCAAGCGCGGTCGCGGCGCCGCCCATGTCCTTCTTCATGTTCAGCATGGAGGATTCAGGCTTGATGTCGAGACCGCCGGAATCGAAGCAGACGCCTTTGCCGACGAGGGTCACGCGCGGATCATCCCGCTCGCCCCACGTCAGCTCGATCAGCCGCGGCGCCCGCTCGGCGGCGCGGCCGACGGCATGAATGAGCGGAAAATTCTCCTGCAGCAACGCGTCGCCGACGACGGCGCGGGCGGTCGCGCCGTGGCGCGCAGCAAGAGCGCACGCCGCTTCTTCGAGCTCGCCCGGCCCCATGTCGTTTGCCGGCGTGTTGATCAGATCGCGCGCCAGCGTTACCGCTTCGACGATGCTGTCGAGCTCGTCGCGATTGAGGCTTTGCGGCAGATCGAGCTGAAACTCACGGCGTTCCGCCTTACGATAACGGGTGAAGCGATAGGTGCCGAGCGCGAGCGCCAGAGCCGCGAGCCGCGTATCGTGCGGTTCGTTGCCGAAGCGGTACACACCCTTGGGCAATTGCTGCGCCAGCCGCCCGGGCAGGAACGGATTGTCGCCGTCGCCGGCGACCTCAAGCCCAAACAGGACTCCGTCAAGCCCGCTCGCCCCTGGCAACAGCAGCGCGTGACCCGGCTTCGGTTCGAAACCCGCGGCATCGGCGTAAGCGCGCGCCCCCGGCGCAAGCCGCTCGCGCACCTCGGCATAGGTCGCGGCGGTCACGAACCAAATCGGGATCGCCGCCACCGATCGGCCGCTGATGAAGATCGAATTCATTGTTCTCCGCGCGGCGCAAAACAGCCGGCGTGGTGCTAGCACGCCTCATGGAGGGCTGGAAGAAGCGGTGTCAGGCGCCTGCCACTTGCGCCGCACGCCGGCTGTGCCTGATGCCGTATAAGCCGTAGAGCAACAGCCCGATCACCAGCCACGCACCGAAGCGGAGCCACGTGTCGAGCGGCAGGCCGGACATCAGGAATAATGACGAAATCACGCCAAGCGGCGCGACGACGTAGACCGCCGGCGTCCGGAACGGCCGCGACAATTCCGGCTCCTTGATGCGCAGAACGAGCACGCCCGCGCAGACGATCGCGAACGCGAACAACGTGCCGATGCTGACCAACTCGCCGACCAGGCCGATCGGCAGCACGCCGCTAAGCACCGTCACGATCGCCCCGGTGATGATGGTGGTGACATAGGGCGTGCGAAAACGGCTGTGCACCTTGGCGGCAATGGGCGGCAACAGCCCGTCGCGGCCCATCGAATAGAAAATCCGCGGCTGCGCCAGCATCATCACCAGAATGACCGACGTCAGGCCGAGGATGATGCCGACCTTCATGATCGGAGAGAGCACGGTCAAACCGATCGCGTCGATACCGACTGCAATCGGATCCGGCACATTAAGCTTATCGTAGGGCACGATCCCGGTGAGCACGAAACCGACCGCCACGTAGAGCAGCGTACACACCGCCAGCGATCCGAGAATACCGATCGGCATGTCGCGCTTCGGGTTCTTTGCTTCCTGCGCCGCGGTCGAGACCGCGTCGAAGCCGATATAAGCGAAGAACACGACGGCGGCGCCGCGCACGATCCCGCTGAACCCGAACAGGCCGGGCCCGATATTCGGCGGAATGAAGTGGCCGGCCGGATTGCTCGCCGTCACCCAATTCGCCGGAGTGACGAATGACGCCGCAGCGACAACGAAGACGATAATGATGACGAGCTTGATGCCGACGATGACGTTGTTGACGCGCGCGGATTCGCGCACGCCGACGACGAGCACCGCGGTCACTGCAGCGGTCACCGCCATCGCCGGCAGGTTGATCAGCGCGCCGGTGGTGTGCCAGACGCGGTCGACGGCGTCATAAGCGAGCGGCGAGCCGGCAAAAGGCGGCGGCACGACGACGCCGACATCCTTAAGGAAGCTCACCACATAGCCCGACCAGCCGATAGCGACGGTGGTGGCGCCGAGTGCGTATTCCAGGATCAGATCCCAGCCGATGATCCAAGCGACGAGCTCCCCCATCGTGGCGTAGGCATAGGTGTAGGCGCTGCCGGCGATAGGCACGGTCGACGCCATTTCCGCATAGCACAGGCCGGCAAAAGCGCAGGCGAAAGCGCCGAGCCCGAAGGACAGTGTGATCGCCGGCCCGGCATTGGTGGCTGCGGCATGGCCGGTCAGCACGAAAATACCGGCGCCGATGATGGCGCCGATGCCGAGCGCAACGAGATTGGTCGCCGACAGCGTGCGCCTGAGCGGCACTCCGTTGTGGGCGACAAGCGATTGGACTTCGGGTTCTTCAGCTTCGGCCGTCAGCGCGGCGATCGGCTTGCGCGCCCAGATTTGCGCCGTCATGCGGTCATTCCTGCAAACCCGCTTGCAAACCCGCCGCCGCCAGCGCCGCCTGTTGCCGCTTAGCAACGCGATCGAGCGAGAAATGTTCGATCGCTTCGTTGAACAGCCGGTAGAAATTGAGCTCGGCGCGCAGATGCAGAAACACCCCGCCAAGGCCGATCGCGGCGCGGTCCATGAATACGAATTCGCGCGGCACAGTCACCGGCCCCTTGCGCTTGAGCGACTGGTGCACGCGGAACG
The DNA here is from genome assembly GCA_963826295.1 of uncultured Alphaproteobacteria bacterium. Taxonomy (GTDB): domain Bacteria; phylum Pseudomonadota; class Alphaproteobacteria; order Rhizobiales; family Xanthobacteraceae; genus BOG-931. Next base: position 66,762 of record CAWGWO010000002.1, read on the forward strand.
CTTCGCGGCGGCCGTATTCTGACGGCGCCACACCGTCGGCAATGGTGCGCACCCGATCGTCAAGGAGCGGCGCGTAGATAAAGCGCGCCCAGATGTTGAGCGTTTCGATGAGTTCGCGTGAAAGCTTGCGGAAACCCCAGGTTTCATAGGCGCCGACGATCAGTTCGTCATCGCCGCGCAGCAACCCGTGATAGAGATCGACGACACCGCGGACGAATTTCGGCGGGAAGATACGGACGCAGCCGTAATCCAAGAGATTGATGCCGGCAGGCTTACCCTTGTCAGCGAATACCGTGTAATTGCCGAGATGCGGATCGCCGTGAATGACGCCGAAACGGCTGAACGGAAACCACCACGCGGTAAACATCGCTGTTGCAAGCACGTTGCGCACGGCGAGCGGATCGTCCTTGTGCGCGAGCATGCGGGTACCGTCCAGCCAATCGAGCGTGAGCAACCGTCCGGTCGACAATTCGGGCCATGCCCGCGGCACACGTACGATATCGACGCCGTCGAGCATTCCCCGATAAAGCGCGACGTGCTTGGCTTCGCGCCGATAGTCGAGCTCTTCGCGCACCCGCGCACCGATCTCCTTGCCGATTTCGCTGGTGTCGATCGCAGTATCAAGCCGCCGGCGGATGGCAAGCAGCCATTGCAATTGCTGCAGGTCGGCTTCGACCGCCGACTGCATGTCGGGATATTGCAGCTTGCAAGCCAGCAAAGCGCCGTCGAGGGACCGCGCCCGGTGGACCTGGCCGAGTGAAGCGGCCGCGGCCGGATGATGCTCGAAGCTTGCGAATTTTTGCTGCCAGTCCGGACCGAGTTCGGCGACCATTCTGCGCCTGACGAAGGCCCAGCCCATGGGCGGCGCCTCGCTCTGCAGTTTCTGCAGTTCGGCGGCGTATTCCGGCGGCAGCAAATCGGGGACGGTCGCGAGGAGCTGCGCGACCTTCATCAGCGGACCTTTGAGATTGCCCAGCGCCGACGCAAGCGCCGACGCTTCGCCGGCGCGGTTCGGTTCGGCACCGATCAACCGCCGCCCGCCGTAGCGCGCCGCGACGCGGCCGACATTGGCGCCAACTCGCGCATAGCGCGCAGCGCGGGCGGAGAGACGGTTTTTCTCGCGGTCGGGGTTTTCTCGCTTTGCCATTACACCTTCGGCCAATTGTCGCGGATCCAACGGGCGATACCGTTTTCGTTGATCTCGCACGCCGCAACGCCAAGAATAACGGCTGTCGCTTCGAGTGGGTCTGGCGCAAAGTCAATCCGGTTCAGGAGCAGAAATCCCATCATGGCCATGAAGCCAGCTCGCTTGTTACCATCAACAAACGGATGATTGCGAACGATTCCGAATGCATATGCGGCGGCAAGCTCCGGAAGCGCCGCGTTCTCATATTGCCGTTTGTTCAAAGGGCGCCCGAGAGCGGACTCGAGTGCGCCGTCATCGCGAACGCCGGGCGCACCGCCGAAGATTTGGAGTTGCCGGCCATGCGCCCTTAGCACGCCTTCTTTACTGAGCCATTCAGGCTCATCGCTCACTTCGCAAGCTCTTCCAGGGTTGGGCGATACCGAACCATAATGTCTTCGACAATGGCATCGAAGCGCTCACGATGTCCGCTCTCTGCATCCGCAGGCCGCTCCCAAATCGTCCCGGACTTCACGAAACGGGCCTTGCGCACGCGCCCTCGCTTCTTCTCGCCCCGCCGGCCTCGCGCGATCCGAAATCCGCGCTTGGTTAGAATGTCCCCAATCAGAGCCCCGGCTGACTGGATGGCATGATTTCGCGTCGCCTCGTCGAGGCCCTCAAGTATTGGCTCGATATCCCAAACAACGGCCTGCACGGCGGGCATTTCCATTCGGCTGAGAAGCTCGTACTGCGGGATCAATTCTGGCCGCGTCAAAATTTCCTCAATGGGCTTCGCTTCGGGACGCTCGAAGAAGGCTGCGTGGCTGCGGTTCATCACACTCCTCCAGTACAAACGAGGTCGAAGAGGGACATAGCCAGAATACGCTTTTTGTCAACGTAGCGATACGCTACGTTGCTAATTTAGCTGATCCAGCTCCTCGATCATCCGCTCGATAACGCTCAAACCGCCCTGCCAGAACGAAGGATCGCGGGCGTCCAGGCCGAAGGGTGCGAGCAATTCGGAATGGTGCTTGGTGCCGCCGGCCGACAGCATGGCGAGATAGCGCTCGGCAAAGCCGTCCGCCGCGTGCTCGTAGACCGCATAGAGCGAGTTCACCAGGCAATCGCCGAACGCATAGGCATAAACGTAGAATGGCGAGTGGATGAAGTGAGGGATGTAAGCCCAGAAGCTCTCGTAGCCGGGCTTGAGTTCGATCGCCGGCCCGAGGCTCTCATGCTGCACGGCAAGCCATAGCTCGCCAATGCGTTCCGCGGTCAACTCGCCGCTCCTGCGCTCGGTGTGGACGGCGCGCTCGAAGGAGTAGAACGCGATCTGCCGCACCACCGTGTTGATCATGTCCTCGACCTTGGCGGCGAGCATCGCCTTGCGCTCTTTCAAATCGCGCGTGTTGGCGAGGAGCTTGCGAAACGTCAGCATCTCGCCGAACACGCTCGCGGTCTCGGCCAAGGTCAACGGCGTCGGCGCCATCAGCGCGCCGTTCGGCGCCGCCAGCACCTGATGCACGCCGTGGCCCAATTCGTGCGCCAGCGTCATCACGTCGCGCGGCTTGCCCTGATAATTGAGCAACACATATGGGTGCGCCGACGGCGTGGTCGGGTGCGCGAACGCGCCCGGCGCCTTGCCCGGCCGCACCGGTGCGTCGATCCACCGCTCGTCGAAGAAACGTTCGGCAATCGCCGCCATTTTCGGCGAGAAAGCGCCGTAAGCCGTCAGCACCGTGGCGCGGGCTTCGTCCCAATTGACGGTCCGCGTCGGCACCTGCGGCAGCGGCGCGTTGCGGTCCCAATGTGGCAGCCGCTTCTTGCCGAACCACTTGGCCTTCAGCGCGTAATAGCGGTGCGACAGCCGCGGATAAGCGGCGCGCACAGCCGCCACCAGCGCATCGACCACTTCGCGCTCGACGCGGTTCGACAGGTGGCGATCGTCGGCGATGTCGGCGAAGCCGCGCCAGCGGTCGGAGATTTCCTTGTCCTTGGCGAGCGTGTTGGTGATCAGCGCGAATTGCTGGACGTGATCCTTGAAAGTATGCGCCAGCGCCTGCGCGGCGGCCTTGCGCTTTGCGCCGGAGCGGTCCTGCAGAAGATTGAGCGTCGGCTCGATGGCGAGCGACTTGCCCGAAACCTTGAAACGCAGATTGGCGATGGTCGCGTCGAATTGGCGATTCCAGGCCGAATAGCCCGTCATCGATTTTTCGTGGAATAGCTGTTCGACCCGGTCTTCGAGCTGATACGGCCGGTAGCGCCGCACATCTTCGAGCCACGGCCGATAATGGCCGAGTGCCGGATTCTTCATCGCCGCTTCCAGAAGCGCGTCGTCGATGCGGTTGAGTTCGAGCGAGAAGAAAAGAAGGTGCGTAGAGGCCGCCGTCAGCCGTTCCTGTACGTCGCCGTAGAATTTAGTACGGGCCGGATCGACTGTATTGCCGGCATGGACAAGCCCGGCGTAGGAGCCGAGGCGTCCCATGAGGTCGTCGATCGCCTCGTAGCTGCGCACTGCCTCGGCGAGCGCGCTGCCAGGCTCCGGCGAGCGCGACAGTTCGTCCAGCTTACCCTTGAAGGCATTCTCGAACGCAACCGATTCGGCGTCGGCGCGATCGAGATCGCGCTTGATGGCCGGATCGTCGAGGCCCGAATAGAGGTCATTGAGATTCCACTCCGGCAGCGCCCCGAACGCGCTCTTTCGCACCACGGGCGCTCCCTTGTGTGCGCGTTTAACGCGATTTCGCTTCGCCGTTGTCTTGGAGCGCATGGGATGGGATCGTCTGCCTCACCAGTCTGTGATGTGGCGCCGGGAAAAGGCGCGCGCAAGGCCAAGCCGTGGCGTGCACCGGGTGAGAATGCGATGGCCAAGGTCCTTATTCCGATCCCCGCGAGAGACTTTGATCCGAGCGAGGTCGCCGTCAGTTGGAGCGTGCTCAAACGGCTTGGCCATTCGGTGACTTTCGCCACCCCCGACGGGCAGCCGGGACGGGCCGACGACATGATGATCACCGGCGAAGGGCTGGATCTCTGGGGCTTTCTACCGGGGTTGAAGCACTTCGTGGTCATCGGCCGGCTGATGCGGGCCAATGCGGACGCCCGACGCGACTATCCGGCAATGCTTGCAGACCCCGCCTATCGGGCGCCAGTGCCGTGGCGGCAAGTCCGGCGCGAAGATTTTGACGGCCTGCTTCTTCCGGGCGGGCATCGCGCACGCGGCATGCGCGAATATCTCGAGAGCGAAGTGTTGCAGAAGCTTGTGGCGGAATTTTTCGCGGCCGGCGCACCGGTGGCGGCGATCTGCCACGGCGTCCTGCTCGCCGCCCGCAGCCGTCGCGCTGACGGCCGTTCTGTGCTGTTCGGCCGCCGAACCACCGCGCTCACCTGGACGCTGGAGCGCGCGGGCTGGAAAGTCGGGCGCATTTTCCGCTTCTGGGACCGGGACTATTACCGCACCTATGGCGATGGGCCGGGAAAGCCGGAAGGTTTTATGTCGGTCGAGCAGGAAGTGACGCGGGCGCTGGAGCGTCCGCAGGATTTCCTCGACGTTGCACCCGACGCTGCCGATTACCGGCGCAAGAGCAGCGGCATGACGCGTGACACCTTCGACGACGACCGTCCCGCCTTCGTCGTGCGCGACGGCAATTACGTATCCGCGCGCTGGCCTGGCGATGTGCATACTTTTGCCAAGACCTTTGCCGCCATGCTCGCGTAACTAGAGAGTAATCAAGTGCTTTAGCGGCGCATGAACCTTCGGCACTCTGCTTTTTAGCCGATTGGCGCCAACCAGGCGCTCGCGCCTCGCATTTAACATCCCGTTAAATCTCCTCCGCCAGAGTGTTCCGAAACGGAACAACAGCGCGCCAAACCGCCGAGGAACCATGGCCATCCTTATCGTCGACGACGATCCGGTGCAGTGCCGGCTGCTCGAAGGCATGCTGCAAAAGTTCGGCTATGAGGCGATGACACTCGACAACGGCGATGCGGCGATCGCGCTACTGACCGGACCCGACGGGGCGCGCATCGATTGCGTGATCCTCGATCTGGTGATGCCGAATCTCGACGGGCTCGGCGTTCTCGCCAAGCTGCGCGAAGCCGCGATCGCCGTACCGGTTATCGTGCAGACCGCGCATGGCGGCATCGATAATGTGGTCTCGGCGATGCGCGCCGGCGCAATCGATTTCGTGGTCAAGCCGGCCGGCGCCGAACGTATGCATGTCAGCCTGCGCAACGCGCTCAGCATGAAGGCGCTCGAGGGCGAGATCAAACGGATCAGAAACAGCCGCTCGGGCACGCTCGGCTTCGCCGACATCATCACCAAAAGCCCGGCCATGCACGCGGTGCTGCGCATGGCGGAGAAAGCGGCGGCCTCGAACATTCCGGTGCTGGTCGCCGGAGAATCCGGCGTCGGCAAGGAATTGATCGCGCGCGCCATTCACGGTTCGGGCGATCGGCGGGCAAAGCCGTTCGTCGCGGTGAATTGCGGCGCGATGCCGGAAAACTTGGTCGAGTCGATCCTGTTCGGCCACGAAAAGGGCTCGTTTACAGGCGCGACCGAGCGCCACGTCGGCAAATTCGTCGAGGCTTCGGGCGGCACGCTGTTTCTCGACGAGGTCGGCGAATTGCCGCTGGCCGCACAAGTCAAGCTGTTGCGCGCCATCCAGGAAGGCGAGGTCGAGCCGGTCGGCGCTCGCAAGCCCGCCAAGGTCGATGTCCGGATAATCTCCGCCACGAATCGCGACCTCATCGCCGACGTGCGGGTAGGCCGCTTCCGCGAAGACCTGTTCTATCGGCTGCACGTCTTCCCGATCACGGTTCCGCCGCTGCGCCAGCGGCCCGCGGACATTCCAGCGTTGGCGCGGCATTTTCTGGCGCTCTGCGCCGCCGAGGAAGGAAAGCGAATTCGCCTGATCGCACCCGAGGCGCTGCAAATGCTCGCCACATTCCGGTGGCCGGGAAACATCCGGCAACTGGAGAACGCGGTATTCCGCGCCGTGGTGCTAGCCGATGGCGACAGCATTGGGCTCGCCGAATTTCCGCAAATTGCGGCGCAGCTATCTGCAACGGCGGCGACCCCACCGCAGGCCCAGCCCCAAGAGACAGCAATAAGCCAATCCGAACAGGCCGTCGCGAGCCAGTTCCACGAGCCTTCTTATTACGAGCCGATTTACGAGCCGATTGATGCCGCGACTTTATCGGAAGAGATCGCCCCAATCGCGCCAAATTTCACAGCGCCAGGGGCAGCAACCGACGCGCTGGCGCTACTCGACGCCCAAGGCGAAGTTCGGCCGTTGGAACAGCTTGAGGCCGAGCTTATCCGGTACGCCATTACCCATTACCGCGGTCAAATGTCCGAGGTGGCCCGACGGCTGCAAATCGGGCGCTCGACCCTCTATCGCAAGCTTGAAACACTAGGCCTCAGCACCGGCGCAAATAATGGCGAAGCGGAAGAAGCCGAGACCGTGGCCGCGGAGCGACAGCCCCGGAAAATTGCGTGAACTGAAGCCTCCTGTCGTCCCATTGTCAGGACAAGTTGCCCCCGTTGCCCTAAGGTGAAGCCGAACAGGACCGAACGGTCCGCAAAAATGACGAGGTTGGGGGTTTAATCCCCGATCCACGTGAGGGTCGTGCGATGACTGCGGTCGCGGGCTCAAAAGGAGATTTGCAATGCCCGGCGTCCGTCTCGACCGGTTTCTCGCCTCGACTGCTGTTGTTCTTTTGCTGTCCGGCACCGCCGGGGGCGCTCTCGCCGAGCCGAAGGCTGGTTCAAGCGTAGAGGCAGCCACCACGGCGCCTGCCCGCGCCGCAGCGCCCTCCTCCGCGGACCAATCGACGGCAAAGCCGGCCGAGCCTGCGAGCGAGACGGCGCAACCTGCGGCGCCAAAGCCACAAGCGTCATCCGATCAGCCGGCCGCAGCAAGTGAGCCGCCGGCAGCGAGTGAGCCGCCAACGACGACAAATGAACCGGCGAAAGCCACCGCAGCCGAACCGGCAGCGGCCGCCGCCTCGAACGCCGCTGCTTCACAGTCGAGTGAAACAACTGCTGCGCCGACCATCGCAGCACCCGCCGCGACCGCGGCTGACGAAGCCGCGGCTCCGGCAGTTGCCGCGCCGGTGGTTGCCGCCCCGGCAGTCGCCGCCCCCGCAGTGGCCGCGCCGAGCGATTCCGCAGCAGCCGCAACCGCGCCCAGCGCCGTCGTCAACGCCGACACCGCCATCGCCGACCAATTGCGCGACCTGACCAACAGCAAATTTGACCGTATCGTCGGCAAGAAGGAACGGACGTCCATCGACGCGTTCTATTCCGGCCGCAACTACGCGCCGCTGTGGATCACCGACGGCAGGCCGAATGCGCGGGCGACCGCGGCGATGGGCTATCTCGCCAAGGTCGGCGCCGACGGACTTGAGCCTGCCGACTATCCGGTCCCGGACTTTAGCGCGTTGACCGATCCCGCCGCGTTGGCAGAAGCGGAGTTGCGGCTCACCACATCGGTCGTAACCTACGCCCACCACGCCGCCGTCGGGCAGGTGCATTGGACGCGCGTCAGCGGCGACATCTCCTACGATCAGAAGCCCCCGGCCCCGGCCGAAGTTCTCGCCGCGATGGCGAGCGCGACCGATGTCGCCGCGGCGCTCGACGCCTACGAGCCGCACGATCCGGGTTACCTCGCCCTGAAAGCCAAGCTCGCGGAGCTGCGCGCCGGCAAGGCGGAGGCCGAGCAGGATCCGATTCCGAATGGGCCGACGCTCAAAGTCGGCATGCAGGATGGCCGGGTGCCCCAGTTGCGGGAGCGGTTCGGCGTGCACGGCGAGGGCACGGCTTACGACAAACCGCTCGCTGAAGCAGTAAAGAAGTTTCAGACCGAGCATGACCTTAAAGCCAACGGCCTGCTGACGTCGGCAACCGTTCAAGCGCTTAACGGCCGCGCCCCCGATCATCCCACCGACATCATCATCGCCAACCTCGAACGCTGGCGCTGGATGCCACACGATCTCGGCAAAACCTACGTGATGGTCAACCTGCCGGACTTCACGCTCAAGGTGATGCACGACGGCCATGAGGTTTGGAAAACCAAGATCGTCGACGGCAAGCCTAATTTGCCGACGCCGATCATGAGCGCGGAGATGAAATACATCACCGTCAATCCAACGTGGAATGTGCCGCCCTCGATCGTCGCCCGGGAATACATGCCGGTGCTGCAGCAGGACCCGACGGCGCTGGAGCGAATCGGACTGAAGGTCACCACCAATCCGGACGGGACGGTTCACATTTCGCAGCCGCCGGGCGACCGAAATGCACTGGGCCGGCTGCGTTTCAATTTCCCCAACAAATTCCTGGTCTATCAGCACGACACGCCGGAAAAGTACCTGTTCGCCTTTGCAAAGCGGGCGTTCAGCCACGGCTGCATGCGGGTGCAGGATCCGGTGAAATATGCCGAAGTGCTTTTGTCACTGGTGCGGCCGCACGACGGCTACACGGAGGACCGCATCCGCAAGATGTTCGGCCAGAGCGAGGTGGACATCCAATTTCCGGCCTTCGTTCCCGTGCATCTGACGTATCAAACGGCTTTCGTCGACGAAGACGGCAAGCTTGAATTCCGCGATGACGTTTACGGCCGCGATAAAGTGCTGCTCGCCATTCTCAAGAGCGACGAGCGCAAAATCGCCGACACTCCCGTCGAGCGGAAAGAGAACGTGGTGAACCGTGAACTCCTGGCCATGCCTGAGCAGCCGGGTTTGTTTGGACGAGGGTTCGGCTCCGGGAATTTCTTCTCGCGGCTGTTTGGTGGGCCGTCGGCGCAGCCGGCGCCGGCCCCGACCGCTCCTTCGCGCAGACACGCGGCGAATGAGGGTCGGAGGTCGACAAGGACCGTCGCGCAATAGCGCTTTTGTACTTGTCCGGAGCGATCGCGCTTTTCTTGCTCGTCGCGGCGGTCGAAAGCGCAAGCGTCACTCAGTGCGCGGATTTCAAGTAAATTCATATTCTCGCGCAAGCGTCGCGACTATGATCGCACTATGCGGCTGCCAACTACACTTGCCTGGCTGGTCGACGAGGCGAGCAACGTCCACGGCGCCGACCACTTACTGGCGACGCTCGGCACGAAACTGATCGCCGACGGCTTGCCGCTCGCGGGCGGCGCTTTGACGTTGACGCCCGCTCATCCGATCATTGCACGGCGTACCTGGTTGTGGCGGGCGGAAAGCGGCGCGGTGATCGAGGCGTTGGGCTTCGGCTCGACAAGCTCGGCCGCGTCGGGCGGCGGCGCAGAACTCGGCAAAGTCGGCCGCGACTGGCTAGCCGCGCTCGGCACCGGCCTGGTGCAGGAGGGGGTTGCCCGGCCTGCGGAAGATGGCTCGGCTTCAGGCGGCCCGGCGCTGGCCTGCGTACTGGCTTGGGCGCTTTCCCGGCCGCTCGCCGATTCCGAATCCATGCTGTTGCAACAGGCTCTGCGCTTCGCCGCGGCACCGCTGGCGTGCCTCAGCTCGCGGGCGACGTTGGTTGCGTTGCTCGAGGCCTATCTCGGCCGCCGCGGCGCCGCGCAGGTGTTGGCCGGGCGCGCGCGGCGCGAAACCGGCGAGACCATCCGCGCCGTGCTGTTCTTCGCTGATTTGCGCGGGTTCACCGAGTTGTCGGAATCAATCGCGCCCAAGGCGGTCGTGGCGGTGCTGGACGCCTGGTTCGACCGCGTCGCCGGCGCCGTTCACGCGTTCGGCGGCGAGGTGCTGAAATTCATCGGCGACGGCGTGCTGGCTATCTTTCCGATCGGCGAACGGTCGCCTTCCGTCGCGTGCCACGCCGCGCTCAGCGCCGTCGGCGCGGCGAAGGCCGGGATGGTTCATCTTAACCAGGAACGCAGCAGGCAAAGCCTGCCGTCCCTGCACTTCGGCTTGGCGCTTCATCTCGGCGAAGTAATGTGGGGCAATGTCGGCACGGCGGACCGATTGGACTTCACTGCAATCGGCCCGGCGGTCAATCTGGTCAGCAGACTCGAAGGGCTGTGCCGCCCGCTCGGCCGGAGTGTGTTGGTGACTAGCGCGGTTGGGGCGGAAACGACCACGGCACTGATCCCTCTGGGCGAGCACCGTTTGCGCGGCATCGCCGCGCCCTGTGAGGTGTTCACGCTTCCGGAGGAATGAGCCTGCCGGGTTGAGCTGTTTGGCCGAGGCGTCGCTGTCGTGCCGTCTGCCTTATCGCGCTCGCCGCCGCTTCGGTCGGCGGACGACCCTCACTTTGCCGCTGCTGCCGCCTCCGCAAAAGAACTGATCGCCGCCGTCGGATTCGAGCCCCGATACGCCCGTTCCGGGCGGCATTTCGAGTCTCTCCAGAACCTCTCCAGTTTGGGGATCGATCCGCCTCAAATCGCTCTCGCCCCCTTCCCAGGTCCCGTGCCAAAGCTCGCCGTCGATCCAGGTGACGCCGGTGACGACGCGGTTGAGTTCGATCGTGCGAAGTATCGCGCCCGTCTCCGGATCGATTTGATGAATTTTCCGGTCACGGTACTGCCCGACCCAGAGCGTGCCTTCGGCCCAGGCGAGCCCCGCGTCACCGCCCCCGCCGGGCGCCGGGATCGTGGCGAGAATACCGCCGGTGTCCGGATCGATTTTGTGGATGCGATCTTCGGCGATCTGAAACAGATGCTTGCCGTCGAAGGCCGTTCCCGCGTGCGCGGCGACATCAATCGAGCGCAGCGTCTTCCCGCTCGCCGGATCGAAGGCGTTGAGCTTGTCGCCGGTGGCAAACCAGACGTGCTGACCGTCATAGGTGACCCCGTTCACCTTCTCGACACCCGAAAAGGGTCCGTATTCACGGAGGATTTCGGCTTCAGATCGTTTCATGCCTGCATCCTAGTCGCTGGGCAGTGGACCGGGGAGTAACAAGGTCGTCGGGAAACCCGGCACGGGCGGGGTCATCCAACGGCGCGCGCGCCCACGGCCGAACGATTGCGCCTTGCCTGCCGCCGCCAGCGAATTGAGGGCGCGCTGTACGGTGCGCGGGCTGCCGCCAAGCGCGATCGCCAGCCCCGAACTCGACCATGACTCGCCGTCGGCAAGCAAAGCGAGCACCGCCGCGTACCGCTCTTCGATCGGCGGCGCCAGCACGACGACCTCGCTTGCGAGGCGCGGCGTCAGCGCAAAGCCCCGCTTCGTCGCGCTCACGACAGCCAGCGTCCGAAGCTCCACGCGAAGGCGCCCGACTTCGACCCGCAACCGCGCGCGATGCGATTCATCGGCGTGCTTCGCCCGGAAGGCGCGCGCGAGGAGCGTGCCTCTCGGCACGTCTTCGGGCCAAGCTTCACACAGGGTGCGTGCGAGCGCGAACAATACCGGACGTGTCGCGAGCGACACCGTCACTGCCGCGTGCCGCACAACGTAACGGCAAGCGTCCACGACGAGGGCCCCGGACGCCAGGAGCGCTTCGACCTCCTCAAGCAGGAGCGGGCGTTCTCCACCATGCGCAATCAGGCGCGCCACCGGTGTGTTCAGCACGAGCGCGGCGCTCTCAACCTCCGCGGTCAGCGCCGGGACGCCCGCCGCGCGAGCAAAGCGCTCGGCCCGGGTCAGCGCCGCGCGCGCCGTCTTCGTCCGCATGCGCCGCATCGCAATTCCCGCAACCGCCAACTCATAAGCGACCTTCGACGCGGGGGGCAACGGCGCGGGGTCGAACTCGCCGAGCGCGCGCTCAGCCTCGTCAAGGGACCCGATCAGGAGCAGGCGACGAACCGCGAGGTTGCGCGCATGCGCGGCATTTACGCGATCGCCGTGCGCTTCGAGTGCCGCGCGAGCCGCCTCGAGCGCTTTCGCGGGCCAACCCAAATCGCGCGACACCAGCGCGATTTCGGCCTCGGCGACGACGCATCTCGCGCGCGCGACCGCTTCCTTCGGACCGAAGGCCCGCGCCGCTTTGCGCACGAGCGCCTTCGCTCGCACGAGATCGCCGAGCTGCGCCATCGCGATGCCTCGCAGCGCGAGCGCAAGCGCGTCGTCGCGCAGGGCTACCCGCTTCAGCGCGCCGAGCGGATCACCCGCCGCGAGCGCACGCGCCGCGGCCGTGATCAGCGAGTCCATCGGAATCCCGCCACACTTGTCACTCCCACGTTCGATGCCCCACCCCTAAATCTATCTCACGAGCACCAACAAGTCCTGTCGGAAGGAACGACCGACGAAGCGCACAAGAAACGCGCAACGAAAGGAGAAGAAATGATGATCGATGGCAAAACGGGGACCCGCGAAGAGTCATTCATCGCGGCGCAAACCGGACGGCCCGCGATGCGCACGCCGGCGATCGTTTCTCCGCAGGCGTGGGAGGCGGCGCGCCAAGAGCTGGTCGTGAAAGAGAAGGCTCAGATGCGGGCCCGCGATGCGCTCGCCGCCGAACGCCGGCGGATGCCGTGGATGGCCGTGGAGCGGACGTACGCGTTCGAGGGGCCGACGGGCACGGTGAGCCTGCTCGATCTGTTTGCAGGCCGGCGTCAGTTGATCATCTACCGGGCTTTCTTCGAGCCCGGGGTGTTCGGCTGGCCCGAGCACGCCTGCCGCGGCTGCTCCCTTGGCGCGGATCAGGTCGCGCATCTCGCACATCTGAACGCCCGCGACACCACCCTCGCCTACACCTCGCGCGCTCCGCAAGCCGACATCGCGCGCCTAAAGGCGCGGATGGGATGGGAGATGCCTTGGTACACCATCACGGACAGTTTCGACGCCGACTTCGGCGTGAATGAGTGGCACGGCCACAACGCGTTCATCCGCGACGGCGAGCGCGTGTTTCGCAACTACTTCATCAATAGCCGCGGCGACGAGGCGATGGGCACCACCTGGAGCTATCTCGACATGACGGCGCTCGGGCGTCAGGAGACCTGGGAGGACTTGCCGGAAGGCTATCCACAGACCGCGACTTACAAGTGGTGGAACTGGCATGACAATTACGCCGCCGGCGCCTCGCCGGACGTGAAGTGGGTCGAAGTGTCGGACGCCGGAGAGGCCGCCTTTCGCAACCGCGAGAAAGGCGCGAAGGCATGATCGAGACCTATGCGGCCAACTCAACCGGCGGCGCGGCCGGTAATGACGCAAGCGCGGTTTCGGCGCACGTCGTAGCCGAATGGCTTCGCCTCGCGGCCACGCCGACCTTCGCGGTCGCGGCGCTGCTAACCGGTGTATTGGGCCGAACCTCGACGGATATTCTCTGCTCGGCCGCGCATGGGTCCGTGCTGACCGGGATGGTCCCGATGTATCTGCTTATGAGTGCGTTCCATTCGTCGCCTTGGCTGAAGCTGATGCATCCAAGAGTCGCAACCACGGAGAGAGCGATGCAAGAAACCTTGGTCGCCCGCCGCGAGACGCACATCACTGCGCCGCCCGCCGCGGTGTTCGCGCTCCTCACCGATCCGGATTTAATTCTGCGCTGGATCGGAACGGAGGCACAGATCGAACCGCAACCCGGCGGGCTCTATCTCCTCAATGTCACGGGCGCCGGATTCGCCCGCGGCACCTTCCGCGAGGTGGTGCCGGTGCACCGCCTGGCCTACAGCTTCGGATGGGACGGCAACGAACTGGTGCCGCCGGGATCGAGCCTGATCGAAATAGACTTGATCGAGCGGCTGGACGGAACGCTGCTGCGCCTGACCCACACCGGCTTGCCCAATGCAGAGCAGTGCGCCGCCCACGCGGAAGGCTGGGCTCACTATCTCGACCGACTGGCCGAGGTCGCCGCCGGCCGCGACCCGGGACCAGATCCCTGGCACGGTCGTACGCGGGACGCGTGACCGCGCTCTGCTCCCAATACTGTCGCGCGTGTGCCTGATGCGCGTGGGAAATTGATCTGATGCCGATTTTTCGTCTGCGGCAACGAATTTGCCGCTTGGCCGCGACGCACCGTTCTTAGGATGCACCGCGTTTGCGGCGCGCCAATTCCGCGCGTGATAGAGCCGCCCAGGCCAGGCGCTCATGAAGTTTCGGGGACTGCGCCCGGAGGTGTCGCCCGAACAGCACATCGCTCGACCAAACCATCGCAAAATATCCACAGGACCCGCACAGAGTTGATATTCGCCAGTGCGTGGGGCATGGTCATGGTTAACGCGATCACTGGGGGTCGGGGGTCGCACCTAAACACTCGAGTCACCGCAGCAGCGCTTTGCACGCGCCGCTGAAAAACTCGACGCCGGATCGTTCCGTTCTGAGGTGCACAGCGACGGGTTTGCTGCAGTGATTGCGTTGACCCATGCTGAAAATGGCAGAAGCCTGCGCGAACGACGCGGAGCGCTTGGGCGCACCGAATCCGGTTTTCCCGCATTAGTGCTCGTATTGGCGCTTGCCGGTTGTGCTGTTGGTCCCGATTACACACCCCAGGCCGCACCGACGCCGAAGACTTTCAAGGAGCTTAAAGGCTGGAAGGTCGCGACCCCGAGCGATCATCTTCCGCGCGGCGACTGGTGGACTTTCTACCGCGACCGCAAGCTCGGTTTTCTGATCAAACAAGTCGAGATTTCCAATCAGACCGTCGCGGCCCAAGCCGCGGCCTACGAGCAGGCGCGCGCGCTGATCAGAGAAGCCCAGTCGACTTTATTCCCGACCATAAATGCCAGCTACAACGCCATGCATTCTTACAGCGGCCCGAAAGCCGGCAGCGTGAGCTCATTGACGACTGGGTCCCCGGCCGGTTCGTTTTCAACGAACTTCGTGCCCGGGCTTTCCGGTAGCTGGGATCTCGACGTTTGGGGCAAGGTACGGCGGCAAATCGAGAGCAATTCTTCCGCGGCGCAAGCCAGCAAGGCCGACCTCGACAACGTCAAGCTGTCGCAGCAGGCGCTGCTGGCGACCGCTTATTTCAACTTGCGGGCGACCGACTCGCTGATCGATCTGCTCGAACGCACGGCTGCGCAGTACCAAAAGACGCTCGATATCGTTCAGAACCAATTCACGGCGGGTTATTCCGTCACGCTCGGCGACGTCGCGACCGCCCGCGCGCAACTGGAAATTACCCAAGCGCAGGCCAAGAGCGTGGCCGGCACCCGCGCGCAATACGAGCACGCGATCGCAATTTTGACCGGCCGGCCGCCTGCCGAACTTAGCATCGGGCGCAATTTGCTCTCCGGCACCATTCCAAGAATACCGGTCACGGTACCGTCCGAATTGCTGGAGCGGCGGCCGGACATCGCCGCGGCGGAGCGCACGATGCAAGAGCAGAACGCGCTGATCGGCGTCGCCGTGGCCGGCTACTTCCCCGACATCAGTCTTTCCGCGCTGCTGCAGTGGAGCAGCCCCATTCATCCGCTGCCGTTCAACGTGGCCAACGAAGTATGGTCGCTCGGCGCAGCCGGCACCCAAGTACTGTTCAATGGAGGGCTGACCTCGGCGCAGGTCGACGCGGCGCGCGCGGTCTATTGGCAGAGCGTGGCCAGTTATCGACAGACCGTGCTCACCGCGTTTCAAGGTGTCGAGGACGAACTCGCCGCCATACGCCAGTTGAAGCTGGCGCTCGTCGTGCAGCAGCAGGCGGTCAAGGACGCGCAGCAGGCCGTCAACGTCTACCTCAATCAGTTTCAAGCGGGAACGATAGCGTTTACCACGGTGGTGACGGCGGAGATCACGTTGTTGGCGGATCAGGAGACAGAATTGACCTATCGGCAGGATCTCTTCGTCGACAGCGTGGCACTTATCGAAGATTTGGGTGGCGGCTGGGATACGACGCTGTTGCCGACAAAGCGCGATCTGGAGAAAGACTTCTCGGTGTTGCCGCAGCTGCCGCCGAACGGGTCCGGTCTGCACTTTCTGCCCCCCGGCGGGGACGTAAGCCACTGAACAATATCGTTAAATCAAGAATGAACTCGGGATGTCGCGGCGTTGCCGCGTGCCTCCTGGCGGCGACGCCTTGTTGCCGGCAAACGGCCGAGCATTAGCGAATATTCATTAGGCGGGTGACGCTACCGCCCGTTATATACTGGCGACACCGGGGTGAATGAACGCGCCTATGGACGAACGAACGCGCAGAACCGATAGCGAAGCGACGCCGGACGTACACCGCACCGTCCCCGCGCCAATCATAGAGACCAAGCCCGGCGGACGGCGACGCCTCATCATCGGGCTGATCGTTCTTATCGTCGCGGTCGTCGGCGGCTATCTGATTTGGCGGTCGATTTACGCCGGTCAACCTCACGCCGCGCGCAACGCGCAGGCCGGCGCCGCGCAATCGGTCGGGGCCGCCACCATTGGGCGCGGCGATATTCGCGTAGTCGTCAACGCGCTCGGCACCGTCACCCCGATTGCGACGGTCACAGTGCAGACGCAGATCAGCGGCCAACTTCAGGAAGTCGGATATACCGAAGGACAAATCGTCAAGAAGGGCGACTTTCTCGCCCAAATCGACCCGCGGCCCTATCAGCTGATGCAGGCCCAATTCGAGGGCCAGCTTGCGCGCGACCAAGGCCTGCTGGCTCAAGCCAAGGTCGATCTGGCGCGCTACCAGAAACTAGCGGAACAGAATTCGATCGCGCGGCAGCAATACGAAGACCAGATCTACATCGTCCAGCAAGACGAAGGCACGGTGAAGCTCGACCAGGCGCAGGTCGATCAGGAAAAGCTCAACGTCATTTACTGCCGCATTCTGTCGCCCGTGACCGGACGCATCGGATTGCGCCTCATGGATCCCGGAAACTACGTGCAAACCAGCAACAGCACCGGTCTGGCGGTCGTTACCCAGTTGCAACCGATCACGGTGATTTTCCCGATCCCGGAAGACGACTTGCCGGACGTCGTCCCCGGGCTGAATGCCGGCGCCACTTTTCAAGTCGCAGCGTATGACCGCGCCAACGTGAAACTGCTGGCGACCGGCCGCGTCATCGCGCTCGACAGCCAGATCGACACCACCACCGGTACCGTCAAAGTGCGCGCTCAATTTGACAATCCCGACTTCGCGCTGTTCCCCAACCAGTTCGTGAATGCGCAATTGCTAGTCAAGACGCTCAATAACGTGATCACGGTGCCGACCGCTGCGATCCAGACCGGAGCGCCGGGAAGTTACGTGTACGTCGTCAACGCCAACAGCACCGTGTCGGTGCGCCCGATCAAGATTGGCCCGACCGACGGCCCGATGGCGGCGGTAACGTCGGGCCTTTCTGCCGGCGAGCGCGTCGTCGTCGACGGCACCGATCGGTTGCGCGACGGTGCAAAAGTAAGGCTGCCCGGCGCGTCCGACCGGCCGGCCGCGGCAGCCGGCGCTCCGCAGCCGGCGCCGAACCCGGGTCATTCGCAAAATCGGCGCAATAGCGGCGGTCAGTAGCGGCGGCGCGGGGCGGCGAGCGCGCGCCACGATGAAACGATGCGATGAACGTTTCCGAACCTTTTATTTTACGGCCGGTCGGCACGACGCTGTTGATGGCGGCTATCATGCTGTCGGGCATCGTCGCCTATACGTTTCTGCCGCTGTCGACGCTGCCTGAAGTCGATTATCCGACCATCCAGGTATCGACTTTCTATCCCGGCGCCAGCCCGGAAGTGATGACGTCGTCGATTACCGCTCCGCTGGAGCGGCAGCTCGGCCAGATGCCGGGCTTGAATCAGATGACGTCGGCAAGCTCGGCCGGCGCCTCGATCATCACGCTGCAGTTCAGCCTCGATCTCAGCCTCGACGTCGCCGAGCAGGAAGTGCAGGCGGCGATCAACGCCGCCAACAACCTGTTGCCGAGCGATCTGCCGATCCCGCCGGTTTACGCCAAGATCAACCCAGCCGACGCGCCGATCCTCACGCTCGCCGTCACCTCGAAGAGCGTATCGTTGACTGATCTCGAGGATTTGAGCGAAACGCGGCTCGCGCAAAAGATATCGCAGGTCAACGGCGTCGGGCTCGTCGCCATCAGCGGCGGCCATCGGCCGGCGATTCGCATCCAATTCAACCCGCAATCACTCGCGGCCTACGGACTCAACATAGACGACGTCCGCACCACCATCGGAAATTTCAACATCAATTCGCCGAAGGGAAATTTCGACGGACCGGCCCAGGCGACGACGATCAACGCCAACGATCAAATCGATAACGCCGCGCAGTATGCCGACACCATCATCGCCTACCGCAACGGCAATCCGGTCCGGCTCCGCGACGTGGCGACGGTCGTCAGGGGCGCCGAGAACAACAAGCTCGGGGCCTGGGCGAATACGACACCGGCCATCATTCTCAATGTTCAGCGCCAGCCGGGCGCCAATATCATCGAGGTGGTGGACCGCATTACCTCGCTGTTGCCGAGCATGACGGCAACGCTGCCGGCGGCCGTTGATGTCGGCGTGCTCAGCGACCGCACCGTCACGATCCGGGCTTCGGTGGCCGACGTCGAGTTCGAGCTCACGCTTGCGATCGTCCTCGTCGTGGTGGTGATCTTTTTGTTCCTGCGCACGATTCCCGGCACCGTCATTCCGAGCCTCTCGGTGCCGCTGTCGCTGGTCGGCACGCTCGGCGCGATGTATCTGCTCGGCTTCAGCCTCGACAATCTGTCGCTGATGGCGCTCACCGTCGCCACGGGCTTCGTGGTCGATGACGCCATCGTCATGATCGAGAACATTGCGCGCTATGTGGAAGGCGGCATGGACCCGCTCGAGGCGGCCTTGCGTGGCTCGCAGCAGATCGGCTTCACCATCATTTCGTTGACGATTTCGCTGCTCGCCGTGCTGATTCCGCTGTTGTTTATGGGCGAGGTCGTCGGCCGGCTGTTTCACGAATTCGCCATCACGCTCGCGGTCACTATCGTCATCTCGGCGGTTGTTTCGTTGACGCTGGTGCCGATGATGTGCGCCAAGCTGATCCGGCACCACCCGGAGGCTCAACGCTCGCGATTCGATCTAGCCGCCGAGGGCGTATTCAACCGCACCATCGAGCAATACGGCCGCGCGTTGAATTGGGTGCTCGACCGCCAGCCGTTGACGCTGATGGTCGCGATACTGACGCTGGCGCTGACGCTCTTGCTCTATATCTATATCCCAAAAGGCTTCTTCCCGGTGCAGGACACCGGAATGATCCAGGGAATTACCGAAGCTTCGCAGAGCGTCTCCTACGACGCGATGGCGGGCCTGCAATACCAGCTTGCCGAAGTGGTCCTCAAAGACCCGGACGTCGACAGCCTGAGCTCCTTCATCGGTGTCGACGGCACCAATCAAACGCAAAACACCGGCAGGCTCCTCATCAACCTGAAGCCGCACGACGAGCGCAGCCTCAATGCCACCCAGATCATCCGCCGCATCCAGAAGGAGGTCGCCGGCGTCGTCGGCATCGCGCTGTACATGCAGCCGGTACAGGACCTGACCATCGATTCGACGATCAGCCGCGCGCCGTATCACTTCATCCTCGAGGACGCCAATTCCTCCGAGTTCAGTGCCTGGGTGCCGCGCCTGGTGCGGGACCTCAATCAACTGCCGCAGATCACCGACGTTGCCAGCGACCTGCAACAACAGGGGCTCACGCTCAACATCGTCATCGACCGCGCCACCGCGGCTCGCTTCGGCATCACGCCGGCGACGGTCGATAACGCGCTCTATGACGCGTTCGGGCAGCGCATCATTTCCACCATCTACACCCAGTCGAACCAGTATCGGGTGATCATGGAGGTCGATCCGTCGCTGCAGCGCTCGCTCGACGGCTTGTCGATGATCTACCTGCCGTCGTCGTCGTCAACGACCAATGGGCAGGTGCCGCTGTCGGCGATCGTGCACGTGGAGCAGCACACCGGGCCGCTGTTGATCACGCATTACGGCCAGCTGCCCGCCACCACAATCTCGTTCAACACCGCGCCGGGCGTGTCGCTCGGCGAGGCAGTCGATGCCATCACGCAGACCGAGAAGAACCTCGGCCTCCCGATCAGCTTCACCACCGCGTTTCAGGGCACCGCGGCGGCATTTCAGTCGTCGCTCAGCAACGAAGTGTTTCTGCTCCTCGCCGCGGTGATCGCGATGTATATCGTGCTCGGCGTCCTATACGAGAGCTTCGTCCATCCGATCACCATTCTCTCGACTCTGCCGTCGGCGGGCATCGGCGCCTTGTTGTCGCTGATGCTGCTCCACCATGACCTCGACGTCATCGCCATCATCGGCATCGTGTTGCTGATCGGCATCGTCAAGAAAAACGCGATTATGATGATCGACTTCGCGTTGGAGGCGGAGCGCGTCGAGGGCTTGCCGCCGCGCGAGGCGATCTATCAAGCCTGCCTGCTGCGCTTTCGGCCGATCCTGATGACCACCATGGCGGCGATCCTGGGCGCGTTGCCGCTTATGCTCGGCACCGGAACCGGGTCGGAGCTGCGTCAGCCGCTCGGCGTCGCCATCGTGGGCGGCCTGATCGTGAGCCAGATGCTGACCTTGTTCACGACGCCGGTCATTTATCTCTACTTCGACCGGCTGGCGGTCCGCCTTGCCGGGCGCCGACCGTCCAACCCGCTGGCGCCGCACGAGCCGGCCGAATGAATATTTCCGCCCCGTTCATCTCGCGGCCGGTGGCGACCATACTGTTGACGCTCGCGATCGCGCTCGCTGGCATTCTCGGCTTCTCGAAGCTGCCGGTGTCGCCACTGCCGCAGGTCGATTTTCCCACCATATCGGTCACTGCGACGCTTCCCGGCGCCAGTCCCAACACGGTAGCGACCAGCGTCGCCGAGCCGCTCGAACGCCACCTCGGCCAGATCGCCGACGTGTCCGAAATGACTTCGCAAAGCGGCATCGGCCAAGCCCGCATCACGTTGCAATTCGATGTCACCCGCGACATCGACGGCGCCGCGCGCGACGTTGAAGCGGCCATCAATGCCGCTCGCGCCGACCTGCCCTCCAATCTGCCGAACAATCCGACTTACCGCAAAGTCAATCCGGCCGATGCGCCGATCCTCATTCTGTCCCTCACCTCGAAGACCATGACGCAGGGCCAGATGTACGACGCCGCCAGCAACATCCTGGCGCAACGGCTGTCGCAATTGAGCGGCATCGGCAACGTCATCATCGGCGGGTCCGCGCTTCCCGCCGTGCGCGTGGAGCTCAATCCGCAGGCACTATACAAATACGGCATCGGGCTCGAAGACGTGCGCGCCGCGCTCGCTTCCGCCAACGCCAACAGCCCCAAGGGAACGATCGACGACGGCGACCGGCGCTATCAGATCTACACCAACGACCAGGCGACCACGGCGGCCGATTACATTCCGCTCGTCATCGCCTACCGCAACGGCGCCGCGGTGCAGCTGTCCGACGTCGCCGACGTGCGAAATTCCGTTCAGGACGTGCGCAATATCGGCCTATCCAACGGTCAGCCGGCGGTCCTCGTCATTCTGTTCCGGCAGCCGAACGCCAACATCATCGAGACTGTCGATAACGTCAAAGCGGAATTGCCGCAATTGGAAGCGGCGATGCCGGCGGACATGAACGTGACGCTTGCCATCGATCGCAGCATCACGATCCGCGCCTCCCTGCACGATACGGAACTGACGCTGGTGATGGCCGTCATATTGGTCACTCTCGTGGTGTTTTTGTTTCTGCGTGATTACCGCGCGACGTTCATCCCCAGCGTGGCCGTGCCGATCTCCATCTTCGGTACGTTCGGGGTCATGTATCTCGTCGGCTATAGCCTCGACCTGCTGTCACTGATGGCGCTCACGATCGCAACCGGCTTCGTCGTCGACGACGCGATCGTCGTATTGGAGAACATCTCCCGCTACATCGACGGCGGAATGTCGCATGTCGAGGCCGCCTACCGCGGCGCGCGCGAGGTCGGATTCACCGTGCTCTCGATCAGCCTGTCGCTGATCGCGGTCTTCATTCCGATTTTGCTGATGGGGGGTATTCTCGGCCGGCTGTTCCGCGAATTCACCGTCACGCTGTCGATCGCCATTCTGGTCTCGCTGGCGGTTTCGCTGACCACCGTGCCGATGATGTGCGCGCTGCTGCTGCGGACGCGATCGGCCGAGCAAGTGGACCGAAGCTCGGGCATCTTCCGATACATCCGCGACGGTTACGGACGCACGCTGACCTGGGGGCTGCGGCACAGCGGATGGGTGCTGCTCATCTTCATATCCACGATTTGCCTCAACGTGGCGCTTTATATCGTCATCCCCAAGGGCTTCTTTCCGCAACAGGACACCGGACGGCTGGTCGGTTCGCTGCAAGCCGATCAGAGCATCTCGTTCCAGGCGATGAGCCATAAGCTGCAGCAAATGATGAATATTGTGCGCGCGGACCCCGCGGTCGAGAACGTCGTCGGCTACACCGGCGTCGGCTCGGGCGGCGGCTACGCGCAGATCAATATCGGCAACGTCTTCGTTTCGCTCAAGCCGCTGTCGCAACGCGTCGGTGTCGACCAGGTGATTGCCCGCCTGCGGCCGAAGCTTGCCCAGGTGCCCGGCGGCCGCCTTTACCTCGCCGCGCTTCAGGATTTACGCGCCGGAGGGCGCCAAAGCAACGCGCAATATCAGTACACGCTGCAATCCGAGGATGTGAACGAACTCTACGAGTGGACGCCGAAGTTGCTCGCGGCGATCGAGCACAGTCGCGTGCTCACCGACGTCAGCTCGGACCAGCAACAAAAGGGCCTGGAAACCTATCTCGACATCGATCGCGACACCACTTCGCGCCTCGGCATCAGCCCGCTACAGATCGACAATACGCTGTACGACGCGTTCGGCCAGCGGCAGGTCTCGGTCATTTACAGTGCCATCAACCAGTACCACGTCGTGATGGAGATCGACCCGCGCTACACGCAGTATCCCATCTCGCTGCGCGATGTTTACGTCGCGACGTCCGGCGCCACGGCGCCGGGAACGGCGACCACCAACGCGCCGTCAGGAAATGTCACGGCAGCGACCACGATCGGGACCGTCGTTCGCCCGACGGTTCTACAGATTTCTCCAGCCCTCACTCCGGCGCCGGCCGCGAGCCCGGGTGACCAGACAATCTTGGCGGCGTCCGCGGCGTCGCACTCGAGTGCGTCGACAGCGGCCACGGCTTCGTCAAGCGCCAGCAGCAATGCAGCGCGCAACGCATTCACCAACGCGCTTGCCAACACCGGCCACGGCCCCACATCGGCCGGCGCCGCGGTCAGCACCACGCTCGAAACCATGATTCCGCTCGTCGCGGTCAGCCATTACCGGCCAGGCCACACGCCGCTATCGGTCAATCATCAAGGATTGTTCGTCGCCTCGACGATCTCGTTCAACTTGCATCCGGGCATGTCGCTCGGCGACGCCGCCGACGAGATCAACGCCGCCATTGCCCGCATCCACATGCCGTCCACGATACGCGGTTCGCTCGCCGGCACGGCGCAGTTGTTTCAGCAATCGCTGGGAAAGGAGCCGATCCTCATCCTGACCGCCATCGCCGCCGTCTACATCCTGCTCGGCGTGCTCTACGAAAGCTACATTCACCCCATCACCATCCTCTCGACGCTGCCGTCTGCGGGTGTCGGCGCCTTGCTGGCGCTGATGCTGTTCCACACCGAGTTTGACATCATTGGACTAATCGCCGTCATCTTGCTGATCGGCATCGTCAAGAAAAACGCGATCATGATGGTCGACTTCGCCATAGAGGCGAAGCGGTCGCGCAATCTAAGCTCCTATGACGCGATTTTCGAAGCGTCGCTACTGCGCCTTCGCCCGATCTTGATGACTACGTCCGCCGCCACGCTCGGCGCGGTGCCGCTGGCGCTGAGCTTCGGTAACGGCGGCGAAATCCGGCGTCCGCTCGGCATCGCCATCGTCGGCGGCCTCTTGATCAGCCAATTGCTGACGCTTTACACTACGCCGGTGCTGTATCTCTATCTCGACCGGCTCAGCGGCTGGTCGATGCGCACGCGGGCGCGGTTGATGGGCCGGCTCCCGGGGGGCCTGGGCGCGCAGCCGGCGGAATGAGACGATATCTCAGCGAATGTAAATCGGCCGCCGACTGTAACAGCAGGGGACCGACCAGCGCCAGTGCGCGTGCGGCAGCTCTCTACGCAACTGCAATATTTCGGCCCGCGCCCCGGTGATGATGGGGGCCTTGTAGCCGTCGTCGATCTCCGGATCGGCCTCCAGGAAAGCAATCCGGTTTTCCAACTGGTAGATAGCGTCGTGGGCCGCCCACCAATTGTCGCCGTGGCCGAAGACCCAAGCGCCATCCGCCAGCGCCGGGGCTACGCTTACGCCAAGGAAAAACGCAGTCGATGCGAAAAGCGCACGGCCGGTCATGGCGGGCTCCTGCGAAGCGCCGAACGTTCGGGTTGAACGACTGGCGCTCTCAATTCTGTCCTGAAGCACGATGCTTCGGAAAGCCAATAGCTAGTTTTCCGTATCACGCTCCAAAGCGTGCGCCATGATAACCGCAGTCATGCAAAAAAAGAACAGACGGCCGCGAAAATTTCCCCAGCCGCGGCGGCGCTCGATTGCATATAGTCGCCAACCGGGCGTCGGCAGGCGCCGGCGGGAAAACCGCAGCTTTCAGGCCAGGGGCGGACGATTAATGTCGGAGCGATATTTCGAGGATTTCGCGGTTGGGCAAGTCAACAAACCGAGCGGCCGGGTGCGGGTCGATAAGCAAGAGATCATCGCCTTCGCCAAGAAGTTCGATCCACAGCCCTTTCATCTCGACGACGAAGCCGCCGCCAAGTCGATCTTCGGCCGGCTGGTTGCGAGCGGCTGGCACACCGCCGCCATCACCATGAGCCTGATCGCCGGGAGCGAACACAGGGCGGCCGGCGGCACCGTGGGGCTTGGCTTCGATAACTTGCGCTGGCCCATTCCGGTTTATCCCGGCGACGAACTGCGGATCGAAACCGAAGTGCTCGAGGTCCGCCCGTCAAAGTCCCGGCCCGACCGCGGGGTGATCAGGAGCCGGACGCTTACCTTCAATCAGAATGGCGAAGTGGTGCAGGAAGTCGTGAGCAACGCGATGGTGCCGCGGCGGATACCGGTCGAACCGCGGGGCCCGCATAAAGTGTAACAATGCTATGACATTGCACGGCCGCGACCGAATCGAGCGCCGCCGACGTTGGGGAGGGATTTTTGATGCGCATCGCGGCACTTTCCGGCTGGACCAGCGATCAGAAGCACGTAGTCGCGGCAAGCTTTCTCGGCTGGACGCTTGATGCGTTTGATTTCTTCTTGATGGTGTTCGTGCTCAAGGACATCGCCAAGGAATTCCATACCGACGTCACACGCGTCACCGTTGCGATCCTGCTGACATTGGCGATGCGGCCGGTCGGCGCATTCCTGTTCGGGCGCGCCGCCGACCGCTGGGGCCGTCGGCCGGCCTTGATGGTCAACGTGCTGTTCTATTCGGCCATCGAATTTGCTTCCGGCTTTGCGCCGAGCCTGACGGCGTTGCTGATCTTGCGCGCGATCTACGGCGTAGCGATGGGCGGCGAATGGGGCGTCGGCGCCTCGCTGACCATGGAATCCATACCGGCGCAGGCCCGCGGTTTTGTCTCCGGGCTGCTGCAATCGGGCTATCCAGCCGGTTATTTCCTCGCCTCGATCGTTTACGGGTTGCTGTTCCAGTATATCGGCTGGCGCGGCATGTTCATGGTCGGGGTCGTTCCGGCGTTACTGGTCTTCTATATCCGTCGCAGCGTTCCGGAATCGCCGAGCTGGAAACCGACGACGGCGCGAAGCAACACCCTGGCGGTGCTCAAATCGCATTGGCGGCTCGGCATCTACGCGGTTTTGCTGATGACCGCTTTCAACTTCTTCAGCCACGGCACGCAGGATCTTTATCCGACTTTCCTGCAAGTGCAGCACGGCTTCACTCCGCATGAGGTCGGCCTGATCGCGGTCATCTACAACATCGGCGCCATTATCGGCGGCATTGCGTTCGGTTCGCTGTCGGAGCGCTTCGGCCGCCGCCGCATCATCATCATCGCCGCCGTCCTGTCGATCGTCGTACTGCCGCTATGGGCATTTGCCACGACCGCGGTCTGGCTCGCGGTCGGCGCCTTCTTCATGCAGGTCACGGTGCAAGGCGCCTGGGGCGTCGTGCCGGTCCATCTCAACGAGTTGTCACCGGACGACGCGCGCGGCACATTCCCGGGCTTCACCTATCAGCTCGGCAACCTGATCGCCTCGGTCAATGCCACGCTGCAAGCCTGGATTGCCGCGACTCACGGCGGCAATTACGCCATCGCGCTTGCCCTCGTCGCCGGCGCGGTCGCCGTCGCGATCGTGATCCTTGCGGCGGCCGGCACCGAAGCTAAAGGCGTAAAGTTCGGGACCGGTCAGGTCGGGGTGCCGGCGACCTAGGCCGCGCTTAGATTATGGCTTGATACTGCGTGAACAGGAGACTCCGATGGCCCGGACCGTGGCCGACTTGCTGGTCGGCGTACTCGAAGAGATCGGCGTCAAACATATTTTCGGGCTGATCGGCGACTCGCTCAACCCCCTCGCCCATGCGGTTCGACACAGCGACATCGAATGGGTCGGCGTTCGCCACGAGGAAGGCGCCGCGCTCGCCGCCGCCGGTCAGGCCAAGCTGACCGGGCGGCTGGCCGTATGCTGCGGCACCACCGGCCCGGGCAGCACGCATCTGGTCGCCGGCCTTTACGAGGCGACCCGCGACCATGCCCCGGTGCTGGCGCTTTCCGGCGACATGCCGCGCAGGATGCAGGGCACCGACTACATCCAGACTACCGAACCCGACTTGTTGTTTCGCGACTTGTCGCTTTACACACAGACCATCTCTTCGGCCGCACACGCGCCGGCTGTCATTCATCAAGCGATAGCGGCGGCCTATGCCGGCCGCGGCGTCGCACACCTGACTTTGCCCCAGGACGTGATTGAGGCAAAGGCCGACGGCGAAATATCGAGCGTCGTGACCTTGAAACCACGCACCGAGCTCACTGCAAATGACGCCGATGTCGCCGAAATCACCCGCCGGCTCGATGAGGCAGGAAGTGTCGTGCTCATGTGCGGCGACGGCTGCCACGGCGCCGCGCAAGAACTGCGCGCGCTGGCGGACCGGCTCAAGGCGCCCCTCGTTCACACGGTCAAGGGCAAGGACATCATGCCGTATGACGATCCGCGATGGATCGGGGGCATCGGCATGATCGGCACCAAGGCGTCCTATGACGCGATCATGGATTGCGAGCTTTTGCTGATGCTCGGCACCGATTACCCATATTCCGAGTTCCTGCCGAGTGATGGTTCGGTCATCCAGCTCGACGAACGCGCACGCGTGCTTGGGCGCCGCACCCCGACAGCGCTCGGCGTCGTCGGTTCGGTGCGGCCGACACTGCAATCGCTGCTGGAAAAGGTCGCCGCCAAGACCGACGGCAAATTCCTCGATCGCGTGACCAGGGAGCGCGAGAAGTGGGATGCGAAACTCGACAGACAAGCCGATCCGGGGCGCAGCAAGGACCGGATTCATCCGCAAGCGGTGGCGCGGGCGGTCGGCAACCTCGCCGCACGCGATGCTGTGTTCGTTCTCGACACCGGGCTAAACACGCTGTGGTCGGCGAACTGGATACGGCAAAGCGGATCGCAACGCATCGTCGGATCGTTCAACAACGCCGCGGTCGGCACCGCGCTCGGCCAAGCTAATGGCATTCAGGCGCTGGACCGGTCGCGCCAGGTCATCGCGCTTTGCGGCGACGGCGGCTTCAATATGCTGATGGGCGAGTTCCTGACCGCGGTGCACCACAAGCTGCCGGTCAAGATTGTGGTCTACAACAATTCCGCTTTCGGCCTCATTTCCTTTGAAGCGGAGTCCATCGGACTGCCGGCCTACAAGCCGGGCATCGAATTCCCCAATCCGGATTTCACGGCGCTGGCGCGGGCCTGCGGCGGCCAAGGCTTCAAGGCCGCCGCGCCCGGCGAACTCGTCGCTACCATCAAGCAGGGCTTGGCGGCGGACGGTCCCGCAATCATCGACTGCGTAGTTGTGGCCGACGAGATGCCGAACTTCCCCCATCTCGACCTTGAGAAGGCCGGCAACTACGCTCTGGCGAAAATTAAAGAAGCAATGCTAGCGGTAACCGGCCCCTAACCGGCTGCCCTCTCCCCGCGGACGCTGATGCACGACAAACCGCACACCGTCGAGACCGCGCTTAGCGGCTATGAGCTGTTGAACGATCCGTTGCTCAACAAGGGCACCGCGTTCACGGAGGCCGAGCGCGACGAGTTCGAACTGCACGGCCTCCTGCCGCCATATGTCATGAGCCTCGACCTTCAGGTTGATCGGCGGCTCGAGGCGTTTCGCACAATCGACGTCGACCTCAACAAATATATTTTTCTGCGCGGCACCCAGGACACCAACGAGACGCTGTTCTACGCATTGCTGGCGCGGCACATCGAAGAGATGATGCCGATCGTTTATACGCCAACGGTTGGGCTCGGCTGCGAGCAATTCAGCCGAATTTTCCGCAAGCCCCGCGGGCTGTTCCTGAGCTTTCCGCTGAAAGACCGCATCGGCGACATTTTCAGCAATTCGCGCTTCGACGGCGTGGAAGCGATCGTCGTCAGCGACGGCGAGCGCATCCTCGGCCTTGGCGATCAGGGCGCCGGCGGCATGGGCATCTCGATCGGCAAGCTGTCGCTCTACACCGCCTGCGCGGGGCTGCATCCTTCGACCACGCTGCCGGTGCTGCTCGATGTCGGGACCGACAATCACGAGCTTCTCCACGATCCCTGGTATATCGGCTGGCGGCATGAGCGTGTGCGCGGCGCCGATTACGACGACTTCGTCGCGGCGTTCGTCGCCGCCGTGCGCGTGCGATGGCCGCACGTGCTGCTGCATTGGGAAGACTTCGCCATCGGCAACGCCAACCGGCTGCTGGCGCAGTATCGCGACCGGCTGTGCAGCTTCAATGACGATATTCAGGGCACCGCCGCCATCGCCGTCGGCGCGATCTTGAGCGCGATCAACGTGACCGGGGTGCCGCTGACCGAGCAGCGCATTGCCGTCGTCGGAGCCGGTTCCGCGGGAACGGGGATTTGCGCACTGCTATCGCGCGCGATGATCGAGGCCGGCGTGCCGGAGAAGGACGCCCGCGGCCGATTTTATCTCATCGACCGCGATGGCTTGCTGCTCGAAGGCATGAACGGCTTGCAGCCTTTCCAAGCGCCGTTCGGCCAAAGCCGCGAGCGGATCGCGGGCTGGAAGCTGCCGGCCGCGGAGCGGATCGGGCTCACTGAAGTTGTCGCCAACGCCCATCCGACGGTGCTGATCGGCACGTCCGGCCAAGCCGGCGCTTTCTCTGAGCCGGCGGTGCGGGTGATGGCCGCCCATGTGCGCCGGCCGGTGATTTTTCCGCTTTCTAACCCAACGGAGCGAAGCGAAGCGACGCCACAAGACCTGCTCGCGTGGACCGAGGGCCGCGCGGTCGTCGGCACCGGCAGTCCGTTCCCTCCCGTTACACGCGACGGCCGCCCATTCCGCATCGACCAGACCAACAATGCCTATGTTTATCCGGGGGTCGGGCTTGGCGCCATCGCGGTAAAGGCAAAACGCGTCTCGGACGGCATGTTCCTCGCCGCCGCGCGCACCATCGCCGAGTTGTCGCCCGCCAAGCACGATCCGTGTGCCAACTTGCTGCCGCCGCTGACCGAAATTGCGAAAGTGTCGTTCCAGGTTGCGACCGCGGTAGGTAAAGCGGCCATCACGGAGGGGTTGGCGCAACCGTTGGCGGATTCAGCCCTCGCCGCCGTGGTCAGCGCCAAAATGTGGGAACCGGTTTATTCTATTTATCGGCGTCGGCGCGGCAAGAAGACAACCTAGTTCGGTTACGCCCGTTGCGCGGACTTTTGGGCGTGGAACCACTTGGAGCGTGGCGCCGTTGAGGGGTCGGTCACCCGGCAAAATAGAGCAGGACAGGAGAAGGCGAATGTTCAGCGAAACCGCGGCGGCATTGCATGCAATGAGACTAAAAAGTGACGCAGACACGATTGGCCGACAGGCCCGTGCGTTTGTTCGCACGTCAGTTCTGGCTCTGGCCTGCGTCGCCATCGCCGGTCCGGCGCTCGCCCGAAGCAATGCGTTCGACGGCGACTGGAGCGTCGTCATCAGCACAACCGGGGGAGCATGCGAGCCGAGCGTCCGTTATGGTGTAGAAATCTCCAACAGCAACGTCCTCAATGCCGGCAACTCGCCGGTGACGGTGCAGGGGCGCGTGGCGCGCAACGGTGGTGTAAAAGTCTTGGTGCAAGCCGGCAACCAATGGGCCAGCGGCTTCGGCCGCCTCGGCAGGGTCGACGGCAGCGGCGTCTGGCAAGGCCGGGGCAATAGCGGCGCCTGCCAAGGCACCTGGGTGGCGCAACGGCGTTCCAGCGCATCGGCCCAGGCGGAAATACCGGGCAGACCGGTTTACAACTACGCGCCCGGAGGCATCGCACCCCGCTATGCGGCGCGGCCGGACGTCGCCTACTGTCGCGCTCGGTTCCGATCATTTGATCCGGCGACCGGGACGTATCTTGGTATCGACGGCATGCGGCACCCGTGCCGCTGATCGCCTGACCCCAACTTGAGCCTCGCGGCGCGGCGTCGGATCGCTAAGCCGCGAGCCCGAGCAGACGCCGCGCTTCGGCGATGCACTCGCGGTGCCGGGTGATATCAAGGTGAAGGCTGCGGATACCGGCCTTCTCGCCGCCTTCGACATTACGCCACTGGTCGTCGATGAAGACGACCTCGTTGGCGGCGAGTTCAAGCCCCTGCAACGCCAGTTCGTAGGCGCGTGGGTCGGGCTTCAGAATGTGAGTATGAGTGGCGTCGACGATGCAGTCGACCTGGTCTGCGAACGGCATCGTCTCGAGCCAGCCCTCGCCGTGAAACAGCTCGAGTTCATTTGTCAAAATGCCGAACTTAAGGCCGGCCCGTTTCGTATCTGAGATCAACTTCAGCACTTCGGGACGAAGAATAACCGCCGGCGAAAGCTCGCCGTGCTTCTGGCAGAATTCTTGGATCGCCCATTCTTCGCCGACCAGGTGGCCCACTTCCCGCGCGCGCTGGCCCCAGTAATCGCGTTCCGAGAACTTGCCCGAAATCACCTCTTGCCAAAGCGCATCCGAACCCGGATCGAACGGACCAGTCCAGCGGATCGTACCTTCCGGCAATTTCAGAAGGTGCTCCATCTCCTTTCGCGTTTCGAAGAAGCTCTTTTGGATCACGCTGCCGAAATCGAGCAGAAGCGCCTTGTATTGCCGCGCCGCGCCTTCGCTGGAATGAACCTCTAACACCTTATTCATCTGCTCTACTTGCTTCGTCGGCCCTGGTTGCAAATTGCGACGCCAGTGAAAGCGCTCTGCCTCCACTGGCGTCCGACGACAATCAGAAGTTCATTGGCGAGATATCGATGCCACCGCACTAGCCGTTATAGGGGACGAGCTTGGCACCGATCGGGACGTTCGGATCGTCGGCATTGTCGGTGACAACCATGTCGATCGGGAATTTGCTGCCCGGCTTCGACTTCAGCCACTGGGTACCGGCGAAGATCATCGGAACGACGTTCGGCACCGGGCCCTTGGTCCAATCGAGGTGCCCGACCGGCGTCATCACCTTGAGCCCCGAGAGCGCCTTGACCAGCAACTCTTTGCTCTTCGGATTATCGCAAGCCTTGAGCGCGGCAACGCCGGCATCCATCAGCGCGGTATTGTCGCCGAGCATCTGGTTCCACTGCTTGCCGGTATCCTTTTCGTATTTGTCGGCAAGCTGCTGCGACGTAAGCCCGGTCAGCGACGACTTGTAGGGGAATGTCGGATGCCAGAAGGCCACCGTCGCGAGCTTCGGTCCGAGCGAGCCCATAGCCTCGACCTGCGATGGGAACAGGCAGGTCTTGGCGATCTGCGCGATCTTGACCGTCTTGGTGTAGCCCTGTTGCGCCGCCTGGCGCCAGAACACGGTGAAGTCCGGCGGGATTGGCCCGGTGGTGAAGATCTCGCAATTTTCCGCCTTGAACTTGGCGATCTGAGCCGAATAGTCGGTGGTGCCGTCCTCATAGCCGCCCGGATCGATCACGGTGAACCTGGCTTTTTCCAGAATCGGCTTGAAGATCACGCGCAGTGCGTTGCCGTCGGCGTCGTTCGGCATCAGGAACGCCACGCGCTTGTTGGTCGTCACCGGACCGTTCCACTGCGAAATATAAGCCTTGGAGAAGTTCGGAACGCCGAAACCGAAGTGATAGGTCCAATGGAACGGCGACGGACCGCCCGGTTTGGCACCGCGGCCGAAATACCAGGGCTCCCAGGGCATGCCGGTGGAAAGGCACGGCACGCCGGCGGCTTCGCACGCGTCAGCGACCGGATTGACCGTCTCCGGCGTCGACGAGGCCAGCATGAAGTCGACCCCCTCGCCATTGATCAGCGCCTTGGCCAATTGCCCGGCCCGGCTCGGGTCAGACTGGGTGTCGCGGTCGAGGATTTCGACCTTGTAGGTTTTGCCGCCGGCCGTCAGCCCGTCCCCCAAAGCCTTACGCGCAACGCCGAGAACAAATCCGTCCGGCTCGCCAAAGCCGGCGAGCGCGCCGGAGCGCGGCGTGATGAACCCGACTTTGATGGTATTGTTTCCTTGCGCCCACGCCAGACGGCCCGACGCGGTCAGCGCGGCCGCCCCGGTTAGCGTGGTCTTGACGAAGTTCCGCCGTGATACCGCTTTGGCCGATCCATCGTTGGCCCGCGAAGACTGTGTGGTCCCGTCCGCACCCATGATTTCCTCCCCCTTGTCAGTTGTTTCTGTGTTCGACGTTTGTGGATTTCACTGCTATTTTTCTGCGAATGTTTGCTCGTCGGCTTCATGCGGCGCGATGGACCGTTACCAAGCCCTTGTCGCCGTCGACCGTAACCTCGTCGCCGTCTTTGATGGTTTGAGTCGCGAACCCCGTGCCGACGACACATGGCACGCGATATTCCCGGCTGACCACGGAGGCGTGCGTTAGCGTGCCGCCGCCGTCGCACACGCAAGCGGAAATCTTGGTGAACGCCGGCGTCCACGTCGGCGTCGTGCCGACGCAAACCAGGACGTCGCCCTGTTGCAAGCGGGACAATTCGTCGGGCGAGCGCAGCACGCGCGCGATACCGCGGGCGACACCGGACGATGCCGGAACGCCTGAGAGCTGCTTGCCACCGCCCGAACCGGTCTTCATCCGCTCCAGAAATTCGTCCGTGAGGCCGAAGATTTCGATCATCACCGGGTCGGAGATGGTTTCCGGCGGCGTGCCGAGCACGATCGGCATCTCCTCGACCCGCTTGTCCCAGGCGTTGAAGTAAGCCTTGCGATCGGCGATCAGCGGCTCGAAAGACTTCCGGCTTTGCTTGCCGTTGGCGAGCGCCGCGAGCTCCGAATAGAACAGAAAATTCACGTCGTCGGGGTCGCTGAAATCGACCGCTTTGGCTATAGCCTGCGCGGCCTTGCGGATCGGCAGCGTACAGCGCATGTCGATGTACCAGTTGTGATCGTCGTTCCACCAGGCGAAGTTGGCGTGCCGGCAGGAGGCGAGCGCCGCGTCGAAGGCGGCGCGTTCCTGTGTCGTCATCTTGGCGTGCGACCGCTCAATCAGGCTTTCACGCTCGGCGATGGCCGATTTCAGGCTGTTCTCGAAGCCGTATGGATCGTTGCTCTGGAGGAATGATTTGATAATGCCGAGCGCGCGGTTCGGATCCTCCACCCAGGCTGGCGAGCTGACATCGACGACGCGGTCGCTGCGCCAGCCATATTCCTGAAGGAACGCGTCGAACTCCTTCAGCCACGCCGCCGCGTCGGGCAACTTCTTGAGCGCCTGATAAATCCCATTCGTGGGCGTGTCGGCGATGATCTTGTGAACCGGCGTCCCGCGGGCCTTGTTGGTAAGCTGCCACATGACGCGGTCCGATTTCATCGGCTGCGTCTCGTAGCCTTGCAGGAATTTCGGAATATCAGCCGCCGCAATCCCGAGTTCCTTGCACAGCCCGTAAAAGCCGAGATAATTCGCGGTGAGCGGATACATCAGGTCGAAATGGATTTCCCAGGCGCGCGTGTCAAAGGCGCGTGCGTCGACCATGAATTGCCAAATCTCGGCGGGCGATTTTCCCGAGAGATCATAGGTTTCGAGATAACGCAGACCTTTGACGATCTCGTTGCGCCGTTCGTCCCAAATCGCGGGGAAATTTTGCAGGAACGGCGGCAATATCGCGCCGACGCGCTCGCCCCGGCTGCCGGCAACCCACGGCGTTACCGGGACGTCCGAACCGTAGACGAATATTCCGGCGACACGCGGCGCGAGCCCATCGCTCGGCGGCAGCGGCATGTTGCGCGCCGCCGCCTGCGTGCCCCAGGCGAACCCGTCCTCGAGCCAGACGAAATTGAGCGGATAGGCACGCGGCCACTGGAAACCCTTAAACCAGAAGCGAGCTTCGTCTTCCGGCTTGAACAGCGAAAGCTGATCGCTGACCCACGGCGCGTTGATATGTTTGACCGGATCGAATCCGGGATAGCCTTTATCTCTCAGGATCTCGGCAAACGTGATCACGCCTTCAGTCCTCCCCGTGGCTGCCGCTTATTTTCTTGGTGCCGCGGCGGCAGGCGGCTGACGCGTTCGCGGCCTACCTTAGTACACGAGTTTAAGGCAATCGCGCGAAACCGACCGGCGCCGACCCGGATTGCGGCCAATAATGGTACGTTGGCTAAGCCTATGTTAGAAGGCACAGAATCCCGGTGTTTTAATCAGCACAGTTTAACCTGCGCGACGCCCCTCGAAAGTCGCGGCAGTCGCCTTGGCGCAAAGCAAAAATGCTTGTGCGATTTGCCGCTGGTACGGAGCCGGCGCAGGCTATAATTTCAAACGCCCGCCTTCGGCAATTGCCGGAAAGCGCCGCACGCGTTGCAGACGCAGCGCGTGCCTAGAAAAAGCCGCGTGGCGGGCAAGGGAGAACTGGCATGAAGCGATCCGAGGGGGTCGTCAATCTCGTGCGGCGGTGGATCGACAACGGCGCGCTGGCGCCCGGCGCCCGAGCGCCGTCGGTCCGCCAGATGAGCCGGATCGCCGGTTGCAGCACGTCGACCGTGCACCAGGCTTACGGACTTCTGGAAAATGCCGGCGTGTTCGTCGCCCAACCCCGCTCGGGGTTCTACATCGGTGAAGCCGCCGGCCGCCGGCGGCGTCCGGCCGCACCGGAAGGCGCCTCGTCCGAGGTTGCGCGCGAAATTTCGATCAGCGAATTGACGCTCCGCCTGTTCGCGTCGTGGAGCAACAGCGAAATTCAGCAATTCGGCGCGATCTACGCCAGCACCGATCTGTTTCCGGTCGAGGACATCAACCGCCACTTCCGCCGCGTGCTGCGCAACGGCAAGGGCGCCAAAGGCGCCGACACCGTAAGCTCGACGCAAGGCGACCCGGCGCTGCGGGAAGCGATCGCGCGCCGTTATGTCGAGCACGGCATGGCGGTGGCCGCCAACGACATCGTGCTGACTGCCGGCGGCATGCACGCGCTTAATCTGTGCATCAACATCCTGACCAAGCCCGGCGACATTGTCATGATCGAGTCGCCCACCATGTTCCCGGTGTTCGCCGCGCTCGAGCATCGTGGCCTGCGCGCCCTCGAAATCCCCTACTCCAGCAAGGACGGTCTCGACCCGGAGCAATTCGAATATCTGACCGACCGGCACGACGTGCGCGCTTGCGTGCTGATGCCGGCGCATCACTTTCCGACCGGCGTTTCAACTCCGAGCGCCGCCGTGCGCAAGATCGTCGAGATCGCGCGCCGCAAGAACCTGCCGATCATCGAAAACGGCGGCTACATGGATCTGCAACATGGCAAGGCCTGCGCGCCGACACTCAAGCGCTTCGATGAGACCGGCTTGGTGTTGCAGGTCGGCAGCTTCTCCAACACGCTGGCGCCCGGTTACGGCATGGGCTGGCTGGTGCCGGGGCGCTTTCGCGAAAAGATCATGCAGATGAAATTTGCCAGCAACCTCTTGAGCGGCGGCATTTTTCAGCGTGCCGTCGCCGACTACATGCAGAGCGGCAATTTCAACCGTCATCTCCGCAGCCTGCGCGCCAAGCTCGCGGCGCGGATGGAGCATGGGCTTGGCCTCATGGCGAAGCACTTCCCTCCCGGATGCAAGGTGACGACGCCCTCGGGCGGTTTCATGTGCTGGGTCGAAGGGCCGCCCGGCTTCGATTCCGTTGCTGCTTGCCGAGACGCGTTGGCGCGCGGCATCGGTCTGCCGCCGGGTCCACTGTTCTCGGTCCGCGAGGGCTTCAACAATTGCATCGGGTTGAATTTATCGTTCCCCTGGACGCCCGACGCCGAGGCGCGCCTCAAGGCGATCGGCGAGCTCGTTCGCGAACACAGCTAGAGCACGAGCAGTAAAGTGGAGCCCGGCATCGCGGCCTAGGCAGCGGCGGCGCGGCCCCAAAGTTCTTGCGTCGCGAGCCGCGCGCCTTCGGCCAGCGCTTCCAGCTTCGCCCACATGATCGAGGGATGGACGCGCTGATAGAAGACGCCCTGGGCGAATCCGCAGTCGGTGCTGCCGATGACGCGTTCGCGGCCGACCAGCTTGGCGAGCCGCACCAACCGCTCGGCCACAAGCTTCGGATGCTCGACCACGTTGGTGGTGTGGGCGATGACGCCGGGCAGAAGCACGCGTTGCGGCGGCAGTTTGGCCTTTTCCCATACTCGCCATTCGTGCTCGTGGCGCGGATTGGCCATTTCCAGCGAATAGCCGCCAACTTTTACACTGAGGATCAACCCGACAATGTCCTCCGCAGCAACATCGTTGGTGTGCGGACCGTTCCAGCTCCCCCAACAGACGTGATACCGGCTCTGTTGTTCGGGGATGCCGTCGAGCGCGCGATTGAGCGCGGCTACCTTCTGCTCCGCCCAAGCGTAGTAATCGGCAAACCGCGCCGGCGGCACCATCACGTCGTATTTCGCCGCCAGCCAGGCGTCGTCAAGCTGCACGATCAGTCCGGCGTCGGTGATGGCCTTGTATTCGGTGTGCAGCGCGGCGCCGAGAGCCTCGCTCAGCTTCTCATCAGTGCCGTAATATTCGTCGCGCAGGCCTTGCAGCACGCTTGCCGGCGCGACCACGGGAAGGAACGGGGCAACGCCCGGAGCGTCGCGCAGCGCCGCTTTCAGATTAGCGATGTCGCGCTGCACCTCGGCGTGGCCGCGATAGCTGATCGGACCGGTCACCGCCCAATAGCCGGCGCCGGCATTGACCTGCTGCCCGCTCTGATATTCGGCGTAGAAGTCGCGAAACCGCTCGAAGTCGTGGCCGGCCGACGGCGTCGGCTTCGGCTTTTCGCCTGGCACGGCGCGAAATTCGAGGCCGCTCAGGCGGTCGGTGACATAACGGTACCATGAGCTTTTCGGATATTCGCCGTCGTTGACCACGCTCAAGCCGGCCTTGACCTGTCGCTCCACCACCTCGGCGACAGCGCGCGTCAGGTATTGCTCGTAGGCGGCAGCGTCGATCGCCTCACGCGCCAAACGCTTTCGCATGAACGCGACAAGCTCGGGCGGCCGCACCAGGCTGCCGACATGGGTGGTTTTGATGCGGTCAGTGTTGGCTTGCATCGCTCGATCCCGGCTCGGCGATTTACGAAGATCCCCAAATCTCTTCGGCCGTCTCGACGACAAACGACAGCTTTGCCCACTGTTCGTCTTCGCTCAAGAGATTGCCTTCCTCGGTGCTGGCAAAACCGCATTGCGGGCTGAGCGAAAGCCGGCCGATATCGATGAACTTGGTGGCTTCTTCGACGCGCCTTTTGATCTCGTCCTTCGCCTCGAGCTTGCCGGTTTTGGAGGTCACCAGCCCGAGCACGACCCGCTTGTGCTTCGGCACAAGCCGCAACGGCTCGAAGCCGCCGGCGCGGTCGGTATCGTATTCCATGAAGTAAACGTCGATATTCGTCTTGTTGAACAGGATGTCGGCTATCGCGTCGTAGCCGCCGCTGCCTTGATAGGTGGAGCGGAAATTGCCGCGGCACAAATGCATGCCCGTCACCATGTCCGCCGGCTTATCCGACAATGCGAGGTTGGTGGCCTGCGAATAGAATTCCGGCAGCTTGTCGGCGTCGTTGCCGTGATCGACAAAGAACTGGCGCTGCTTCGGATCGACCAGAACGATCATGTAGACTTCGTCAAGTTGCAGATAGCGGCATCCGGCATCGCCGAAAGCGCGGACGATCTTGCGATAGGTCTCGCCCAAATCGGCGTAAAACTCTTCGAATGAGTTGTATACCGAACCGTCGAGTATGGTCTTGCCGCGGTGCGCCAGAAACGCGCTCGGCGCCGGAATGGTCATCTTCGGGACGGAGCCCGGCGCCGCGGCCGACTTGAGAAAGCGGAAGTGGTCGATCATCGGATGCGTGGTAAAGCTGCCGAGCCGCGCGGTCGGCCGATGCGCCAGCGTCTTCGGTTGGCTGCCCTGGAAGCGCCTGACGTCCGGGGTCGAGAATGTCTCCACATTATCGAGCCCGCGAAAGAAATCGCGGCTCCAGAAACTCCGCCGATATTCGCCGTCGGTAACCGCTTTAAGGCCGAGCAATTCCTGTTTGGCGACGGCGCGCCGGATTGCTTTGTCTTCGACGGCCTTGAAATCGTCCGCCGCAATCTCGCCGCGCTCGCGCTTGGCGCGCGCATCCTTGATTTCCGCCGGCCGCAGCAAACTGCCGACATGCTCGGCGCGAAACGGCGGCTTGGCCGGCGCCGATTTGCTCTTGCCTTCTTGGCGCAAAAGTCCTTGGGCGTTGTTCATGGCAAACTCCGACATGCGCGGCGTCCGCCGGTGCTAACATCGCGCCCGACGCCTCACAAGCAGAAAGGCTGAGCGCGCGTCGCCATCGCGGCATTCCGGCTTGCGATTTCTGCTCTGTGCCACACGGTCTGATCAGCAACTGTCTCGATATCAAAACTGTGCTGGTGAAAAACAAAAAAATCTGTCTCTATCTGGGAGTGGCGCGGACAGCGCCGATCATGTAGTGCGTAAAATAAAACGAGCGCAGCGGTTTACGCTGCCGTAGCTTGGGTGGAGACGTCAATTGAGGATGGCCGATGCTGCGGTGGCTCGATGAACTGACCGACGACGATTGCGCCACGGTCGGGCCCAAGATCGCGCGGCTGGGCGGATTGCGCGACGTCGGCATCGATGTTCCGGACGGATTTGCGGTGACGACCGACGCGTTCCGCTCGTTCCTGGCAAACAATTCTCTGGAAGATGTCATCGATCGCGAGCTCGCTGCGGCAACCGACATCGACAATCTCGCCGTACCGGAGGCGATTTCCGGCCGCATCCGCAAGCTCGTCGAAGAGACGCCGCTGGAAAGCTCCTTCGAGGCGGCGCTGCGCGATGCCTATGATGAGTTATGCTTCCGCCATGCCGACGTGGCACTGCCGGTCGCGGTGCGCAGCTCCGCCGCCGGCGAGGACGCCGCATCGGCAAGCTTCGCCGGCCAGTATGAAAGCTATCTCGGCGTCATTGGCGGCGATGCGGTGGTCGGCGCAGTGCGCAAAGCGTGGAGCAGCCTGTTTGTCGCGCGCGCGCTGACTTACCGGCTGCGCCAGAAGCAGCATTACCGCGACACGCCGATGGGCGTCGGCGTCTTGCGTCTGATCCAAGCCCGCTGCGCCGGCGTCGCCTTTTCCGCGCATCCCGTCAGCAAAAAGCGCGACCGCTTCGTCATCGAAGGGGCGTGGGGTTGGGGTGAATCGGTCGTGCAGGGTACGGTCGAGCCGGATTATATCGAGGTCGACCGCGCCGATGGACGCATCATCGCCTATCGTACCGGCAACAAACGCGTCGCCTCGGTATTCGATCGCGTCGCCGGCGGCGTCGCCGAACGGCCCTTGCCGCTGCGCTTTCAGCGCGCGCAATGCCTGACCGAAGATATGGTGCGAGCGTTGTGGACCAGCATCGTGCAGATCGAGCAGCGCTTCGGCCGGCCGATCGATATCGAATGGGTGATCGAGCCGAGCTGGCGGCCGGGCGTTGCCGTCTCCATCGTCCAGGTGCGCCCGATCAGCACACTCGACGAAGCGACCGAGGCGGCGCCGCCGAAGTGGGACGCGCTCGGCTACGCCGCGAAATACGGCCTCGGCATCAAGCCGAAGACGGCGTCAACGCCGATTTCGTAAGTGCTTAATGTCCCGCCATGTGACGGCCGATCTCGGTGAGATCGGCTTCGCTGGCTCGGGCCTCATAGACGATCGCGCCGTGAAACATCACCACGATGCGGTCGGAGAGCTCCAGCAGTTCGTCGAGATCTTCGCTCACCAGCAGCACCGCCGCGCCGCGATTGCGCGCCGCCATGATCTCGGCGTGGATTTGCGCCACAGCCGCGAAATCGAGGCCGAAGCAGGGATTGGCAGCGACCAGGATGTCGACTTCGCCGCCGAGTTCGCGCGCCAGCACCGTGCGCTGCACGTTGCCGCCGGATAATTCGCCAATCTTGGTATCGTCGGACCGGGTCTTGATCTTGTAGAGGGCGATCTTGCGCAGCGCCTCTTCGTGGAATTTCGCGCCGTTGAGCCACCAGCCGCCGGTGGCATAGGGCGCGCGGTCGAACTCGCGAAAAGCGAGATTGTCGGCCACGCTCATGCGCGCGACGCAGGCGTTCTTCAGCGGCTCCTCGGGAAGCACCGACAAATGGCTGTGCCGCATCTCGTCGCGCCGGGCGTGATAAAGCTCGCCCTCCAGATAGACTGCGCCGCTTTCGGCGTCGCGCTGGCCGGCGAGCACTTCGATGAGCTGGCGCTGGCCGTTGCCGGAGACACCGGCGACGCCGACAATCTCGCCGCCGCGCACCGACAACGATACGTCGCGTACCGCCGACTGACCGCCATCGTTGAGCGCGTTGAGTTTCTCGATGTTGAGCCGTGGCGCGCCGAATTCGCCGGTCCGTGGCGGCTGCACGGTCAGCTCTTCGGCCCCGATCATGGTGCGTGCCATGCTTTCGGGGGTCAGATTCTTGACGTGGCCGCTGCCGGCCAATCTGCCGCGGCGCAGGATGGTCACCTCGTCGGCAAAAGCCATGACCTCGCGGAATTTGTGCGTGATCATCAGAATGGTGAGCGTGCCGCTCGCCACCATGCCACGCAGCATGCCGAGCACTTCATCGGCCTCTCCAGGCGTCAATACCGAGGTCGGCTCATCGAGGATGAGGAAGCGGCGCTTGAGATAAAGCTGTTTGAGGATTTCGCATTTCTGCCGCTCGCCGGCGGAGATTGCCGAGACCTTGGCGTTTAGCGGCACCCGGAACGGCATATGCAGCAAGAACTCTTCCAGAGCCTTGCGCTCTTTCGTCCAATCGACCACGGCCGGCACATGATCGCGAGCCAGCACGAAATTTTCCGCGACCGTCATCGCCGGTACCGAGGTGAAGTGCTGATAGACCATGCCGAGGCCGAGCGCGTGCGCGGCGCGCGGGTTGTCGATGATCTCCTGGCGTTCGTCGATCATCAACTCGCCGCCGTCGGCCTGGTAATAGCCCATGATGCATTTGACGAGCGTCGATTTTCCCGCGCCGTTCTCTCCGAGAAGCGCATGGAAGGTGCCGGGCCTGACCTTCAGCGAAACGGCATCGAGCGCCGCGAATTCGCCGAAGCGCTTGGTCATGGAGAGCGCTTCGACGCCGAAGGTCTTTTTCGACGCCGTCGGCGAAGGCAGCCCACCGGGCGGGATCAGCGTCGCCATTTCGCTCACGCAATGACCTCGATGAATTTCGCGGAGTCGGACACAGCGCCGAACACACCGCCCTGCATCTTGATCATCTTGACGGCGTGGTCGTGATTGCTCCTGTCGGTGGCGCCGCAGCAATCCTCCAGCATCAGGCATTCGAAGCCGCGATCGTTGGCCTCACGCATGGTGGTGTGTACGCAAACATCGGTGGTGATGCCGGTGAGCACGATGTTGTCGATGCCGCCGATGCGCAATAGCAATTCGAGGTCGGTGGCGCAAAACGAGCCCTTGCCCGGCTTGTCGATGATCGGCTCGCCTTCGTGCGGCTTGAGCTCGTCGATGA
This sequence comes from uncultured Alphaproteobacteria bacterium, assembly GCA_963826295.1. GTDB lineage: Bacteria > Pseudomonadota > Alphaproteobacteria > Rhizobiales > Xanthobacteraceae > BOG-931. The sequence continues at coordinate 108,791 of CAWGWO010000002.1, forward strand.
TGTCCCAGCCAGGCTCGCCGCGCACCAGGATGCGGCCGCACGGGCCGGGATCGCCGATGCCGGCGCCGATCTGGCGCGAGCGCCAACGCTTGTTGGCCGGCAGGTCGGCGAGGTCGGGGCGATGGCCTTCGCGGGTGTGAATAATGTGAAAGCCCTTAGCGCGCATCGCCGCCAGTGTGCGCTTGATCGGCTCGATCGGCGCACGCGTCAGCGACAGGTCGTAGCCCATTTTATCGACGTAGCCGCCGACACCGCAGAAGTCGGTCTGCATGTCGATAATGATCAGTGCCGTGTTTTCCGGGCGAAGGTCGCCGTTGTACGGCCACATGTAGGGGTCCGCCGTTACGTAACGTTCGGACCCTTCGCTTTCTTTACGCGCCAGTTGGGGCATGACTTACCTCGTAATCGACATTTATCTCGTAATCGACAGCTCGGCCGGCGCGCCGATCAACGTGCGCTTCGGCGAGCAGGTCGCGATCATGATCAGCAAAGTCAGAATGTAAGGCGCCGCATTGAACAGATGATAGCCCTCGCTGTAACCCACCGATTGCAGCGCGGGACCGAGCGCGGCGGCGCCGCCGAACAGGATCGAAGCGGCCAGGCAAAGCATCGGATTCCAGCGGGCGAAGATGACCAGCGCCACCGCGGTGATGCCTTGACCGCTGGAGAGGCCTTCGTTCCAGCTGCCGGGATAATACAACGATAGAAACGAACCGCCGATGCCACCGAGAAAACCGCCGAACATGGTGGCGCGCAACCGGATGAAGTTGACCGAATACCCCATCGCCAGCGCCGCGTCCGCGCTTTCGCCGGCGGTGCGTATGATCAGGCCCCAGCGTGTAGAACGCAGCGCCCAGACCAAAACGGGCGCCAGCACCACGCCGACGAGGAACAGCGCGTTGATGCGCAACGCGGCGTGCAACTGCGGAATGTCGGTCCACCAGCCGAGATCAATCGACGGCAGATGCGGCGCCGTCGGCTCGATCAGCGGCTTGCCGAGATAGAACGCCAGGCCGACGCCGAACAGCATCAACGCGATGCCGACGGCAATATCGTTGACGCGCGGCAGTCCGCAGATAACGGCGTGCAGCGCTCCCATCCCGGCACCGGTGATGCCAGCGGCCAGAACGCCGAGCCAGGGCGAGCCGGTGAGATAGGAGACGCCGAAGCCGGCCATCGCCCCCATCACCAGCGTGCCTTCGAGGCCGAGATTGATGCGCCCGCTGCGCTCGGTGACGCATTCGCCGAGACTGACGAAAATAAACGGCGTCGAGACGCGGATGGCGCCGCCCAATACCGCAATCGGTATCGTCCACAAGCCGATGTCGCCGGCGCCGGCCATCTACGTGGTCTTTCCCTTGAAGAAGCTGAAGCGGCCGTAGAGCGTATCGCTCGCGAGCACCATGACGAAGATCATGCCTTCCAGCACCAGAACCGAAGCGTCGGGCAGTCCGAGGCGGCGCTGCAGCAGCCCGCCGCTTGCGCCGATGCCGCCGAGGAGGATGGCGACCGGGATGATTGCGAGCGGGTTTTGCCGCGCCAAAAACGCCACCAGGATGCCGGCAAAGCCGTAGCCAGCCGCCAGATTGGCGTTGGCGCGCCCTTCGACCGCGGCGACCTCAAACATGCCGGCAAGGCCGGCAGCGGCCCCGGCGAGAAAGCAGATAATTAGGATAAGCTTGCCGACACTCAGCCCGACGACCTTGGCGGCGCGGATATTGCCGCCAGCGACGCGAGCGGCGAATCCGAACACGGTGTGATAGATCAAGATGTAGGAAAGTATGGCGGCGATGATGCCGAATACGAAGCCCCAATGCACCTCCATGCCCGGAATGTTGCCGATCATGTTGGCGGCGCCGATGTCCCGCGTCGACGGCTTGTTGAGGCTGGCGGGGTCGCGCATCGGCCCTTCCACCAGAAAGTTGAGGATGGCGAGCGCGATGTAGACAAGCAGGAGGCTGGAGATCGTCTCGTTGACGCCGCGATAGTGGCGAAGCGCGCCCGACATCATGATCCACAGCCCGCCGCCGATCATGCCGGCGCAGGCCATCGCCACATCGACGACCATCGGCGGCGCCCAGGGCATCGCCAGCGCGGCGCCGGTGGCCGTCAGCGCGCCGACCAGGAGCGCCCCCTCGCCTCCAATGATGACCATGCCGAGTTGTGCCGGCAACGCAGTGCACAACGCGGTCAGGATCAGCGGGGCGGCGCGGGTGAACGTGTTCTGCCACGAGAACCAGGTGCCGAACGCGCCTTGATACATATAGAAATAGAGATCGAGCGGGTTCTTCCCGAACAGCGCGACAAAGATGCCGAACAGTACAAGCGAACCCGCCAGGGCGAGCACGGGGATGACGATATATTCCGCCGCGCCGCCAAGTCGCCGGCCGTAGGCCGGCAAGCGGAGAACCTGGCTTACCCCCGAGGGAGCAAGTGGTCCGCCGACGTCGGCCTTCACGAAGTCGCTCCGATGACGCCCTCGACCAGATAATTCATCTTCTCCAACTCGGGGTCGGTCTGGCCGCGGGAAACGCCCGAAGCGATGACCGTAGCACCCTTGTTGTCGACGATCGGGCCCTTGAAGATGACGTAGGTGCCTGCGGTAAGCGCCGCTTTGACCTCATCGGCCTTCTTCTTCGCTTCCGCGCTGACCATGGCGCCGTACGGAGAAACCTTGACGAGCTGTTCTTTCAGGCCGCCGCGATAGAAGTTCGGAATGGTTTCGCCCGACGTGAACATCTTGGCGAAGCGGGGATAGAGCACTTCCCAGTTCCACTCGGCGCCGGTGAGATAAGCCTTCGGCGCGAGCACGGCTTGATTGACGTGATAGCCGGTCACCATGGCGCCACGCCGGGAGGCATTCTCGACCACGGTCTTCGGACCGTCGACATGACAAGTGATGACGTCGACGCCCTGGTCGATGAGGCTGTTGGTGGCTTCCGCTTCCTTCACCGGCATCGACCAGTCGCCGGTAAAGATCACCTGCGTGGTGATTTTCGGATTGGCGAGCTTGGCACCCAGCGTCCAGGCATTGATGTTGCGCAGCACTTGCGGGATCGGCTTGGCAGCGACGAAGCCGAGCTTGCCGGATTTTGACGAATAACCGGCGACGATGCCAGCGACGTGCTGGGCTTCGTCGATGTAACCGAAATAGCTGCCGGCGTTCTTCGGATCCTTGTCGGTCCACAGCCCACCGCAATGCTCGAAGCGAAGTTTCGGATACTTCTTCGCCATTTTGATCATGTGCGGGTTGTAGTAGCCGAAGGACGTCGGGAACAGCAGCGTCGCGCCGTCGAGATTGATCATCAACTCCATGGTCTTTTCCACGGCGTCGGTCTCAGGGACTTTTTCTTCTTCGACGACCTTGATGCCCGCCATCTTCTTGAGCGCTGCGGCGCCGGCGGCGTGGGCTTGGTTGTAGCCGTAGTCGTCGCGCGAGCCGACATAAATGAAGCCGATGGTGGTGTCCTTGGCGAAGGCCTGGCGGATCGGCAATGCCGAGCCAGCGGCCAACACCGCCGTCCCTTGCAGAAGGCGGCGACGCGAAATGTTGTCGAAATTCATTAGATGCTCCCTGTTACGCAGGCACGCGCCGGCGGCGCCGCTGCTGGCTAGCCATCACTGGGATGGGCGTTCTTCGGTTGGCGGCGAGACCATTCGCAAAGGGCATGCCAGCATGATCGCGGCCATCGGTCGCGACGTAACCGATTGAAATTGCTCTTTAGTCAGCCGCAGCCCACATCCGAGGCAGGCTCATTTCATCCGCGCTGGCTAAAAATTAGGCAGGTCCAAGCTATTCTATGCAATAGGAAACGACCGCACCGGCCTGTAAGCCGCTGCGCGTTAAACCGCCCGCGCCTGCGAACCGCGGCGGCCGATCGATCGTCGCAACAGCATGGTGCGCACCGCCGCAAACACCGCGTCGAACGCCGGCCGGCGGTAATCCCATTTCTCGTCGGCCGCGAGCGGTACCATGACCATAGTCGCGTTAGCTTCGAACAACAGGATTTCGCCGTCCCGGTTCACGGCGAAATCGATGCCCCAATAATCGAGGTCGAGCATCGTGTTGATAGCCTCGAGCGCCGCCATGCCGCGCGGCCCGATCACAGCGGCCATGTCGTGGAGAAATGCGGCGTCCTTTGCGCGATTTTCGTCGGAATGCGCCATGTCGGCCCTGAAGTAATGGACCTTCCAATGGCGCGAGATCGCCAGATGCAACGGGTAAATTTTACGATCGATGATCATGACCCGGCACTTGCGGAACAAGCCGTCGGCATCGCGCGCATCAAGCTCTTCGATCAGACATAATTCATCGCCGGGAAATTCCGCGGCCGCCGCGGCCAACGCTTGCGGATTTTCGGCACGGACGAAATAGCGGCCGGTGTGGAAGCCGGGCGTGCGCACCAGAAGCGGAAAGCTAAAACCGCTCTCGACAACGGCTGCAGCCATATCGGCCGTGATGAACGCCTGGCGCGGCAATATCGCCATGCGCGGCACGACGACATCGGTCAGCCCGCGCAGGCGCGCGGCGTTCGCGGAGCGTCCCGTCTTAAGCACCGAACGGGGATGATTGATGACCGGGCGATCGGTTCGGGCGAGTACCGTGCACGCGGCTTCGAGGCCTTCCCGGCACAAATCTGCGTCGCCGATACTGTTGAAGACGAGATCGTGGGCCGGCAGCGGAACCTTCGGATCGGCATACTCCGTAACCACCGCGTTGATTTGGAAATGCCGATCGTCGAGGATGGAATTTGTCGGGATGTTGCCGCCGGCGGCGGAGACAAGCATCAGGACCGAAACCGGGACGCCCGATCCGCGATACGGCAGCACCGTCAAAAAATGACCCCTGAAGCCTTTATCGCGGTGCCGGCGCGCGCCGGCAGCGTCGCCGATCTCGGCTAACAGATTGCCCATGCCGCGATGGGCGTGGATGTGATCCGGATCGACCCGCAAAGCGGCTTCGAAGTGCACCCGGGCCTGATCGTGCTCGCCGACGAACAATAGAAAATTTGCGAGATTGACGCGGCCGTTGGGATTGTCGGGGTGGTGGTGAACCGCAGCGCCGAACAACGAGCGCGCCGCTTCCTTGTATCCGGCCTTCAGCACCAATGCGCCGAAGTCGTTGAGCGCACCAAAATCCGTCGGCCTGCGCTGAAGAAGCTCAAGATAGTCGCGCTTGGCGGATTCGAAATCGCCCTGCTCCCGCAAACGGCCCGCGCGTTCGAAGCGGGCGTCGATGGCGTCCGGGTCCCGTTCCAGCAAGCGGTCAAGCTCGGCGAGTCGCGAGCTGCGCGGCGGCTGGGAAGCGCCGGCCCCCTCAGACGCTTGCTGCAGACGTTTTGTCACGCTGATCCGGGCCTCGTTCTCGGCCGCCCTGCGAATCGGATCACACGATATTAGAACAAAATTTACCGTACCAGCGAATGATGCCGGCCCAATGTGACGGTTTTGAAATTCCTCCAATTTTACCGCGAATTCGCGGTGCGAAAGCGCCAATCATGGACAACAGCGAACCGGGCTCCCGCATCGTTCTGGGCGATCCGGTTCCGTGGTTTTCCGCACCGCTGATCAGCCAAGGCTCCTTCAATCTTTCGGTCGCCGCCGGCCGCTGGATCGTCCTGTCCTTCCTCGGCTCGCCGGACAATCCGCGCTCCGAGCAGGAGCTGGGCCAGCTGTTGCGCGCCGCGAATCTGTTCGACGAGGATCGCATCGTCTTTTACGGCATCTTGGCCACGGCGCCGGCAGATCCGACGCCGTACCTTCGACGCAGCGATGCGGCGACATCGTTCCTCGCCGACTATGACGGCGCCATCGCAAGCGCGTTCGGCGCGGCGCTGACGCCGCGCACGATCGTGCTCGATCCGATGCTGCGCGCGATTGCCGATATTTCGTGGGATCACGCCGCCGGACATGCCGAGACGGTCCTTGGCATATTGCACAACTTGCCGCCGGTGGACGATTCCGCCGGCGTTCCGTTGACCGCGCCGGTACTGATCGTACCCCGGGTTTTCGACTTTGCGCTTTGCGACGTGCTCGTGGAGTTTTACGAGAAACTCGGCGGCAAGGAGTCCGGCTTTCTGTTCGACATCGACGGCAAGACCACGCGCGTCGTCGATCATCGACTCAAACGGCGCAACGACCTCGTCGTCGCCCACCCGCAGCTGCGCGAGGCGATCCGCGGCCAAATCGTCCGCCGCCTGACACCGGCCATCAAACAATTTTTCCAGTTCGAGGCGACGCGGATGGATCGTTACATCGTCGCTTGCTACGACAGCGCGGTTGGCGGCCATTTTTACCGGCACCGCGACAACGTCAATGTCGGCGCGCAGCATCGGCGCTTCGCCGTCACCATCAACCTCAACAAGGGCTACGAGGGCTGCGATCTGGTGCTGCCCGAGTTCGGGCGCCGCGCTTACCGCGCGCCCCATGGCGGCGCGGTGGTGTTTTCCTGCGGCGCACTGCATCAAGTGACGCCGATCAGCGCTGGACGGCGCTACGCCTTCCTCGCATTTCTCTACGGCGAGGCTGACGCCGCTTTGCGCGCGGCCAACGACGCAGCCTTGGGCGAAGTCAATAATGACAAACTAAGCGACGCCCCCGCGCCATACGCTTTCGATGCACCGCGCCTGCTCACCGAAAAGAGCCTGCCCGCCGAAGAAATGCCGCGCGCCGCGGCCCATGGCGGCTGAGCCGCCGCCTAAGCGCGCCACGCCTGCGGCCGCATGACAAAGGCCGCCTTCACAGGCGGCCTTTGTCTTTCTCACGTCCCGCGCGTTACTTCGTCAAATCGCGAGCCGCATCCTTGACGTTGCCGGCGATATTGTGGGCTTCGCCTTTGGCTTTATCGAGCTTGCCTTCGGATTGCAGCTCTTTGTCGCCAGTCAACTTACCGGCGGTATCTTTGATAGCGCCCTTAGCCTTATCGGCGGCGCCTCGAACGTGTTCCCGATCCATTTTTTCACTCCACTGTCGTTGATTTGGTCCTCGCACGGATAACGCAACAGGCCGACCGCAGTTCCTCCGCGCGTGGTCGCGGTGCAATGCGTGTTCCAAGACTTTATGCGAGGGTTTTATGCGAGGATTGCGCAAAGCGGCTGTGTGCAGGACTTTGCACGAGACAGTGGGGCCAGACAGTAGGGCAAGACCGCGCCGTTTATCAGCACGCTTGTCATCATCGCACCCTGGGCTAGAATCGAATCACTTCGGGGATGGAGTCCCCCATTAACCGCCGTCCGGGCTGATGACTCCTACCAACTGCTTGTTTCGGTAGGATTTCGCCGACTGGAGGGCTGCATGGGGTTTCTTATTGTCTTTCTCGGGGGCGGCATCGGGGCCGCGCTGCGGCACGGCTGCAATCTCGCGGCCGCCCGCATCGTGGGCACCGGCTTTCCCTACGGAACGATGACCGTCAACATCGTCGGGTCGCTGGCGATGGGTTTGATCGTCGAATTTTTTGCGCTCAAAGGCGGCTTGCCGCAGCACTGGCGACTATTCCTCACCACCGGCATCCTCGGCGGCTTCACGACCTTTTCGGCGTTCTCGCTGGAAACGGCACTCCTTTATGAGCGCGGTGAGCTGCTCGCCGCCGCCGTCTACGTCATCGTCTCGGTCTCGGTGGCTGTTGCCGCGCTTTTTGTCGGGCTTGCGATCGTCCGGGTACTTGTTTGATCGCACTTACTGGGGCCCGGCGCCGTTCGCCGAGGGCAGAGCCGACATGCTGCGCGTAAACCATTGTGTTCGCGCGTGCCTCAACTATTCCCTACATTTCGACGCAATCCGACACGGTTCCGCCCCGCCGCTGCGGTGTCATCACGCCCGGCTATGGTGCGGGGTTTGCACTCAATGCGTGGCAGCGGCACGGCCGCCGTTCTTGGTGTATTTGCGCTGGGCTTGCTTCCATTCCTGCCATGCGCAGCCGCGCTGGCGCAGGCGACCGCCACCTCGATCACAATCACCGGCAACCGGCATCTCGATGCGGGCGTGATCCGCTCGCATTTTCGCGGCGGCCACGGCGGCAGCCTCGACGCCGCCGCGCTCGATGCGGCACTCAAAAGCCTCTACGCCACCGGGCTGTTTCAGAATGTGAACATTACCCGGGATGGCGACCGCGTCCTGGTGACCGTTGCGGAAAATCCGACCATCGCCGGAATGGCGTTCGAGGGGAACAAAAAGATCAAGGACGACGACCTCAAAAAAGCGGTGCGGTCGAAGGAAGGCGGTCCGCTGTCGCGCGCCATCGTCCACGATGACGTCGAACACATTATCGAGCTTTACCGCGCGCACGGCTATTTCGAGGTGCGGGTCGTACCGAAAACGATCAAAGCCAGGAACGATCGCCGCACTCTCGTCTTCGAGATCGCGGAAGGCGGCAAGCTTGCCGTCCGGCAAATCGAGTTCGCCGGCAACAACGCCTATCCAGCGACGAAACTCAAGAGCCTCATCAAAACCGGCGCGTCGAATGTCTTGAGCTTCCTCACCGACAACGACACCTATGACGCCGACCGCATCGAGAACGACCGCGAACTGATCCGCGCCTTCTATCTCGCCCACGGCTATGCCGATATCCGGGTTCGCTCCGCGGCGAGCTACCGGCCCGACAACGGCGGCGTCGCCGTCACCTTCACGATCGACGAAGGCCGGCAGTATCGATTGGGGCGCGTCGACATACGGTCAAACCTCAAGGCCATCGACGCCGCGGCGCTGCGAACATATCTGCGCACCAATGCCGGCGATGTCTACGACGTCGACGCGGTGCAAAAATCCGTCGAGGATCTGACCCTTGGTCTCGCGCGGAACGGCGCGCCCTTTGCCGCCGTCACCGCGCGCACCGACCGCCAGCCGAAGTCCACCTCAATCGACCTCGTTTACACCATCGACGAAGGCAAGCACCTTTACGTCGAGCGCATCGAAATCAGCGGCAACAGCAAAACGCGTGACGACGTCATCCGCCGCGAATTCGATCTCGGCGAAGGCGACGCCTATAATCGCGCTTTGGTGGATCGCGGCGAGCGGCGTCTCAAAGAGCTCGGCTATTTCAAGTCCATCAAAATCAGCACCCACGCCGGATCGGCGCCCGATCGCGTCGTCGTCAGCGTCGCGGTCGAGGAGCAGCAGACCGGCAATTTCTCGGTCATGGGCGGTTACTCGGCGTCCACCGGCCCTACTCTCGAGGCCGGTGTCAGCGACCGGAATTTTCTGGGCACCGGCGACATCGCGAAAGCTTCGGCGACCATCGGCCAGTATACCCGCGGCTTCGATGTTTCGTTTACCGACCCGTACGCGCTCGGGCCGCATGTTTCGCTTGGCGGCGAGTTGTTCGGCAACGAAGCGCTGGCGAGCCCTTATCAGTCATACAACAGTATCGTTTACGGCGCCAAGATTACCACCGGCATGCCGCTGAGCGACCAGCTCGGCGTCAACTGGACCTATTCGATCTACAACCAGGGCATTACGCTAAATCCGTCGGTCGGCTCCGCGTCGCTTCCCATTCAACAAGCCGCGGCCGCGGGCGCAATCTGGGTGTCGTCGATCGGTTCCGGCGTCACTTATTCGACGCTGGACAATGCAAAAAGCCCGACCAGCGGCGTTCAGCTGCGGACCAACAACGAATTTGCCGGCCTCGGCGGCGCGGCTAAATTCGCCCGTACCACCGAAGACGCGCGCTACTATCACGAGATCGTCGGCGACGCGGTCGGCATGGTGCGCGCGCAGAGCGGCTACGCCACGCCGTGGGGCGGCCAGCAATTGCCGCTGCTCAACGGCTTCTTCGGCGGTCCGCAACTTGTGCGTGGTTTTGCGCCGAACGGCTTTGGGCCGCGCGACCTGACCCCTGGCACGACGCAGGACAATGTCGGCGGCAATGTTTACTGGACGACCTCGGCAGAACTGCAATCGCCGGCGCCGCTGATTACGCCCGACGCGCAACTCAAAGTCGCTCTATTCGCCGACGCCGGCAGCTTGTGGGCGACGAATGCGTCCAGCGTTTCCAGTCTCGCATCGCTGTCGCCGGCGCAGCAGATCGCCAATTCGCACGCGATCCGCGCTTCGATCGGCGCCGGGATGATGTGGGACTCCCCGTTCGGCGCGATCCGCGTCGATTACGCCTATCCGATCGCGCATCAGGCCTACGACGTCACTCAACGGCTGAATTTCACCGCCGGCGGATTCTAAAACCGCTCACTTAATGGTTCGTCATGCCCGCACTTGGTGCGGGCATCCACGTCTTCGCGCGACACATGAAGTGAAAACATAGATGGCCGGGTCAAGCCCGGCCATGACGATTACGTTACGCCGCTTTGGCAAGTTTGCCCGCCGCGTCCAAACCGCGCTCGATGTCGGCGATGATGTCGTCGATGTGCTCGATGCCGACAGACAGACGCACGTAGCCGTCGGATACGCCGGTCGCGCTCTGCTCCTGCGGCGAGAGCTGCGAGTGCGTGGTGGTCGCCGGATGAATGGCGAGGCTGCGCGCGTCGCCGATATTGGCGACGTGATAGAACATTTCGAGCGCGTCGATGAAACGGCGCCCGGCGTCTTTGCCGCCGGCAAGCTCGAAGCCGACCAAGCCGCCAAGCCCGGCCTTGAGGTAGCGCTGCGCCCGCTCGCGGTGCACGCCGGTCTGCACCGAGGGATGGATGACGCGGGTGACTTCCGGCCGCTTGCGCAGAAAATCCACCACTTTCTGGGCATTCTCGGAGTGCTTGGCGATGCGCAGCGCCAGAGTCTCCAAGCCTTGCAACGTCAAAAACGCATTGAACGGCGACAACGCCGAGCCGAGATCGCGCAACAGGGTGACCCGGGCTTTGATGATGTAAGCGATCGGGCCAAGCGGCTTGACCGCTTCGGTCCATACCGCGCCGTGATAGCTTGGATCCGGCGTGTTGAGCGCCGGCTGGCGTTGCGGATGCGCGGCCCAGTCGAAATTGCCGCCGTCGACCAGGAGCCCGCCGATCGAATTGCCGTGGCCGCCGATATACTTCGTCGTCGAATAAACGATGATCGCCGCGCCGTGATCGAACGGCCGCAGCAGAATGGGCGAAGACGTATTGTCGATAATCAGCGGGATACCGAGCGCGCGGCCGATTTCAGCGACTTCGGCGACCGGAAACACCGTCAGCTTCGGATTCGGCAATGACTCGGCATAATAGGCGCGGGTGCGCTCGTCGGTAGCGCGGCGGAAGTTGAGCGGGTCGATCGGATCGACAAAACGGACCTCGATGCCTTGATCCTTGAGCGTATTGGCGAACAAGTTCCAGGTGCCGCCGTAGAGATCGGTCGAGCTGACGACGTTGTCGCCGGCGCGCGCGAGGTTCTGAATGGCAAAGGCGGAGGCCGCCTGCCCCGACGCGAGCGCCAGCGCGCCGACGCCGCCCTCCAGCGCCGCCACGCGCTTCTCCAGCACATCGTTGGTCGGATTCATGATGCGCGTGTAGATGTTGCCGAGCTCCTTGAGCGCGAACAGATTGGCGGCGTGCTCGGTGTCGCGGAACTGATACGACGTTGTTTGATAAATCGGCACGGCGACGGCGCCCGTCGTCGGATCGGAGCGCCAGCCGGCGTGAAGGGCGAGAGTTTCCGGACGCTGTGTTGATGATGAGGACATGGATTAAATCTCCCGATTGCAGAGCGCGGCGTTTTCAGTCTGCATTACCGCCCCGTCGGCAGCACCGGAGTATAATATTCCACGACAGTCAAGCTTTTCGCCGTGCTAAAGAAAAACACTACCGATACCAAGGCGTTATGCGACGGAATATTCCAAGGAACCCAAAACCGGGAGGGCGTCTACGTTCATCTTCGCCCGGCGCGATCGCCGAGACAGCGGCCTAATTGACCTGGCGCGCAAAACCCGCCCAGTAGGGCTCGCGCAACGTGCGCTTAAGGAGCTTGCCGCTGGCGTTGCGCGGCAGCGTGTCGACAAAGTCGACCGAGCGCGGCCGTTTGAATCCGGCAAGCTTGTCGCGGCTCCACTCGATCAGCAAAGCCTCGGTCAGGTTGGTGCCGGCGCGGCGCACGACGACCGCTTTGACGGTTTCTCCCCATTTGGGGTCAGGCACGCCAATCACGGCGCATTCCAGCACGTCCGGGTGACCCATCAGCGCGGCCTCGATCTCGGCCGGATAGACATTCTCGCTGCCGCTGACGATCATGTCCTTGATGCGATCCTTGAGGAAGATGAACCCCTCCTCGTCCATGTATCCGGCGTCGCCGGTGTGAAACCAGCCGCCGCGCATGGCCGCCGCGGTCTCTTTCTCACGTGCCCAATATCCGGCCATCAAATTTTCGCCCTGATAAAGGACTTCGCCCACTTGGTAGGGCGGCAGGTCGCGGTCGTCGGAATCGACGACGCGCGCGCGGCCGCCGAACATCGGCCGGCCGCACGACAGCATCCGCTCGCCGGTGTGGTGCTCGTGTGACAGCGAGGCGAAAGGACCCGTCGTCTCGGTCAATCCGTAGAGCTGCGAAAATCTGCACTTGAAGGTGTCGATCGAACGCTGCAACAGCGCCGGCGAGATCGGCGCCGTGCCGTAGGCGATGTGCCGAAAGGCCGAGAAATCGGCGGTGCGGGCCGCCGGCAATTCGGTCAGGAACAGCATCATCGCCGGGACCAGGAGCGCGGTCTCGATCTTCTGGTCCACAATGGTCTTCAGCAGCGCTTCCGGCACGATCTCGCGCACGATCACGGCGGTCGCACCCGCCTGCAGCGCCCAGATCACCCATCCGCCGCCGCCGATGTGGAACAGCGGCATGCAGCACAACGCCCGGCCGCCCTCGCGCAATTCCGGCATCTGCATCGCCAGGCAAAGCCCGGTATTGAGCACGTTCCACCCGGTCAGCATCGCGCCTTTGGGCAACCCGGTCGTGCCGGAGGTGCAGAACTGCCACGTGACCGCGCCGTCGACGTCGCGCATCGGATCTTCTCCGGCGCGCGGCAAGTCGGCGTACGTCAAGGTTTGCACGCCGGCGGCAACGCCATGCGCCTTGAACTCGGGCGCGGTGACGATCAGCTTCGGTTTGACGTCGTCAACGATCTGTTTGACTTCGCGTGGCGTCAGCCGCCAATTGATCGGCGCCGCGACCAGGCCGGCCTTGTCGAGCGCGAAAAACAATTCGAGATAGGCCGCGCTGTTTTTATCGATGATGGCGACGCGGTCGCCCGGCGCCAGTCCAAGCCCATCGACAAACCCCGCGGCGAGTTGGGAGCTCGATCGGTCGAGCTCGGCAAAGCTCCGCGATTTGCCCTCGAACCAGACGGCTTGCAGCGATGGATCGCGCCGCGCTCGCCAACGAAGCACCTCTGCGATCGTCCGCATGCAACGATCACCCCAACGCGCTCATGATCTTTTGCAGCGACACCGCGGCGCGCTCATGCTCGACCTTCGCCACGGTGCGATCGCCGTCCTCGATCACGACGGAGAATTTGAAGCGGTTTCGCTCACGTTTGAGCAGCGCGGTGTTGAGCACCAATTCCGCACCGACCTTGCTCGGACCCAGATGATCGATGACGACGCGGGTGCCGACGGTGATCTGGCCCGGCTCGAGCAAATCCCCCACCAATCGCCCGCAGGCAATCTCGGCGATGCCGACGAGGTAAGGCGTCGCCGCGACCGGCGGCATACCCGGCACCATGGCGCCAACGGTGTTTTTCTCCTCGACCGTCACGCGCGTGACCGAGCTGAGTTCGGGGACCGCAGGAACTTCGGTGGAAGTTTCGGGAGAGCTCATCGTTGATCGATATCACGCCGCGCGCGTCATATGCGCCGGCCGCGGGGTTTCCAGTTGCGCTCGAGATTATCGATGAGTCTCGGATCGTACAGGCACAGGCATTGTTGCCGGGTGTAGGTTGCCATGTAACGGCGAAAGATCGACAGCGGCTCTTGCGCGACGCGCAGCGCTTTGCGGTTGGCGACTGCGCTGGTCATCCCGGCCTGCACCAGCTGCAGGGCGTCGCGTTCGATCGCTGTGTCCATTTCTTCCGGAGCAACGATCGCGTCGCAGATCATCCGGCCTTCGGGCGACTCGGCCGGGAAGGCGCGCTCGAAGAAGATGCCTTCGCGCGCGAGCTTGATGCCGACCAGCCGTGGCAGCCGCAAATTGGCGGCGCCGGGGATGAAGCCTTCTTTGCTCGCCGGCAGATTGAAATATGAGCCGGGCTCGGCGAGCACACGGTCCATGACACAGAGAAGCTGGCAGCCGCCGCCGATGGCGAACGCCTCGACCGCGGCCAGCCACGGCTTCTCGACATAGTCTTCGAATTGCTCGTCATAGGACGCCGCGCACCAATGGCCACGATACATCTTGTGCAGCAGCCCCAACTCGCGCTCGACCAGAAATTCGATGAACGAAATCTGGCCGTAGTAAAGATGCGTGAGGTTGATGCCGGAGTTGAAGATGCGGCGGCCGGCATATTTCGGGTGCTGCACGACGCCGCCGCGTAGCACGCCGACTTCGATCGAATCGTCGAGCAGCACGAGATCGACCGCGGTTTCCAGCGCCTCGACGGTGGTATCGCCCTCGGCATTGATGAACTTTGGATTGGTGTGGGTGACGAATCCGATCTTGCCCTTGCGCTCGACCAGCGCTTCGCCCAGATCGACCGAGCCGCTGCGGCGGAATTCCGCAAGCCGCTCCAGCGCGTCGCGCTTCGGCTTGAGCATCGAATGGATGAGATGCATGCCGCAGCGTTCGTCCGCAAGAACGTGGGCGATGAACAAGCCCTGATCGATCTCGTAACCGATCTTGGCGCTCTGCTGCATCAGCGCCCTCTCTTCTTTGATGCGCTCGGGCGTCGGCAACAGCGCTGGATAGCGAGCGGCCGCCGCGGCCACTACTTCGGAGACGCGCAGCGTCCGCGCGCCGTGGCCGGTAACTTCGTCATATATCGCAGTGGCGTGATGGCGGAAGAAGCGCTCCTTCACGGCGCGGGCTTGCAGCTTGAGCGCCGTCGCATCGGCGGCCTTCTGCTCGGCCGGTTGCGCCCGCAGAGCTGCTTCCACCGCGGTGAAGTATTGGCTCGCCGCCTCGGCGTCGCGTGCCAGTACGGCGCCGAAAGCCGGCTCGTCAGGAGCGATGGCCGCCTCGGGGCGGACGGCAAGTTTCTGCACGGCAACCTCCCTGGAACGGCCGCCGATCGATTGCTTCCCGGCCGCCGCGCCGTTCTACGGTTCGCGTCATGCCGCCGATCGAACGACGTCATCTCTCTTTTAGCATAGGCACTATAGCGCCTCACCCCGCGATTTGGCATCGGCAAAAATGTCGGGGCCCGGCCTTTGCCTGACCGGCGGTTCCCGGGTGAGCGCCGTTAGACGTGCAAACGGCTCAAGATGCGGTCCCGATCGATCGTCGCCGACGATCCCTCCAGCACCGTGCGGCCCTGATCAATAACGTGGTAGCGATCCGCGATCAGCTCGGCGAAGGCGAGATTCTGCTCGACGACAATGAAAGCGGCACCGCGGTCTTTCTTTTCCGCGATGAGCGCCGCCATATGCAGGATGTTTTCCCATTGCACGCCTTCGCTCGGCTCGTCGAACAGCGTGACCGGCTGGTTTTCGGCAAGACCCCGCACAAATGAGAGAATCTTCTTCTCACCGCCGGAAAGCGTTCCCGCATGTTGCGAAAGCCGTCGTTCCAGGATCGGAAAACGATCAAAGTAAGGTCGAAATGCCTCAAGCCTGCGGTTCGCGCGCGTCAGCGTGAGATTGTCGCGAACCGATAAATCGTCGAAGACCGGGCGCTCCTGCGGGCAATAGCTGATGCCGGAGTGGCGGCGGGCGGGCGGGTCGAGCCCTTGAATGGGTTTGCCGTTCAGAAGAACGACCCCGCTCGAGCAGGGCAGATAGCCGAAGAGAAGTTTCATGAGCGTGCTCTTGCCGACGCCGTTGCGGCCGAGAACGCACAAGACCTGTCCGGAGGCGGCCGCTCCGCTGATGTCGCGAATGATGACGGTGCTGCCGTATCCGCCTGTCACACCTTCGAAAGCAAGCGGCGAGGCGTTCATTTCTCGCCTCCGACATAGACGGCGCGGACCTTCGGGTCCGCCTGAATTGCCGCCACGCTGCCCTGGGCCAAGAGCGTCCCGTTGTGCAGCACGTAAACGACCTGAGCCAGTTCCTTAACGAGGCTCATATCGTGCTCGATGATGATGATCGCACCGCCGAGGCGCTGCGCCGCCCAGCGCACGATCTCCATCACCGCCGCGGTTTCCTCCGGCGAAAGGCCGGCGCACGGCTCGTCGAGTAACAGCACGCGCGGCTCGGTCGCCAGCGCCATCGCCAGTTCGAGGACTTGTTGTTCGCCGTGCGACAGTTCATTCGCTTTGCGTTCGCCCGCGGCGAGAAAGGGATAACGCGATTGCAGTTCGGCGAGCATGGGACTGGTCCAGCGGCGCAGCCGCGGATCAAGCAACTGCAGCCTCGTCGCACGGCCGCTCCACAGTGCGATGGCTAGATTGTCGGCGATCGAGAGAGCGGGAAACACACTCGGAATTTGCAGCTTACGCGCCACGCGCAAAGCGCCGACGCGATGCGGCGCAAGACCTTTGATGTCGCGACCACCCAGCGCGACGCGGCCGGAAGCAGCCGCAAGCTCGCCGGTCACCACGTTGAACATCGAGGTCTTGCCGGCGCCGTTCGGGCCGATGACGCAGAAAATTCCGGACTGAGCGAAATCGACCGACAATTTGTTGAGGATCGTGACCTCGCCGACACGCACGGTGACATCGTGCAGCGCCAATTTGGCGGGCAGTCCCGGCGCCGTGTCGGCGGCCGCGAGTACCCTCGGCGCAGCACGACGCCGCATGGCGAAGCGGCGCAACAGCGGCTCGGGCATTCCGGCAATGCCGCGCGGAAACCCCAGAACGATGGTGATGAAGAACAACGCCATCAGCACTTCCCAAAACGGCAGCGTGTCGCGCAACTGCGCCGACAACGAGCCGACCAACAGCGTGCCGATGACCGGGCCGAGGAGATTGCCGCGGCCGCCGACGGCGGCCCAGATCACCAGATCGGCCGAGAGGCCAAACCCGACAAGCTGCGGCGTAACGATGCCCTGTTGCGGCGCGTAGATGGCGCCGCCCATGCCAGCCATCAGACCGCTGACGCCGAATGCCGCCGCCTTGAGCTGATTGGTGTTAAAGCCGAAAAGCTGAAGCCGGCGTTCGTTCTGCGCCAGCGCCCGCCACAATACGCCGAGCGGCGCGGTATAAAGCCAAGCCCCGAGCGCCAACACGGCGAGCAAAACGGCGGCGGAGACATAATAGACGTCGGAGATGTCATCGAAACCGGGAATGCCGGGTATGCCCTTGAGCCCATCGAAACCGCCGGTCACCGAATTCCAGCCAGTCGCTATCTGAAATGCCAGCAGCGAGAGCGCGAGCGTGATCATCGAGAAATACGCGCCGCTTTCGCCGGCGCGGCGGAACACGACGGCGCCGATCGCGTAAGCCAGCAACCCGGAAATCGCCGCGATCAGCGGCAGCGCGGCTACTGCGACAAATGGATTGGCCTGAAAGGCAATGAAGACGAAGCCGGAGAGGTAGGCCGCAAGACCGAAAAACAGCGCCTGCCCCAGCGGCAGGAAGCCGGCCTGGCCCCAGCACAAGCCGACGCCAACGGCGGCGGCGGCGTAGAGCGCGTAGAGGCCGAGCTGATAGGCCCAGAACTGGCCGAGCGCGAGCGGCAGCGCGACGGCAACGACGACGACGAGACTAGCCGCGCGCAACTAATCCTCGCGGCCTCAACCACAGAAACAGAATCGCCAACACCACGACCGCGAAATATCCGTTGGTGGTGCTGCTGGTTGCCGAGATTACGCTATCGAAGCCGCCGATCGTCGCAGCGCCCGCCAACAATCCCGACACGCTACCAAGCCCGCCGACGACAAGAACAAAGAAGGCGCGCAGCACATAATCGAGCCCCATGAAGGGCTGCACCGGCACCAGCGGCGCCACCATGACACCGCCAAGCCCGGCGAGGCAGGTGCCGACGATGAACGTTCCGGCCGCGAGCCGGCGTACCGAAATCCCTTGCGCCTGGGCCAGTTCCGGATTGCTCACCATCGCGCGGATGCGGCTGCCGGTGCGGCTTCGTCCGTACCAGACGACCAGTGCAGCAACGACAGCGAGCGAGACTGCGATCAAGACCAGCCGGTAAATGGGATAATCCGTACCCAAAAGCTCGAGCGTGCCCGGAAGCGGAATCGTCAAGCTGCGAAAGCCCGGTCCGAAAATCGCCTCAGCGATCTTTCGCAACAGCAGACTGAGCCCCCAGGTCGCGACCAAGGTGTCGAACGGCCGCCGATAGAGCGGACGTATCATGATCCACTCGACCGCGGCGCCGAGTAACCCGCACACGACGAGCGTCAACGGCACCGCCGCCAGATACGGCGCGCCCCACGATTGTGTCAGATAGGCGCAATACGCGCCGATCATGATGAACTCGCCGTGGGCGATGTTGAGCACGCCGAGCAGACCGAAGATCACGGCGAGCCCCAGCGCCAGAACGGCAAGCGTGCTGATAGCGTAAACGACGTTGATCGTCTGCGTGACGATCAGCGGATCCATGCCGCTATCTCCTCATCGGCGGCGAAGCAGTTTCAGGCTTTGCACTCGCTGCCGCTTTTCACGTCGGCGAAGGTCTTGAGGACGTTGAATTGCGTGCCCTTGCAGTCGGCCAGGAACATCGCCTTGTCAACTTGCCGGCCGCGCATGGTCGCCGGGCCGACTGCGGTGTCGAACACAAGGCCTTCCGAGGCAGTCATGCATTTCTGGCCGTTCGTGCCGCCAGCTTTGGTCACCAGCGCGTGGGCGCAGTAGAGGCCGGCGTAGCAGGACACGCCGAGCGTATTGAGTTGCGGGGCCTTGGCGCCGAATTGCGCCGAATATGCCGCCTTGAACTTGGTATTGGCCGGCGACGGATCGTTGGCGAAGTAGCCCATGCAGGAATAGAGACCGGCGCTGCTCTCGGCGCCGACGCCCATGAGGGTGTTTTCCTCCAGCAGGAACGCCAACCGGCTGATGCTCTTGTCCAACCCGAAGCCGGCGAACGTGCGATTGAAATTGACGTTATCGGCGCCGACGAGCGTGATGACCACCACGTCCGGCTTGGCGGACTTGATGCGGGTCACGACTTCTTCGAATTTGTTGGGTGCGCCGAATGGCACATACTCCTCGCCGGCGATAGTGCCGCCGTTCTCGGCGACGTATGTCTTCACCTCGGCGTTGGTCTTGCGCGGCCAGGCGTAATCGTCACCGATCAGATAATAGGTCTTGGTCTTGCGCTCGGTGGCGAGCCAACCGATCGACGGCCGCGCTTGTTGGTTCGGCGTCTCTCCCAGGCAGTAGGTATTGAAACTGCATTCGCCGCCCTCATAAACGGGTGTATAGATGTACGGGACTTTGCCCTTGATGGTCGACACCAAGGCTTCGCGCGTGGCGCTGTCGTGCATGCCGATGAGCAGATCGACCTTGTCTTCGAGCATCAGCCGAACGGCCGATTTCGCGCTTTCCGCCGGCGGCCCGCCGGCGTCGGTCGGGATAAGCTTCACGGAACGGCCGAGAATGCCGCCATTTTTGTTGATCTCGCCGGCGGCGAGTTCCGCGCAGGCGCGGCTGCTCGGGCCGAATAACGACGCTGGCCCGCTCAACGGAATAAAGAGGCCGATCTTGAATTCGTTGCCGGCCGCCGCAACCGGGCGCATGAGCCCCGGCAACGCGCCAAACGCGGCGCCGGCCGCAGCCGTACCGAGAATGGTTCGCCGTGTCAGTCCGCGTTTCTCGTTTGCCATTTTCCTCTCCTCGCGTTCGTCGCTGTCATAATCGATTTCAAGCCCGCCGCGGCGGCGGCAGCGGCGGCAGCAACCGCTCGACGGCGGCGGCGATTGCCAGCAAATCGCGGTCGCTCGCGGCCGGACCGGACAACTCGATGCCCACCGGTAAGCCGGCGCCGACCATTCCGGCGGGCAGGCTGATCCCGGGAATGCCCGCCACACTGCCGGGACCGCTGTTGCGAACGAAAGTAGCGAACGTCGGGTGTGGCTTGCCATTGAGAATGAACGTCTCGTCCTCGCCGATCGCCGCGGCGGGAGCAGGCGTCGTCGGGAAGACGATGGCGGCGATTGCGTGCTCGGCGAAATGCCGACGAAAGGCATCCTGCAGCGCCGCGCGCCGCTCCATCGCTTTGCGGTACACCGCTTCCGGAACCGCGCCGGCACCCGTTACGCTCTGCAGGATGCCGCTGACATCCGGGCTCGCCGCACGCTTGGCGATCTCGGCAAAGTCCAACCCGACACCGGTACCGGCGAGATAGCGCCCCAGATCGTGGACCACTTCGTACAGCGCGATCGGGAAACCAGCCTGCCCGTCGAGCGAACCCTCTTCCGACATATCGACTTCGACAAGCACGGCGCCGGCATCTGTCAGGTTTCGCAAAACGATCTTGCAGCTTTGCTCGAGGTCGGGATCGAGATCTTCCCAGAAATGCCGGCGCGGAACGCCGATGCGCAGCCCTTTAAGGGCAACTGGGGCAGCTTCGCCGGACTGACCAGTGACGATGCGGTCGAGCAATGCGCCATCGGCCACGTTGCGGGTCATCGGCCCCGCGGTATCCCGCGTGCGCGAGATCGGCACGATGCCGGCCTGCGACCAACGCCCCGTGCTCGGGCGAAAACCGACGATGCCGCAAAGCGCAGCCGGAACGCGCACCGATCCGCCGGTGTCCGTTCCGAGGCCGCCGGGCGCGATGCGCGCCGCCACGGCGACCGCCGTGCCGCCGCTCGATCCGCCGGGGATGCGATCGGGCGCATAGGGATTGCGGGCCGGTCCGAAGGCGGCATTGTTGCTGGTGATGCCGAAGGCTAGCTCGTGCATGTTGCATTTGCCCAGCACGATCGCGCCCGCGGCAAGCAGCTTCTCGACAATGGGGGCATTGCGCGCGGGCCTTTGACCGGCCAGCCCCGGCGTGCCGCCGGAGGTCGGCAGATCGGCGGTGTCGAGGTTGTCCTTCAAGGCCAGCGGAACGCCGTGAAGAGGGCCTAAGGCTGCGCCCGACGCCCGCTGCCGGTCGGCGCGACGAGCAGCCTCGCGCACCTGATCGGCGTCGAGGGTTATGAAGGCGGCGAGATCGGCACCGGCCGCGGCGCGCGCAAGAAGCGCGTCGGCAAGGCTTTCGGCCGTGACGTCGCCAGCGCGTATGGCCTCAGCAGCGGCGGCAATTCCGAGGTCGTGAAGGGCGGCCACGGTGCGCTCCCAACGGGACTATTCCCGAGCATCGCATGGTAAGCGTACCGCCGCCTTGCTGGCAGTGGCATCGGCATAAATGTAGAGCGAATGCTCATGACCGCCGGGCAATCGCCGCGGCCAATTCGGCACGGTTGGCGCAGCCGCTTTTGCTCATCGCGTTGGTCAGGTGAGTGCGAACCGTGCCGAAGCCGATGCCGAGAACGCGCGCGATGTCGCGGTCGGTGCAGCCGCGCGCCACAAGCGCTGCCACCTCGCGTTCGCGCGGCGTCAAGCCGTCCTGGTGTTGGCATCGAAGCATCGCGCGGCGCAAATGCAATTCGAGCGCGTCAAGCAGATGCAGATCGCGGGCCGAGAACTCGGCGCGGCCTCTCGCGCGCCAGATGCGCAGGTCGCCAAGATCGCGCTCGCCGTCGAAAATGAACATGTTGATGCCGTGATGCAGTCCATCGCGGGCGAGAAAGTCGTTGTAGAACTCGGTGCGTTCCAGCTTGTCGCGCGGAATAACTGCATCGACGAGGGTCGCGCGGCGGCGGGCGCGGAGATCGAACGTCATCGGATCGCGGAACTGATACCAGTCCTCGTAGCGGCGCAGATTGCCCGGCTCCATGTTGAAGCTCAGCGCTTCGTCGAACCGGCCTTTGCGCGAATCCCAAACGTAAGAAGCGGCGAAGTCGCCGCGCAGCAAGCGCACCACATCCAAGAAAACGACGGAGCGCGCGTCGATCTCCGGACCGAGGCGTTCGAGGCGAGCGACAATGTCGCCGAACAGCCGTAACTCGTCGCCGCTGATGTCGCGAATAGCGGTAGTCATACCGTTCGCCCCATGGCGCACCGCTGATGCTCGCACCGCTGATGCTTGTGTCCGGCAACTCCGCCACGAATGTTCCCCACGCGCAGGCAACGCTGTCAAGGCCAGCAATTGTTTATTTTGCCGCGTTTTAGATCGGCCCGCGGACGTATTCGCGGCCCCTCATCCGGTAGAACACAGCCGGCGCATCCTGGGCGAAACCCGCCGTCATGCTTTGCGCCAGGTCCGCGAGTACGGCCTGGGTGATTTCAGGCAGCGGCAGCTTGACGGCCTCGGTGAGCCCGACCCAGAGGATCTCGGTCAGCTCGGCTTCGGCATGCACGACGTTCGGCGCCTGATAGGCAATGGCCTCGGCGTCGACCGCGAAGAAGCGGGCATCGAACCGGCGCTTGGCCCGCGGCGGAGTGATCGCGCGCGCAATCAAACGCAATCCCGACGGATCGGGAAGAAATCCGGTAGCCAGGAAGCTTGCCCAAATATGACGCGAAGTTTCGCTCGACGAGGCAGCGCCGAAAGACCCCGACGAAACCGCGCGCGCAGCCTCCGAAGCGCTGGACGCCTTGCCGACCACGATGCCGGTTTCCTCGAAGGTTTCGCGGATGGCGGCAAGGGCGAAGGCGCGGGCGCTCTTGGTTTTCGGCCGCGCCACGGCCGACAACAGCCGAGCCTCGACGCTCGGGTGAAGTCTCGCCGCCGCCGGGGCGTCGCGGTCGGCAGCCTCGATCCCTCCGCCGGGAAAAACGAAATGGCCGGGCATAAAGGCATGCGCCAAGTGCCGCCGGCCAAGCAGCACCTTCGGCTCGTCACCGGTTCGATCCACCAGGATCAACGTCGCGGCGTCGCGCGGCCGCGAATTGGGATACGTCAATCGGTGTGCGGTCTCGGTGATCGAGGCGATATCGTCCATTGCGTTCAGTCCGCTCGCGTCACGCCCGATAAAAATGGGCCGACGCCCATAGCCCACCGGAGGCTACGGTCCGGCGCCGTCTTATTGCAACGCGAAATCGGCATTCGTCCCAATTCGCTATTTCATGCGACAGGCTTTTGTAATTCCTGTAAAATACATATTTACCCGTATGATACGCGGTTTACTGCATAATTGGTAAAAGCGCCCCGGATGACGAAGAGACAACCAGAAACGCGTAAGGAAGACCCCGCCTCCTGGGATAAGAACGTCGCCTTTTCGCGCATTCAAGAGTGTCTTGATCGCGAAGGCCCGCTTTTACTGATTCTGCACGCGCTCCAGGAGGAGTTCGGCTATATCGACGAGGCCGCGGAGCCAATGATCGCGCAGGCCTTGAATATCACCCGGGCCGAAGTGCATGGCGTCGTCACTTTCTATCACGACTTCCGCCGCGAACCGGCCGGCCGGCACGTGCTCAAGCTCTGCCGGGCTGAAGCCTGCCAGGCGGCAGGCGGCGATCCGTTGGCCGCGCGAGCCGAATCCCGGCTCGGCGTGACGATGGGGACGAGCGCTCCCGACGGCAGCGTCAGCCTCGAACCGGTCTATTGCCTCGGCCTCTGCGCCCTGGCCCCTTCCGCGATGCTTGACGGGCGCCTGGTCGGACAACTCGACGAAAGCCGCCTCGACGCCCTGCTGGCGGAGGCGCAGCGATGACGCTGCGGCTCTACATACCCATCGATGCCGGCGCGCTCGCCGTCGGCGCCGACGAAGTAGCGGCCGCAATCCGGGCGACAGCGGCGCGGCACAACGTCGCGCTCGACATCGTGCGCAACGGCTCGCGGGGACTTTATTGGCTCGAGCCGCTGGTGGAGGTTGAAACGCCGGTGGGCCGCGTCGCCTATGGGCCCGTGGCGCCGGCCGACGCCGACAGCCTGCTCGCCGCGATCGCCGGCGACGGCGCGCATCCGCTACGCCTCGGCCCGACCGAAGAGATTCCGTGGCTCAAGCGGCAGACGCGGCTGACATTCGCCCGCTGCGGCATCGTCGATCCACGCTCGCTCGACGATTATCGCGCGCACGGCGGCTATAAGGGCCTGGAGCGCGCGCTCACGGCCGGCGCCGAAGCGACCATCGAAGAGGTTGTCCAGTCGGGGCTGCGTGGCCGCGGCGGTGCCGGATTTCCGACCGGCATCAAATGGCGCACCGTGGCCCAGACCAAAGCGCCGCAAAAATACGTCGTCTGCAACGCCGACGAAGGCGACAGCGGCACCTTCGCCGACCGCATGATCATGGAAGGCGATCCTTTCGTCCTGATCGAAGGGATGACCATTGCCGGCATCGTCACGGGCGCCACCAAGGGCTACGTCTATATCCGCTCCGAATATCCGCATGCGGTCGCTGCCATGGAAACGGCGATCGCGGCAGCCCGGCGCGGCGGCTTCCTCGGCAAGCGGGTCGCCAACTCATCCTTCGCCTTCGATGTGGAAGTTCGCGTCGGCGCCGGCGCCTATGTCTGCGGCGAGGAAACTTCGCTGCTCGACAGCCTCGAGGGCAAGCGCGGTCAGGTCCGCGCCAAGCCGCCTTTGCCGGCGCACAAGGGCCTGTTCGGCCGGCCGACCGTCATCAACAACGTTTTGTCCTTCGCCACCGTGCCGGTCATCATGGTGAAGGGCGGCGCCTTTTATCGCGATTTCGGCATGGGCAAATCCCGCGGCACGATGCCGATCCAGCTTGCCGGCAACGTCAAGCACGGCGGTCTGTTCGAGACCGCCTTCGGCATGACGCTCGGCGAACTGGTCGACGACGTCGGCGGCGGCACCAGGAACGGCCGCCCGGTGCGGGCGGTTCAGGTCGGCGGCCCGCTCGGCGCCTACTTCCCGCGCGCGCTGTTCGACACGCCGTTCGACTACGAAGCTTTCGCCGCCCGCGACGGCTTGATCGGCCACGGCGGCATCGTCGTGTTCGACGATACCGTCGACATGGCCAAGCAGGCCCGTTTCGCGCTGGAGTTCTGTGCGATAGAATCCTGCGGCAAATGTACGCCCTGCCGAATCGGCTCGGCGCGCGGCGTCGAAACGGTCGATCAAATCATGCGCGACGAGGACCGCGGCGCCAACATCGAGGTTCTCGAGGATCTTTGTAACACGATGAAGTTCGGCTCACTTTGCGCGCTCGGCGGCTTCACGCCATATCCGGTCATGAGCGCGCTGAACCATTTCCCGGAAGACTTCGGCGCGCAGCCCCGGCGGCCGCGGCTGCAAGCCGCCGAATAAGGAGAGACTGCCGATGTCGCTCATTCAAGAGATCGACTACGGGACACCCCGCCCGCGGACGGACAAAACCGTCACGCTGACGATTGACGGCAAAGCCGTGACGGTGGCCGAAGGCACCTCGGTCATGCGCGCCGCGATGGAGATGGGGACGAAGATCCCCAAGCTCTGCGCGACCGATATGCTGGACGCGTTCGGCTCCTGTCGCCTGTGCCTGGTCGAGATCGACGGCCGCGCGGGCACGCCGGCGTCATGCACGACGCCGGTGGCAAACGGCATGGTGGTGCACACCCAGACCGACCGCCTGAAACGGCTGCGCAAAGGTGTGATGGAACTCTACATTTCCGAGCATCCGCTAGACTGCCTGACCTGCTCGGCCAACGGCGATTGCGAACTGCAGGACATGGCAGGCGCCGTCGGGCTGCGCGAAGTGCGTTACGGCTACGATGGCGCCCGCCATCCCAATCCGGGCCTCGACGAGTCAAATCCCTATTTCACCTACGAGCCGTCGAAGTGCATCGTCTGCTCGCGTTGCGTACGCGCCTGCGAGGAAGTGCAAGGCACCTTCGCGCTGACGATTGCCGGCCGCGGTTTCAACTCGGTGGTGTCGCCCGGGATGCAGGAATCCTTCTTCGGTTCCGAATGCGTCTCCTGCGGCGCCTGCGTGCAGGCCTGCCCGACCGCGACGCTCAATGAAAAAACCGTCATCGAGATCGGCGCGCCGGAGCATTCGGTCGTCACCACCTGCGCCTATTGCGGCGTCGGCTGCTCGTTCAAGGCTGAAATGCGCGGCGACGAAGTCGTGCGCATGGTGCCGTACAAGGACGGCAAGGCAAACCGCGGCCATTCCTGCGTCAAAGGCCGCTTCGCCTGGGGCTACACGACCCACCGCGAGCGCATCCTCAAACCGATGATCCGCGCCAAGATCAGCGATCCGTGGCGCGAAGTATCGTGGGACGAGGCGATTGCGCACACGGCGTCCGAGTTCAAGCGCATTCAGGCAAAACACGGCAAGAATTCGATCGGCGGCATCACCTCGTCGCGCTGCACCAACGAAGAGACCTTCCTGGTGCAGAAGCTTGTGCGCGCCGCCTTCGGCAACAACAACGTCGATACTTGCGCCCGGGTCTGCCATTCGCCGACCGGCTACGGCCTGAGCAAGACCTTCGGAACCTCTGCCGGCACGCAAGACTTCAATTCGGTGGAGCAGACCGATGTCGTGATGCTGATCGGCGCCAATCCGACCGACGCGCATCCGGTGTTCGCGTCCCGCATGAAGAAGCGCCTGCGCGAGGGCGGCAAGCTTATCGTCGTCGATCCGCGCGCCATCGACCTCGTGCGCACACCGCATGTCGAGGCGGCCTATCATCTGCCGTTGCAGCCCGGCACCAACGTGGCGATCCTCACCGCGCTCGCGCATGTGATCGTGACCGAAGACCTCGTCAACGAAGCTTTCGTGCGCGAGCGTTGCGAATGGGATGAGTTCCAGGATTGGGCGGCGTTTGTGTCCGCGGAACGCTACAGCCCCGAGGCCGTGGCGAAGATTTCGGGCGTGCCAGCGGAAACAATCCGCGGCGCCGCGCGGCTTTACGCCACCGGCGGCAACGGCGCCATCTATTACGGCCTCGGCGTCACCGAGCACAGCCAAGGCTCGACCACGGTGATCGCGATCGCCAACCTGGCGATGGCGACCGGCAACATCGGCCGGCCGGGGGTCGGCGTGAACCCGTTGCGCGGCCAGAACAATGTACAGGGCTCGTGCGACATGGGTTCGTTCCCGCACGAACTACCCGGCTATCGCCATATCTCGACCGACGCCGTGCGCGACTTGTTCGAGGCGCTGTGGGGCGTGACGCTGGAGAAGGAACCGGGGCTGCGCATCCCGAACATGCTTGACGCCGCGGTCGATGGTTCGTTCAAGGGCCTATACGTCCAGGGCGAAGACATCCTGCAATCCGATCCGGATACGCACCATGTCTCCGCCGGCCTCGCCGCAATGGAATGCGTCGTCGTGCAGGATCTGTTCCTGAACGAGACCGCGAACTACGCCCATGTGTTCCTACCCGGCTCGACCTTCCTCGAGAAGGACGGCACTTTCACCAATGCCGAACGCCGCATCCAGCTCGTGCGCAAGGTGATGGCGCCGAAGAACGGTTACGCCGACTGGGAAATCACCGTTCTGCTCGCGAAGGCGATGGGCTTCGATATGACGTACAATCATCCGTCCGAGATCATGGACGAGATCGCGCGGCTGACGCCGACTTTCGCTGGTGTGAGCTTCGAGAAAATCGACCAGCTCGGTTCGGTGCAGTGGCCGTGCAACGAAAAGGCGCCCGAAGGCACGCCGGTCATGCATATCGGCGGCTTCGTCCGCGGCAAGGGCAAATTCATGCGCACAGAATTCGTCGCGACCGACGAGAAAACCGGTCCGCGCTTTCCGCTGCTGCTTACGACCGGCCGCATTCTCTCGCAGTACAATGTCGGCGCGCAGACACGGCGCACCGACAACATCATGTGGCACGAGGAAGACCGGCTTGAAATCAACCCGTACGACGCCGAGCAGCGCGGCGTCCACGATGGCGACTGGGTCAAGCTCGCAAGCCGTGCCGGCGAGACATCGCTGCGCGCGCTGATCACCGAGCGCGTGGCGCCAGGCGTCGTCTACACGACGTTCCATCACCCGAACACGCAGGCCAACGTCATCACCACCGAGTATTCCGATTGGGCCACCAATTGTCCGGAATACAAGGTGACTGCGGTGCAGGTGTCGCCGTCGAACGGTCCGACGCAGTGGCAGGAGCAATACGAGGAGATGGCGCGCAAGAGCCGGCGTATCGCTGCGACCATCGAGGCCGCGGAATAGCGGCATGGACGAGCCGACGAAATCCGTCGCTTGCTCGATTTGGCGCCAGCATGGCGTCACCGACGGAAACAGGACCGTTCCCGAGGAAACCCCCGTCGCGTTTACGTATGACGGCGGCTCCTACGCGGTGATGATGGCAACGCCGCAAAATCTCGAAGATTTCGCGCTCGGCTTTTCTGTCACGGAAGGCGTTATCGCCTCGCCGGCGGACATCCGTCAGCTCGACGTCGTCTGGCACGACGCCGGAGTCGAACTACGCATGTGGCTCAACGAGCCGCGCGCCGCCGTTCTGAGCGAGCGCCGGCGTTACCTTGCCGGCCCGACCGGCTGCGGATTGTGCGGCATCGACAGCCTCGATGAAGCGGTGCGCGCTGTGGCGCGGGTCCGCGACGGCCAGGTTTTTGCCGCCTCCGAGATCATGCGCGCGCTCGAAGCGCTGCCGCCGCGGCAGGAACTAAACCGGCAAACCCGGGCCGTCCATGCTGCGGCATTTTGGCGCCCGGATGCCGGTCTCGCTGCAGTGCGGGAGGATGTCGGCCGCCATAACGCGCTCGACAAGCTCGCCGGCGCGCTCCGCCGTGGCGACGTGCCGGGCCACAACGGCATGGTGCTGCTGACCAGCCGCGTGTCTGTTGAAATGGTGCAGAAAACCGCGGCTATCGGCGCGCCGCTCCTGGCTGCCGTATCGGCGCCGACCGCGCTCGCCGTGCGCACCGCCGAGGCTGCCGGAATAACGTTAGCCGCCGTCGCCCGCGGCGACGGCTTCGAAATCTTCACTCATCCCGCGCGCATCAAGGACAGCAACAAAGAAACCGTGACCAATGTCGCCTGAAAAGCTGATTTACATGGCGAACCAGATCGGTAAGTTCTTTGCGAGTCAGGGGCCACAGCAAGCTGTCGAGGGCGTAGCCGATCATATTCAGAAATTCTGGGATCCGCGGATGCGGGCTCAAATCTTCGCATATCTGGAAACGGGCGGCGAAGGATTAGATCCGATTGTCCGCGCCGCGATTGAAAGTCTGGCGAAAGCCAAAGCGGAGGCGCGGGAGCAAAAGACCGCTAGTTGATCGAGCGCAAAAAGCGCCGATTGAAACAAAAGCTATGGGGAGAAAACGCCGTGACGACAATTGAACAAGCTGGAAGTGTTATCGGAACCGCGCCGGGGTGGCTGGAGCGCGACCGCATCGTCGCCGGACCTCAATTCAATCGCTGGTTCGTGCCGCCGGCCGCCTTAGCCATCCATCTGTGTATCGGCATGGCTTACGGCATGAGCGTGTTCTGGTTGCCGATGACACGGCTCATCCCGAACGCCGCGGCTTCGTGCGCCAGCCAGGGATTCTTCGCCGAGCTTTTCACCACGACGTGCAATTGGTCGGTCCCGACCGTTACCCCGATCTTCGAGATATTCATCGCCGTTTTAGGCATCTCTGCCGCGATCTGGGGCGGCTGGCTTGAACACGCCGGCCCGCGCAAGGCGGGCTTCATCGCCGCGTTGTGCTGGGGCGGCGGTCTCGTGCTGCTCGGAGTTGCGGTTTCGGTGCATCAACTGTGGTTGGTCTATCTGGTCTCGGTCTTATGTGGCGTCGGACAAGGCCTCGGCTACATCACGCCGGTTTCAACGCTCATCAAATGGTTTCCCGATCGCCGCGGCATGGCCACCGGATTTGCGATCATGGGCTATGGCGGCGGCGCCATGATCGGCGCTCCGCTGGCGGTCTGGGTCATGGCGCATTCCGCACATACCGGCATTTCGGGCGTTCCCTTGGCGTTGGCGGTGTTAGGTGTGGCCTATTTCATCGCGATGTCCGCGGGAGCCTTCGGCTTCCGGGTTGCCCCTACCGGATGGAAACCTACCGGCTGGACGTTGCCGGCCACCCAGCAGAACAACGCCATGATCACGCAACGTCATGTGCACGTGAACCGCGTATGGGGGATCCCGCAGTTCTGGCTGATTTGGGGCGTGCTGTGCATGAACGTCACGGCGGGAATTGGCGTGATCGCGATGGCGAGCCCGATGTTGCAGGACGTGTTCGGGGCCAAGCTGCTCGGTATCCAATCGATCGCGGCGCTAACGCCTGTTCAAAAAGCGGCGATTGTGGCTGCGGCGGCCGGACTGGTCGGCTTGATCAGCCTGTTCAACAGCATCGGCCGTATTTTCTGGGCGGCACTGTCGGACAAAATCGGCCGCAAAACGACTTACTACACATTCTTCATCCTCGGTATCGTCCTTTACTGCCTGATGCCGACCTGGGGACACCTCGGTCTGCCGCTCATGTTCGTCGCGTCGATCTGCGTGATCCTGACGATGTATGGCGGCGGCTTCGCCACCGTGCCCGCCTATCTTGCCGACATCTTCGGCACGCAAATGGTAGGCGCGATTCACGGCAGGCTGATCACGGCATGGGCAGTCGCCGGCGTCGCGGGGCCGGCCCTCATCGCCAGCCTGCGGGAGTTCGAGCTCGACCACGGCGTGGCGCATAATCTCGTCTATGACTTCACGCTCTATATCATGGCGGGGTTGTTGTTTATCGGGCTGGTCTGCAATTTCTTCATCAAGCCCGTCAATCCCAAATACCTGATGACTGAAGACGAACTTGCGCGCGAGCGCGCGCTTCAGCGCGAGGATCGCATTGCCGGCAACGTCGACACCGCGGCGCGCGGTGGCGTCGGCATCGGCGTTGTTCTGGCCTGGGTCGCCGTCGCGATCCCGTTCTTCATCGGCTTGTTCATCGCGCTGGAGAAAGCCGCCGCGCTGATGTAACGACCGATCTTTAGACGGACGACGCAGCACAAGGGCATGACGATCAATTCGTCATGCCCTTTCCTTTTGACGGTTGCCGATCGACCATCCGCGATGGACGCGAATATGGCCCTTGACGAAGGCAGGCGATTGGCGCGACTGCTTTTGACGCCTTTCGGGGAGCGAAGCGGCATGGCAGGCACTCATCTCTCCATCCGCATCGATCTGGCGTCCGGGGATCGCATCGGCCCCGGCAAGATCGCGCTTTTGGAGGCGATCCGGTCGACCGGATCGATCTCGGCGGCCGCACGCTCCATCGGAATGTCATACCGCCGCGCTTGGCTCCTGGTGGAAGAGATCAATCAGACGTTGCGCGAACCGGCGGTGCGCGCCGAAACCGGCGGCCTGCGCGGCGGCGGCGCGGTCGTCACTCCCGTCGGCGAACGGGTGGTCGGCCTCTACCGCGCCATCGAATCGCAGGCGCGGGCGGCAGCCGGCGGAGAGTTTCGGGCGATCGGAAAACTCATTCGCAACAACAAAGCCAAGAGTTGAATTTGCGATTGTCCTTACCCACTGACCGGGCAAAGCATCGCAGTGGGAGGCAACATTGAGCGAGCCCGTGATCGTGACCGATAGCGACGGGGTGCGCACCATCCGGCTGAGCCGTCCTGAAAAGAAGAACGCGCTGACGCAGGCGATGTACGCCGAACTGACGCGCGTGTTGCGCGAAGCCGACGCCGCCAACTCGATCCGCTGCGTGATGCTGGCGGGCGCGCCGGGCGCGTTCTGCGCCGGCAACGATATCGGCGACTTCATTCAAGCCGCCCAAGGCGGCTCCGATATGCACGCGTTCGGTTTCATCGAGGAGATCGCGCGAAACAAAACACCCAAGGTCGCGGCCGTAGGCGGCGTCGCCGTCGGCGTCGGGACCACCATGCTGCTGCACTGCGATCATGTCGTCGCCAGCACCGAAGCGACGTTCTCGACGCCATTCTTGAAGCTCGGACTCTTGCCGGAAGCGGCCTCGACGCTGTTGGCGCCGATGCGTATGGGCTATGCGCGCGCTTTCGCCATGCTGGCGATGGGACGGCCTATGTCGGCTGCGGAAGCCAAAGAGGCGGGTCTCGTCAACGCCGTCGTCGCCGCGGCGGATGTGGATGCCGTCGCGACGCAGGCGGCGCGAGAAATCGCGGCGCTACCGCCGAAGGCGCTTGCAGTGACCCGAAGCCTGATGCGCGGCAATCTCGACGAGATCGCCCAGCGGCTTGAAGTGGAAGCGATGCATTTTAGAAATCTTTTGCAATCCGACGAGGCGCGCGCGGCGTTCCAGGCGTTCCTCGCGCGCAAGAAGTGAGGCCATCATGTCGCTTCAAGGCAAAACACTATTCATCACGGGTGCCTCGCGCGGCATCGGATTGGCGATCGGACTTCGCGCGGCGCGCGACGGCGCAAACGTCGCGATCGCGGCCAAGACCGCCGAGCCGCATCCGAAGCTTGCCGGCACCATCTACACCGCGGCGGACGAGATCGAACGTGCCGGCGGCAAGGCGCTCCCCCTCGTCGTCGACGTCCGCGACGAAGCGATGGTCAAGGATGCGCTGGACCAGACCGCGGCGCGCTTCGGCGGCGTCGATATCGTGGTCAACAACGCCAGCGCGATTTCGCTGACGCCAGTGGTCACGACCGATATGAAGCGCTTCGACCTGATGCACCAGATCAATGCGCGCGGCACGTTTGTCGTGTCGAAATGGGCGATCCGGCATCTGGAAAAGGCCGCTAATCCGCACATTCTGATGATTTCGCCGCCGCTCGACATGAAGGAGAAATGGTTTGCCGCGCACACCGCCTACAGCATGGCCAAGTTCGGCATGAGCCTGGTCGTGCTCGGGCTTGCCGGCGAACTGCGCGGCAAGGGCATCGCCGTCAACGCGCTTTGGCCGCGCACGGTGATCGCCACCGCCGCGGTGCAGAATCTGCTCGGCGGGGAGGCCGTGATGCGGCAGGCGCGCAAGCCGGAAATCATGGCGGAAGCGGCCTACACGGTATTTTCGAAGCCGGCGCGCGAACTCACCGGACGGTTTCTGATCGACGACAATTTCCTGGCGGAGAACGGCGTCGCCGATTTCGACCAATATCGCGTCGACCCGACGCAACCGCTGGCGCAGGACTTTTTCGTGCCGGCGGAAATCGCGCCGCCGAAGGGCGTCAGCGTCGAGGCGGGCTTTCGCTGACGCGGATTCTCAGATGGCGGCCTCGTGGCGCCGAGATCGGAAGCCAAAAGGCTGCCCGCTATTCGTTAAGCAACGTTTTCCAGTTTGAAGGCACCGCTCCCGCCGGTCCGGGCACCGGTTGATCCACCGGATGGCAGTGAGGAGCGTGAAGCTTCGGGCCAGTGAAGGATTCTTCCGTACGATAGTCGTAAAACCAGTCCTCGCCCGGCTCGAAACTCGTGATTATCGGGTGACCCGTAGCAGCATTATGTTTCGATGCATGCTGATTTGGCGAACTATCACAGCAGCCGATGTGACCGCACTCGGCACATCTGCGAAGATGCAGCCACCATTCGCCCAGAGCCGAGCATTCGACGCAACCTATTCCGCTTGGCTTGGCTGCCGGGTTGATACCATCCCTTTCGGACTTCATGGTGTCGCCGTTTAGCCGTAAGTGACGCCTGGGTTGCTCTGCCCGACTTCTATGATGTAGCCGTCAGGATCGCGAATGTAGCAGCGCGTCTCGCCGTACTTGGGTTTCGGCTCCGTGATAAACTCGGCTCCCCGGCTTTTCCATAGCTCGTAGCACGCTTGAATATCGGCAACGCGGATATTCATAAAGCTGCTGACTTTATCGGGGTCGGGGGGGACGCTGAGCGTTACCGTCGGCTTGTCGGGCGTCGGACCGCCACCGGGGTTGACGATGAGCCATGTGTTGGCGATCTGGAGGTACCCCGGCGCGCCGACCTTATCGCCTCTGCTCTCAATGCGACCTCCGAAGACCTTTTCGTAAAATCGAAGCGACCGCTCCACGTCGGCGACGGTAAGAAAGTGTGCGACGGTAATCCCGTCCTTAGGCGGCATTTGATAGGTTTTTTGGTCGACTTCCACCTGACTCATGGATGACTCCAATTTGGATATGGCTTCACCGGCTCCCGCAGCGCGATTGTATGCGGTTCTTCCGGGGCCGGTAAGGGCCGCGTTCGGCGTGTGGTCACAACCGCGTCACAGACTGCAATGCCTCGCGCGGAACAGGGTCAGATGGAATGTCTGGCCAAAAACGCGAGAACAAAACTCGCGATGTCATCGTTCTTCTCGTCCAGGGCGAAATGGCCGGCATCGAGCAGGTGAATTTCGGCGTCAGGCAGATCGCGCTTGAACGCCTCTGCGCCGGCGGCGATGAACGAGGGATCGTTCCGCCCCCAGGCCACCAAAACCGGCGGCTTGTGCTCGCGCAACCATGCTTGCCACGTCGGGTATGAAGCGACGTTTGTCCGGTAATCGTATAGCAGATCGGCCTGGATTTCGCGTTGGCCGGGCCGCGACAGGTGGGCGTACTCATCGGTCCAGGTGTCCGGGTTATAGCGTTCGGGATGCGAGGTGCCGAGGGTGTGACGCTGTTCGGTCGCCGCGAGCGACACGAACGCATCGAACACTTCGGCATGCGCTTTCGGATCGGCCCAATATTGCGCAATGCCGGTCCACTTGGCGCCCAGGCCTTCCTTGTAGACATTGGCATTCTGGATGATGAGCGCTTGCAGCCGCTCCGGATGCGCGGAGACGATGCGAAAGCCGACCGGCCCGCCGTAGTCATGAAGGAAGAAAGCGTATTTGTTGATCTTGAGTTGCTCGAGGAAGCCGTCGATTGTCTTGGCCAAATTGTCGAAGCTGTACACATACGATGACGGCGCCGGGGTATCACTCTGACCGAATCCCGGAAAATCAGGCGCTATCAAATGATAGCGTGTGGCGAGGAGCGGAATGAGCGTGTCGAACTCGCGCGAGGAAGATGGGAACCCGTGCAGGAGCACGATCGACGGCGCGTCCTTCGGACCAGCTTCGCGATAAAAAACTCCGACACCATCGACCGCCACGCGGTGGTAGGTCGTTGTCGCCGACGTCAACTCCATCCGTCAGGCTCCCCCGCTCGAAGTTCCGTCCGTGCCGCAGGCGAGGCGCGCATCGAACGCGCCTCTCCAGCGGCAAGATCGACAACACTCAGGCGGTGGCGGCCGGTCTGGCCTTTTGCTGTAGCGCCGCCATCAGCGTCTTCGCGGCTGGGCCGGAAGAAGCGAGATTCTGTCCTGTGATCAGCAAGCCATCGCTGACCACGTGAACCCCCCAGTCGGCTACCTTCGAGAAGATGGCGCCCAGTCTCAACATCTCATCTTCGACAAGGAAGGGCACAACTTTAGTGAGACCCATCTCTTCCTCTTCGCCGTTGGTGAAGCCGGTAACTTCCTTGCCTTGAACCAGAAACTTGCCGTCCGGCGCCTTGACGCGGTGCAGCGCCCCCGTGGAATGGCACACGATGGCGATTGGTTTGCCGGCCGCAAGAAAGGACTCGATCAGTTTGATGGAGTTCTTATCTTCGGCGAGATCCCACATTGGGCCGTGGCCACCCGGATAGAAGACGGTGTCGAAGTCTTCCTGCTTGACGCTGTCGAGGCGAACGGTCTTGTCCAGCTGAGCTTCCGCGGCTGCGTCCTTCTCGAAACGGATCGTGAGCTCGGTGCGGAATTTGGGTTCGTCACTCTTAGGATCGAGCGGGGGGCGGCCGCCTTTGGGGGATGCGAGCGTGATCTCGACGCCGGCGTCCTTGAAAACGTAGTAAGGGGCCGCGAGCTCTTCGAGCCAGAAGCCTGTCTTTCGCCCGGTGTTGCCCAGTTGGTCGTGGGATGTGATAACCATCAGCGCTTTCATGACTTTTTTCCCTTTGTTATCTCCACGACGAAAATACGGCGTGGACGGCGGCTGGATTGGCGGCGATCAGGCAGCCGCATGGTCTACCCCGTCCAAGCCATGGACCGGATTTTAGAGTTGGATTTTTTGCCTACCGACGGCAGTAGCAGCTAGTTGATGGGTAACGCCAAGTTCGGCGTGTCGCCGTCTCTTCGCACCCGGCCGTTAAAAACAAGGCTATGCGCCGTTCGGGTGGCTGTCGATAAGTTCGTCGATCAAATATCCGGCACCGGACGTGACGTGAACGTGACGTTCCATCGTCGGCCCAATTTACGGCGCGACGATGCCGTAAATTGCATCGATCGAATATTTCCCCGGGCCGGTCACGTACAACAGCAAGAAGCCCCCCATGATGGCAAAATTTTTGTAAAAGCTGTCCATGCTGTCAACGTAAGCAGCACTTGTGATCGTCCAATAGCGATGCCCGATAAGCGCGGTGCCCAGCGTGTATAAAAACAAAAGTAAAGCCGAAGGATGTGCGAACGCGCCAACGGCGACTGCGAACGCGACTGGAAGCTCCATGAAAGTCGCTACGCCGGCAGCCAGCACCGGCAACGGAAGGCCCTCCTGTACCATTTGACTTACGGTGCCCGAAAAATCCCTCAGCTTTCTCCAGCCGAAAATCAGAAATAGCGTCGCAAGAAGAAGACGGGCCGCAAGAATAAGCGCATCGTTGAAATCGCTTGTCATAACGCCACCCTCGTCCCCTGTTTTCTTATCGTTACGACCGAACCAACAGCCGCGTCCATCTCATCGGTGCGGCATTGCGGCCCCGATCATTGCAACGGCTCGAGCCTTTCCAGCATAGTCGGAATAAACTCCGACACTGTGGGATGAATGTGCATCGCGCGTTGGATCACCGTGTAGGGCGCCTTGGCGTACATGATATCGAGTACGCAATGGACAACCTCGTCACCTTCGAGTCCCAGGAAGGAGGCGCCCAATATTTGTTTGCTATCTCGATCAACAAGTATTTTCATAAAACCCTTGGTCTCGCCTCTTTCATAAGCGCGCATGACGTCCTTCATTGCCAGGGTCGAGATCAGCGCGGACTTGCCGGTCTTGCGAACTTCCGCTTCCGTCATCCCGGCGCGGCCAAGCGGCGGATCGGTGTACAACGCATAGGCCGTGATGCGGTCGCTCACTCTTCTGTGGTCATTGTCGAGAAGATTCGCCGCCACGATCTCGAAATCATTCCATGACGTGTGGGTGAACGCGCCCCGACCATTGCAGTCGCCCATCGCCCAGATACCGGAAACGTTGGTACGCAACCGGTCATCCACCACGATATAGCCGCGCGCGTCAGTGGCGATACCCGCTTTGTCGAGGCCAAGGTCGTCAGTGTTTGGCCGCCGCCCGGTCGCAACCAGCAGATGCGTTCCGGCAATCTCCGAGATCCTCCCGGCCAATTCGACTTTCGCCACGAGCGAATTTCCTTGCTTCTCCACACCGACGACCTTGCTGTTGACGCGCACGTCAATGCCTTCCTCCTTGAGGAATCCGGCAACAGCTTGTGAGACGTCGTCGTCCTCTCGCGAGATCAAGCGCGGTCCGAATTCGATCACGGTCACCTCGCTTCCGAAGCGACGATAGGTCTGAGCAAATTCAAGGCCGACGTAACTGCCGCCGAGGATCACCAAATGTGACGGCAGGAAATCGATGTCCATCATCGTGGTGTTGGTCAGGTACGGAACTTGGTCGAGGCCGGGTATCGGCGGAATCGCGGCTCGTGCGCCTACATTGAGGAAGATTTGATCGGCCGCGAGTTCGGAACCGCCCACTGTTATTTTCTTTTCTGCAACAAAGCGGCCATGGCCTTGGTAAACCGTGCATCCTTGCAACGTCTCCAGCGATCCCTCGACACCATTGCGGAACACCGCCACAACGGCATCCTTTCGTGCCTTGACCGCCCTCATGTCGACATCGACGGGCCCCTCAATCCTGACGCCGTAATCGGCGGCGCGCCGCGCTACATGTGCAACGTAGGCGCTCGCGGCCAGCGTCTTAGTCGGAGTACAACCTGTGTTCACGCACGTGCCGCCGAACAGCTTGCGTTCGATGATCGCGACCTTCCGGCCCGCAGCCACCAATCGCCGCGCCAAGGCGGGCCCAGACTGTCCGGTGCCAACGATAATCGCGTCGTAGTTCGGCATGATGGACCTCCGATGTCCTCCCGCTCAGCCCAATCTATCGCGCGGCGCGAATTCCGCGGTTCTGACCGAAAGGTTTGAGTTCCAGATACAGGGTTGCACAAACATTGCGCCTGGTCCGCGTTGCGGCAGAGCAAGACTCTGCGCTCATCGAGTTAGGCATTATTCAGATCGTCACGCGAAATCTCGATCGATAGTGCGGTCCCAGTCGCCATGATAAACTTCGTTCGCGCCTTCGAAGGCGCGCAAACTTCCCTGCAGCCGGAAGGCATTGCCCGTGGACGACAACCGCAGCTGCGTCTCGACCCGGATTTGCCATTCGTTTCGCGACAGAGTCTGGGAATGGCGCAACTCGGCAACGGCGCTGAGCGGATCATTGTCCTCGACATGATACTCCGTCTTGTCCTGTGTGCCCGATTCCAGATCGATGCGATCGATGCGTTCAACCCGCACACCGTCGCGATGCGAGATGGTTGGCTTCTCGGGTGAGGCCGTCTCCGGTTCGGGAAAAGGCGGGAGCTTGGCGTCAGCGACGTTGGGCGGGCGTTGCGGCAGATCGAGGGTCCCGGCAAAGATCTGCAGCGTCGCCGTCTCCGGGCTGGGCCAGATCATCGGCCAGTAAGCCGTAGATATCGCAAGCCTCACCTTGTGGCCGGCTGGAAATACCGAGCCCGCATCATTGAGCTTGATGCGCACTCGGTAGCGCTCGCCTATCGCCAGCAGGGCGGGCTGTTCGTGGCTTTCGCGATGGGTGAGGTTGAGCACGCCATAACTGACACGCAGCGATTTACCGGACGGATGCACATCGCATAACCGTACCACCAGATTCGCAATCGGCCGATCGGACGCGACATCAAGCGTGACGATCGGGGCGCCAAGGATCTCGATCTGCTCGTCGAGTGGCGTCGTCTCGAACGTCAGCGAGCGGGCGTCATCTTCTTGCTGGTCGCCCGCCTGGTCGCGCCCGCGACCGAATGGAACCCAATAGCCCCCGCACTTGCCAACCGTCTGCGGCGAGCACACGGCGCGAGCCGTCAAAGGTGCCGCGGCTTCTCGCAGCCCCGCATCGGTCAAAAACAGCCGCCGCGGTATCATTCCAGGCGGCGGCCATGAAGGCTCGGCAATCCACCGGCCGGGCAAGGTGTCGTGGTGGGTTGCCGGTTTCACACTTTCCGTCATCCACGTACGCAGCATTGGTTCATCCATCACGCCCGTATCGACGCCCTTCAGCCAATGATCCCACCAACGCAGGATTTCTTGGAGGAATCCGATCTGGGGACCGGGAAACCCAAAGTGCGGATAGGCGTGTCCCCACGGCCCTATGAGGCCCTTGCGCGGCACCTTCAGTCGCTCGAGAAGGCGCGGGATTGCATTCTTATAACCATCGGTCCAACCGCCTACGGCGTAGACCGGGCATTGGATCGCTGCGTAGTCCTCGCATACCGATCCGTGCTTCCAATACGCATCGCGTCGTTGGTGCCGCAGCCAATTGTCCTGAAACAGCGGTATGTTCCGCAGGCGCTCCAACCACGTCGCTCGCCAACTATCGCCGACCAGCGCCGGATCGGGCGGAAGGCACATCAAGCTGAAAAAGAAAAACGCCCACTCAAGTCCGGCGGTGGTAAGAAACGTGCCGCCCATGTAGTGCGCGTCGTCGGCGTACCGGTCGTCGGTTGAACAGATGGTTACGATTGCTTTGAGCGCCGGGGGACGGCGCGCCGCAATTTGAAGTCCGTTGAACCCCCCCCAGGAAATCCCCATCATTCCAACGGCGCCATTGCACCAAGGTTGTGCCGCCAGCCAGGCGATCACCTCGACGCCATCGTCCTGTTCCTGCGTGGCGTACTCATCGAACAGCAGGCCCGTCAATTCACCGCTACCGCGAAGGTCGACGCGGACGCCCGCGTAGCCGTGACCGGCCAGATACGGATGAGTGAGCGCGTCTCGTTCGTAGGTGCCGTCGCGCTTACGATACGGCAGATACTCAAGGATTGCGGGAACCGGATTCCGCTCGGCATCCTCCGGCAGCCAGATGCGAGCCGCCAGCATCGTGCCGTCTTTCAACGGTATCAAAGTATGCTCGATGACTCGTACGGCTCTGGGGAAGGTCGTGACAATCACGGCGAACCACTCATGATGGCGGCGGTTTGCCGGCCTGTTGCGGAATCAGAACAAGATAACCGGTGAGGACGCGGTATCACGCGACGTGCTTATTCATCAGGCCCAGGATCAGGGCGTCGAGGCTGTAAGGCCCGGCGCCGGCCGAGATGACTATAATCAGCATAAAGGCATAAAGCGTCTCCGGTAAATAGAGCCAATCGTCGATGCGATCCGCTTGATCGATCGGCTTGTAAAGTTTGATTCGCTGCCGCCCGGACGTGGCGATGGCGACGAGGATGACGACAAGCAGGCCAAGCGCGGCGAGCGGCGCCAAGAGCCCGACAAGGACGGCGGCGCCGGCGGCGAACTCGACCGACGGAACCCACCATTGATTGAAGCCCACGGCATGAACGCCGAGCCCCTTAAGTTCATCGGCGAACGTGCGATGGCGCTCCGCGTTGAACAGCTTGTGATATCCCGACAGCATAAAGAATGCCCCAACCGCAACGCGGTTGAGAAGGAATGCGATGTCGGTCCACCCGATACCATTGAACAATATATCCATCATGGTTGCTGTTTTTTCTGGCGCCGCTATGTCGACCCCGGTGCCGCGGCCCGAATTCGCAGCCGGGGACCAATAAGAAACACGAAAACCGCGTACTTAGTCGCCTCTATCGCCTCTATTTCATGGCAAACATTTCAACGCATCCGCTCGACCCATTGAGCGCGCGACGCCCCTGGCTCGAAGGGATCGCCGAAGTATTGGGTTTCACGGGCAACCTTCCCGTCTTTAAACTCCATGATACTCACCGTGTAAGACGGCAAGCCGTCGTATGTAAGAACCAATTCCGTCACCCAAAGGTCGGCGGCACCGAGTACGCGCTGCACCGTAAATCGCTTCTTGTTCGGTTGCGCGAAACGAGACGCTTGAATGTTGCGCCGACCGCTGATCCGCTCCCCGGACTGCGGGTACTCAAGCACCGCATCGTCTTGGTAAATCTCGTGCTCCGTCTCAAAATCATTCGCGTCCGAAGCCGCCCAGTGGCGATCCAAGGCCGCTCGAATTTTACCGTCTTCGTTCATTGTATTCTCCCATATCTGCACAACTGTACCGACGTACAGACATCTCGGACAATCAAAGGTGCAGAGGTCGAATCCCTGTTTTTACGGCTCAATAATCGCCGGATGCATCAGCGCCGAATATTTGGGCACTGCGGCGTTGATCGACGTGTGTTCGAGAACTCACGATACCTACTTCCCAGGTAATGCCTTTTTAACTGGCCGCTAGAAGCAGAAGCGGCCCATCCGCACATAAGAAATCAACACCAATAATGGACGACACGCCTACGCAAGCCAGCGCTTGCGCCGCTTGTAGTGCTTGCCGTCGCGGAACGACTTGCGCTTGCCCTCGGCGACGCCAAGGTAGAACTCTTTGACGTCCTCGTTCTCGGCGAGCGTCGCGGCCGCGCCGTCGAGTACGACGCGGCCGTTTTCGAGAACATAACCATAGCCGGAGTATTTCAGAGCCAGATTGGCGTTCTGCTCCGCCAGCAGAAACGAGACGCCCTCGCCGTCGTTGAGCGTCTTCATGATCGAGAAGATTTCTTCGACGATCTGCGGCGCCAGTCCCATCGAAGGTTCGTCGAGCAGGATCATCTTCGGACGCGACATCAGCGCACGCCCGACGGCGCACATCTGTTGTTCGCCGCCTGACGTGTAGCCGGCCAGCGCCTGCCGCCGCTCGGCCAATCGCGGAAAATAAGTGTAAACCTTCTCCAGGCTGGCGCGGATCGCGGCGTTGCCGTCGCGACGGGTGAACGCGCCGGTGAGCAGATTTTCTTCGATACTCAAATGCCCGAAGCAATAGCGGCCCTGCATCACCTGGATGCAGCCGCGCCGCACCACTTCGTTCGGCGACAATGCCTGAACTTCGGCGCCGTCGAACACGATGGCGCCCTTGGTCACTTCGCCGCGCTCGGAGTGGAGCAGATTGGAGATCGCCTTGAGCGTGGTCGTCTTGCCGGCGCCGTTTGCGCCAAGCAGCGCAACGATGCCACCACTCGGCACCGCAAGCGATACGCCCTTGAGCACGAGGATGACGCGGTCGTAAACGACTTCAATGTTGTTGAGCGAAAGGATCGGCGCCGCGGCGGCCGTTGCCGGCGGCGCCGACCCCGGCGCGGATCTTATTGACGCGACTTCAGCCACCGTCGCTTCCTCCTGCCCGCGGCGAACAGCGCCGCCACTGCAAGAATTCCGGAGCGGCGGTGCGACGCGGAGCGCCGCACCGCCTCCGGGAAACGCAACTTATGCGTCTCTCCTTACGACGACTTGTCGCAAGGCTCCGTGCGCTTGGGCCAGCCGGCGTTGGCCTTCACATATTCCTCGGCGGCGCTGTCGATCAGCGGAATGACCTTGTCCTTGATCGGCTCGATCGAGGGCACCACCGTGTTCCATTTCGTGCCGTCCCATTGGACAAGCGAGACACCGCTATGCCCGTTGTGATCGGCGCAGCTCAAATGAACCGGCGCGGCAAAGCCCGGCAGACCGATTTCTTTCCAGCGCGCTTGCGTGATGTTGAGCGCCTCGAAGCCGCGCCGCACATCCGCGCCGTCGACCTTTTTCTTGCCGGTCAATTGCTGCGCCGTGCGGATCGCTTCGGCGATCAGCACCGAGTTCAGGACGGCGCGGTTGTAGAGATTCTCGCCGACCTTGTCCTTCGATGCGACCTGGCTCTTACCTTTGTCGACGACGTATTTGAGGATGTCCTGGATCGCCGGATAGTTGGTGCCGACGCCGTTGAGATCGAGCGAAGAATAGCCCTTGGCTGCCGGACCCGCCGGACGGGCGTCGTCGTCGCCGCCGGACCACCACACGCCGACCAGGTGATCCATCGGGAAGTTGATCTTGGTCGCTTCCTTGACCGCGGTCGGATTCATCGCACCCCAGCCCTGGATGTAAATCCAATTGGGCCGGTCACGGCGCACGTCGAGCCAGAGCGAAGTCTGGTTCTGCATTTGCGCGACGGGGACCGGATAGAGCTTGAGATTGAAGCCGTAGTCTTTGGCCAGCGCCTGCAGCAGCGGAATCGGCTCCTTGCCGTAGGGTGCGTCGAGATGGACCAGGCCTATGGTCTTGCCCTTGAGCTTGTCGAAGCCGCCTTCGACGGTGGCGACATGACGGATAAAGGCCGAGGCGCCATCCCAATAAGTGGCCGGCGCATTGAAGATCCACGGGAACAGATTTCCGTCAGCCGACGCCGAGA
Source organism: uncultured Alphaproteobacteria bacterium (assembly GCA_963826295.1). Lineage (GTDB taxonomy): Bacteria > Pseudomonadota > Alphaproteobacteria > Rhizobiales > Xanthobacteraceae > BOG-931. Next base: position 152,075 of record CAWGWO010000002.1, read on the forward strand.
GCCCGTATGCCATCGACAAAACCGGAATCTTGTCGACCGACGCCTTGGGAATGACCTGCAACGTGATCCCGGTCGAATACGGAGTGATCACGATGGGGTTCTTGCCCTTCACCGAGTCGTAGCATTCGACGCCCTTTTTGGTGTCGTAGCCGGTCTCGCATTCCTCGGTGATGATGCGGACACCGCCGATGCCGCCATCGCGCTCGTTGAGCATCGTCATGTAGTCTTCAAGCCCGTTGGCGACGGGTATGCCCGAACCGGCGAACGGTCCGGTCCGATAGGTGAAGAACGGAACGTAAATTCCGTCTTCGGCCTGCGCCGTCGCGACCGCGGCGGGCACCGCGATCACTACCGCCAGGCCGAGAGCAAGATGCTTCAGATGCATGGCCGTTTCTCCCTAATGACGCCGGCTTGCCGGCGGGTTCGTTTTGACCTCGATCTCTTTAGCGGGAACGAGGCAATCCCCGGCCGGCTCGGCGCCGGAAGCGGGACGTGGGGCGAGTGTGCACCATCAATACGGAAAGGGCCACACCCTCAACTTCTGTTTGGCGATCTGCCAGAGCCGCGCCAGGCCGTTTGGTTCAACGACCAAAAACAAGATAATCAGGGCTCCGACGATCACGAAAGTCAATTGCTCGGCGGCGGCCGGGCGGATCGGCAAGCCGAATGTGCCGGGAATGGTGCGCAATGCGATCGGCAAGATATAGATCAGCGCGGCGCCGAGAAACGAGCCGATCAATGTGCCGAGTCCGCCGATGATCACCATGAACAACACCAGAAAACTCTGGTCGATGGCGAAGACGTCGGCTTCGGCACCGCCGTACCACAGGAAAACCATCATCGCGCCGGCCACGCCGCAATAGAACGACGATACGGCGAATGCGAGCAGCTTGGTACGCAAAAGCCTGATACCGATCAGTTCAGCGGCAAGATCCATGTCGCGGACCGCCATCCACATCCGCCCGATGCGGCCATGCACCAGATTTGACGCCATCCACGTCATGGCGACAACGATGCTCAACACGACGAAATAACGTGTCAGCGACGTCGCGGTCGGCCCCGTGACCGGAATGCCCATGATTGTGCGTAGTGGAACTTCGATCGCCCCCGAAACGCTGTTGTTGTAAAGCCAAGGGATGCGGATGAAGCACCATTCCAGAAAGAATTGCGCGGCCAGCGTCGCGACCGCGAGATAAAAGCCCTTGATGCGCAGCGACGGCAGCCCGAACAGCACGCCGACGGCCGCCGAAGCGAAGCCCGATGCGATAATGCAGACGACGATATCGAGCCGCGGGAAAATGGTCGTCAGCTTGAGGCAGGCATAGGCGCCGACGCCCATGAAAGCGCCGGTGCCGAGCGAGAGCAGCCCGGTATAGCCGGTGAGCAGGTTGAGCCCGATGGCGGCGAGCGCAAAAATAAGAAACGGGATCAGGATGGTGTTAAGCAGGATGTCGTTGCCGATCAGCGGAAATACCACGTAGGCAATCAGCAGGATCACGACGATGCCGATCCGATCCTGCAGGATCGGAAAGATCGCCATGTCGGCGGCGTAGCTCGACTTGTATTGACCGACTTCGCGATAAAGCATCGTCAGATCCGTTCGATAATCTTTTCGCCGAACAAGCCTTGCGGCCGGAACACCAGAAATCCGAGCGCGATCACATAGGCGAGCCAGGTCTCGATGCCGCCGCCCAGCAACGGCCCCCAGTAGAACTCGCCGAGCTTCTCGCCGATGCCGATAATGAGCCCGCCGACGATGGCGCCAGGGATCGAGGTCAGCCCGCCGAGGATCAACACCGGCAGCGCCTTGAGCGCGATAATCTGCAGCGAGAACGAGACTTCCGATCGCGCGCCCCACATGATGCCGGTGGTCAAAGCCACTACGCCCGCGGCAAACCACACGATCACCCAGATCTGCTCCAGCGAGATACCGACCGACAAGGCCGCCTGATGGCTGTCGGCTACCGCGCGCAGCGCCCTGCCGATCCGGGTGCGCTGAAAGAATAGCGCCAGCACCGCGACCATGATGGAAGCGATGACGACTGCGGCGATGTCGATTTTTTGCAGCGACACGAAGCCACCGAGCCCTTTGAATTCGATGGCGCCGCTCGGCAGATAGAGCTGCTGCGTGATCATCACCTTGGGATTGCCGCCGAATACGAGCTGGCCGAACCCGATGAGGAAATAGGTGATCCCGAAGGTCGCCATGAACAGGATAATGTCCGATTGGTTGATCAGCGGCCGCAGCACCAGCCGCTCCACCGCAACCGCCAAAATGAACATGACAACAACGGTGAGGCCGAGCGCGACGAAGGCCGGCACGCCGTGCTCGTGCAGGCCGACCAATGTGAGGGCTGCGAACACGACCATGATGCCTTGGGCGAAATTGAACACGCCGGAGGCCTTGAAAATCAGGACGAAGCCGAGCGCGATCAGCGCATAGAGCACGCCGGAAACCAGCCCGTCCCACAAAGTCTGCACCAGAAGATCGGGCGCCGTGGCCATCTGCACGAACGGGGAGACGAAGATCTGGTAGAGGATGTCCATCCCTGCCCTACCCTGCCGCGCCGTCGCCCTGCGGCTCGCCGAGATAGGCGCGGATCACGCCGGTGTCGCGCTTGACCTCGTCGGGCGTGGCGTCGGCGATCTTGCGCCCGTAATCGAGCACCACGACGCGATCGGACAGGTCCATGACCACGCCCATGTCGTGCTCGATCAGCGCGATGGTCGTGCCGTATTGTTGGTTCACGTCGATGATGAACCGCGACATGTCCTCCTTCTCCTCGAGATTCATGCCCGCCATCGGCTCGTCGAGCAGCAAGAGATCGGGCTCCATGGCGAGCGCGCGCCCGAGTTCGACGCGCTTTTGCAAGCCGTACGGCAGCCGCCCGACCTGGATTTTGCGAATCGCCGCGATTTCGAGAAAATCGATGATCTCCTCGACGCGGCGGCGATGCTCGACCTCCTCCGCCAGCGCGGGCCCGTAGCGGATAAGTTGCCAGAAAAAGCCACGCTTCATCTTGAGTGTGCGCCCGGCCATAATGTTGTCGAGCGTCGTCATGCCGCGAAACAGCGCCAGGTTCTGAAACGTGCGCGCGATGCCGCCGCGCGCCGCCTGATATGGCCGCATCGCTTTGCGCACCTCGCCTCTGAAGGTGATGCGGCCCTCTTGCGGCTGGTAAAATCCGTTGATGACGTTGAGCATCGACGTCTTGCCCGCGCCGTTCGGCCCGATGATGGCGCGAATCTCGCCTTTGCGGATGTCGAACGAGACCCCGGTGAGCGCCCGCACACCGCCGAACGACAGCGAAACATCCTCGACCGCGAGCAGAGCCGCGCCGGCCTGGACGTCTGCCGCCGACGGCGCTCTCACGCGGCGCGCTCCATTTTGGCGGCCGGGGTGGCATAGGGCTCCATGTCGTGGATTTCGAGCTGCGCGGCCATGATGCCCTTGTGGCCGTCCTCGAAGGTAACCTCGGTCGAAATGTCCGCCGTCGTGGCGCCCTGGTAGAACGCCTCGATCAGGGGCGCATAGCGATCGACGATATGCCTACGACGCAGCTTTTGTGTGCGCGTGAGCTCGCCGTCGTCCGGATCGAGCTCCTTGTGCAGGATGAGGAAGCGGCGGATTTGCGCGCCGGCCATCACTTCCTCGTTGGCGAGCGAGCGGTTTACCTCGTCTATATGCTCCGCGAGCATCTGATAGACGCGCGGATCGGCGGCGAGCTCCTGATAGGACGCATAGACCACGCCGTGGCGCTCCGCCCAGCTGCCGACCGCGGTTAAGTCGATGTTGATCATGGCGCAAACAAAATCGCGATCGGCGCCGAGCGCCACCGCCTCGCGGATATTCGGATAGAATTTGAGCTTGTTCTCGATGTATTTCGGCGCGAACAGAGTGCCGTCCTGGAGCCGGCCGACGTCTTTGGCGCGATCGATGATTTTCAGATGGCCGGTTTTGGCATCGAAGAAACCGGCATCTCCGCTGCGCACCCAGCCGTCGGGCGTGCGCACCTCGGCGGTCTTTTCCGGATCCTTGTAATAGCCCATGAAGACGCCGGGCGAGCGGTAGAGCACCTCGCCGTTGTCGGAAATCTTGACCTCGACATCGGGCGACGGCGTCCCTACCGTCTCGGCCTCGATCTCGCCGTCCGGCTGGGCGGTGACGTAGACCGACGCCTCGGTCTGGCCGTAGAGCTGCTTCAAGTTAAAGCCGATGGCGCGCCAGAAGCGGAATATCTCCGGGCCGATCGCTTCGCCCGCCGTATAAGCGACGCGGATGCGCGAAATCCCAAAACGGTTCTTCAGCGGCCCGTAAACCAACAGGTCGCCGAGGCCGTACAGCAGCCGCGCGTGCAGCGGCACTTTTTCGCCGTTGAGGATTTTCTCGCCCCAGCGCCGCGCCACCTTGATGAAAAAGTCGAACAGCCCGCGCTTGAATGCGCCGGCATCCGCCATCCGCACCATGGTCAGCGTCAGATTGTTCTCATACACACGCGGCGGCGCGAATGCGTAAGTGGTGCCGATCTCGCGCCGGTCCTCAACGACGGTATCCAGCGTTTCCGGGCAGTTGACGCAGAAGCCGCCGACATAAGATTGCACGTAAGAAAGAATGTGATCGCCGACCCACGCCATCGGCAAGTAAGCCAGCACATCGTCGTTTGGGCCGAGGCCGTCGAAAGCGTTGCCGTTGCGCGATGAGACGATGGCGTTCTGATAGCTCAGCATCACTCCTTTGGGACTTCCCGTCGTCCCCGAGGTGTAAAGGATGACGGCGAGATCGCCGCCGTTGCCCGCCGCCACGCCGGCTTCCCATTGTTGGAGCCGTGCGGCGTCGCTCGCGAGCGTTTTGCGGCCGATGGCCTGCACGTCCGCGAAAGCGATCAGGCGACCGTGGTCGTATTCCTTTAATCCGCGCGGTTCGTCGTAGATCGCCCGCCGAAGCTGCGGCAGCCGCTCCGCGATAGCGATCAACTTGTCGACCTGTTCCTGGTCCTCGACCACGGCGAAGGTGACTTCGGCATGCGCCAGCACGAACGCCATCTCGTCGGCGACAGCGTCGGCGTAGACCGGCACCGGCACGGCGCCGAGCGCTTGACCGGCGCACATTGCCCAATAAAGCCGCGGACGATTGCTGCCGATGATGGCGAACTTGTCGCCGCGCTTGACGCCGAGTTCGGCAAGCCCAAGCGAGAAGGCTCGGATTTCCTCGAGCATTTGCGCCCAAGTCCAGGTCTTCCAGATGCCGAAATCCTTGTGGCGCATCGCCGGCCGCGACCCAAGCGCTGCGGCGTTCTGGAGCAGAAGCTTCGCTACCGTATCCGCGCTGCGATCGATCGACTGCACGGCGTTTCTCCGCTCCCTCTGTTTTTAACCGCGCGTGCCCATTGCAACGGGCTTTTTAGCCGCGCGAAGCCGCTTTTTGCGGTTGAGGGACGCCGCAGAACCGCCGGAAGCCGATGCTCCGCCGTGCTGCGACGCGGAAACCCCAGATCCCCCAATCCACGGTCACAGGCGCTACGCAACGCGCCCATATTAAGGTGAAGTCTCGCATTGCTGGGCCAAAACGACAATGCTATTTCAGCTTCAAAGCTCCGTCATTTTGACGCAAAATCCCGCGGCACTCCAAGCCGCTGGCGCAGATGACCACGAGGCTTGGCAAAACGCTCATGCTTGATCCGTCCGCAGCGCCGGCATCGCCTCAGTTCTCGCTCAACGAGGATCAGATCGCCGTTCGCAACGTCGCTCGCGCCTTTGCCGCGGACGTCTTTGCTCCAAATGCGCTCGCCTGGGACGAGGCCAAGCACTTTCCCGTCGCCGAGATGCGCCAAGCCGCCGAACTCGGCATGGGCGGAGTTTACATCGCCGCCGACGTCGGCGGATCGGCGCTGTCGCGGCTCGACGCGGCGTTGATCTTCGAGGCGCTGGCGATGGGCTGCCCGACAGTCGCGGCCTATATGTCGATCCACAACATGGCGGCGTGGATGATCGACGCTTATGGATCGCAAGAGCAGCGCAAAAAATGGCTGCCGCGATTGTGCACCATGGAGCTTCTTGCGAGCTATTGCCTGACCGAACCGGGCTCGGGCTCGGACGCGGCTTCGCTGGCGACGCGCGCGGTTCGCGACGGCGCTCATTACGTGCTCAACGGTCAAAAGCAGTTCATCTCGGGCGCCGGAGCCGGCGACCTTTACGTGGTCATGGCGCGCACCGGCGGCGATGGTCCGGCCGGCATTTCGACTTTGGTGGTTCCCGGCGATACCGCCGGCATTTCGCTCGGCGCCAACGAGCGCAAGATGGGCTGGAACGCCCAGCCGACGCGCGCGGTGATGTTTTCCGACGCGCGGGTGCCGATCGAAAACCGGCTCAGCGACGAAGGCGTCGGCTTCAAGATCGCGATGGCCGGGCTCGACGGCGGCCGGCTCAACATCGCGGCGTGCTCGCTCGGCGGGGCGCTGATCGCGCTGGAAAAATCGCTCGCCTACATGAAGGAACGCCGCGCCTTCGGCAAACGCCTTGATGAATTCCAGGCGCTGCAATTCCGTCTCGCCGACATGGCGACCGCGCTCGAAGCATCGCGCGCGATCCTGTGGCGGGCGGCGGCGGCGCTCGACCGCAAGGATGCGGACGCGACTGCGCTATGCGCGATGGCCAAGCGTTTCGTCACCGACGCCTGTTTCGATGTCGCCAACCAGGCGCTGCAACTGCACGGCGGCTACGGCTATCTCGCGGAATTCGGCATCGAGAAGATCGTGCGCGATTTGCGCGTACATCAAATCCTCGAGGGTACGAACGAGATCATGCGGCTCATCGTGGCGCGAAGTCTCATCGGGCGATGAGTGAAACGCTGGTGCAGGACGGCGAGATTATCGCCCGGCAAGAGCGGGCGCTGCGCCGGTTGACGCTGAACCGGCCGAAAGCGCTCAATGCGCTCACCCTCGACATGGCCACTACGATGGCAGCATTGCTGCGCGACTGGGCGCACGATCCCGCCGTCGGCGCGGTGCTGCTTGACGGCGCCGGCGAACGCGGCTTGTGCGCGGGCGGCGACATCCGTGCGCTCTATGATGCGGCCAAAGCGGGCGACAGTCCGCTGCCCGCCCGGTTCTGGGCGACCGAATATCATCTCGACGTGATGATCGCGCGTTATCCTAAGCCTTTCATCGTGGTCATGGACGGCACGGTCATGGGCGGCGGCGTCGGCCTTTCGGCAAACGCCTCGCACCGCATCGTGACGGAACGCTCCGTGGTCGCGATGCCGGAGGTCGGTATCGGCTTCTTTCCCGATGTCGGCGCATCGTTCGTGCTGGCGCGTTCGCCGGGATTTTCCGGCACGTATCTGGCGCTGACCGGCGACCGCATGGGCGCCGCCGACGCCATCGGCTGCGGCTTCGCCGACCTGCATATCCCCGCGGCACGGCTCGCCGAACTGCCGGCTGCGCTGGCCGATTGCCGTACCGCCGAGGATGTCAGCGCCCGGCTCAACGCAATGTCCGTCGCGCCGCCTCCCGGCAAATTGCCGGCGGCGCGGGAATGGATCGACAGCTGCTTTGGCGCGGACCTGGTGGAGACGATCATGAGTTGGCTGGCGGCTTCAAAATTCGCCGCGGCGCAGGCGGCGCACGCTACCATGCGCAGCGCCTCTCCCACGTCGCTGAAAGTGACGTTGCGCAACGTCCGCGACGCGGCGGCGTTCAAGCGGATCGAGCAAAGCTTCCAGCAGGATTACCGCATCGCGCTTGCCAGCATCGCCGGTCACGACTTCATCGAAGGTATTCGCGCCACCATCGTCGATAAGGATCGCAACCCGAAATGGTGCCCCGACAAGCTCGAAGACGTCACGGCGGAGATTGTCGCGGCGCATTTTAAGCCGGTCGGCGAGAAGGAACTGACTTTCACGGCTTGAACAAAGAGGCCTAAGCCATGCCGAAAATCGGATTCATCGGACTTGGAAACATGGGCGGCCCCATGGCCGCCAACCTCGTCAAAGCCGGCGAGCGCGTGCTGGGCTTCGACGTCGTGCCGGCGTCGCGGGAGGCTTCGGCGCGCGATGGCGTGCAGATCGTCGCCGACGCCGGGGGAACCGTCGATGACGCCGATGTCGTGATCACCATGCTGCCGGCCGGCGAGCACGTCCTTTCCGTCTGGAACGAGGTCGTGCCGCACGCGCGGCAGGGCACGTTGTTTATCGATTGCTCGACCATCGACGTAGCGAGCGCGCGCAAGGCGCATGCGCTCGCCGCCGCAAGCGGCCTCGCCACGCTCGACGCTCCGGTCTCGGGCGGGGTCGGCGGCGCCAAGGCGGCGACGCTCACTTTCATGGTCGGCGGATCGGCGCACGCCTTCGCCCGCGGCAAAGCGCTGCTCGAACGCATGGGCAAGCGCGTCGTGCATTGCGGCGAAGCCGGCAACGGTCAAGCCGCGAAGATCTGCAACAACATGATCCTCGGCGTCTCGATGATTGCGGTGAGCGAGGCGTTCGTGTTGGGCGAAAAGCTCGGGCTGTCGCACCAAGCCTTGTTCGATGTCGCCTCGGCTTCCTCGGGGCAATGCTGGTCGCTGACGAGCTATTGCCCGGTTCCGGGCCCGGTGCCCGCGAGCCCGGCCAACAATGAGTATAAGCCGGGCTTCGCCGCCGCCTTGATGCTCAAGGATCTCAAGCTCGCGAAAGAGGCGGCCTTATCGGTGAAAGCGGATACAGCGCTTGGCGCGCAAGCGGCGCAAATCTACCAGCACTTCGCCGAGGAAGGCGGCAGCGGATCGGATTTCTCCGCTATCGTCAATTTCGTGCGCGCGCGATCGCGCGACGGCTGACCGGATGTCCCGTCATGGCCGGGGACGACCCGGCCATGACGACGTGACGTAAGCCGATTTTTACTTGCTCGGATCCTTAGGCGACCACAGCTTGATCGGAGAAGTTTTCTCGTAGGCCATGCCCTTTGGATAACTGATGGCCTCAAGCTGCAAGCCCCACGGTGCGAGGAAATAGAAGATGCTTTGACCCGCGGCCGGCCCCTGGTCGACCGAGAGGTTGAAGAAGGTCTTGACGCCCTTGCTTTCGAGGTAAGCTTTCGCTGCTTTGATGTCGTCGACATAGAAGGCGATGTGATAGCCGCCGATGTCGCTGTTCTTCGGCGTCATGTTTTTCTGATCTGGAGAACTGTATTGAAATATCTCGATGTCGGAGCCGTAGCCGCAGCGCACCAGCGTGATTTGCTTGATCACGGCCTTCGGATTGACGTTGAGCAAATCGTGCATGAACGTCCCCTTGTCGTCGGCGAACGGGCCGAACGACATGGCCTCCTTGCAACCGACCACGTTCACGAAAAAGTCGACCGCTTGCTTAATATCCGGCACGGTGATGCCGGTGTGATCGTGGCCGCGCAATCCCGGAATGCCATCGGCGCGGGCGGTCGCAAACGTCGCGAGCAGCGCGGCGCTGGCAGCCGCGATGACGAGATGACGGGTATATTTGAACACAACAACCTCCTGCGGGGCGGATGTTCCGGATCGCATCTGGCGGCCCCTAATCGCCGGCGGCGCGATCTTTGGTGTCAAGCAGTGGCGGCCTCGATCGAAGGACCGCGCGTGAGCCATCCGGGATCGACCGTCGGCAGCGGAATGGCGTCGATCAACATCCGCGTATAGCCGTTCGACGGTGCGGCGAAGACCCGTTCGCAGAGCCCCTCCTCCACCACGCGGCCTTCGCGCATGACAACGACCCGCTGGCAGATCGAGCGCACCACCGACAAATCGTGGCTGATGAAGGCGAGCGCCAAATGCATTTCGCTCGTCAGCTCTTTGAGCAGGCGCAACACTTGCGCCTGGGTCGAGACATCGAGCCCTGAGACGATTTCGTCAGCCAGCACGAAGTCCGGCCGCAGCACCACGGCGCGAGCGATGCCGACACGCTGACGCTGTCCGCCGGAAAGCTCGTACGAATAGCGATCGACGGTGCCGCGGGACAAGCCGACGCGATCGAGCACGCCGTGCACCAGCGTGCGGGCGGCTTTCTGATTGTCGGCGAGACCGTGCAGGCGGATCGGCTCGATCAGAATACGGCCGATGGTGTGGCGCGGATTAAGCGACGACATCGGGTCCTGAAAGATCATCTGCATGCGCCGGCGCAGCGGCCGCCGCGCTTTTTCCTCAAGCGCAGTGATATCGCTGCCGTCGAATACGACCGAGCCCGCCGCCGGCATGACCAGGCCGAGGAGCGCCCGGCCCAGCGTGGTCTTGCCCGAGCCCGACTCGCCGACGATGCCGACCGTCTCGCCTCTGCCGACGCGGACATCGACGCCATGCAGCACGGCGGGCGCGCCATGGCGCCCGTAGGAAACCACGAGGCCGCGCGCGACCAACAAATCTTCAGCCATTTCGCGCCTCCATGACGCCGGCATCGAAGGCGGCGATTTCGGCGCGCAGTGCGGCGACGACCTCGGGCGGGGTCGGCTCGAGCCCAGTATCGGGCCGGTCATAACGCGGGTTGGCCGCCAGCAGCGCCCGGGTGTAGGGATGACGCGGCGCGGCGAGCACCTCCGCCGTGAAGCCCTGCTCCATCACTTTGCCCATATACAACACGGTCAGGCGATCGCAGATCTGCGCCACCACGCCGAGATCGTGCGAGACGAACAACACGCTGGTGCCGTGCCGCTCTTGCAGGGATCGAATGAGGCGGAGAATTTGCTTTTGTACCGTGACGTCGAGCGCAGTGGTGGGCTCGTCGGCGATCACGAGCTTCGGCTCGAGGCCGAACGCGGCGGCGATAAGAACGCGCTGTCGCATGCCGCCGGAAAGCTGGTGCGGATAGCTCGCCAGCACCCGGTCCGGATCGCGGATCTGCACCTCATCAAGCAACGCCGCCGCACGATTGCGCGCCTCCTTCGCCGAGAGGCCCAGCTTTAATCGCAGGCCGTCGGTCATTTGCGCATCGATCCGCCGCGACGGGTTGAGCGCGGTCGAGGGATCTTGCGGGACGAGCGCGATGTCGCGGCCGAGCACCGCGCGCAATTCGTTGCGCGACAGCGACAGCAGGTTGCGACCCTCGAATCCGATAGCTCCGCCGGTCACGCGAACCTGAGACGGAATGATGCCCAGAACGGCCTTGGCGATGGTGGATTTTCCCGCCCCGCTCTCGCCGACCAGCCCATGCACTTCGCCCCGGTCGACGGCGAGCGATACCTGGCGCAAGACCGGCTTGTCGCCGTCTCGCAATGAGATCGCGCTGAGCGCGTCGATGGCAAGCCTTGGTGTGTTCAGCTTTGGTGTATTTAGCCCTGGCGCGGTCGGCGGCGGCGTCATCAGTTCTGGCGTTGTCGTCATCGGCGCAACACCGGGTCGAGGCTGCGCGCCAAGCCGTCACCGAGCTGGTTGAATGCGACGACGGTGGCGAACAGCGCCGCGAGCGGCGCCGCCAGCACCCACCACGCTTCATGCACGATCTGGCGGCCTTCGGCGATCATGCCGCCCCAGGTCGGCGTATCAGACGATACCGAAAGGCCGACGAAGGACAGGATCGCCTCGATCACCACGGCAATGCCCATTTCCAACGTTAAGAGCGCAATCAGTACTGGGACGACGTTGGGGAAAATCTCGCGGAACAAGATCGCGAGGCGTGAGAAGCCGATGGTGCGGGCCGCCACCACGTAGTCCATCCGCGCCTGGCTCATGGTCTCGGTGCGGATAACCCGGCAAAAACGCGTCCAGTCGATGACGACGATGGCGGTGATCACCGAATGCAGGCCGGTGCCGAGCACGGCGATCAACAGGATCGAAAGCAGCACCGGCGGGAACGCCATCCAGATATCGACCAAGCGCGAGATCACCGCATCTACGAATGCGCCGAAATACCCGGCCAAAAGCCCGAGTAGCGAGCCGATCACGCAGGCCAGCCCGGCAGCGACGAAAGCCACCGTCAACGACACCCGCGAGCCATAGATGACGCGCGACAGCACGTCGCGGCCGAGCCCGTCGGTGCCGAGCAAATAACCGGGCTCGGCGCCGGAAAAGCCGGCAGGCGGCACGGTGGCAAAGAGGAGATCCTGCGCCAGCGGGTCATGCGGCGCGATCAGCGGTGCCCCGATGGCGAGCACGATCAAGAGCAGGATGAAACCGCCCGCGCAGACCACTTTGGGGTCGTGCATGAGCCGGGCAGCGATCGACGGCGGCCGTGAACCGATATCCTCCGTCGAAGCCGCCGATGTTGGTGTCCAATGTTCCACGTCACACGGCTTCCGGGTCACGCATGACGCAGTCTCGGATTGAGCGTCGCCACCGTCAGATCGACCCCGATGTTGATCAGGATGAAGATCAATCCGAACAGCATGACCAAACCCTGGATCAGCGGAAAATCGCGGTTGATCACGGCATCGATGGCAAGATTGCCGATCCCCGGATAGGAGAAGATGCGCTCCACGATCACGGTGCCGCCGATCAGGAACGTGAACTGCACGCCGGTCAGCGCCAGCGTCGGGCCGATCGCGTTGCGCAGCGCTTCCTGCAACACGAGGCGCAGCTCGCCAAATCCCTTGATCCGTGCCAGCAGCACGTAATCCTGCACCATCGCTTCTTTCAGCGACTGCTTGAGCAGCCGCACGATAACCGCAGCCAACGGCAGCGCCAGCGCCAAGGCCGGCATCACCATATGGCTCAAGATATTGCCGGCCACTGCGAAGCGGCCGGTCAGGATGCTTTCAGCCAGATAAAATTTGGTGCTGAAACCCTCGGCCAGAACCGGGTCGATCCGGCCGGTCAACGGCAGCACCGGAATGGCGACGACGAAAAGCAAAACCAGCGCCATCGCCCAGATAAAATCGGGCACGGCGAGCATGATGCTGTTCAATCCGTCGATCACCGCCTCGCCGGCGGTGCGCCGCATCAGCGTGCCGGCGATCGCGGCGCTGCCGCCGATCACGACGGCGACGACCAGCGCCAAAGCCGCAAGTTCGAGAGTGGCCGGCAGCCGATCGGCCAACACCTCCGTCACGCTGCGATGCAGCGTGATCGAAATGCCAAAATCGCCGGTCACCACACCCCTGATCCATATCCAGAACTGGGTGAGTAGCGGGGCGTCGAGGCCATAATGCGCCTTGAGCGCCGCGATATCGGCCGGGCTGGCGCCAGGCGAAATCATCATCGAGACCGGATCGCCGGGAACCACGCGCAGCAGGACGAAAACCACGACCGCGACGCCGGCAAGCGTCACCAGCGCCATGGCCATGCGATTGACGACAACGGCAAGCACCATCGACGGTCCCTGAAACTTCTCGTCGTCGATGGCCGCCGCGCCCCGGCGCGGCGGCGGACCGTATCGACACTCGTCCTGAGTTTATGCCTTCGCGACCAGAGTCGCCGGTTGCAAGGCGCCCGAACCGTTCGGGGTCACCTTGAGAGTGGATTTGTAGAGGATCGGCTGCGCGTATTGCAGCAGCGGCAGGATGTAGCCCTGCTCGGCGATATAGCGATCCACGGCCTTCCAGCCGGCGATGCGCTTTGCCTCGTCCTTCTCGCCCCAGAGCGGGCCGATCTTGGCGTCGAGATCGGCCGAATGCCAGGCCGAGTGCGGCGATTTGCTCCACATCGCAAAGCCGGTCGAGGTGGTGGGATCACCGATGGCGTTGCCCCAATTGTAGAACGCCGCCGGCGCCAGCTTGTGCGACATGCGCAGCTCGAAGTGCTTGGCGATGTCGTAGATCTCGATATTGGCGTCGATGCCGACATTGCGCCACATGCCGACGATCGCCTGGATCATTTCGTAATCCTTCGGCTTATAGCCGCGCGTCGTCTGGATTGTGAACTTGACCGGCTTTGCCTTGGAGTAGCCGCTGGCGCCAAGAAGCTTGGCGGCAAGCGCCGGATCGTGCGTCACTTTGATCGAAGGATCGAAAGCCGCATATTCCGGCGCCTCGAGGGTAGCGATGGGCACGCCATAGCCGCGCAACAGGCGCTTGACGATCGCTTCCTTGTCGACGGCGTGACACATGGCCAGACGCACATTCTTGTCGTCCATCACGCCGCCGTTGGTAATGAAGATCTGCGCGATGTCCGAAATCGGCTTGCACTCGCCCTTCAGCCCGGCTTTGACTCGGAGCCGGTCGTACTCTTCGTACGGAACTTCCAGGGTCACGTCCGAGGAGCCGCTTTCGATTTCCGCGACGCGGCTGGTCGCGTCGGGCACGAATTTGAACACCACGGTTTCGAACGGCGGCTTGCCGCCCCAATATTTCGGATTGGCCTTGAGCCGCAGGTAGGCGTTGCCCTCGTAGGCGTCGACCATATAGGGGCCGGTGCCGATGGGAGCTTTTTCGAAGCCTTGTGGGCCGACCTTTTCGAAATAGGCCTTGGGCAGCACATAGCCGGTCAGGAAGGCCATCCACTTGAAGATAACCGGGTCGTATTGCTTGACGTCGGCGGTGATGCGCTTGCCATCGATCTTGAAGTTATCGAGGCCGGCCCAGATGAACGACACCGGGTTGCCGCCACCCTGCTTGCCTTCGCGCTCAATCGACCACACCACGTCTTCGGGCGTGAACGGGCTGCCGTCGTGCCAAACGACGTTCTCCCGGACATCCAGCCAGACCTTGCTCTTGTCGTCGTTCCAGCCCCAGCCGGTGAGGAGGCCGGGCTCGAAAGCAAGATTCGGCTTCTGGCCGACATACTGATCGAACACCGAGCGGTAAATCGCCTGGATGGTCGGATTCACCGATGACGGCCCGGTCTGCGGATCGAAGGACGGCAGGTTGACGTTGTAGGCGATGTTAAGCGTGCTGCCGACGGCCGCGCTGGCGAAGCGCTGCGGCAAAAGCAGCGTGGTGAGAAGCCCGCCGCTCCCCGCGAGGGCCTGACGACGCGTGACGTTGAACATGGTGACACTTCCCCTATCGACCGCCGAGGAGGCGGCAACTCGTGCACGCTACTCTATGCAGAAGTGCATAGCTGGTCGGCACTATGGGCAGTTACTTTAAGCCTAAAGCAACACTGGGACAAGCTGACGAAATGGGCATTTTTAAAGCATTTTGCCGCGTCGCGGGGCACCGGTGTTGAAAACGAAACCCTCCGGGCTTTAGCGCTTGACGCAAAGCCCGGGCCGCCACCAAGCCCACGTGCACTCATGCGCAAGCCCTCGTGCAAACACTCGCGCAATCAGTGCTGCAAGCACTTGTCACCAGTCGGCCGAGCCGGCGCACTTGCGGACGCTTTTAGTGCTCCACCTTGAGCAGGAACTTCCCGCTCGTAGCCCTACTCTCCAAACGCGTGTGGAGCGCGGCAGCCCGATCGAGCGGAACGATGTCCGTTATGTCGGCGCGCAGGAAGCCGCGTCGATAGCCGTCGAAGACAGCATCTATCCGCATCTGCAACTCCTCGGGCGTCTCAAGATAGTTGAAGCAATCACCCCCGCAAAACCGCAGCGAGCGGTAAAAGTAAAGAAAATAAGGATCAATCGGATCGGGACGGCCACCCGCCATGCCGTAGAATACGATGGTGCCCCGCTTGTTCGCGCACTTAAGATCAAGCGGTATCGTCGGCTTTCCGACCGCGTCCAGAATCAAATCGGCACCATGACCTTTGGTGATGCTCATCACTTCGAATGGAAAGTCCTGGATCGAGTAGATGATAACGGCGTCGCAGCCGTTGCCGTGAGCAATCTTCGCCTTGTCGGCCGAGGACGTCGTGCCGATCACGAACGCACCGTGGTGCTTCGCCCACTGCGTTAGGATCATGCCCAAATTGCCGGCGGCGGCATGAACGACAACGAACATTCCAGGATTGATCTTGACGTATTCGTGAATGAGGTAATGCGCCGTCAGGCCGCGGACGGTCATCGCCGCTCCGACCTCCAACGAAACGTCGTCCGGAAGCCGGATCAGCATGTTTTCCGATACGACCGCGTATTCGGCGTAGGACTCCGTGAGGAACTGCATATAGCAGACACGATCGCCGACCTTGAAGCGCGTTACGCCCTCGCCGATCGCTTCGACTATGCCGGAAGCTTCAAGTCCGGGAATGTACGGCGTCGTTCGCGGAGATTCCTGAAATAATCCGCGCCGCTCGACCGTGTCCACCATATTGACGCCGGCGAATTTTATTTGGACCAGGACTTCACCGCGTCCCGGTTCCGGCTTGCGCACGTCTTGCAGCTTCAAGACATCAGGCGGACCAATTGTGGTCGCAACGATTGCCTTCACGGTACCCTCACGTTGAATAAGACATCCGCCGCGTCATCTCGAGCGGATGTCTCGCTCGTGCCGGCGTTGTGCTGAAATCGAGCATTGTGCGCCACACGACGCCAATCCGCATTGCGCGCGATTTAGCCATATTGCGCGGAAAAATGGGCCAAGGTGCCCGACAAGCGATCTTCCCGTGACGCGCGACTTGCCTTAGCCTCAGGTAAAATTATGGAAACGCGTTTGTTCGACCGCGCACGGCGGCGACTGCTGGACATAAAGTCGTGGACTTGGCTGGTCCTCATTTACGCGAAGTGACGTTTCCCGACGATACGCTGGTAGTTTCGTCGCGCCACTTCGACGTCGTGCGCTACGATGTTTCGCGGGTATTCAAGCCTCATCTGCTGCGTTTGCACGGAGCGAGCGCGGATTTGCAAGGCCGCCTGCACCGCATGCGCCTCGGCGACATGTCGCTCATTCGTCTCGAATATGGCGCCGAGGTCGAGATCGACCCCGATCGGCTGGGTGATTTCTTCAGCGTGCAAATTCCCGTCGCCGGTCGTGCGCTGATTGCTTGCGGCAACCGTCGGTTCGATTCATCGCCGCAGGCCGCATCGCTGCTTTCGCCCACGCTGCCGGTGCATATGCGCTGGTACGCCGGCAATGCGCAGGTGTGTTTGCGGTTCGAACGCAATATCGTGGAGCAACATTGCGCCGCGCATCTGGGCCACGCTCTCGACGGGCCGCTCGAATTCGAACCGGAATTTCGTCTCAACTCGCCGGCCGGGCTTTATTTTCTGCGTTTGGTCGAATTGGCCGCCGAAGAACTGAGTTTGGCGCGACAGCCGGGCGCCGGCCATCATCCGTTGGCGAATGATTGCGCCGCCGAACAGCTCTCGGCCGCCTTGCTCAACGCCCTGCTTTACGGCCAGCACAGCAACGTCAGCGCCGCGCTCGATCGGCCGCAGCCCGGCGCCGCGCCGCGTTTCGTGCATCGCGCCGAGGATTTCATTCGGCATCATTACGCCGAACCGTTGACCGTCGAAAAGCTTGCCGCGATTGCCGGCGTCAGCGCCCGTACGCTGTTTTCCGGTTTTCGTGATTTTCGCAGCACGACGCCGATGGCTTATTTGAGAAAAATCAGACTGGAGAACGCACGCGACGCGCTTCGGCATGGCGAAAATTACGGAATAGCGGCGGTGACCGAAATCGCCCTCGATTGCGGCTTCTCCCATATCGGACGCTTTGCCGCACACTATCGTGCGCAATTTGGCGAATACCCGTCTCAAACCGCGAGAATGAAAGCTAGACGGACCAAATAAGCTCGCGGATAGGCCCGCGAGAAATGCTCGACGGCGGAGCATGCGCTTGGCCTCCCCGGCTGCAACCGTCTCTGGAAAGGGATTGCCCCCCGTCAGGAGAAGCCGCGCACGACGATTGCCGTTTGGCCCTTGTCCCTGTTATTGCCGGCGCCTTCTCGGCCCGAGTTTCGAAAGCCGTTGCAAGAGGATTTGGAAGGTCGCATATGTAAAGTGTCATACGGCGCATTGAAAACCGGCCTCGATTGATCGGCAGGCCGGCCCGGAGGTTTTCATGGCGGAACGGTCGTTCGCGCGCGAAGTGCAGGATCTCAAGCTCGGCGAGGGCGAGGAATTCCGCGGCGAGGGAATTCTCGCCATCACCAAGGCGCTGTTGCAATCCGGTGTTTCGTACGTCGGCGGCTACCAGGGTGCGCCGATCTCGCATCTGATGGACGTGCTCGCCGACGCCAAGGACGTTCTCGACGAACTGGGCGTGCATTTCGAGAACTCGGCGTCCGAAGCGGCCGCCGCCGCGACGCTCGCGGCATCCGTGAATTATCCGATCCGGGGCGCGGTGACGTTCAAAGCTCCGGTCGGCATCAACGTTGCTTCCGACGCCATCGCCAATCTCGCCTCGGGCGGCGTTACCGGCGGCGCGCTCATCATCATCGGCGAGGATTACGGCGAAGGCTCTTCGATCATGCAGGAGCGCTCGCACCCGTTCGCGATGAAATCGCAAGTGTGGCTGCTCGATCCGCGGCCGAACCTGCCGACGATCGTCAAGGCGGTGGAAGACGGCTTCGAACTCTCCGAAGCGTCACACACGCCGGTGATGCTGGAGGTCCGCATCCGCGCTTGTCACGTCCATGGCCGGTTCATCGCCAAGGACAACAAGAAGCCGAGTTTCACCTTGCGCGAGGCGCTGGAAAATCCGCGCCGCGACACCGCGCGCGTCGTGCTGCCGCCGGCGTCGTATCTGCACGAGCGGGAAAAGATCGAGCAGCGCTGGCCGGCCGCCGTCAAGTTCATCAAGGAGCGCAAGCTCAATGAGTTCTTCGGTCCTGAAACGGCCGATGTGGGCATCATCGTGCAGGGCGGAATGTACAACTCGGCGATGCGTTCGCTGCAGCAGCTCGGCCTCGCCGATGTCTACGGCGAAACCTCGGTGCCGATCTATTGTCTGAACGTCACCTACCCGCTGATCGATGACGAAGTCGCGGCCTTCGCGGCCACCAAGAAGGCGATCCTTGTCATCGAGGAAGGCCAACCCGAATTCATCGAGCAGGCCATCAACACTATCCTACGCCGCCGCGACATTCAGACCAGGATTTCCGGCAAGGACGTGCTGCCGATGGCTGGCGAATATACTCCCCAGGTCGTCACCAAAGGCGTCAAGGCGTTTCTCGAACTCCACGCCAAGGTCCTGCTCGGCAACGCGCCGCCGCCGCCGGACGCCGCCGCCGTTCTCGCCGATCCGACAATCAAACAGCTCGCCAAGACCGTGCCGCCGCGGCCGCCGAGCTTTTGCGTCGGCTGTCCCGAACGGCCGATCTTCGCGGCGATGAAGCTCGTGCAAGCGGAACTCGGCCAGCACCAGATCGCCGGCGACATCGGTTGCCATCTGTTTGCGAGTTTGCCGCCATTCAACATCGGCGCCACCACAATGGGCTACGGTCTCGGCCCGGCGTCGTCGTCCGCCTTCAACGTCAAGGCCGACAAAAAGCCGATCTCGGTGATCGGCGACGGCGGCTTCTGGCATAACGGCCTGTCCACCAGCATCGCCAACGCGGTCTACAATAAACAAGACGGCGTCATCATGGTGGTCGACAATTTCTATTCGGCCGCGACCGGCGGTCAGGACATCATGTCGTCGCGCGCGGAAAACCCGGCGCGTGCGACCAACAACACCATCGTCCATGCGGTAAAGGGTGTCGGCGTCAAATGGGTGCGCCACACCGACCGCACTTACGATGTCGGCTGGATGCGCGAAACGCTCCGCGAGGCGCTGACATCGAAGGAGGGCGGCCCGAAAGTGATCGTCGCTTCGTCGGAATGCATGCTCAACAAGCAGCGCCGCGCGAAGCCGTTGTTTCAGAAATCCGTACGCGACGGACAACGCATGGTGCGCGAACGCTTCGGCGTCGACGAGGACGTCTGCACCGGCGACCATGCCTGCATCAGGCTTTCCGGCTGCCCGTCGCTGTCGATGAAGCACACCGACGATCCGCTCAAGGACGATCCGGTCGCCGCGATCGACAACAACTGCGTCGGCTGCGGCAATTGCGGCGAGGTGTCGGAGGCCGCCGTGCTCTGCCCGTCGTTCTACCGCGCCGACATCATCCACAATCCGACCTGGCTCGATCGCTTTCTGGCCAGTCTGCGCCGGTCGGTGATCGGCTTCCTGCAAGGCCGCCGCGAGGCCCGCCGCGTCGCCTTCGCGGATTGATGCAGGAACGCGCAGTCATGAACGATCTGTCGCGAACGCCGACGAGATTCACCACCGATCGTCCGATCTGCATCGCCGTCATGGCGATGGGTGGCCAGGGCGGCGGCGTGCTCGCCGACTGGATCGTGGAACTTGCCGAGTCGCTCGGCTGGCACGCCCAGTCGACCTCGGTGCCCGGTGTCGCCCAGCGCACCGGCGCCACCATCTATTACGTCGAGATGCTGCCGCCGAAGGAGGGCCGCGCACCGATCCTGTCGCTGATGCCGGCGCAGGGCGAAGTCGACATCGTGCTCGCCGCCGAGCTGATGGAGGCCGGGCGCTCCATCCTGCGCGGTCTGGTGACGCCCGACCGCACCACCCTGATCGCGTCAACGCACCGGATGTACTCGACCGCGGAGAAGGAAAAGCCGGGAGACGCCACCGCCGATCCGAACGTGGTCGTGGAGGCGGCCGGCGTCGCGGCCAAGCGCACCATCGCCTTCGACATGGAGGCGTTGGCGAACAAGAACAACAGCCACATCTCGGCCTGCTTGTTCGGCACGCTGGCGGCATCCGGCGCTCTGCCGTTTCCTCGCGAGAGCTTCGAGGCCATCGTCAAAGCCGGCGGCAGGGGCGTCGAGCCCAGCCTCAAGGCGTTTGGCGCCGCATACGACCAAGCCGCGCAGCCCGCTGCATCACGCCCCGTCGTCAAAAAGCCCACCAAGCATTTCGCGCCGTTGCCGGCCGCCGCGGGCCGCCCCGACCTCGACAAGCTTTTGGTGTCGATCCGCAAATTTCCAGAGCCGCTGCACGCGATGCTGTTCGCCGGCGTCAAAAAGCTCACCGATTTTCAGGATCCCGCCTATGCGGGCGAATATCTCGAGCGCGTCGCACGAATTTACGAGCTCGACCGCAGCCAAGGCGGCGCCGCGAAATCTTACGCGCTGACCGCGGCGGCGGCGAAGTACGTCGCGGTGGCGATGTCCTATGACGATGTGATCTGGGTGGCCGACCTCAAGACGCGCGCCACGCGCTACGATCGCGTGCTGCGGGAAAATTCGGTGGGCGAAGGACAGATCGTCTACACCACGGAGTATATGCACCCCCGGCTGGAGGAAGTGGCCGGCACCATGCCGGCTCCGCTCGGACGCTTTATCGAATCACATCCGGCGCTGTTCGGCTGGTTGTTCCGCAAAGGCCGCCGCGTCCGCTCCGGCACGATCCACTGGTTTTTAATGCTCTACGTGCTGGCGGCGCTCCGACCGATCCGCCGCAGCACACTTCGGCACCAACGCGAAATGGCGCATCTCGAACCGTGGCTGGCGCTCGCCGCCGCACAAGCCGCCGGCAACTATGACCTCGCCGTCGAGATCGTCGCCGCGCGCCGGTTGGTAAAGGGCTATTCCGACACGCACGCCCGCGGCGAATCGAAATTCGACCGCGTCATCGGCGCGGTGCCGCTGCTCACAAAGCGCGCCGACGGCGCCGAGTGGATGCGGCGGCTGCGCGACGCGGCGCTGATGGACGAAAACGGCATCGCGCTCGACGGCGCGCTCAAGACCATCGCCACGCTTTAATCCTCAGCAAAACGCCGGCATTACTTCCTTGGCGAACAGTTCGACCGAGCGCGCCGCCGCCTCGTAGGGCAGCGACCCGAAGGCCATGTCGCAAACGAAATAGTTGATTCCGGTCTGCTCAACGCTCGCGGCGATATAACGGCGGACCGTTTCGGGCGATCCGGCGACGCCCATCGCCATACCTTCGAGCGTTTCCAGGTCTGCGGGATAAATCATGTCGAGCGGGAACGGCACGCCGCCCCACTCCCACAGGAACGCCATGTGTTCGCGCCACCGCCGATAGGCGCCGCGCGCGATATCGCGCGCCTTGGCGTCGCTGTCGGCAACGACGACATGACGGAAGACGCCGATCAGCGGCAGGTCGACGGCCTTGTTGCCCTGCTCCTGCCAGGCCGCTTTATATGCGTCGGCGATGGCCTTGACGCCCGGATTCGGGATCAGCGTCACCGCGTTGCCCTTGAGACGCGCCGCGTCGGCCGCGCGGCCGGGCTCTATCGGCGCAAACCACAACGGCGGATATGGCTTCTGCAGCGGCTGCGCCGCGATGCGGACGTTCTTGTAGCGATAGAATTTGCCTTCGTGATTCAAAATCTCCGAAGTCAGCGCCTTGAGAACGACTTCGGTCGCCTCGCGATTTTGCGCCGGCGCAAGCGCCGGGTCGATATCGTAGCCCGCGATCTCCAGCGGCGAGGCGCCACGGCCGAGTCCCAATTCCAAACGGCCGCGGGTCATGTGATCGAGCATCACGATTTCCTCGGCGAGGCGAAGCGGATGGTACATCGGCGTGATGTAGAGCAGCGGCCCCAGACGCAGCCGTTCGCTGCGCTGCGCCGCCGCGGCGAGGAACACACTCGGCGAAGGCGCCATGCCAAGCGGCGTCGCGTGATGTTCGGCGATGTGATAGGAGCGAAAACCGGCGCGGTCGTAATGCTCGATCAGCTTGAGCCGCGTCTCGAACAAATCGGCGAGCGGAACGCCGTTGTCGTCGAGATGATCGAAAATGCCAAATTGCAAAGCCAACGCCACCTCCCCCGGATTATTCGTTTTTTGTCGGCGGCGATTCTTACCCATCCGCGGCGGATTTACCAGCACGCCGGGATCGTTCGCGGAGGTCCGATCGCGACGACGGATGCGGTCGTGGAATGTTTGGTCGATCGGGCCGGCCGATCAGACAGAAAGCCGGTGACAGAAAGCCGATCAGACGGAAAAGCCGGTCAGACCGATAATCCGGCCTTGGCCAGGCCCGCGGCGATCCGCGCGACGTCTTCCTGATATTTGAAGGGCTGCCGGCCGACATGCTCGGCGAACGCGTAATTCGGATTGATCGCCTTGAGTTCGCCCCAGACGCGCCGCGCCTCGTCAAGCTCGCCGAGATGCCCCAGAGCCGAGGCGAGCAGCGCGCGCGAAAAATCCGTGTTCGACACCACGAGAATGCGCTGCCGCAGCAGCGCCGCGGCAGTCTCGTATTTGCCGGCGAGCAGATAAGCCTGGCCGAGGAAATGCAGAAATTGCGGGCTCAAAGCCGGGTCGAGCCGCATGGCCTGCTCGATCTCCGGAATCGCCAGCAGCGGCTCGCCGGAATAGGTGCGCAGCGTTCCACGAATGTTATGCGCCAACGCCAAATTGGGATTGAGCGAGAGCGCGATGTCGATTTCGGTTTTGGCACGGTCGAGGTCTTTTTCGTAGGACGCGCAGAACGAAGCGACGCAATGAGCCAGCGGCTCCTTCGCATCTTTGATAATCGCTTGCCGGGCATACTCTTCGGCCAGCGGCAGTGAGGCGTCGGGATCCTTGCTCCAACGATTCTGGTAATCGAACATATACGCGAAACCAAGACACGCGTAGGCTTGCGAATAATTGGGATCGATCTCCAGGGCTTTGCGGAAATAGTCCGTCGCCTGTTTGAATGTCTCGAGGTTTTTGTCCTTGGCAAGCATAAACTCGCGGCCGCGGAGAAAACAGTCGTAGGCGGCGATGTCGGAGGTTTCACCGTCGGAGAGCCGCGCTTTGTCCGCCGGGCTGAGCGAAACTTTCAGCGCCTCGACAATGCGGTGCGTGACGTCGTCTTGAACCGCGAAGATATCGGTCAGATCGCGGTCGTAGCGATCGGCCCAGACGTGTCCCCCGCTCGTCGTGTCGATGAGCTGCGCGGTGATGCGAACGCGCTGACCGGCGCGGCGGATCGAGCCCTCGAGCACCGAGCGCACCGCAAGCTCACGGCCGACGGTGCGGACGTCGACTGCGCGTCCTTTGTAGGTGAAGCTCGAGTTGCGGGCGATCACCGTGAGGCCTGCGACCTTTGACAGATCGGTGATAATGTCCTCGGTAATGCCGTCGGAAAAATATTCCTGCTCCGGATCGCCCGACATGTTGGTGAACGGCAGAACGGCAATCGAAGGCCTGTCGTCGGCAGGCTGCGCAGGCGCCGCCGGGCCGGACGGCGTCTGCGCCGGAGCGCCATTGAGTCGGATGCCATACGCCCGCACCGGCCGCGCGATATTCTTAAGCTGCTGCTCGCCGAGGTCCTGGTAGGCAAAATCCATCTTGCCGTCGATTTCATCGTGAACCTTGGCGGAGACGCAAATGCCGCCGGGCTCTGCGATGCCTTCGAGGCGGGCGGCAATGTTGATGCCGTCGCCGAAAATGCGGCTGTCGTCGTAAATGACATCGCCGAGATTGACGCCGATGCGGAACTGAATGCGGCACGCCGGATCGACCGCGGTATTGCGTTCCGCCATCGTGCGTTGAATCGCAGCCGCACACTCGACCGCGTTCACCACGCTGGAAAACTCGGCCAGGATGCCGTCGCCTGCGGTGTCAATGATTCGGCCGCCGAACTCGCCGACCATCGGCAGAACGACGGCCTGGTGACCCTTTAAATCGCTGACCGTGCGCGCCTCGTCGGCACCCATCAGTACGCTGTAACCGGCAATATCGGCGGCCAGGATCGCTGCGAGCCTGCGCGAACGGCTCTCCGCCATACGTCTCTCCAGACCGAATTGCCAAGGCGCCGCAACACATATGATGCGCCGCGCAAAAAATTGCCAGTGCCGCTATCGGTCGCTGTGGAGTGGGCCCTAGACCGGCAACCCGGCCTTGGTGAAGCCCTCGGCAATACGCTCAACGTCTTCCGGCCGGTAGGGCTGCCGGGCGAAATGCTCCCGGAATGAGTATTTCGGATTTATCTCTTGCAGCTCGCCCCAAATCCGGCGGGCCTCCTCGAACTCGCCGAGATGACCGAGCGTGGAAGCAAGCACGGCACGCGTAAAGTCCGTCTCGGGGACTTGCGCAATCCGTTGCCGGAATAAAGCGGCCGCGGTCTCATATTTGCCAGCAAGCAGGTAAGCGAGGCCGAGAAAATGCAACTGCTGCGAGCCGAAGGCGGGATCGAGGCGCATGGCGTGCTCGATCGCCGGTATCGCTTCCAACGGCCGCCCCGACAGGTTCAGCGTGGTGCCGAGAATGTTATGCGCCATCGACAAATTGGGATTGAGCGACAACGCAATGTCGATGTGCGACCTCGCCCGGTCGAGGTCCTTTTCGAAGATCGCCACCAAAGCGGTAACGACGTGGGCAACCGGTTCGTTCGGATCTTTCGCGAGCGCCAGAGCGGCATTTTGCTCGGCAAGCAGCAATGAAGCATCGGGATTTTCGGTCCAGCGGTTCTGGTAATCAAACATGTAGCCGAACGCGAGACACGCATAAGCGAGAGAATAATTGGGATCGAGTTCAAGCGCCTTGATGAAATAGCTTTGCGCTTCGGTGAACGTCTCGAGGTTCTTGTGTTTGCCCAGCATGAACTCGCGGCCGCGCAGCACGCAGTCGTAGGCGTCAACGTTTGATGTTTCGCCGTCGGCAAGCCGTTGCTGGTCCGCCGGGCTGAGCGACACTTTCAGCGCCTCGACAATGCGGTGCGTGACGTCGTCTTGAACCGCGAAGATATCGGTCAGGTCGCGGTCGTAACGATCGGCCCAGACGTGTCCCCCGCTCGTCGTGTCGATGAGCTGCGCCGTGATGCGAACGCGCTGCCCGGCGCGGCGGATCGAGCCCTCGAGCACCGAGCGCACCGCAAGCTCACGGCCGACGGTGCGGACGTCGACTGCGCGTCCTTTGTAGGTGAAGCTCGAGTTGCGGGCGATCACCGTGAGCCCGGCGACCTTCGATAGATCGGTGATGATGTCTTCGGTAATGCCGTCGGAAAAATATTCCTGCTCCGGATCGCCCGACATGTTGGTGAACGGCAGAACGGCAATCGACGGCCTGTCGTCGACAGGCCGCGCAGGTGCCGGTTGCGCGGACGCGAATGGCGGCTGCCTTGCAGCGCCATTGAGGCGGATGCCAAACGCACGCACCGGTCGCGCGATATTCTTGAGCTGCTGCTCGCCGAGGTCCTGGTAGGAGAAATTCATCTTGCCGTCGATTTCATCGTGAACCTTGGCGGAGACGCAAATGCCGCCAGGCTCCGCGATGCCCTCGAGCCGCGACGCGATGTTGATGCCGTCGCCGAAGATGCGGTTGTCGTCGTAAATGACATCGCCGAGATTGACGCCGATGCGGAACTGCATGCGCTGCGCCGGCTCGACCGCGGTATTGCGTTCCGCCATAGCGCGCTGAATGGCCACGGCACATTCGACCGCGTTCACCACGCTGGAAAATTCGGCCAGGATGCCGTCGCCGGCGATGTCGATGATTCGGCCGCCGAACTCGCCGACCATCGGCAGAACGACGGCCTGGTGGCCCTTCAGATCGTTAACCGTGCGCGCCTCGTCAGCGCCCATCAAGGCGCTGTAACCGGCGATATCGGCGGCTAGAATCGCTGCGAGCCTGCGCGAATGGCTTTCCGCCATTGCGTTTCTCCCGACCGAATTGCCCAAGGCGCCGCAAGACATATGGCGCGCGGCGCAAGATTACCAGCCCCGTGAGCGGCCCTGTGGGTTGGCCTGCCAGACCGGCAATCCGGCCCGGGTGCGGCCGTCCGCGACGCGCTCGGCGGCGCGATCCGGTCCCTTCACTGGCCCTTGGTGCAGTCGTCCGGCGGCGCCCCGCCGGCAAAGCGATCCGCCATCCAATCGACCGCGGCATTCGCGCTGTCGCGGCCGATAAAGCCGTGATTGACATTCGGCAAAAGAAGCAGCCTCACCTTGCTGCCGGCTTGGCAAAGCTGCCGCACGTAATCCTTCGTGACATCGGGGCGAACGAGACCGTCGGCCTCGCCCTGGCTTATAAAAACCGGGATGCTGCTCGGCAGCGCGCCCGGCGTGTTGGTTGCGGCAAGCGCGCGCCAAGGCTCAAGTTCGAGCGGATTCTGCACGGACAGAAAAACCCGCTCGAGCGGGGCCGCCGTCTTGCTGCGCACCAGCAGATCGTAGATCAATTCAATGCATTCGCCGGCCAAAAGATTGACGACGGCGATGGCCGCCGCATGGACGACGCGGTCCATCGGCGCATCAAAAACACGCTGCCACGACCACAGCGTCATGGCAGTCAAATTCCTGCCGCCGCTGCTGCCCAGGTCGGCGGCCATGAGCGTCGCCAATTCAGTTGCCGGCGCGGCCGCGGCAACCCCGACGAGTTCCAAGTCGGGCGCGTAGCTTTTGGCGATGATGCCGGTAAAGAGCGCTGCTTGGCCGCCCTGCGAATGGCCCCACACGGCGAAGCGCCGGCCGCCGCCCGATTGCGGCAGGCCGCGCGCCGCCCGGACCGAATCGAGCACGGCCCGCGCTTCGCTGACACCGACCAAATAGGGATGCGGGCCGACCGTGCCGAGGCCTGGATAGTCCGTGGCCGCGACAATGTAGCCGCGCTCCACCATGTTCCGCAGTCCCTGCATCTGCTGGAACACGAATAACGCGCGTGACGGCGCACAGCGCGGCACCACGCCTGTGGTCGGATGAGCCCACGCAACGATCGGACGGCCGCCCGGCGGCGGCGGGCCGGCCGGAATAACGACCACACCGGACGCAGCGATCGGCTCGTCGTGCAGTCCGGTGGAGCGATAGAGAATGCGGTAAGCCGCGGCGCCGTCCGGAGCGCCCAGCATCGGCTCGGCGCGGATCAAGCTACCGGGCGTGCCGGCAAGCTCTTGAGCGCCGGGTATGTAGAAGGCGGTTTGCGCCTGCGCGCGCCCCGGCAAGGCGATGGCGAGCACGGCGCACGCGACGAACGGCGCGATCGCGAGCGATCGCCGCCGTGGGCACGGAAAATTCCTCATAGGCCGTCCTACAAGCCGTACAGGATCTTGAGATCGCCCTTGGCGCGAAAATCGAGCCGGACGGCGTCCGGCAAAATCCGGAGATCAGGCTTTGCGGCTGATGCCAGATGCGCCTCGCTGCGGAAGCCGTTACCCAGCGACCGGGTCAGTCGCGCGTTGGCCGAAGCCACGATTTTGCTCAGCCCCTCGCGGTAGGCGACAGTCAAACGCTGCCGCAGCATCTGCATATGACTGTTATCGTTGAACCAGTCGGTGAGCGATGACGGCGGAGATTTCGCCGTGGTCGAAAGCGCAATGTCCGGGAAGTCCACGGTTTGGTTCTCGGAATTGAGGTGCGGCGTGGCAGTCAAATAGACCCAATCGCCCGCTGCCGCGGCCGCGCCCGCCGCGGCGAGCCGAAGTCCAAACACGATTTTGTCGCCGGAAGGATGAACTTGGGCCTCGCGCAGCTCCAGGCCGGCGCTGTTGAGCGCCGACGACGCATCTTGGATCTTTTCGCGGATCGCGTCGTAACTGAGAACGACAGGCACGACGATTTCGAAACTGCCGGGTTCGCTGACGTCGGCTGAAAGCGCCGGCAACGGCGTCGGCGGATTTGCCGCCGGCGCCGCGCCGATCGAGGTTTGGGTTGTTGCTTTCATCTCTATTGCGCCTTCGAGCACATCGCCGTGCAGGCGGGTGCCGGCGAATGCCACCGTGTGCGGGGTCATCTGCAGCCAAATTTCCGGCGTGTCCGAGATTTTCACCGGCGTGAACGCGGCCCGCCACGCCGCTTCGGACTTGGCGCGGATATCGAGGCCGCGCATATAGGCGTCTGCTTCTCCGCGCACGCGTTCCAGTTGCTCGCGTACCTTCGGCTCGACAAAGCGGGAGAGGTTGATGTTGAAACCCAAAATCCTCAACACCGGCGGCTCCTGCCAACGGAAGCCCTCGGCCATGCCCATATCGACATTCCAGTCCGGCTTTAATCGCGGCCGCGCCGTCGCATAGACCGTCAGTTGCCCCTCGCCGGCGCCGTGCAAAATTCTGGCGAAGCGGCCCAGGCCCTGCCCCGCCACCCTGCCGTAGATCGGCACCGTAGCTTCAAGACGTCCCTTGTCCGCGCGCAGCGAAATCGGCGCGGTGCGCTCGACGAAGCCGGAATAAACGCAATCGATGTCGACTTCGCGGCGGAGGATGCGGCGATGCCAGCACAGCGTCGCATGGTCCTCGAAGCTCGCGAGCCGCTTGGGAACGCGCCGCTCCAGCGCGCGGTCCAAAGCGGGAAGGCTAAACTCGATGACCGCTGAAATCCTCAACTCGGCGGTCATCGGCGGCGGCGGGGCGGCCGCCTCTTTGACTGGCTGGTCGGTGGCGCCGGCCGTTTCGGCCGTGGCTTGTAGACCGCTCAGCAAGACGGCGCCGAACGCGACGGCGGCAAGCGCGGCAAAGGCCTTCGTTGTCAGCTGCATCGCGTTTTGACCCCCGGCGCGTTTTGAGTCTTTACGCTAGGCCCCCGACAAGGCCAAATCGTGGAACGACGGCTTCCCCTTCGAGCACCTCGCGCACGAACGCTTATGCCATCGCCTTGGCCGTTAGATAACCCGAGCCACCGCCGAGCCCCGGACCGGGATGGGTCGAGGCGCCGATATGGTGCAGGCGCGCGACCGGTGTGCGGTGATTGACGGAGGTGTGAAAAGGCCGCCAGAGAAAAAATTGGTCGACGCCGCAGAAGCCGCCATAAGGGTCGCCGCCGACCAGATTGATATTCAGCGCTTCGAGATCCGCCGGCGAGTATGCCTTGCGCGCAATGACGTTGTCGTGAAAGCCTTCGATGTGCGCCGCCAGGATCGCCTCGACACGGTCGGCGTATTTTTCCCGCACATCTTGCGTCCAGCGCCCGTCCGCAGGCGTCGCGATCTCGCCCGCCGCATCGCCCTTGATGACACGCGGCGCTTCCGGAAGCTGTAACCACAGGATCGACTTGCCCTGCGGGCACCGGCTCGGGTCGAGAGCGGCCGGCTGACCGACGCAGATCGTCGGCACCGCGGGCAACATGCCGCGTTCGGCCTCGTTAGCCGCCTTGGAGACGCCGTCCAAACCGGGCGTGAGATGCGTGAGCGCGACCGTTGCGAGCGCCGGCACTTTCCATCGCGGCGGCGCTTTCAACGCATAATGCATCTGCATGTCGCCCTTGCCGTAGCGGAATTGCGCCACGGCATCGGTGACGCCTTGCGACAGCGCGACATCGGCAAGCAGGCGCCCGTAAAGCTGATCAGGCGTCACCGAACACAGCACGCCTTTGGCGGCGGCGATCTCGCGGCCGCCGACGAGCCGGACGCCACGCGCCGCGCCTTGCGCATCGAGGAGCACGCGCTCGACATCGGCGCCGACGACAATCTCGCCGCCCTGGTCGCGGATCAGGCGTTCGAACGCCACAACCGCGTTGGCGGCGCCGCCCTTGACGATAGGCGCGCCGGCCGCTTCGAGCGCAAACGCAATCACCTTCGCCATCTGTCCGGAATAAGCGCTTTCCGGGCCAAGACCGGTGTGCAGCACCCACGGCGCAAACAGCGCGCGGACCACTTCCGACCGGTAGCGCGTCTCCAGCCAGCCGCGCGCGGTACCGAGCGCCTCGCCGAAGAAGGTGGCGAGGCCGCGCAGCCCGCGACGCCACGCTTCACGCGCCACGATCTTGAACGTCGCGCCCGACCACAACGAGCCGCCAAGCAGCGCGAACAGAAACGGCGCGTCGGCGCCGACACGGCCGATGTCGGCGTCGAAGCGCGCGCCGTCGCCGGCCGCCAATTGCTCGAACGCCGCGACGTTGGCCTTGCGGTCCATGGCGAAGATGGCATGACGACCGTCGGGCAGCAGCACCGCCGTCGGCGTCGGCGAATGCGCAAAGCTAAGGCCGCGCTTTTCCAGTTCGGGACCGAGCTCCGCAAAAGCCGGCGACGTGATGAACAGCACGAACGTCGCAGCCATCACATCGTGGCGGAAGCCCGGCGCGGTGATCTCCTCGGTGCGGATGCAGCCGCCGATGCGGTCGTTGCGTTCCAGCACCACGACCTTACGGCCTTTTCGGCCAAGCACCGCCGCCGCGATCAGCGCATTGATCCCGCTTCCGACGATCGCGTAGTCGGCGTCTGCCATCGTCGTGGGACCGGCTTATTTCTTCGCAATGAGCGCAAGCACTCGCAGCGGACTGCCGGTGCCGTTGACGATCTTGAGCGGTGCCGCGATCAGGATCGCGCCCTTCGGCGGCAGCTTGTCGAGCTGGCACAGGCTCGCCAGACCGTAGCGGTTGGACTTGTGCATGAATGTGTGGGCCGGGAACGGCGGATCCATGCCGCCGGCCGCGCCGGCATCGGTGCCGATGCATTCGGAGCCCCAGCCGATGACGCCCTTATCGACCAGATAATGAATGGTCTCGACCGCCGGGCCCGGCGAATGCGGCCCCTTGTCGTCGGCGTTGAGAAATTTTTCTTCGCTGTCGTTGCGCTTGTACCAGTCGGTGCGCATCAGCACCCACGAGCCGGCCGGGATGTCGCCGTAGGTCCTCTCCCACGCCTTCACGCCGTCGACGGTCAGGAGAAAGTCCGGGTTCCTTGCCAACTCGGCAGAGCAGTCGATCACGCAGGCCGGGGCGACGAAATTCTTCACCGGAATCGTATCGGTGGTGCCGTCCTTATAGTCCCTGCCGCTGATCCAATGGTGCGGCGCGTCGAAATGCGTGCCGGAATGCTCGCCGACCTTGAGCCAATTCCACGCCCAGAATGGCCCGTCCTGGTCGTAGTTCGAGATGGCGTGGATTTCCACCGGCGGCGTGTTCTTGCCGATCTGCGGCGGCAACTTGATCAGCGGCGTCTCCGGGCCGAGCGGCGCGGTCAGGTCCACCACCTCGATGGCGCCGGAAGCGAGCGCCGATGCAAAATCGCCGAGAACTTGGGTACTGGTCATGCGGTCTCTCCGTCGCGGAATTATGGAAGCGAATGAGGCGGGCGCTGCCGGCGCGAAGCCTAGCGCGAACATTTTAGATATGAAATATCTGCGCTGGCAAGCGACTAAGGAATGACGCGAAGCGGGAGCGCGCGTAATGGCTTATGACGCCGTCGTGGCCGGAGCCGGAGTCAACGGACTGGCGGCCGCGCTGCACTTGGCCGTCAAGGGCTGGAAGGTCATCGTGGTCGAGCGTGCCGGCGTCGCCGGCGGCGCGGTCAAGACCGCCGAAATCACGTTGCCGGGCTTCCGTCACGACCTCTACGCGATGAATCTCGGCTTATTTGCCGGCTCGCCGTTTTTCGCCGCCCACAAGGACCGTCTGGTCGCGCATGGGCTCGATTTTGTCGGCGCCGAGCGCTGCTTCGCCTCCGCTTTTACCGACGGCACCTGGCTCGGCGTGGAGAAGAACCTCGACGCCAACGCGGCCCGCATTGCCGCCTTCAGCGCCGCCGACGCCGAGCGCTGGCGCGCGATGACAGCGAGCTTCGGCGAGGACGCGCCGCACATCTTCGGCCTGCTCGGCTCGCCGTTGCCGTCGTGGCAGGCGCTGCGCGTCGCCTTTAATGCATGGCGAGCTCGCGGCACCGCCTGGGTCGCTGAAACCGCGCGACTTCTCCTCGCCTCGCCGCGCGACTGGCTCGACGAGAATTTCGCCAGCGAAAAGCTCAAGACCATGCTGGCGATCTGGGGCATGCATCTCGATTTTTCGCCGGACTGCGGCGGCGGCGCGCTGTTTCCCTATCTGGAAGCGATGGCGGATCAAGCGTTCGGCATGGCGCTTGGGCGCGGCGGCGCCGATACGATGATCGGCGCGCTTACGCGCGCTATTGCCGCGGCCGGCGGCGAAATCCGGCTTGGTGCGGCGGTGCAAAGCATCGCCGTCGAAGCGGGCGCCGCCAAAAAGGTCGTGCTCGCGAGCGGCGAGCCGATCGAGGCGACGCGCGCGGTGATCGCCAACATCCATCCCGGCGTGCTGTTCGGAAAATTAGTCGGCGAGACTTCGGCCGCAACGCAGCGCCTTGCCAAATTCCGTCCCGGGCCGGCCACGATGATGATCCATCTCGCGCTTGACGATCTGCCGGCCTGGAGCGCGGGCGCGGAACTTCGCCAGTTCGCCTACGTGCATCTTGCGCCCTCGCTCGCCGCGATGGCCAAGACCTACACGCAAGCACTCGACGGACTCCTGCCCGACGAGCCCGGTTTGGTGGTCGGCCAGCCGACCGCGATCGATCCGTCGCGCGCGCCGGCGGGAAAGCACGTGCTCTGGGTGCAGGTGCGCGTGCTGCCGCCGCAGATCCGGGGCGACGCCGGCGGCAGCATCGCCGGCCGGGAATGGGATGCGGTCAAGGATGCCTACGCCGATCGCGTGGTCGGCATCATCGAGCGTTACGCGCCAGGATTTTCCGCCAAAATCCTCGCCCGCGCAGTACACTCGCCCGCCGATCTCGAGCGCGACAATCCAAATCTCATCGGCGGCGACAGCCTCGGCGGCAGTCATCACCTCGATCAGAACTTTCTGTTCCGCCCGGCGTTTGGCTGGTCGCGCTACCGGACCCCGATCGATCGCCTGTACATGGTGGGAGCTTCGACCTGGCCGGGCGCCGGCACCGGCGCCGGTTCCGGCTTTATGCTGGCGAAAATGCTGGCGGGAAAGTAACGACACTTTCTCCTCCTCCGCAGTGCGGGGAGAAAAAATCAATTCCGCGGCTTGAGCAGATCACGGCCGATGATGAGCTTCTGCACTTCGGTTGCGCCCTCGTAGATGCGTCGGGTCAGCTGAAAATCGGCGGCCATTTGCCGAAATTTTAAGGGCAGGCGGCTAACTTCAGGCATTTATTGCTCCGGAGAAAGCTATGCTCCGCCGTTATTTATCCCCGTTCTCCAGCAAGGTGTTTCTTTTCCTCATTGTGTTCCTCGCTTTGGAGTATTCGCCGATACCGGGTATTTACTTGATGCTTGTGCGCGGCGCGGTTTTCGCCGGTTTCCTCGTTCATCTGTTTTTCGCAAGCCTGTTCGTCGAAGCCCTGACGGGTCGCATCTTGCGGTCATTTATCCTGGTCCCGATCATTGTTTATGGCGGCTATTACGCCGCTTATTTTCGGGAAGGTTGGCAAGTCGAGCAACTGTCTCAGAAACTTCAAGCCACCAACCCTGGCAAAACCTACGATTTTGATCCGACGGTCAACTCGCTCGTCATGGATCAGGCGAAGGAGTTCGTCGAGACGCATGACGTCCCGGTCGTCTATGAGCCTAATCGGAATTTTCCGGAGGCCTATCTATCCGAGCGTCTCATCGCCCGCGCTCAATGTCGAGGCATCAAAAGAGATACACAGAATCGCGTTTTGACATTGGGGGTAATTTTCAACGGCATCTTCCAAGAAAACGTCTGCCTCTTGAGGTTCCCCGAGCGTCCAACGAATAAAGCCGTAAGGGCGACGTTGCTCGGAAACCCGCAGATATCGGCACATCACTCGGAGCTGCGTCAGCAAACGACCGAGATCAGCATCGACGACAAGATAGTCGGTTCATTTACCAGGGCGTTTATCTGGCGCCTGCCGGCTTTTCCCTTTCTCGTCATCGGCTGCGAACTCATTTCCGGGCCTGGACCAAGTTGGCAATGCTTTGCCGGTTTCCATCGCAGCCTTATGACGATCGACGGAACTCCCGACACCGTCGACCGCGCGAAGTTTGACGACCCGATCAGTGTGATGCTCGGCATTCGAAAATATGTTGCCGCGGACCTCTCGAACTTTGCCGGCTTCGACAGCAACTTGTCGGCGCTGGATACCGTCCATAAGGAGCCCGAGAAGGTTGAGAATAGTGTTTTCGATACCCTGGATGCCATTATCGGCCGACAGAATCCGAAGACGCCCTACAACCTCGGATATGCCGTAGCAACCAACCCCGACCGCCTCGTGCCGCGTGCCGAGGGCATGGCGCGCCGCCTTGCTGCTTTGGTCCGTGGCGACATCCGGACGGTTCCAAACGGGCGGGAGCAAATGGAGGCGCTTGCCGGGGCCATCGGCGCGTTGCCGCATGCGGCCTTCGTGAGTGTCGCGGGTCCTCTGTTCGACCTGGTCAAAGAAGATCCGAGCCGCGCAATACGCAACTACCCGATGATTTACGTCCGCATGGGGGAAGCCGGCACGATGACGCTTTCATTCTACCGCGACCAGGTCATGGCCGGAGAGATGAGGGGCTGGCAGAGAATGTTTCCTGTGCTCGCGTTGTGCCGAATCGGCGAGGCTGACACGGATCTCATCGCGGAAATGAAGCGGCGGTATAATTCTGTCGATTTTCAAGGCGGGGGCGATCCAGTCGCCTATAAGACCTCACTTTTTGTGACGCTATTGAAGCTCGGACAAGAATCCTTCCTACGCGAAAATCATCCGGACAAGGGCGAGCGTGACCAGTGGTACGCAGACATACTGGCCGGTAAGGGGCTGACAAAGACCGGCCCTAACAACTGCATGCCGGAAGATTGGGGACCTACCATCTATGCGACGCCGGAAGTCGCGCCCCGCTTAAAATGGTCGCGCAATGGATGGGAAGCCAGGAGCAATTAGGACCGCTTAGATCAGATCTTCCGAAGCAAGCGAACGCCGACTTCGATATCGTGCCGGCGGGCGCTTAGCCGCCGGTATGAGCGGCACCATCAGATGGCTCGCGCGATCTCCGCCGGTGTGGATTGTGTACATTCCACCAAATACATCCGCCGGCCGGTCGGAAGGGTCATTGTGCAGAAAGATTCCCGAACCCTTCATGAGGCCTTGTGCATCGGGTCGCTTAAAATCTTTGCCGGCGATAGTCAACGCAAGATGATACCCGGCGGGCACGACGATTGAGGTTGGCCAAATTTCGACATCGACCTCGTAGACCTCGCCCGGCTTGACCGGCGCCCGCTCGTCATGCGGATGATAAGGCTTGTAGGGACGCGACCGCTCGGGGTCGGTCTTGCGATGCGAGACACGCAGCCAGCCCTGCGAGATCGGTGCCCGCGGGTCATTCGCGCCGACGAACGTCACCTCGTTGCGATCGGGATCGAACAAGCGCAGCGTCAGAAACAAATCCATGTCGGCAGTCGAAGTCGAGACGAACAGCTTCGCCGCAACCGGCCCGGTAAACTCGGTATCCTCATTGAAGGGCGCACTGCGGAGCGTTATGCCCTCGCCCCGCGCATCATATTCGGCCTTTCCGGACCTGGACGGTTCATCGGCGGACAACGCGTGGCCTTCGGCATCGAGGTAGTATCGGGTCCATTTCGTGCGTCCGAGCGGCCATTCGTTCTCGTCGCGGCGAACGAGTCCGCGTGGATCGCGAATAGTCAAAATCACCGCCGGTTGCTTGTCCCAGCCATTATCCTCGCCTTTCAAGAAATGGTCGAAGAACCTCATCTGTAAGGCCACCGCCTGGGGTAGGTACATTGACGCGAAATGTGTGTCGGTATGCATTTCGAGCCATTTCTGACGCGAAGCTGCCGTTTCGAACGCCTCGACATTGCCCCGCAAATGCAACCCAAGTCCGCCCCAGTTGCCGGCCGATAGAAACGGAACGTTGATCCGCCCCGCTACCGGAGTACGAACCTTGAAGTATGCGTCATCAAATGGATGTCGCAGTCCGGCTTCATAGACATTTGCGAGATTGCCCGGCAGCAGCTCCGGATTGAGCGATCCGCCTGTCGAGACCTTTCCAGTAAAACGGTCGCGGTAGGGACTGCCGGCGTTGCCATTCTGGTTGGTGGCAATCTGGGTATCCCAGAGAAGCTTGAGGAAAAAGGACGAATAAATGCCGCCATGGCGGTAGAGGTCGCGATAATGATCGAACATTCCCTCCCATGGGATGAATGCCGCGAGATGCGGCGGCTGAAGCGCGGCAACCTGCCACTGCTTGATCGCGAGATACGAGACGCCGAGCAAGCCGACCTTGCCGTTCGACCAGGGCTGATTACCCGCCCACTCGATGGCATCGTAGTATTCCCGCGTTTGCAGCGGCGCCATCATCTCGTAGAAGCCCGGTGACTTTCCGGTGCCGCGTGCATCGACCACGATGACCGCGTAGCCGGCCGGCACCCATCGCTCCGGGTCGGGCACCTCCCAGGTCAGATATTTGCCCGTCGAGCCGTCGCGAACTACCTCCGGATGATCCCGGAGAACGAAATCCCAGTAGCGCTTGAAATCGACAGCGACGTCGGAGTCCTTGCCGTAAGGGGTGAACACCACAATGGGCGGATAAGGTCCAGCGCGGTTAGGGCGGAATACATTGCAATAGACAACATGCCCGTCGGCCAACGGAATAGGCACGTCCTTCTCAACCAGAATCTCGCCGTCTTCGATGACCGTGACGCCGTCGCTTGAAGCCGCCATTTCTGTCCTTGTGGGTCGCTGGATAATTCTAGTTCCGCGGCTTGAGCAGATCGCGGCCGATGATGAGCTTCTGCACTTCGGTTGCGCCCTCGTAGATGCGAAGCGGCCGGATTTCCCGGTACAGCTCTTCAACCACCGACCCGACGCCGACGCCGAGCCCGCCGAACATTTGCACCGCGCGGTCGATGACGCGCTGCGCACCCTCGGTCGCCGCCATCTTGGCCATCGCCGCTTCGCGCGTCGTCGACATGCCCTCGACGTCGCGCAGCCACGCGGCGCGATAGGTCAAGAGCGCCGCGGCATCGATCTCGGTCGCCATATCGGCGAGCGCGGCTTGGGTGAGCTGAAAATCGCCCAGCGTCTGGCCGAACATCTTTCGCGAGGTG
Organism: uncultured Alphaproteobacteria bacterium; assembly: GCA_963826295.1. GTDB lineage: Bacteria > Pseudomonadota > Alphaproteobacteria > Rhizobiales > Xanthobacteraceae > BOG-931. The sequence continues at coordinate 189,485 of CAWGWO010000002.1, forward strand.
GCGCGCGAAAGCGCCTCGTCGAGCGCGCGGCGCGCGAAGCCTAACGCGGCGGCTGCGACGCCGGCGCGAAAGATATCGAGGCCGCGCATGGCGATCTTGAAGCCTTCGCCCGGCGTCCCGACTAGATGCGAGAGCGGAACGCGGCAGGACGAAAATCGCAGCCGCGCCAGCGGATGCGGCGCGGTGACCGCAATGCGTTCGGCAATCTCGAAGCCGGGCGTTCCGGCGTCGACCACGAAAGCGGAAATGCCGCGCGCGCCCGGCGCCTCGCCGGTGCGGGCGAAGACGACATAGAAATCGGCGATGCCGCCGTTCGAAATAAACGTCTTCTCCCCGTCCAAGAGGTAATGATCGTCGATGCGACGCGCCGACACCGCCATGGCGGCGACGTCGGAGCCGGCATCCGGCTCGGTCAGCGCGAAAGCCGCAATCGCCGCGCCTTGGCCGACCCGCGGCAGATAGCGCTTCTTGAGCTCGTCCGTCCCGGCGAGCGTGATCGGGACGCTGCCGAGGCCCTGCATGGTGAAGGCGAAGTCGGCAAGTCCGCTGTGCCGCGCGAGCGTTTCCCGGGCCACCACCAGATAAAGCGACTGCAACGTGTCGTGCGCGCCGCCATAAGCCGCGGTGACGGCGTGCCGGAGCCACCCGGCCGCGCCGAGCGCTCGCACCCAGCGCACGCACGTTGCGTCGACGTCGGCATGCGCGGCTTCGCCGCTTTCGATCTCGGCCGCCGCCTGCCGGGCCCATTGGTCCAGCTCCTCGGCGAAAGCACGATGCTCGGCGTCAAAGAACGGCAGGCGAAGATGCGCGGTGCGGCTCATGGTCTCTTCCCGGCTTAAGACTTAGGCTCGAAGGTTAGGCTTGAAACTTATGCCTGAAGTTCGGATTTGCACGTTAGCAAGCCTCATAACCATGCTGGCGGCAAATCATTGCATTTTTTGCCGCCCGCGGCAGACTAACCGGGCATGTAGGGTGGGTTAGCCGCGGAGCGGGGTAACCCACCGCGCTGAACGGTGGGTTTCGCTTCGCCAACCCACCCTACGTTTCGGACAGTGGAGTTGCGGGGAGTGTTGTCATGAAGGTGATCATCGCAGGCGGCGGCGTCGGCGGCCTGGTAACGGCGCTGATGCTGCATGCGCGCGGGATCGACTGCGAGGTCTTCGAGCAGGCCGACGCCATCCGCGAACTCGGCGTCGGCATCAATACGCTGCCCCATGCCATCAAGGAATTGGCCGATCTCGGTCTCCTCGATCGGCTCGACGCCGTCGCTATCCGCACTTACGAGCTGTTCTACACCAATCGGTTCGGCCAGGAGATTTGGCGCGAACCGCGCGGCCTCGACGCCGGCTACGACATTCCGCAGTTCTCGATCCATCGCGGCCGCTTGCAGGGCGTAATCTACCAGGCGGTGCGCGCACGGCTCGGCGAATCTCGCATCCACATGAATTGCCGCCTTGGCTCGTTCACCCAGGACGACGGCGGCGTCACCGCTTACTTCTTCGACCGCAACGGCACGCATCAACATACCGCGCACGGCGACGTTTTGGTCGGCGCCGACGGCATCCATTCCGTCGTGCGCGACAAGCTCTTTCCTCACGAAGGTCCGCCGAACTGGAACGGCCTCATGCTCTGGCGCGGCGCCATCGACTGGCCGGCGTTTCTGACCGGACGCTCTATGGTCGTCGCCGGAGGGCTTGCCGCCAAGCTCGTCGTTTACCCGATCGCCGAAGGCTCGCGGCCCGACAAAAGGTTGACCAATTGGGCGGTGGTCGGCCGCGTCGGCGACGGCTCGATGCCGGTCCCGCAAAAGCAGGACTGGTCGCGGCCCGGCCGTTTCGAGGATTTGATGCCACACCTGCAGCGCTTTCGCATTCCCTATGTCGATGCGCGCGCCCTGATAGAAGCCAGCAACGAGTTCTGGGAATATCCGATGTGTGATCGCGATCCGCTGCCGCGCTGGAGTTTTGGCCGCGTCACGCTTCTTGGCGACGCGGCGCACCCGATGTACCCGGTGGGCTCGAACGGCGCCTCGCAGGCGATCCTCGATGCGCGCTGCCTCGCCGACCGGCTGCAAGATGCCGACCACCCAGTGCACGCGCTGTGGCTTTACGAGCAGGCACGACTGCCGCCGACCGCCGATATCGTGCGCATGAACCGCCGCGGCGGACCGGAAGGCGTCATCGACGCGGTCGAAGCCCGCGCGCCTGAAGGCTTCTCCAACATCGACGATGTATTATCGTTCGAGCAGCGCAAGGCCATCGTGCGCGGCTACGCCTCCGCCGCCGGCTACGCCCGCGAGCAGGTCAACAAGGCGGCGTGATCGGCGGAAATCGCCGGAACCAAGTTTGGCAGCGGCATCTTCCATGACCGGCGCGGTCAGAAACAGCCAATCACGCCTCGAGGCCGCGGTGTATTTTCCGGTGTGTCGCGCGGAGATTTTAGGTAGGCTTGAGAAGCCCATTTTTTACTTGGTGGCGCTTCATGGTCGAGAAACAAGACGCGGATAAGGACCAGTCAAGTCGTGACAGCGCCCCGGGAGCCGAGGACGGCGTTTCGGTCGAGCAGCCGACCGAGTTGGGGCAAACGGCCGCACTCACGACAGATCGTCGGCCCAGATGGAAACAAAGAATAGCTTTTGGATTGCTGGGCGCATTGGTGCTGGCGGCTGCCTTGATATTCGGCGTGCCCTGGATCCGATTGACGCTAAACACCGTCTCGACGGATGACGCCTATGTGAATGGGCACGTCACATTCGTCGCCGCTCGCGTCAGCGGTCAAATAGCCCGGGTTCTTGTCGACGACAACAACCGTGTCCGCAAAGGGGACGTTCTCGCTCAGTTGGATAAGGAGCCGTACGAAGATGACGTCGCCGTGAAACGGGCGGCGGTCGACACTGCAAAGGCAGACCTGCAGGCCGCCGTGGCCGCGGTGCGCGCGCTTGAAGCACAGGCCAGGAGCTTACGCTGGAAACTGCAATACGCCATTCAGGACGTCGACAATCGGATCGCCGTGCTGCATGCCCGCGTTGCCGCCCTCGAAAAAAACAACGCCACGCTCAAGCTAGCGCAGCTTGACTTTGCACGCGCTGAGCAATTGTTGCCGTCGCAGACGATCAGCCGAGAAGAATACGATCGACGGCAGGCGGTCTTTTCGGAATCGCAGGCTGAAGTGAAGCAGGCCCTAGCGGATGTCAATCAAATCCGTGTCTCGTTGGGCTTGCCGGCGCAGCCGGAAAGCGGAGATCTCGGCGAAGTGCCGCCCGATCTCGATCAGACTTTTTCCTCTGTTCGCGAAGCGCAAGCCGCTCTCATTCAGACAGCGGCGCGGCTCGGCGTGGTCCATTCGTACGAACAACTCCCGAAGCGAATGGTCGAGCAGTTCGAAAAACTGGATCAGGGCGACGTCAACCGCACGCTTGCCGGACTGACGGCGAACGCTCCGGCCGTCAAGGAGGCGGAAGCCAAGCTGGAGACCGCCAACCGCGACCTTGTTCAGGCCGAGCTCAACCTTCGTTACTGCGACATCGTCGCTGCGATTGATGGGGTCGTGACACGTCGAAATGTGAATCCAGGCAATACCGTGCAGGTTGGGCAAAGTCTGATGGCGATCCGGTCGCTGCGCGATATCTGGGTCGATGCCAATTTCAAGGAGACGCAGCTGCGTGATTTGCGCATCGGTCAGCCTGTCGATCTTTATGTCGACATGTACGGCGATCGACACGTATTCAAGGGTCGAATTTCCGGGTTTACGGAGGGGACCGGATCGACGCTGGCGTTGCTGCCGCCTGAGAATGCCACCGGCAACTTCATCAAAGTGGTGCAGCGCCTACCGGTCCGAATCGATCTCGAAGGGTACGATCCAAACAAAAATACACTGTTCAACGGTACTTCCGTTACCCCCTACGTCTACTTCAAAAAGCCGCCCACCGGGCCCGATGCCGGGAAATTTCTGCAAGCCTACAGGCCGCAGTCGCAAACCGTCGACCCGTCCCAGAGCTCGGCTGGTGGTGATAAATGACAGACGCGGCTCTTTCGCCCGCACGAGCTTCCGCGGCGGTAAATCCGTGGCTCGTGGCCGCCGTCGTCGTGGTGCCGACCTTCATGGAAGTGCTTGACACCACCATCGCGGTGGTGGCGCTGCGCTATATCGCCGGCGGTCTGTCGGCGACGGTCGATGACGGCGAGTGGGTTCTCACCAGCTACCTTGCCGCCAACGCCGTCATCCTGCCGATCACGGGATGGTTGAGCGCGCATCTCGGCCGCCGCAATTACTTCCTCATGTCGATTGCCGTTTTTACTCTCAGTTCCGCATTGTGTGGAATGGCCGGCAGTCTCGGTCAGCTCATCCTGTTCCGCGTCATTCAGGGTCTGGCTGGTGGCGGTCTGCAGCCCAGCAGTCAGGCCGTTCTGCTCGACGCCTTCCCGCGAGAAAAGCAGGGCGTGGCGATGACGCTGTTCGGCTTGGCGGCCCTGCTGGCGCCGGTCGTCGGGCCGACCTTGGGTGGCTGGCTGACGGACCAGTACCAGTGGCGGTGGGTCTTTTTCATCAATGTGCCGGTCGGTCTCCTGGCGTTCGGCGGATGTTACGCCCTTCTCCGCGACCCGGAATATCTTGTGAAAGAGCGGACGGAGCTCAGGAGACGGCCGTTCCATTTCGACTCGATCGGTTTGTCGCTGCTGATCATCGTGATGGTCTCTTGGGAAGTGATGCTCAGCAAGGGCCAAGAATGGGACTGGATGGGCGATCCATTCTGGCGCGTGCAGACGTTAGCCATTCTCTGCGCGACAGGTCTGGTTGGATTGATCTTCTGGGAATTGCGCAGCCCCAACCCGGTGATCAATTTCCGGCCGTTGGCCGAACGTAACTTCGCCGCGTGCTGTATCATCATCTTTTGCGCCTATGCCGTGCTCTACGGCGCCAGCACGTCTTTGCCCGGCCTGCTTCAATCGCTGTTTGGTTACAACGCCTTGGCCGCGGGCCTCGTGATGTCGCCGGCCGGGTTCTTCGCCGTCCTTGCCATGCCGATAGTCAGCCGGCTGCTCGGTCGAAAGACGGACGCGCGCTGGCTGATTGGCGTGGGACTGCTTGTGATCGCCGCCAGCAATTATTGGATGTCGCAGATGAACCTCGACATCAGTCCCGGCCAAGTCATCTGGCCTCGGGCCGGCTTGGTCGTGGGACTGGCGATCGTTTTTGCGCCGGTGAACGTCGCCGCCTATCTCTATACCCCCGCCTTGCTGCGTGGGGCGGCCGTGGGTCTATTGAGCCTTCTGCGCAACGAAGGCGGCAGCGTTGGAACTTCGATGGCCCAGACCTTGCAGGAAAGGCGGGAGCAATTTCATACGCTGCGGCTCGGCGAGACTCTCGATCCGCTAAATCCGGCGGTACATTCCTTTCTCGAACAGGCGCAGGCGCGTTTTCTCCAGCAGACCGGCGACCCGGCCGCCGCACAGCAACTGGCGTTGCGGGCGCTGGAGAACCTACGCGAGCAGCAGGCGTCGGCACTGGCATATTTCGATTGTTTCTGGCTCTTCGCCGCCTCGATGCTCGCCGTGACGCTCGTCGTTTTCCTGATGAAACGTTCGGTGGCCGAGAAAGGCGCGCAGGTCGGTGCCGAATGAATCACGTCGACTTGTTGCAGTATTCGACGCAACCCGTCCCGCTCGGCTTGGCTGCTGGGTTGATACCATCCTTCTCGGACTTCACACGCCTTGCCGTTTAGCCGTAAGCGATGCCGGGATTGCTTTGCCCGACTTCTATGATGTAGCCGTCGGGATCGCGAATGTAACAGCGCGTCTCGCCGTATTTGAGCTTTGGCTCGGTGATAAACTCGGCTCCCCGGCTTTTCCATAGTTCGTAGCACGCCTGAATATCGGCAACGCGGATGTTCATAAAGCTGCTGACTTTATCGGGGTCAGGGGGGACGCTGAGCGTTACCGTTGGTTTGTCGGGTGTCGGACCGCCCCCGAAGTAGACAATGAGCCACGTGTTCGCGATCTGGATGAAGCCGGGCGCGCCGATCTTGTTGCCTCTGCTCTCAATGCGGCCGCCGAAGACCGTTTCGTAAAATCGGAGCGATCGTTCGACGTCTGCGACGGTAATGAAGTGCGCGACGGTAAACCCGTCCTTCGGCGACATGTGATAGGTTTTCTCATCGACTTCTTCCTGGCTCATGGACAACTCCCATTCGGATTTGGCAGATATGAAGTTAAGAGGCGCGCGGAAGAGGGTGCCGATCGGTCAAACGGAGCAGGCGCGGCTTCCGCCGACCGCCGGTATCGTGCGTATGAACCGCTGCGGCGGACCGGAAGGCGTCATCGACGCGGTCGAAGCCCGCGCGCCTGAAGGCTTCTCCAACATCGACGATGTATTATCGTTCGAGCAGCGCAAGGCCATCGTGCGCGGCTGCGCGCGCGAGCAGGTCAACAAAGCGGCGCAGCAAAAAAAGGACGCGTTTACCGCTATTGCGCAAGCAGAGGGACCATGTCGTCCATGCGCTCAGGCCCGATGGCGGTGTAGCCGCCGTCGACCGCAATGTCGGCCCCGGTGATCCAGGACGCCCGGTCTGAACAAAGAAAGTCGACCGCATTGGCGACTTCCTGTGGGTTGCCGGCCCGACCCATCGGATGAACGCCGGCAGCCACGGCGTCCGCCCGTTCACGGCGGTTATTCGAGAGAAAGCTGATCGCGTTCGACCAGGTCCAGCCCGGCGAGACTGAGTTGACCCGGATTTTGTCTTTGGCGAGCGCGGCCGCCTGGACCTTGGTCATGTGCAGGATGCCGGCCTTCGACACCGCGTAGACCATCCGGCCCGGCTGCGCGACCTTCCCCGAAATACTGCCAAAATTGACGATCGCGCCGGCGCCGCGCATGCGCATCAACGGCACCGCCTTGGTGGCGAACACCGCCATGCCCACGAGATTGACGTTCAAGCCGGTCAACCATTGTTCGCGCGTCGTCTCGATGCCGCCGTCGAGATACGTGCAGGCGACGTTCACTAGCCAATCGAGGCCGCCATACGAATTCTGCGCGTGCGACAGGCAAGCGTCGATGTCGGCGTCGGCGGTAACGTCGGTTCGCAGGAACGTTACCCGTTGGCCCAACCGCTCGGCGATTTTCTCACCTTCGTCCTGCGCTATATCGGCCATGACGACCGAGGCCCCCGCCGCCGAGAGCGCTTCCACCACACATGCGCCGATCAGAGTCGATGCCCCGGTCACGATAGCGACCTTGTTATCAAACTCGCCCATTTTGCCGTCCTTCGAAAATCGCGACTTGCCTCGCGCGTGAAAACTAGTGGTCCGATTCTAACATTCGCATCCTGGTTCAGCACGCTCTCATGCGAATGTTAGAATCAAAGGACCACTAGCAATTACAAGTTCTAGTGGGGCTTTGGATTTGACATTCGCTTCACGAGTTAGCGGCTAGGGAGCTAGCGAGTGTCAAATCCGCTCCACTAGCCGGCCAGCGGCTTCATTGTCGCCAGCGGATGATTACTGCGCTTCATGCCGAGCGTCTGTCGCAACTGGCCGGTTGCGACCCGTGCCGCGCCGGGAACCACGGTTCGCCACCACGCCCTGCCGCTGATTTGCCGGATCGCTGCCTTCGCCTTGTCGGTTTGCAGGAAACAATCGGTGTAGAGGGTCGGATTGTCGAAATTCTCGGCAAAGCAGTTGGCCAGCAATTGCGCGACGCGGCTGTTGTCGCCACGACCGTCGCTGCCGTACTGGCCCATCAGCATCAGTTTTCCCGCCGTCGATAACGGCTCGAGCAGCATATTGTTGAAGCGGTTGGTGTACGCGGCGCTGCGACTATAATAGTCGTCGAAGGTCGCTTCCATCCACGCGGCGTCGAACCGCCGGCCCGCGCGGGCTTCGATTGCGGCGAATAGAAACGGCATAAAGCGATAATTGTTGTTTGCCCCCTGCCCGCCCACCGGATCCATGGGATTGACCGTATCGCCGATAGCCATGGCGATTCGGCCCGACGGAAGACGGCCGACAACTTTACGAACCATCGGCGTGAACGATCCGACCAACCAGCCGAGATCGTCGGCAGGCTCGGCATCTTTAACCCAGCGCCAATCCCAAGGCATCAACTCCCAAATCAGCTTTTTGTGGATTTCCAGCAGGTCGCGACCGTTCTTCACGTTTCGGTAGCGATCCAGCGCCCGGTTCTCCTTCGCCTCGAACACCAGGCTGTAGGTCTGTGTGCCGCTCTTGTGATAAAACGGCACCCAGAATGCCTCGCCCTCCGAACCGAAGAAATTGAACTTGACCGGCGACTTGAATGGGATGCCGTCGGCGTAGCGGTTCATGGCGACGTTTTTGACCGTCGAGAGCGAAAGTAGACGCTGGGGCTTGTCGTAAACGCTTCGCGCTTCGTCGCGCGGAAATATTCTGCCGATTTCGCCCTTGCCCGCCGCTACCATCAGGAGTTCGTGCTCGGCGGCGATCTCGTCCATTCTCGCAAGGTCGACCTTGGTATGCTCGAACCGGCCGCCGCGCTCGATGAAATCGTGCGTCCAACGGTGGCTTTGCAGCCGCACGTCGACGGCGGTGCCCCAACGGGAGAACCGCGCCAGCATGTCGAGCAGCTGGCGTCCCGGCTTCGGACAAAATGTCAGATGGATGCCCTCCATCTGCGGCACCTTATCGTCCCAGTGGGCGATGCCGAGCGCGCGCTCAAGATCGAGCGAGGAGGCAAATCGCGCGGCTGTGCCCGTCGGCTGCATCTTGTTCAGCCAATCCTCGGCCGACAGCTCCGAATAGATCGTCGTCTTATAGCCGCGCTTGAGAAGGCCAATTCCGGCAAGCAACCCGCTTATGCCGGAGCCGATGATTCCAATATCGCGCATCGTCTGCCTCCTGGACGCGCCGGAGCACGGGCGCGTTTTTTAGTTTGTCGCCGTTTTTATTTGCTACGATGCGAGATCAGGGCAAAGTGCCGCAATCCGGGAAACGCACGGCCTATCCATTAAACGAAGTGCAGATTGCAGAGGCCCAAGCGGATGAACGAGAGGCTCGCCGAGGAACCACTGGCGCGTTTTCGCTGGTTTCGCACCAGCGACTTTGACGAAGCGCGCGCGCGAGTATCGCGGCAATTCCGCGATCACGTTTTGGATAGTGTCGGCCCGCTGCGCCGGCTCGACACCATCCAGAATTCGATTCGCCTCCAGGACGTGTCGCTGCATTATCTGGACTACGGCGCCTCGGTGCGGGTGCGATGCGACGCGCTCGATTCCTTCTATCTGATCGTGATGCCGCTCGCCGGCCGCGCCAAGTTTGTCTGCGGCGGCCAAGAGACAATTTGCGACGAGGGTAACGCGGCGATCTTTTCCACGAGCCGAAATTTTCGGCTCGATTGGCGAGCGGATTGCAAGTCGCTGATCGCCAGGATCGAGCGCAAGGCGGTCGACGACAAGCTTGCCGGCTATATCGGATGGGCGCGCCGGCCGGTGGAATTTCGTCCGTATTTGGCGACCGACTCCGGCTGCGGCCTGCTGTTCAAGGACAATGTCCGCGCCATAGTGCGCCAGCTCGATAAAGGCACTGACCTACTTTCCAGTTCTATTTTAAGCGGGGAGTTGGAACAAATGCTGCTCGGCATACTTTTGCTGGGCCATCAGCATACGCATTCCGATTTGCTGGACGGCTCGCATGACCGCGCGCCGCCGCGCTCGACGATAGCAGCCGCTGAATACATTGAGGCCAACGCCGACCGGACGGTCACACTTGAACACTTGTCGCGCGCAGCCGGCGTCAGCGGCCGGGCGTTGCAGAAAAGCTTCCAGAATCGTTACGGGCTCTCGCCGATGGAATTTCTCCGGCGCGTGCGCCTTGCCAGGGTTCATGCCGAACTTGAGCGGGCGGACCCGGCGAGCGACATCACGGTCACCGGAATCGCTTTGAGGTGGGGCTTCTCGCATCTCGGACGTTTCAGCAGCGCTTATCGGCGGCAGTTCGGCGAACGACCTTCCGCGACGTTGCGGCGCTGACACGCATGGGTCTGGAGCAGGCGCGCCTGCCGCCGACCGCCGACCCGTGGCAGATTTGAGACGGCTCGCCGACGCAGATGGCCACGTCACCGGCCTCGCGACTTTATCTTGACGCTCGTCCCATTTTGCGGTACATTTGTCGCCGAATCTCGCCCACGTAAAGGACGGCAGCCGGTGACGCGACTGTCTGGGGCGAGTGCGGTTCCCGCGGGCGGCGGCTCGTCACCGCCGCTCCCGGGCGGCTTCGGGAAAACGCCCGGCCGGCACGATGACCGGTCTGCGACTTTTGTCGCTGGACTGGGACAGGCCCACTTCGGCTAACCGCCGAAGCAAACCGCGTCCCAGGAAGCGCGTCTGAAGCTGAGCGGCGGCGTTGGTTCACTGCCGCAAGCGCCGCGGTGGAACGCCGACAGGCGAGCGCGCCCCCTCCCTACCCTCCCCGCAACGGGAGAGGAAAAGAGATCAGGGCGCGCGGCCGCATCCGATGATGCGGACGGAAGGAATACGCGTCTGTCGGCGTTTCGCTTCCTTTTATTTGCCGGAAGCTAATCTGAAAGACATTTCGTAGCCCGGATCGGACGACGTGAAATCCGGGATCGCCATTTGGAAGTCCTGAAATCGTCCCGGATTTCGCTGGCGCGCCCTCCGGACCACTGGCTTCTTTCGTTTTTTTTGGCATCGTGGTGGTCGGGTTCGATCGTGACGGCTGCGGTGGCCACCGCCGGCGCCGTCTGACGAAGATCGGACGCGGCATTTTCCGTCTGGTCTCGTTTCTTTCTTGCGCGTGGTTGTGGGCATGGCCCGGGCGCTTCAGTGCGTTCGCGGGAACGGGATTTGCTGTTCTTTAGACCGTCAGCCTGGTGGCCGCCTTAGCGGCCCTCGAAGGACGCAACCGCGGCGCCGTCGCCCTTCGAAACTCGCCATAGGCGCGTCGAAGGCGCGGTTATGGCTCGCACCTCAGGGTGACGGAATAGAGCGCGCGCGCAACGAAAGGATTGCGATGTCGCCGAAAGGAAAACGTCTGTCGAAACACAAAATGCCGGCCGCGAAGGACTTCACGAAGCGCCGCAGCGTTGAAGCGGGGCTAAAGCTTGCCGACGCGGCGCACACGGCGACATGGCGGCTCTATTGCGAGGTGCTTCGGCTCTGGCGCGCCTGCCGTGTCAAAAAATGTCGCCGCCACCGCCGATGCCTCGGCGAACCGGCGGCGTGCCTGTTGCGCGCGCTGCCGGCCGTTCCCCATGCGCGGCAGCTTGAAGCGGAGCAAGAAGTGAAAGCAGGCGGCCCGCGGCGCGTTCCGCCGGCAACGCATCTGGAATGGACCGTGCGGCGCGAACCGCTGGCGAGGCTGATGGCTTGGCGGATCAGGCCGAATGAAAGCAGATGAGATAACACCTGCGTCATTGCGAGCGCAGCGGAGCGTTCGAGGTTTGTTGGCGGGTAAAGGTCTGGACTACTTCGTCGCTACGGCTCGCAACGGCCACCGCATTACACCGGCGGCGGCAGGAACATGACCTCGTACTTGGCCGCGAGCGCGACCACGTCCGGCGGGTTCTGTTCTTTCATGCTGTGAATTGCCCAGAACAGGTCGTAGAGCTTGCGCGTCGGCGTCACCCAGAAAAAGCACTTAATCGGCTGGTCCGACTTGTTGAACAGGCCGTGTGGAATGCTCATCGGCAACCGGATCAGGTCGCCGGCGGTGGCGACGTAATCGCGGCCCTCGAGCACCATGTCCATCTTGCCCTCGAGCATGTAGATGAATTCATCCTGGCTCGGATGGATGTGCGGCGGCACGAAGGTGCCGGGCGGGAAAGTGGCGTGCCAGGAAAACGAATGCTCCGACACCTGCTTCGGCACATAGGTTTGGCCGAGGATATTCCAGACGATGCCGTCGATGCCGGTGCCGGCCTTGGTAATGCCTCCGGTCATTGCGCTCATCGCACTCTCACTCCCTGCTTTTTCCTGGCGGCAGCGGCATAAAAGCACGCGCCGCGCGAGCCGCCAATGCTCGACGCAGGCCAATCCCGCAACAGCGTAAATTTGCCTCAGCGCTGCTTAGTATTAATACGCTAAGGCCGCTTCACAAGGCCAGTAATTTAAACTTAAAATATCCGCTGACCTGCTGAGGAGACCGCGATGACGAGCTATAAGCCGATCATTCTTTTTGCCGCCGCGCTGGCGCTTGTGACCTCAAGCGTCGCCGCTCAGGCGCAAGACAAACTCAAAATCGGCCTCATCGCCACCTTCTCCGGCCCGCCGGCCGTGCTCGGCCAGCAGCTACGCAACGGCTTCTCGCTGGCGGTGAAGAACCTGGGCGGCAAGCTCGGCGGCATCGATACCGAAGTCGTCGTCGCCGACGACGAGCTCAAGCCTGACGTGGCAGTGAGCAAGGTCAAGGCGCTCATCGAGCGCGACAAAGTTCAATTCGTGGTCGGTCCCATATTCTCGAACATCCTTGCCGCGATCGAGAAGCCCGTCACCGAAGCAAACGTCATTCTCATCAGTCCCAATGCCGGAACGTCGACCTTCGCCGGCAAGGAGTGCAACCCGAACCTGTTCGTCACCTCGTACCAAAACGATCAGGTGCACGAGGTGCTGGGCCAATATGCTCAGGATTCCGGGTTTAAGAAGGTGATTATCATCGTGCCGAACTATCAGGCCGGCAAGGACGCCGCCGCCGGCTTCAAGCACAAATTCACCGGCGAGGTTCTTGACGAGATTTATGTTCCGCTCGGCCAGCTCGACTATTCGGCGGAGCTATCGCGTATCGCCGCCGCCAAGCCCGACGCGATCTTTGCCTTTCTGCCCGGCGGCATGGGCGTGAACTTCGTCAAACAGTTCCGCCAGGCCGGGCTTGCAGACAAGATCACGTTCCTATCGGCGTTCACTGTCGATGAATCGACCCTGCCGGCGCAAAAGGAAGCCGCGCTCGGCATGTATGGCGGAGCCAATTGGGCGCCCAACCTCGACAATCCGCAGAACAAGGCGTTCGTCGAATCCTATCTGAAAGAATACAACGCCATTCCGGCGACCTACGCCTTCCAGGCCTACGACACGGCCTTGCTCATCGACAGCGCGGTGAAGGCAGTCAAAGGCAACTTGACGGACAAGGACGCGCTGCGTGCGGCGCTCAAGAAGGCCGACTTCAAGTCGCTGCGCGGCAGCTTCAAGTTCAACAACAACCACTATCCGATCCAGGATTTCTACCTTTACAAGGTCGCCAAGCGGCCCGACGGCAAGTTCGAAACCGAGATCGTCAAGAAGGTGTTCACCGCCTACGGCGATGCCTTCGCCAAAGACTGCCCGATGAAGTGACGACGGCCGCGCTGCTGCGATCCCCCGCAGCGCGGGGGAGATTGAGGCATGTCAGGCACGCTCTTCCTCGTGCAAATCCTCAACGGATTGCAGCTCGGCGTTCTTTTGTTTCTGATCGCGGCCGGCCTCACGCTGGTGTTCGGCGTGATGGATTTCATCAATCTCGCCCACGGCGTCCAGTACATGCTTGGCGCCTATCTGGCGGTGGCGTTCTACGGCCTCGTCGGCAATTTCCTGGCGGCGCTGGTGCTGGCGCTGCTCGCGGCGCTCGCGTTCGGGCTGTTGCTTGAGTTTGTGGTCTTTCGCCATCTTTACGAGCGCGATCATCTCGATCAAGTCATCGCGACCTTCGGCATCATCCTATTTCTCAACCATGCCGTCAGGGTGATTTGGGGCGCGGCACCGCTGACGCTGCCGGTGCCGGATTTTTTCACCGGTGCGGTGCCGCTCGCCGAGGGCCAGCTTTATCCGGTTTGGCGTCTCGTTATCATTGCGTCGGGGCTAGTGGTCGCGGCGGGATTATATGGGCTGGTGACATTCACCCGGATCGGCATGCTGGTGCGGGCCGGAGCCACCAATGCCCGCATGGTGTCGGCGCTCGGCATCAACATCAAGCGCCTGTTCATGATCGTGTTCGGCTTCGGCACGATGCTGGCCGGCTTCGCCGGCGTCATGATCGCGCCGATCATCTCGGTCGAACCGGGGATGGGGACCAACATCCTCATCCTCGCCTTCGTGGTGATCGTGATCGGCGGCATCGGCTCGATTCGCGGCGCCTTTATCGCGGCGCTGCTGATCGGGGTCGTCGACACTCTCGGCCGCTCGTTCTCGATCGACGTCCTTCGCCTCGTTATGGCGCCCTCGCCGGCGCGCACGGTCGGTCCGGCGATCGCCTCGATGCTGATCTATGTGTTGATGGCGGTCGTGCTTTACCTGCGGCCGACCGGCTTGTTTCCGGCGCGGGGGCGCCAAGCATGAGCGGCGCCGCCATTGCCGCCGCGACAGCGAAGCGCCGCGTTCGGCCGAAGCGCGACCTCGCGCTGCCGTCGGCGATCTTCGTCCTCTTCGCGCTGTTGCCGGTATTCGCCCGATTGACCGCGCAGGGCTATCTGCTCGACCTCGGCGGCCGCGTCATGATCTATGCCGTAGCCGCCGTCGCGCTCGATCTTGTGGTCGGCTATGGCGGCTTGATTTCGTTCGGTCATGCCGCCTTTATCGGCCTCGGCGCTTACGCCGTCGGCATTCTGTCGAGCGAAGGCATCGGCGACGCGCTGATCGCATTGCCCGTCGCCATCGCCGTCTCGATGCTGTTCGCCGTCGTCACCGGCATCGTCTGCCTGCGCACCAAAGGCGTTTATTTCATCATGATCACGCTTGCCTTCGGGCAGATGATTTATTTCGTCGCCACGTCGCTGGCGCCTTACGGCGGCGACAACGGCCTGACCGTTGCCGCGCGCAATACCATCGCCGGATGGCCGCTTATCAAAAGCGACAACGCGTTCTACTACTTCACGCTGCTCTGCCTGATCGCCACCTACCTGTTTTGCCGCACGCTGATCGCTTCGCGTTTCGGCCGCGTGCTGCGTGGCGGCAAGGAAAATGCCGTCCGCATGGCGACGATCGGCTTTACGATCCGCCGCTTCCAACTCGGCACCTATGTCATCGCCGGCGGGCTCGGCGGCCTGTCCGGATTTCTGCTCGCCAACTCCACCGAGTTTGTCAGCCCGGCCTATATGTCGTGGCAGCAATCGGGCGAACTGATCGTCATGATCATCCTGGGTGGCGTCGGCACGCTCGACGGCGCCATCGTCGGCAGCGCGGCATACTTGCTCGCCGAAGAATGGCTGTCCGGAGTGACCGAGAACTGGCAGGTGATTTTCGGACCGCTGCTGGTCCTGGTCGTGCTGTTCGCGCGCGGCGGATTGATCGGGCTCGTGTCGCGCTTATGGAGGCGGTTCAGTCATGCCTGAGCCCGTGCTCCGCCTCGAGCACCTGCAAAAGAGCTTCGGCAGTCTCGTTGTGACCGACGACGTGACGCTCGACGTCATGCCCGGCGAGATGCACGCCGTCATCGGCCCGAACGGCGCCGGGAAAACCACGCTGGTCAATCAGATCTCCGGGCTCGTCACGCCCGATGACGGCAGGATCTTGTTCGGGGGCGCCGACATCACCGTTCTGCCGCCGGAAGCGCGCGCGCTGCGCGGGCTGTCGCGGAGTTTCCAGATCACCTCGATCCTGGCCGGATTTTCGGTGCTGGAAAACGTCGCGCTCGCGGTTCAGGCGCGCACCGGCTCGAGCTTGCGGTTCTTTGGTCGCGCCGCCGATGAGGCCGTGCTGAACTTGCCGGCAATGGCGGCGCTCGAACAGACCGGGATTGCCGACCGGGCTCATGTGCGCGCCGGCGCGCTTTCTCATGGCGAGAAACGGGCGCTCGAATTGGCTATTGCGCTTGCCATGCAGCCGAGGCTCCTGTTGCTCGACGAGCCGATGGCCGGCGTCGGCCGCGACGAGACCGAGCGGCAGGTCGAACTTTTGCTCGGGCTCAAGGGGCAGTTGACCATGATCCTTGTCGAGCACGATATGGCGGCGGTGTTCGCGCTTGCCGACCGCATCTCGGTGTTGATCCGTGGCCGTGTGCTGATCACCGGCCTGCCCGATGAAGTCCGTGCGGATCCGCAGGTGGTGACCGCGTATCTCGGCGAACAAATGGAGTAAACCGGTCGTGCTCAAGGTCGAATCGCTCAAGGCCGCCTACGGCGCCGCCCAGGTGTTGTTCAATATCAGCTTCACCGTCGGTGAAGGTGAACTGATTACGCTCCTTGGCCGCAACGGCATGGGCAAGACCACCACGATCTCGACCATCATGGGACTGCTTCCGGCGGCCGGCGGCCGAATTACGTTTAACGAGGTGCAACTCGATGGCTTGCCGCCTTACCGTGTCGCCCAGGCGGGACTTGGTCTCGTGCCGGAAGGCCGCCAGATTTTTCCGACTCTGAGCGTCGAGGAAAATCTCGTTGCTACCGCAGCCGCGCGGTTCGGCGCGCCGCGGTGGAGGCTTGCGGACGTCTATCGCATGTTCCCCGTTCTTGCCGAACGCCGCCGCAACATGGGCAATCAACTTTCCGGCGGCGAACAGCAAATGCTGGCCATCGGCCGCGGGCTGATGACCAATCCAAAGCTGCTCATTCTCGACGAAGCGACCGAGGGCTTGGCGCCGCTCATCCGCAACGAAATCTGGGCGAGCCTGAAGCGGCTCAAAGCCGAAGGCCAGGCCATTCTGCTCGTCGACAAGCACATCGACGCGCTCCTTAAGCTCGCCGACCGTCATGTCGTGATCGAGAAAGGCAACGTCGTCTGGGAAGGCTCGTCCGCGGCGCTGGCAAGCGATCCGACGGTACGGCAACGCTATCTGCAGGTGTAAGCGATGTCAGCCGGAAGGCACAACTGCAGTGGTTTCGATCTCGAGCCGCGCCTCCGGCTCGACCAGCCGCGTGATCGCGACCAGCGCCATGGCCGGATAATGCTCACCCATGACCTCGCGATAGACTTCGCCGAGCGCCGGGCGGGCCTTGAGATATTCGTCCATGTCGCGGACATACCAGGTCATGCGCACGATGTGGCGCGGCGCCGCACCGCCCTCCGCCAGCACCGCCACGATGTTGCGCAAGAGCTGCCGCGCCTGGCCGACGAAGTCGGCGGGAAAGCGGCCGCGCTCATCCCAGCCGACCAACCCGCCGACGAACAACAGATCGCCGCGCGCCTTGATGCCATTGGCATAGCCTTTCGGCTTCGGCCAACCGGAAGGCTGCAGCACGACGTTGTGCGTCGCGCGAGGCGCTAGCGTATCGATCGGGCTGTCGGACATTTAATCTCCCTGCACTATGAACTGGAAAAAAGGAAGCCGATTTTGCGAAAAACCTCGGGCTTCTCCAAATCTAACACGCAACCTTGCCAGCGGCGGATTGCGTCGCCCGCCGCCGCAATTCGAAGCGCTGCAATTTGCCGGTTTCCGTGCGCGGCAAGCTGGGCACATATTCGATGGCGCGAGGATACTTGTAAGGCGCCACGGTCGATTTGACGAACTCCTGCAAGGTGCGGGTCAACGCAGCCTCTGGAGCAAAGCCTTGATTGAGCACCACGTAAGCCTTGACGATCTGGCCGCGCTCGTCATCGGGCTGTCCGACGACACCGCACTCGGCGACCGCAGGATGCGTAAGCAACACCGTTTCCACTTCCGGCCCCGCTATATTGTAGCCCGACGAAATAATCATGTCGTCGGAGCGCGCTTGATAGCGGAAGTAACCGTCGGCGTCTTTGACGTAGGTGTCGCCGGTCACGTTCCAGCCATGCTGGACGTATTCGGTTTGACGCTTGTCGCCAAGATAGCGGCAGCCGGTCGGGCCACGCACGGCGAGACGACCCGGCGCGCCGGCGGGCACTTCTTGGCCTTTGTCGTCGATGACGCACGCTTCGTAGCCGGGAACCGGCTTTCCGGTTGCCCCCGCGCGCATCTCTTCCTCGGGCGAGCCGATGAAGACATGCAGCATTTCAGTCGAGCCGAGGCCGTCGATGATGCGGATGCCGGTCGCGCCGCGCCAAGCCTCGAAGGTAACGCCCGGCAACGTCTCGCCTGCGGAAACGCATTTACGTAGCGACGACAGGTCATGTTCGGCCACTTTGCCGAGCATGGCGCGATAGGCGGTCGGTGCGGTGAAACACACGCTCGCTCGGAATTTGCCGATGGCGGGAAGGAGTTCGTCGGGCGCGGGCCGCTCGAGCAGAATCGTCGCGGCGCCGACACGGAGCGGAAAAAGCACGAGCCCGCCGAGCCCGAAGGTAAATGCGATCGGCGGCGAGCCGATAAAGCGATCTTCGTGGGTAGCGCGCAGTACGTATTTGCCGAAGGAGTTGCAGATCGCCAGCATATCGCGGTGGAAATGCATGGTGCCTTTGGGCACGCCGGTGGTTCCCGACGTAAAGGCGATCAGGCAAACGTCATCGTTCGCCGTGTCGCACGCCTCGAAATGTTCATAGCCGGGTTTTGCCATCAGCGTTTCGAGAGCGTCGGCCGTGCCGCCGCCCCAATACACGACGCGCTGGAGCACTTGCGTCAGCGGCCGCGTCTTTTCCATTTCGTCGGCAAGCCGCGCATCGCATAGCGCGAGTCCGATTTCAGCTTTGGTGACGGGGAAGGCGAGCTCTTTGGCGCGCAGGAGCGGCATAGTTGCCACTACCACCGCGCCGGCCTTAATGACGGCAAAATAGGCGGCCACCATCATCGGGCTATTTGGGCCTCGTAGCAGCACCCGATTGCCGGGAACAACGCCCAGATCGCGCGTGAGAACGTTGGCGATGCGGTTCACCCGGTCCGCCAAGGCGGCGTAGGTAACTCGTTCGGTCGGCGAGATGAGACAATCGCGCCCGCCGTGACCGGCCGCGAGCCAATCGTCGACAAACGCGGTCGCGCAGTTGAGCCGTCCCGGATAATTCAGCTCCGGAAGAACAAATAGAAATTCCGGCAACTGCTCGGACGCCGGCAGATGATCGCGTGCAAAAGTATCAACGTGTGCCGAGCGGATCATCGTGCCTCATCCTCGCGCCGTCCAACTACGAACGCCAGCCGGCGAATCAGTTGCCTTCGAATACCGGCTTGCGCTTATCCGCGAATGCCCGGTAAGCACGGACAAAATCCTCGGTTTCCATGCATAGAGCCTGCGCTACCGCCTCCGCCTCGATCGCGCTCTCGACCGACATGGCCCATTCCATTTCGAGCATGCGTTTGGTCATGGCGTTGCCGAAGGTCGGGCCGGCGGCAAGTTCGGCCGCCAGCGCCTGCGCCTCGCCCAGCACGTTGGCGGGAGTAGAAAGCCGATTGAAAAAGCCCCACCGTTCGGCCTCCTCGCCGCCGAAAACGCGACCGGTGAACAAGAGTTCCGCGGCGCGGCCCTGCCCGACGATGCGTGGCAGGATCGCGCACGCGCCCATATCGCAGCCACCGAGGCCAACGCGGTTGAACAGAAACGCCACTTTGGCATTCGGGGTGCCGATGCGGATATCGGAGGCCATCGCGACGATTGCGCCCGCCCCTGCGCATACGCCATCGACGGCAGCAATGATCGGTTGCGGCGCGGCGCGCATCGCCTTGACGAGCTCGCCGGTCATGCGCGTGAAATCGAGCAGCCCGCTCGTATCCATTTCGGTCAGCGGCTTGATGATTTCGAACACGTCGCCGCCCGAGCAGAAATTGCCGCCCGCACCGGTGATCACCATCGCCTTGACGCTTTTGTCGCGAGCGGCGGTGCGGAAGATATCCGCGAGTTCAGCGTAGCTCTCGAAAGTCAGCGGATTTTTGCGCTCCGGGCGGTTGAGCGTGATGGTCGCAACTGCACCACTGACCGTAAGCTGCACATGCTGTGCGGCGTAACTGCTGATCGGCACCGCAGACGGGAAATTCATCGCGGCTCTCCCGCGATCGCGCCGCGAGCCGATGCTTTCGTTTTTGCGAGAAGCCGCATCAAGGTATCGATATCGGCTGGTGCAAGCTGCTCGAAAATCTCGGCGATCCAACCCTCGTGCGCGCGAGCCATGGCGCGGAAGACCCGGCGCCCTTCCGACGTGAGACTAACGAGCTGCGCCCGCCGGTCGCTGCGCGATTGGCGCCGGTCCAGCAAACCCAGCGCTACGAGGCGCTCGGAAAGCCCGGTGACGTTGCCGTTCGAAACCATCATACGCTGCGATAACTCGCCGAGAGTCATGCCCGTGGGCGCCTTGTCGAGCTGCGCCATGAGGTCGAAACGCGGCAGGGTCACGTCGAAATCCTGCCGCAGCCGCCGGCGCACCTCTCCCTCTATCAAAGTCGTGCAAGTCAGCAACCGCAGCCACAGCCGCAATTCGCTTTCGTGGTCGCCGGGACGCTCGGCGACCTTGGTTTCCGCGTCCAAGGGGACGCTCGTCGTTTCCTGCACGCGATGCCTCTTATGTCAGTTTGACAGCATTGCGCGGCCGCGCCGCAATCATGCCCAGTCGAAATCATTTTAAGGTTCAAATTTATAGGCTTCAAGTAGGCCGATTAGCCGTTGCTCGATTACGGCGCATGCCCCGCCGCCGCTTTTGCCAACGATGCCTAGCCGGTCATCACTTCACCGCCGGCGACGACGATGGCTTGGCCGGTAATCGAGGCTGCCGCCGGCGACGCCAGCCAGAGCACCGTATTCGCGACTTCTTCGGGCGTGACCAGGCGACCTTGCGGGTTCGATGTGGCGAGCGTGGCGCGTGCATCATCGCGGCCGCGTTTGGTCTTGGCCACGATGTTGTCGACAGCGCGCTCGAACATCGGAGTGTCGGTATATCCAGGGCAGACGGCATTCACGGTGATGCCGGCACGGGCGAATTCGAGTGCCAGGCTGCGGGTGAGGCCGACGACGCCGTGCTTGGCAGCGACATAAGCCGAAACGTAGGCATAGCCAATAAGTCCCGCGGTCGAAGCGATGTTGATCATTCGCCCAGCCCGTTTGGCGATCATGTCGGGCACGACTTCCCTGCTGACCAAAAACGTACCGGTAAGGTTGACGGCCAGCGCCTTGTTCCAGGTCGCCAAATCGGTCTTTGTAAACGGCGCGCTGGGCGCCTCGCCGGCGTTGTTGACGAGAATATCAATCGGACCAAGCGCGCTGCGCGCCGCGGCGACGCCGGAACGCACTTTAGCCTCGTCGGTCACGTCGAAATCGGCCGCCACATGGGCACGGTCTTTTCCGACCGAGCTTTGCAGCGCGAGCAGCGGATCGGGCCGCCGTCCGGCGAGCGTGACCAGTGCTCCAGCGCGAGCGCAGGCCGCAGCGATGGCCGCACCGATCCCGGTGCCGGCACCGGTGACAAGTACGTGCCGAGAAGCGAGCGAAATGTCAGTCACGACGGATTAGCTCTCAACTCGACACCGACGACGCGGCTGCACGCGCGAGATTGGTTTCGTATTGTGTTTTGCCCGAAAGATATTGCTTCGGCCACGGCAGTGACTTCACCCCGATCTTGGCGGCCTCGTGCAAGGTCCAGGCAGCATCGGCGAGATGCGGACGCGCGATAGCGCAGAGGTCGGCACGGCCGGCGCCGATGATGGAATTCGCATGGTCCGCTTCGGAGATGGCGCCGACGGCCACCGTGGCGATGCCGACTTCGTTACGCAGCTTGTCCGAAAACGGCGTCTGAAACAGGCGGCCGTATACCGGCTTTTCCTCCTTGGATACCTGTCCGGACGAGCAGTCGATGAGATCGGCGCCGGCCTCCTTGAACATCCTGGCGTAGATCGCAGCGTCGGCCGGAGTGTTGCCGCCCTCGGTCCAATCGTGACAGGACAGCCGAACCGACATCGGTTTGTCTTCCGGCCAGACTGCGCGGATGGCGCGGAACACCTCGAGCGGAAAGCGCGCGTTGTTCTCATGCGAGCCGCCGTATTCGTCGGTGCGCCTGTTGGTCAACGGCGACAGGAAGCTCGACAGCAGGTAGCCGTGGGCGCAGTGCAATTCGATGATGTCGAAGCCGATGCCGACGGCGCGGCGCGCGGCGGCAACAAAGTCCGCCTTCACCCGTTCCATGTCGGCCTTCGTCATGGCGCGCGGCAGTTGGCTGCCCGGCATGTAGGACAGAGGCGAGGCTGAGATCAGCGGCCAGTTGCCCTCGGTCAGCGGCTGATCGATGCCCTCCCAAGCGACCCGCGTCGAGCCCTTGCGCCCGGCATGCCCAAGCTGCAGGCCGAATTTTGCGGGTGCGGTGCCGTGCACGAAATCGACGATGCGTTTCCACGCCGCCGCCTGTTCATCGTTCCAAAGGCCCAGGCAGCCGGGCGTGATGCGCGCATCCGGCGAGACGCACGTCATCTCACTGAAAATCAGGCCGGCACCACCGAGCGCGCGACTGCCGAAATGGACAAGATGAAAATCATTCGGGGCGCCTTCGTCGGCCGAATACATCGCCATCGGCGACATGACGATTCGGTTTTCCAATTGCAGCCCACGGACGCGATAGGGCGTAAACATCGGCGGCACCGGAGGCCCGCTCGGATCGATATTGATGCCGGCACGCGCCGCGAACCAGCGCTCGTAACCCTCAAGCCAATTCCTGTCGCGTACGCGCAGGTTTTCGTGGCTGATGCGCTGCGAGCGCGTCAGCAGCGAGTACATGAACTGCTCGGGCTCAAGCGTGTCGGCGTAACGGCTGCCGACCACCTCGAACCATTCCATGGCGTTGCGGGCGGCGTTCTGGATGCGGGCGACGTCGACGGCGCGGACCTCTTCGTAGGCGGCAAGTACTTCCGGAATCTTGTCCGCCGTGCCGCCGAACGTCCGGAATTGCTTGGTGAGCTCGATGGCATCTTCGAGTGCAAGCTTGGTACCGGATCCGATGGCGAAATGCGCGGTATGCGCCGCGTCCCCCATCACCACCACATGGCTCTTGCCGTTGAAGTGACTCCACTTGCCGCAGATCAGGCGGCTGAAATTAAGCCATGCCGAGCCGCGCATATGCCGCGCGTTGCTCATGAGCGTGCCGCCGTCAAGCACCTCGCTGAACAGTTCCTCGCAAAACGCGATCGAACGCGTCTCGTCGGCTTCGTCGAGACCATGCGCCTTGAAAATATCTTCCGTCGTCTCGACGATGAAAGTCGACGTATCGTCGTCGAATTTGTAGATGTGCGCCTGGAACCAGCCGTGCTCGGTGCGGCGGAAATCGAAGGTGAAGGCGTCGTAGCTTTTATTGGTGCCAAGCCAGATAAAGCGGTTGGGACGAACGACCAAATCCGGCTTAAAGGCTTGCGGGTAACGGTTGCGGATCTTCGAATTGATGCCATCCGACGCGATGATGAGATCGGCATCGGGGAACTCCAGATCCGAATCGACCTCTCGCTCGAACACGAGCTCGACGCCAAGCGCTTCGCAGCGCGCCTGAAGTATGTTGAGAAGCTTCTTGCGACCGATGCCAACGAATCCGTGGCCGGTTGTTCGCATGCGCCGGCCTTTGATCAAAACCTCGATATCGTCCCAGTGGTTGAATGCGCTTTCGATTTCTTGCGCGGTTTCAGGGTCCCAAGCGCGCATGTTCTCCATTGTGGCGTCGGAAAACACGACGCCCCAGCCGAACGTGTCGTAGGGCCGGTTGCGCTCGACGACGGTTATTCGGTGGGCCGGATTTTCCTTTTTCATCAGCAGGCCAAAATAGAGCCCAGCCGGGCCGCCGCCGATGCAAACGATACGCATATGTGTCTCCGTCCGAATCTCGCGTAATTTACGTGATCTATTGGGCTTTGCGGCAAGCATTAACACCCATTGGCCGCAATCGCCATAACCGCCGCCGATAGCCTTATCCGATCCAGGAACCGCCGCTGACGCCGCACGTTGGCTCTGCAGCAGCGAGGCCCACGCGGCTGCCTGCTCCATCACGCACCAAGACAAAGGAACCGAAAGTCATGGGACTGTTCACCAAAGACATCAAGAACATGGACGATCTGTTCGTGCACACTTTGCGCGACATCTACTATGCCGAGAAGCAGATCGTGAAAGCGTTGCCCGACATGATCGACAAGGCGACCGATCCGCAGCTCAAGCAAGGCTTTCAAACGCACCTGCGCGAGACCGAAAATCACGTGAAACGTCTGGAGCAAGCGTTTCAAATGATTGGTGAGAAGCCGCAGGGGGTCGATTGCCCGGCTATCGACGGCATCATCGAAGAGGCCAATGACGTGGCGGGCGAAGTCGAGCAAAAGCCCGTGCTCGATGCCGCGTTGATTGCGGCCGCACAGGCGGTCGAGCACTACGAAATGACCCGCTATGGGACGCTGATCGCCTGGGCAAACGAACTCGGCAAGCGCGATTGCGTTTCACTGTTTCAGCAAACGCTCGACGAGGAAAAGGCAACCGATAAAAAGCTCACGGCAATGGCTGAGAGCCAGGTCAACCGGAAAGCGGCCTAAAGGCGACTGCAAGCACGGTAATAAAAGAGCGCGCATCCCCTGGGATGCGCGCTCCCGTCTAGTGGAGCAAGCGTGTGGTTTTAGCAGCCGGCGGCGGTGCCGGTACCCGTTCCGGAACCGCCGGTCAGGTTACCGGCGTTGTTGGCCGTTGAATTCGGCGCGCGCGGATTTGCGGCGCTGTTGGTGGAGGAATTCGCACCGGCGCCGGCGGTGCCGCAGGGCGTCCTATTTATCCGATTTTTTGAGTAAGCCGCTGACGGATTGGTTGCTGAAGGGTTGGTGGCGCCGGCACCGGTTGCATTGCCCGTTCCAGTCGAGCCAGCCGCGCCTGGCGTTGCCGCTGAGCCAGCGCCGCCTCCAGCCGCACCACCAGCAGCTCCGCCCGCGCCTCCTCCCGCACCTGCCGCCAACGTCGCCGTACTTGTGCCGGCCAGGAACAAGGCGGCCGCTACGGCGATTCCGATTTTGCGCTGCATTTTTATACTCCGCGTTTTCCGATCGACGACAACGCCAGCGCCGGCCATCTGTTCTGCTGCACGCGAAATAACGGATTGCGCCCTAGTTCCAAACATCGGAACCCATACCCGGGCAAATCGGTTGATAGAAAACCAACACACTCAGAGGTCTTCATGAGCCCCGATACACGCGCACCTGAGTACAAAGAGGCGGACCGGCGCGTCGCGGATGCGCCGGTGATCCCGACCTCGCGGGCGAGGCAGGGCGTCACCGGACACAACGTGCGCTATGTGCTTGGCTTCGGCATCGCAGCGATCGTCGTCGCGTTTTTCGTCTTATATCTTGTTTATTTTGCCTGACGCGACTGAGACGCGGCTACCGAATTCAGTCGTTTCGCTCGACGAAAGCGTGGCGCGCCGCGCGGACGTCGCTTGCCGAAACGGCCGGTGCCGCGTTGCCCCAGGAATTGCGAATGTAGGTAAGTACGGCTGCGACCTGATCGTCGGTCAATAGCCAGCCAAATTCCGGCATCCCCGCGCCCAGAGGTGCTTTCTCCGTAGCGACACCGCGCGCGCCCCGTAAAACAACGTGCATCAAGGAGGTGGGATCGACCTGCTGCACGATCGTCAAGCTCTTGAGCGCAGGGAATAGACTCGCGCTTCCTTTGCCGTCGGCGCCGTGGCAACCGGAACACTCGTCGGCGTAGATTTGACCGCCTGATTTCATAATGGCCTGGTCCGATGCGACCGGCAGCGGATTTTGATTTCCACTGGGACTGCGATCTGCCGGGTCTTTCAGATAAATCGCGATCGCCTTGAGGTCCGCATCGCTCATATGCGACGTCGACGCACTGATCGTTTCCGCCATCAATCCGGTCCCGGTCGTGTTTCGGCCGTGGCCGTTCTTGAGGTAGGAGGCGATCTCGTCAACGGACCAAGCGCCCAGGCCGCGGCGAGAGTTGTCGGTGATGTCGCTCGCGAACCAACCCTGCAGCGCGTACCCGCGCAAACGGTTGCTGGTTTTGTCACCGCCAAGAACATTCTTCGGCGTGTGACATAGCCCACAATGCCCTAGCCCCTCGGCGAGATAAGCGCCCCGAT
This sequence comes from uncultured Alphaproteobacteria bacterium, assembly GCA_963826295.1. GTDB lineage: Bacteria > Pseudomonadota > Alphaproteobacteria > Rhizobiales > Xanthobacteraceae > BOG-931. The sequence goes on from CAWGWO010000002.1 coordinate 215,310, forward strand.
TCCATTCGGCACTTTTGTTGCCGTTCGGCTGAAACTCGCCGGGGGTGAAAAAAAGCGTGTTCCAGACGATCATCGACTCCCGGATGTTGAGCGGAAACGGCAACTGGTCCGCCTTCACCGGATTACGAACTGCCGGCAGCGTGTCGAGATAAGCGCGGATCGCTAGCACGTCATCGAGTGTGACCTTAGTGTAGTAGGTATAGGGCATCGCCGGATAAAGATGAGTACCGTTGCGGCCGGTACCCTTGGTCATCGCGTCGACGAATTCCTGATCGGTCCAAGCGCCGATGCCGGTTTCCGGATCCGGCGTGATGTTAGGCGCGATCAGATTGCCGAACGGCGTCTCGATGGCGCGTCCGCCGGCCAAGTCGTGCCCGCTGCCGGGAAGTGTGTGGCAGGCCGCGCAGTCGCCAACGATCGTAAGATAGCGCCCGTGTTCGATCTGCCTGAAGTCCTGCTTGTCGATACCAGCGGCAATGGCGGCGCCCGCCGGCATGGCCAGCACGCCACCGAGCACGAGGGCGCCCAGAAAGCTCGCTCGATCAAGCATGCACGAGTGGTCCCGGGTTCTTGAGATATTGCGAACGGATCGCCTTCGCCGACCAGAATGCAAGCGCGCCGACCGTGCCGGTCGGATTGTAGCCGGCGTTCTGCGGAAATGCCGTCGCGCCTTGTACAAAGAGATTGGAGACGTCCCAGCTCTGCAAGTATTTGTTCAAGGCGCTGTCGCCGGGATTGTCGCCCATGATAGCGCCGCCGCAAAGGTGGGAGGTCTGATAGTCGGTCACGTCGTAAGGGCCTTTGCGCGGTTGCTTCTCTACCTGCTTGGCGCCCATTTTCTGGAGGATTTCCGCGTATTTGTCGGTGAGGTACGCGCTCATCTTGAGTTCGTTGTCGTGGAAATCGATAGTGATGCGCATCAGCGGCCGGCCGAAGCGATCCTTATAAGTCGGATCGAGATCGAGATAGATGTCGCGGTAACTGTAGAACGAGCCGTGGCAGGCCCCACCGGCAACGATGGTGCTGAGATAACCGTCGCGCAGCGCCTGTTTCCATTTCGCGCCCCAGGCCGGCGTGCCAGGCGGTACCGCCATGCTCTCAAGCGGCCGGCCGTTGGTGCGAACCTGGCCGATATAACCACCGCCAACAAAGCCGAGCTGGCTGTGATCAAAGTTGTCACCGTTGAACTCGTCGATGCACATTCCGATCGCGCCCGAGGCGATGAACGGATTGAAATTGTATTTGTCCTTGTCGAACAAGCCGACCGCTGTCCCCATGGTCTGGTGGGTGAAATTGCGTCCGATCTGGCCTTTGCCGCTTTGCGGATCGTATGGCGTACCGATGCCGGAGATCAGCAGAAGCTGAACATTGAAAAGTTGAAACGCGCATAGCAGGACGAGGTCGGCGGGTTGTTCCAGTTCTTCACCGGACGAATTCACGTAGGTGACACCTGTCGCCCGTTTGCCGGTGCTGTCCAGATTGATGCGCATGACTTCGCATTCGGTACGTGCCTCGAAATTCGATTTGCGCAGCAGCACCGGCAGTATCGTCGTTTGCGGACTTGCTTTCGAGTAATTCGCGCAACCGAACCATTCGCAAAAGCCGCAGAAAGTGCACTGCCCGAGCGTTACACCGAGCGGATTGGTATAGGATTGCGAAAGATTTCCCGATGGTTGCGGATATGGCTTGTAGCCAAGCTGTTTCGCGGCCTCGGCAAACAACGTGTGACCATAACCCTGCTTTTGGGCCGGCGTCGGATAGGGCCGCGAGCGCGCCCCTTCGAACGGATTGCCCCCTGCAAGGATCTTACCGTCGATATTGCCGGCCGTGCCCGAAGTGCCGCACAAATACTCGAAATCGTCGTAGTGCGGCTCAAGGTCTTCGTAAGTCACGCCCCAATCTTGCACCGTCATGTCGGCCGGCAGAAACTTTTCGCCGTAGCGCTGCGTCAAATGCGAGCGCGTCTTAAAGTCGGTCGGCAAGAAGCGAAACGTCTCGGCGTTCCAATGCACGCCGGCGCCGCCCACGCCATTACCGAGCATGAAGGCGCCCCAGTTCCGCACCGGTAATGCCGTTTGACTGGCATAGTTGCGAAAAGTCACCGACATCTGCGCCGGCTGCAGGAACAGCTGGTGCTGCAACCGGTAGCGAAGCTCGTCCTGCGCGTATGAAATGGGAAAGTCAGTGGCCGTATCGCGCCAGGGACCGCGCTCGATCGCGACCACATCCAGCCCCGCATCCGTCAGTTCGTTCGCCAGAATCGAGCCGGTCCAGCCCAGCCCGATAATAACCGCATCTTTTCGGGGAAGTTTGCGCGCCATTACTATCTCACCGCAGATAATTCGACACAAACCCGCCGGCAGTTACACCAACGAAGAAAATTATTGCGACCAGTTTGGATGACTGCTGATACCGATGGTTGGCAGCGTAACGCGCTGATTGTGACGATCAATCCAGTCGCGGTAGTCGTAGTGCGTACCGGGGAAACCAATCATCTTCCACGCAGCGAGATCCTTGTTGCCGCCGTAGATCGGGTCGGCAAGGAAGCCATTGCGCGTATCCGTGAGAATAAGCTTGAAGAAGCTCTGGCCGTCGAAGCCATCGAGTTTGAACGAGCCGTCCTCAAGCCCTTTAATGACCTCGTCCTTTTGCTCGTCGGTGAGGTCGCCGAAGCCTTTGCCGCCATGCTTGCCGCGGCAGGCGGCGTCGAACGCGGTGAGGGCCTTACGGTATTGCTGAGCAATGGTCAGCGGCGATTGCGAACCTTGCTGCTTCGTACCCTTCTGGAACGGCCCCATCATATAATAGTTTTCGGATCTGCCATACGGACCGGCGAGTTGCCGATCGATGAACACCGCGCAACCGCAGTCTTTCCCGCCAGGCGTCTGCGGATCAGCGGGAATGAGGCGATCGACGAGGGCCTCTATCGTGCTTGCTTCTTGCGGTGTAAAATAATGCCACCCGCCGGGGATTACGACGATCGGCGGATCGGCGGATCCGGGCTTCCAGGGCAAGCCGCCTTTGATGATCGCGGCGCGAGCGGCATGTGGGGCCAGCAACAGCACAATGGCGCTGGACGCTAAAAGGTGGCGTCGATTGAGCTGATCCACAGCGTCCCCCGGACAGTTCAAACTTATTCACGGTCAAACGCCGCAGCAAGGTATGAGTTCCAATTACCCGAAGATTTTTGGCTTCGCCCGGATTACCAAGCGATTTTCGCGACTTGGTTGGAGCTGCGCCACCAGCGTGACGCTCAGAGGCCCCTTGCCTAAAGGCGCGTTGAAATGCCGGTCGGAAACGGCGGCCGCAACTAGTGCGGTGCGGCGCCGTTGCGAGAAACAGCCATGGATTGGAGGGCGGCTGATGCCTTAAATTTTCCGGCACGACGCCGAAGCCACTACGGTCGCCGCGCTCGTTTCCGTGCTGTCCCATTTCTCGGAGTGGGTCCGGCGTATCTGGTGATACGCTCCGAGTACATCACTCCCACGCGCAAGCGCGACGCTGCCGTGCGGGTTTTTCGCTTAAGGCGGCTCGTGCTATGCAACCCGGGCTGAAAATAATTCAAACCGGCCGACAGGAAAAACAAATGAGCGACACTGCGCCACTTTTGTTAATCGAGCGCCGGGGCGCCATCGCAATTGTCACGCTCAACCGTCCTGCCAAGCGCAACGCAATGAGCGAAAAACAATGGCGTTTGTTAAAAGAGACCTTTGAGGGCTTCGAACCCGACGTTCGCGCTGTCGTCTTAACCGGCGCCGGACAACATTTTTGCGCCGGCCTCGACCTTAGCGAACATCGCCACCGCGAGCCGTTCGACAGCATAGCGATGTCCCGGCTCGGGCACGCAACATGCGAAGCCATCCAATTCGGCGGCCGGCCGGTCGTCACAGCGATGCACGGCGCCGTCATCGGCGGCGGGCTTGAGATCGCTGCAGCGACCCATGTCCGTGTTGCCGATACGACGACGTTCTATCAACTGCCTGAAGGCCGCCGCGGCTTTTATGTCGGCGGCGGCGGCAGCGTCAGCGTCGCGCGCATTATTGGCTCCGGCCGCATGATCGAGATGATGCTCACCGGACGCGTGCTCGATGCGGCGGAGGGCGAGCGGCTTGGGCTGTCGCATTATGTCGTCGAGTCCGGCAAAGCGCTCGACAAGGCGATCGAGCTTGCCGACATCATCGCCAAGAATGCCCGTATTCCGAACTATCTGATCATCCAGGCGATCCCGCGCATTGAAAAGATGGCTGCAGCGGAAGGGCTGTGGACCGAAAGCGTCGCACAGGCATTAAGCCTCACCTCGGAGGACGCCCGCGCCGGCATCGATGCGTTCTTCAAGAAGCGGAAGATCGATTTCTGACCAGCCGCCGCCGGCGTCAGACCAACGGCGTGATATTGTTTTCAACGCCCAGGAGCGCCTTGCCGTAGAGTTCGTAGCCGACCTGCGGCAGCACCACGGCATGCCGCGAGGCGACGGCGGCATCGCGCCATATCCGCTGCAGCGGGCTTACATCGGCAAAACCCGCGGAGCCGTGTGCGAACAAAAGCTTATCAATGGCCTGCGTGATTTTCTCCACGACATAGCCGGTATCGGCCCGCACGCGCGCACGCGTGAGCATGTCGGGATAGACACCGCCCGCGGCGGCATTGTCGACGTCATCCGCAGCCCGATAGGCGTGCAAATGGGCGGTGTCGATCATCATCGCGGCGTCCGCGAGCTGAAGCTGAAACGCAACCGAGGAGCTCTGCTTGTCGAAGAAAGTGTAGGCGATCGTGCGCGAGGCGGCCTTTTCGCGGACGAACTGCAGCGCGGCGCGGCCCAGTCCAAGAATCGGGCCGACCAGGATGATGGCGAGGATCGGAATGAAGGCCGAGCGATAGAGCGCTTCCTTGTCTTTCATCTCCGTCGGATACTCGCCCTCGATTGCGCGGTTCATCGAAAGCACGCGATGATCGGGGACGAAGGTGTCCTTCGTCTTCAGGCAGATGCTCCCGCTCGATTTCATGCCGGCCACGAACCAAGTGTCGACGCGCTCAAGGTCGGTCATCGGAATGAGCGCCAGCCGCTGGTCGATAGTTTCGCCGGCGTCGTTGGTGATCGGCATGCCAAGCACCGCCCAATCGGCATGCCAACCGCCGGAATTGTAATGCCATGTGCCGGTCACGCGGTAACCGCCCTGCACTTTTGTCGCTGTCGCGCTCGGCGTCAGCACACCCGACACGCGTGCGTCCGGATTGGCGCCAAACACTTCGTCCTGTGCCTTGACCGGATAAAGGCTGGTCAGCCAGCAAGAGATATTGGTGAGGTTGGAAACCCAGGCGGTGCCGCCGTCGCCTTCCGCGATCGCCGAGCTCACATCAAGCATCGCGCGCGTGTTCATCTCCCATCCGCCGTAGCGCTTCGGCGTGCAGACCCGCATCAAGCCGGCTTTGGCGACCGCCTGGATGGTTTCTTCCTCAACTCGGCGGCTGGCTTCGCCGGCGGCGGCATTTTTACGCAGCAGCGGTGCAAGCTCCCGTGCCCGGGCGACGAGCTCTTGCACCGTCGGTGCCGCGAGCTTCCGTACATTTGCAGCTTGGACCATTGCCTGTCTCCTTCCCTACGCTTTTTTATAACGATCAAAGATTCGTCGAATAGCTCGTTGGGCCTTATCTGTTTTGTCCGGAGCGCCCCTGACAAAAAGCGACCCGTTTAGCGAACTCTGTCGCGGTGATTTGATTTACCGCCGAATACCGCCAGCATCTCCTCGCGAAAGTGGCGGAGCGCCTTCACCAACACGTCCCTGCGTTTGACGAAACGCGACCACGGCACCGGTATTGAGACCGCGACCGGTCGTCCAAAGGAGTCAAAAACGGCAACGCCAACCGCACCGATGCTGCCGTCATGTTCACCGAGATCGAACCCGAGATGGGAGCGGCGCACCGCCGCAATCTCCCGAAAAAGCTTGTCGCGATCGGCAACCGGATGGCTCGGGTGCGACGCCATGCTTGTATCCACCAGCACGTCGGTTTGCTCGTGCGGATAACATGCGAGCATGGCTTTTCCATTCGCGGTGCAGTGCAACGGAAAGCGCTGTCCGATGGCCGAGAGCGCGACAAGTCGCTGCCTTCCGGGAATCTGATCGATGAAAACAGCCGATCCTCCGGACAGGACGGACAGGTCGACGGTCTCACCAAATTCGTCGCGCAAGGCGATCAACCGGGCATGAAGGAGTTCGGTGACATTCGTGGAGAGTGACGCGGCAACGCGAGCGAGCCCCGGACCGATACGCGCACCACGGCCCGGCTGGGCCTCGACCACGAAATCCTCCGCGGCCAGCGCCGCGAGTATCCGCTGTACGGTTGATCGCGCCAACCCGACGTCCCGCGCGATTTCCGCGTGCGTGAGACCCTCCGGCCGCTCCTCCAGCAACCGTAAAATGCTGGCCGCGCGGGCGATTACCTGAACGCCGCGGCTGCCTGAGGTGTCGGTCCGCCGAGCTACCTGACCAGCCAAACCGCGCTCCCGCTATTCGAAATTGGCCGCGCCTTCGAGCCCGTGGGTGACATGAGGCATCTGCCCGCACTTGACCGCATCGTGAGCCATATGCTCTACATTGTGGAATATAAAACAACAACATTCGTCATCGTGGGGGAACAACTTCGCAGGCGCATACCTGCACAATCGGACGCCACGTATCGCGCGCTGCCACCACCAGAGAGTGGACGAGACATTCTGTCCCAATTCGCGGCGAGCGAGGGCCGGATGTTGTTTCAGCGCCTTGAAAATTTTGCGATGATGAGATCACCGTGGGACCAGTCCCATCATTGCCCAAGCGATGGTCCTATTCACCGTGGCCAGGGGAGGACATGATGAAATCCAGTTGGGAAGAGAAAGCAGGGCGCGGCGAAAAAGTTGATAAGCACCGCCGCTCCGTACTCAAGCTTGCGGCGGCCGGTGGCGCCGCCGCCATTACGACACCATGGGTCTTTCAATCGTCGCGCGCAGCCGCCAAGACGATCAAGATCGGCATGATCACGCCGGAAACCGGCCCGATTGCGGCGTTCGGCGAGCCCTCGAAATGGGTCGCCGAGGGCATAAGCAAGTTTCTCGGCGACGGCATTATGGTCGCCGGTGAAAAGCATCGTATCGAGATACTCAACCGCGATAGTCAGTCGAATCCGAACCGCGCTTCGGAAGTCGCGACCCAGCTCATCAATAATGACAGGGTCGACATCATGGTCGCGTCATCGACATCCGACACGACTAATCCCGTGGCCGACCAATGCGAGCTGAACGGCGTACCCTGCATCACCTCGGACGATCCGTGGCAAGCTTGGTTCTTCGGCCGCAAGGGCAATCCCAAGAAGGGATTCGACTGGACCTACCATTTCTTTTGGGGCTTCGACCAAGTCGGCAATATGTACGCCGAGATGTGGAAGGGAATATCGACCAACAAGGTGGTGTGTACGCTGTTGACCAACGATCCCGACGGCGTCGCGGCCAGCGATCCGGAGCGCGGACTATCCGCAACCGTCAAGAGCCATGGCTTCGACGTGCATTACCTCGGCCTTTATCCGCCGCTGACGGACGACTTCACGGCGCAAATCACGCAAATGAAGAATACGAAGGCCGAAATCGTCTGCGGCATTTTCAACCCACCGCAATTCGCGATCTTCTGGACGCAGTGCGCGCAGCAAGGCTACAAGCCGAAGATCGTGACACCACCCAAGGCGCTGTTGTTTCCCACCGCCGTCGAGGCGCTCGGCGACCGCGGCGCCGGCATGTCGACCGAGGTGTGGTGGTCGCATCACCATCCGTTCAAATCCGGCCTGACCGGCCAGACGGCGCAGGAGTACTGCGACGCATACGAGAAAGCGATCGGCAAGCAGTGGACCCAGCCGCTCGGCTTCAAGCACGCGAATCTTGAAGTAGCGATCGACGCTCTCAAGCGCGCCAAGAAACTCGATGCCGCCTCGATCCGCGACGCGATTGCCAAGACCGACTACAAATCGATCGTCGGCCCCATTACCTGGAAAGGCGGCCCGACCAATCCGGTGCCGAACGTGTGCACAACGCCGCTCGTCGGCGGGCAGTGGGAAAAGGGCGCGAAGTGGAAGTACGATTTGAACATCGTCTTCAACAAGACTGCGCCGGAAATCCCGCTCGACAGACCGTTCTCGGCAATTCAATATTCCTGATACGGTCGTGGGTAAGCAAAATACGGCCGCCGCGCTTAACGCGCGGCGGTCTTCTACAAATATAAAAAGCCTTTCATGACGGTCCTCCTGGAACTTAACGGCGTATCCAAGTCCTACGGCGCGCTAAAGGCCGTAGACGCGGTAAGCCTTGGCGTCGAACACGGCGAAGCGCTGGCGGTCATCGGACCGAACGGCGCGGGCAAGACCACCTTGTTCAACTTGATCAGCGGCGATGTTGCGCCAAGCGGCGGACGAGTTGTCTTCGACGGCGCCGATATGACCGCAATGGCGCCGCATGCGCGATCGCGTTTGGGAATTGGACGCTCGTATCAGATACCGCATCCGTTCGCGAATATGAGCGTGTTCGAGAATCTGCTGGTTGGCGCAATCTTCGGCGGCGGCATCACGGAGCGGGAGAGCTACAAGCGCTGCAGCGACGTGCTGAAAGTCACAGGGCTCCACGACAGGGCGAACGTGCCGGCGCGCACGCTGACGCTGCTGCAACGCAAGCGGCTGGAGATGGCACGCGCGCTCGCAATCCAGCCAAAGCTCCTGCTGCTCGACGAGATCGCCGGTGGACTGACCGAGTACGAATGCGGCGAATTGGTCAAGACCATCAAGGAAATTCACGCGCGCGGCACGACCATAGTCTGGATCGAGCATATCGTGCACGCGCTGGTCTCGGTGGCCAGCAGGCTGATCGTGATGAATTTCGGGCAGATCCTCGCCCAAGGTGATCCGCGCGAAGTCATGGCCGACGCCCGGGTGCGCGAGGTTTACATGGGCATCCCCGCATCATGACGTTGCTTCGCACACAGAACCTGTCGGCCTTCTACGGCGACTTCCAGGCGCTGTTCGACATCAACGTGACCGTCGACGAGGGCGAGACGGTGGCCGTGATCGGGGCCAATGGCGCCGGCAAGACGACGTTCTTGCGCACCGTCGCTGGCTCGCTTGGGTCGCCACCCGAGACGGTGATGTTCGACGGACAACCTATCGGGCACAAGACGCCGCACGAGATCGTGCGGCTGGGAATTGCCATGGTGCCGGAAGGCCGCCGACTGTTCCCGAGCTTGTCGGTCGAAGAGAATCTTCTGCTCGGCACGCATAGCGAACGGGCCGGGCCGTGGAATCTCAAACGCGTCTACGAGCTGTTTCCGCGCCTGCACGATCTGCGCAAGTTACCGGCGCCATCGCTCTCCGGTGGACAGCAGCAGATGGCGGCGATCGGCCGCGCCTTGATGTCCAATCCGCGGCTGTTGCTCTGCGATGAGCTTTCGCTCGGCCTCGCGCCGGTCGTCATCAGGGATATCTACGAATGCCTCGGCGCCGTCACCTCCGAAGGCACGACGATTGTGCTGGTTGAGCAGGACATCAACCGCGCGCTCGATGCTTCCGCGCGCTTTTACTGTTTTCAGGAAGGTCGCCTTGCCTTGAGCGCGCCGACCAAGAACTTCGATCGCGCCGCGATTACCGCGGCCTATTTCGGACTATAGGCCGACAGCCATGAATTGGTTCAACATTCTCGTTCAGGGCGGCCTGCTCGGCGGATTTTATGCGCTGTTCGCTATCGGTCTGTCGATGTCGTTTGGCATCATGCGGTTGGTCAACATCGCCCATGGCGACCTGATCGTGCTCTCGGCTTACGTCGCCCTGGTGGTCACCTGGTATACCGGATTTGATCCATTCCTGAGCCTCGCCATCGTTATGCCGGTGATGTTCCTGCTCGGCTATGCGCTGCAACGCGGACTGCTGAATCAAACTCTCAGTGGCGGTCTGTTGCCGCCGCTCCTCGTTACTTTCGGCATTTCAATCATTATTCAGAACGGATTGTTGCAGGCCTTCGGCGCCTATGACCACCGGCTTCACGCGGGTGCGATCGAGACTGCAAGCTTGCAGACCGGCGGCTTCTTTGTCGGCGTCTTTCCACTGCTGGTTTTCGCAGTGGCCGTGTTGAGCATCGCAAGCTTGCAGCTTCTGTTCTACCGGACGCGGCTCGGCCGCGCCTTTCGCGCGGTCTCCGACGATGCCGATACCGCCGAGCTGATGGGCATCGACAATCGCAAGCTTTACGCATTCGCGCTCGGCATCGCCATGATCTTCACCGGGCTCGCCGGCGTACTGTTCGGCATCCGTACGATTTTCGCGCCATCGTCGGGACCGATCCGGCTCATTCTCGCGTTCGAAGCGGTGATCATCGGCGGCCTCGGCAGTATCTGGGGAACCTTGATCGGCGGCATGGTGCTCGGCATTGCGCAGGCGGTCGGCGCGTCATTAGATCCGACTTGGCAGACCCTGGCAGGGCATCTCGCCTTCCTCGCCATCCTGATTGTCCGCCCGAGCGGACTGTTCCCGCGGACGAGGGACTGACATGGAGTCGGTCCGCGTCGAGCGAAGTACAAAGATCAGCCGCGCCTTTGCCATCCTGGCGATACCCGCGCTCGCCATACTCGTGTCGCTGCCGTGGTGGGGCGGCGCCGGGTGGATGCGGCTTATTGCGGAAATGGCGTACTACGTTGCCCTGGCGCAGCTGTGGAATCTGCTCGCCGGCTACGCCGGGCTGGTGTCCGTCGGCCAGCAGGCCTATGTCGGCCTCGGCGGGTACATGCTGTTCTATCTGACTGGCGTCTGGAACATGAATGTGTACCTGGCCCTATTGATCGCCGGACCATTCGCGGGGCTGATGGCGATCCCGGTTTCGTTTGCAGTCTTTCGGCTGCGCGGCGCATATTTTGCCATCGGCACGTGGGTTGTTTCCGAGGTCTTTGCGCTATTAGCGAGTCTCATTGCGGTGCTTGGCGGAGGCTCCGGCCTGTCGTTGACCGTCCCGATCCTGCAAGAAATCTCGCCCGACCGGGATACACGCGATACGCTTCTCTATCTCATGACGCTTGGCGCTTCGCTGCTGGTGGTCGCCATCGTTTATCTGCTGTTGCGCTCGCGCCATGGCCTTGCGCTCACTGCGATACGCGATTCCGAGCCGGCGTCCGCAAGCCTTGGCGTCAACACGTATCGCACCAAGTTCATCATCTATATCGCTACTGCCGCCTGCACCGGTTTGGTCGGCGGATTGATCTTCCTGCAAAAGCTCCGCATCTCGCCCGAGGCGGGCTTTAGCATCAACGATTGGACCGTAGTGGTCATATTCATGGTTGTGATCGGCGGCATCGGCACCATCGAGGGACCGTTCATCGGCATGCTGGTCTTTATCGTCCTGCGCGAATTCCTGGCCGATTACGGCACGTATTATTTGATTCTGCTCGGCGTCATCGCCATCGGTGTGATGCTCAAGGCGCCTTCGGGGATTTGGGGCTGGGTCGTCCAGCGTTACGACTTGCAACTGTTCCCGGTGGGCCGGCGCCTGGCGCTGGCACCATCGAAGGATGCCGCCGACTAGAGCGCCGCTCGACGCCCCGGCGACGGGCACACCGGTGCGGCACCGCGGTGTGCTACCGGGGCCTCCCAGAGGGACGCCAATTTTAAGCTAATAACTAAACCGAAATTCCAGAGTGTCCCGCGCGCGCCGGCGATTTTTCGGATTCCTGCGGTGAAACGCGGCGAACCTGTCGTTTCAACTCGTGGCGTCAGACTCGTAGAGAGTCACGTCCGTCGCCGGATCAATCGGATCGTCCCATGGCCGTCGCTTTATGACGCGACAAGTATCGGCGTAGCCGGCTTGCCAGCGCGCTTGAATCGCCTCATGCGAGAAATCGTAATCTCGTGCGTTCGTTTCGCCTTCGATTATCTGCGCATTGATCTCAACCAGATGAATCGTAGTCCGACAGCCAAAGCTGGCCAGCTCCTTGACCCTCGGAGAGGCCTTGCTGTCGCCTGGAAGCATGTCGACCAGTTCGCGGATGGTACGGCGCATTCTGTGGATCTGGGCTTGCCGCGCGATATGGCTGCGCGCCCGGCTCCCGAACAGAATGTCCTTCTCGCGCATAAAGGCGTGTGCAAGCGACTTCGGCTCGGGGCCGCGCGTGTGCCAGATTTGCACCGAGAACACCACGGAGTTTTGCCGCGGATCATCGTCAAAAACCACCTCAACCGGCGTGTTTGAGTAAATGCCGCCGTCCCAATAATATTCCCCGTCGATCTGGACCGCGGGAAACGAAGGTGGAATGGCGCTCGAGCCCAGCACGTGCTCAAGACTAATTTTGTCCTGCCTGCTGTCGAAGTAACGGCTCTGGCCAGTCCGCACGGCGGCAAGCCCGAGGGTGAATTGAGTTTTTCCGGAGTTGATCAGCCCGAAATCGACCAGACCAGGCAACAGTTTCTTGAGCGGTTCGACTAGATACATGGCCGCCTGTTCGATGCCGACGTTGGCGTCGGCCCCCCACGCGAGCGCCGGGTTGATAGAATAGAAGCCGGGGACGCCGACCACCAGAGGCGCGAGTTGGCTGAACGGACCTAACGGCGGCGTTTCCAGATGCGCCCAGAAATCCCGTAAGCGGCTGACGCGATTAGCCACCTCGTTTCCGGCAATAATCGCACCGTTGATGGCGCCGATCGACGTGCCGATCACCCAATCGGGTTCGATGCCGGCTTCGTGCAGCGCCTGATAAGCCCCGGCCTGGTAGCATCCGGGTGCGCCGCCGCCTTGCATGACCAGGACGACTTGACCGGGAAGCTGCATTCGGTCTGACTGAACAGCGTCTTCGTTTTCACTCATATGTTGGCTTTAACTCTGAACCTACCGTTTGGTCTGCTCGCAACCGCCTATCCAGCCGCCGGATTCCCCGTTGGGTTGCGGCGGTTGGCCCTGCGGCCGCGATCTTAGGTGGAGTTGACAGAACGGGATAGTCTCGCCGCAAATGGGGTCCTGCCACTCACGAATAGGTGAAGCCATTCATCGGCTTAAGGTATTGTCCGATAGCTATTCCCCGACGACATTACCGTATTGCCGCAGGACGCGGCGGACAACGCGCAAGTCTTATTGGTCCGATCGGTCGATGGAGAGAGCGCGTTTCGAAGCGTAAAGAACAATAACTCAATAATAATAGGCTGTTTGAGCCTGTTCGCGCGGCGATTTCGGCGCCGGCCGAAGTTCGCCACTGGGGAGAACGCGGAGGAAATGCTATCGGATTAGAATCGCACCCCGTAGGTCAGCGGTTATGGGTATCGTTCGATTTGCTCTGAGATTGCCGCACACCTTTTACGTTCTTGCGGTTTTGGTCCTATTCCTCGGTGCGACCGCCATCCTGTCGATGCCGACGGACATCTTCCCCGAGATCGACATCCCGGTCGTAACCATCATTTGGCAATACACCGGGCTGAGCACGCCGGAGATGGAGCAGCGCGTCACGACCTATGGCGAGTACGTGCTGTCTTCGAGCGTGAACGGCATCCGGGATATCGAAGCGCAAACCATCAATGGCATTTCTGTTCAAAAGGTCTTTTTTCAGCCTGACGTAAATCTCGACCTCGCGATCGCCCAGATCGTGGCCGGAACGAATGCCATCCGATCCTTGCTGCCGGCGGGAATCCAAGCGCCGATCGTCGTCCAATACAACGCGTCGAGCGTACCGGTTCTGCAGATCGGGCTCTCCTCCGATACGCTCAACGAGCAGCAGCTTTATGATTACGGCATCTATCGGTTGCGCCAGCAACTCGCACCGATTCACGGCGTTACGTTTCCCACCCCCGCGGGCGGCAAATACCGCCAGATCATGGTCGATATCGATCCGCTGAAGCTGCAGGCCAAGGGATTGACGCCCCTCGACGTCGTCAATGCTGTCAACGCGCAGAACCTCACACTGCCGTCCGGCACAGCGAAGATCGGCGATACGCAATTCACCGTCCGCACCAACGCCCTTCCCACCACGATTGAAGCTCTTAACAACATCCCGGTGAAGTACGCGAATGGCGCCACCGTGTTCGTGAAGGACATCGGACAGGTGCACGATGGCAACGCCGTGCAACAAAATGTCGTGCGAATCGACGGACGCCGTTCGGTCTTGCTGAGCGTCATTAAGAACGGCAATGCGTCGACGCTCGCCGTCGTCAATGCCGTCAAGCAGACGCTCGCCGTATCACGGGCATCGGCACCTCCCGGCATGCGGATCAAAGAGCTGTTCGATCAGTCGGTGTTCGTCAAATCCTCGATTCAGGGGCTTTTAAGGGAGGGCGCGATTGCCGCCGGCCTAACGGCGCTGATGATCGTGCTTTTTCTCGGATCGTGGCGCTCGACACTCGTCGTCATGATCTCGATACCGCTGTCGATCCTGTCTTCGCTCGTGGTCCTTTACTTCCTCGGCGATACCATCAATACAATGACGCTGGGCGGTTTGGCGCTCGCGATCGGCATCCTGGTCGACGATTCAACGGTCACGATCGAGAATACGCATCGCTTGCTCACAGAGGAGCACATGCCGTTGCCCTCGGCGACGCTCCACGGCGCCGCCGGAATCGCGGTGCCGACGCTGGTATCGACGCTGGCCATAAGCTGCGTGTTCGTCTCGGTCATATTCCTCCACGGCCCCGCAAAGTACCTTTTCACGCCGCTCGGCCTCGCCGTGGTGTTCGCCATGCTGGCATCCTACGGCTTTTCGCGAACGCTGACGCCGATTACCATCGGGTTGCTGCTCAAGAATGAGCGTCATGGCGAGGAAGCGGGCGATGGCTGGTTCGCCCGCCTATTCGCGAGGTTCGAGCGCGGCTTCGAGAGCATGCGCCACGGATACACCGACGTTCTGCATGTGCTGCTGACACGGCGGTTGATCGTGCCGGCGGTCGCGGTTGTCGTTCTGGCGCTCGGCGTAACGCTTTTTATGTTCGTCGGCCGCGACTTTTTTCCAATCATCGACGCCGGCCAGATCCAGTTGCATGTACGCGTCCCGGCCGGTACCCGAATTGAAAAGACCGAGCAGATCTTTCAGGCGATAGAGGACAAAATCCGCGAGGTCATCCCGGAAGACGAGCGCGACATCATTGTCGACAATATCGGCTTGCCCGCTCGTTCCTACAACTACGCCTTCGGTGACGGCACCGCGATCGGTGTCAATGACGGCGTAATTCTGGTGGCCCTCAAAGAGGACCACGCTCCGACAATCAACTATGTCAGAAAACTGCGACAGGCGCTGCCGGCCGCCTTTCCGGAGAGCATTTTCTACTTCCAACCAGCCGATATCGTGACTCAGATCCTCAACTTCGGCATCCCGACGCAGATCAACGTGCGCACCGTCGGTTACGATCGGACCAGGAACTTGCGCATCGCCAACGAACTGCGGGCCAGGATGGCGGCGATTCCGGAAGTCGCGGACGTGCATCTCCAGCAGGAGATCGACGGTCCGGAATTCTTTGCTCAGATCGACCGCGCTCGCGCCAGCCAGTTCGGTCTCACGGTGAACGATATCGCGCTCAATCTGAACACCAGCCTGAGCTCGTCCGAGCAGGTAACGCCCAACTTCTGGACCGATCCCAGCAATGGCACGCCCTACTATTTGGCCGTCCAGACACCCGAATACCTCGTGAGTTCGCTCAACGACCTTAAGAACACCCCCGTGACCAAATTCACGACCTCGGGGCGAAATCCGGTGCCGGGTCTGCTAAGCAACGTCGCCACCCTGAAGCGCGATTCGGTTCAAACCAACGCCAACCAAGCCAACATCCAACCGGTATATGAGATTTATGCGAACGCCGACGGCCGGGATTTGGGCTCGATCTCGCGCGACATCAACAAGCTCGTCGCGCAGTATCAAAAGCAGCTGTCGCCCGGCAACCGGATCGAGGTTATAGGCCAGATCGAAAGCATGAACGCGGCATTTAAGGATCTTGCCATCGGCATCCTGTTCGCCGCGGTGTTCGTCTATCTGCTGATGGTGGTGAACTATCAAACTTGGGGCGATCCTTTTGTAGTTATTTTGGCGCTGCCGGCGACATTCTGCGGCATCGTCACGATGCTTTACATTACCGACACCACATTGAGCGTACCCTCGCTCATGGGGGCGATCATGGCGATCGGCGTGGCCTCGGCGAATTCCATCCTGCTCGTCACCTTCGCCCGCGAGCAACAGCTGGAGGGCAAGCCGGCGTTCGAGGCGGCGATCGCCGCCGGCCGTACCCGTATTCGGCCCGTGCTGATGACCGCCGCCGCGATGATCGTAGGCATGATTCCGATGGCGATCGGCGGCGCCGGCGAGGAGCAGAATGCCGCTCTGGCCCGTGCGGTGATCGGTGGCTTGCTTTTTGCAACGCCGACGACGTTGCTTGTGGTGCCGTATCTGTTCGCGCTGCTGCGCAAAGGCAACGATGGCGTGCCCGCGCGCGGCGTGTTCGCCGAGGATCCGCAATGAACGACGTTCAACATCCGTTGCAGCCCGACGCCGAGACGCGGCCGCCCGAGCTCAAGCCGGCCCCTCCGGCACCGGAAGCCAGGATCGGCAGAGGCGCCCGCATCCTCGGGGCCGCCGTATTGGTACTGTTGTGTGCAGCGCTGGCGTTTGGATTCTGGCAACACTACGCGCTGCACGCGCAAGTTATGACGACGGCCGAACAGCGCGCCGCGTTCGTGCCCAGCGTACGGACTGCGCCGGTACGAGCCAGCCCAAGCACCATGTCGGTCAATTGGCCCGCCACCACTGAAGCATTTGAGCAGGCCAATATCTACGCCCGTGCCAGCGGGTATATCTCGAAGCGCAACGTCGATATCGGCAGCAAAGTCAAAGCCGGGCAACTGCTAGTGGAGATCACGGCGCCGGAACTCGAGCACCAGATCGCTCAAGGCGAGGGAATGCTGGCGCAATTGCAGGCAGCGCTGGTGCAAGCAAAGGCCAACCGCGACCTGGCGCAGGTCACGTGGGACCGCGATAGTCCTCTCGTCCAAAAAGGGTGGGTCACCCCGCAACAAGGCGACACCGATCGCCTCAATCTTGAGGCGCGGGAGGCCGCGGTGAAGGTCGCCGCGGCGAACATCACAGCGCAGGAGGCACAGCTTCGTGTCTTGAACCAGCAGAAAGCATATCAAAGCGTGATCGCGCCCTTCGACGGCGTGATTACTCAGCGCAACGTCGACATCGGAAGCTTGGTACAGGCCGACGCAACGAGCGGCACGTTCCTGTTCACCCTGATGCATAGCGAGGTGATTCGCATCCAGCTTTACGTGCCGCAGGATGAGGCCTTTGGCATCACGCCGGGGGTGGCCGCCGTGGTGCACGTCCCGGAAATGCCCGGCCGCGACTTTCCGGGAACGGTGACGCGCATCGCCGACGCGCTTCAGCCGGGGACGCGAACATTGCTCACCGAAATCGACGTGCCCAATTCCGACCACGCCCTGACGCCGGGAGTCTACTGCTACGTGGAACTGAAAATCCCACGCAAGACGCCTTCGCTCATCGTCCCGTCCGAAGCCATCATCTTTAACCGCGACGGGCTTAGTGTTGCCGTGGTCGAGGACGGCGTCGCGCGCATCCACCACGTAAACGTGGTGCGCGACTTTGGCACAACGGTTGAGGTGAGTGCCGGCGTCAAAGACGGCGACCAGGTCATCCTCAATCCCGCGGTCGATCTGACCGACGGCCACAAGGTCAAAGTGCGGCCTGGTCCGCCGGCACAGCTATCGTAGCGCCGGTGCGATCACCTGAAGTGATCGCGCTCTAAAGTCAGCTTGGAAACGCCAGTTTGCACGCGCTTGCCTCCGCTGGCTCCGCGGCGACCTCGCCCTTGACCGCCGCGCGGATAGTGAAGACGTCGAAGGCGTCGGAACGCGGCGGGTGAACTTCGCCAACGAAAACCGTGCTCATCAGTTCGTGGTCGCGCTCGCGAAAGACGGCGCGGTTCGGTTCGAGCGCGATATTGGGGGGCAGCACATAGCCTTGCAGCGCTCGCGCCAGCACCACGGAGTCAACGGATTTCTTTTCGTTGGCAATGCCCGCCAGCGCGTGGACGGCGGCATATCCGAACCAATTGCGTGCGCTTGCGGCTCTGCCGGTCCGGCTCCGAATCGTCTCATCGAACGCCTTGACCTCGGGAATGCCGGGCTGATCCCACCACCATTCCATGGTCCACCATCCGAGCCGCGCCGCATCGGGCACGGCCAGGATGCTCTCCAGTTCGAACAATGCCCCGCCGATGGCCATATCTTGGCTGAGCCCGAAGCGAACCACCTGCTGCAAACTATTGGCCTGGTCGTCACCACCCATGAGGTCGATAAGGACTTGCGGCCGATAGTCTGCGGCACTGGTCAACGCGCGGGAATAATCGACCGTCCCAAGCGCCAGGCGAGTGGCCGCCCACGAGCCGCCCTGCGCGCGTAGCTTGCGCTCAAAGGCCGACTGCAGCGCGTAGCCATAGACGTAATCCGGAGTGATGAAATACCACTTCTTGCCGAACTTCTCGATCAGCGTATCGGCAATTGCGTTAGCTTCCATTGTCGTCGATTTGCAAATGCGAAACACATTCCAGCTACAATGGTCGCCGGTGATTTCGTCGGTGTGACCGCCAGTCACGATGTGGAGCTTGCGCTTCTCGGCTGTCACTCGCATCGTCGCGAGCGCAACCGCGGAGTTGACGTTGCCGATAATGAAATCGACCCGATCTTCGTCAATCAACTGCCGAGTTTTAGCAACACCGGTGGCGACATCGTTGACGGAATCCTTGACGATGAGCTGCGCGTGACGCCCGACGATGCCGCCGCTTTGATTGACTTCTTCGAGTGCGAGTCGCGCGCCAGCGACTTCAGCCTGAGCAAGCCTCGAATAGACCCCGGTCAACGGCTCGACCATTCCTACTTTGATCGGCTGATCGCCGCGCGCCGCGATCGGAAAAGGCGCGACGATTTCAAGAGCGCCCCATGCCAGGCCGGCCTTAAGGAAAGTCCGGCGTCTGATTGAGCGCGGCCGAGACGTCGTTATTTTCCGCATCCTGGGCTCCCGGGCCGTGATACTAATCCAAACATAAACAGCGCCGCGCGGGAATCTTTGCGCCTTTGAGGCGTTTTGTGGGGTCTAAAAGCGCGTCCGGCGCGCTTGACATCAAGGCCCACCGGCGAGAACATTTGTATACAAACGAGGCCGAGGGTATCGATCACGTGTATTCCCGACCCGCCGACTTCACTGAAGCCTTGCGGCTTGTCGCCGAGCCGAACGCACGCGTTTTGGCCGGTGGCACCGACATATTTCCGGCCGCGGGCGAACATGTTTTGAGCGGCCCGCATGTCGATGTAACGGCGCTCGAATCATTGCGCGGAATTAGCATCAACGGCGGTTGGATTCGAATTGGCGCCGCCGTCACCTGGAGTGAGATCGCCAAGGCCCAGCTTCCCGCCTCTTTCAACGCTCTGCAAGCGGCCGCCCGCGAAATTGGCGGCGTGCAAATCCAAAATCGCGGCACCATAGCCGGCAACCTTTGCAACGCCTCGCCCGCCGCCGACGGCGTTCCACCGCTCTTAGTCGCGGACGCCGAGGTCGAGCTTGTTTCGGCGCGCGGTCAAAGGCGCGTGCCGCTTGACAAGTTCATTGCCGGTAATCGCCGCACCGCGCTTGGCCCCGGCGAGATCATGACGGGAGTGTTGGCGCGGCTACCGCCCGAGACCTCGCGCTCGAGTTTCTTGAAGCTCGGCGCGCGCCGCTATCTTGTGATTTCGATCGTCATGGTCGCGGTCCTGCTCGACGTTGCCGACGAAAAGGTGAGAGACGCTCGTATTGCGACGGGAGCTTGCTCGGCCGTGGCGAGGCGCCTGCCTGAACTCGAGCGTCGCCTCATCGGTGCCCCGGCAACTGCTGGCCTTGGTGACCTCATAGCGGCAGAGGATTTCACTGCGCTCTCACCTATCGATGATCTGCGTGCCAGCGCCGATTATCGTTACGACACGGCGTTGACTCTCGTCCGTCGTGCGATCGAATGCTGTCTCAACGCCGAGCCCGGGGGCGTCGCGTGATGCTCGAGCGCTCGCCCGGCGTATCGTTGACACTTAATGGAGCGCCCGCACGCCTCACCGCCTCGCCGCTTGAGCGGCTCAGCCACGCATTGCGCGAGCGCTGCGGTCTCATCGGCATCAAGGTCGGTTGCGATGCCGGCGACTGCGGCGCCTGCACCGTACTGATCGACGGGGAACCGGTTTGCGCCTGCCTTACGGCGGTCGGCCAAATCGAAGGCCGCGTTGTCGAAACTATCGAGGGCCTCTCCGCGAGCGAGGACATTGTCGGGCGGCTGCGCCGCGCGTTTCATGTACGTGGCGCCGCGCAATGCGGAATATGCACGCCGGCGATGCTGCTCGCGGCGACGGCGCTGCTGCGGAGCAACCCGCGGCCGAACGAAATAGAGACCCAGAACGCGCTCGGCGGCGTGCTGTGTCGCTGTACCGGCTATCGGACGATCATTGACGCCGTAATGGATGCGGGCGAAGCGCAACCTAAACCGACACCGGCTCAGGACGCGGGAACCGCTGTAGGCCTCCGCCTGCCGCGCCTCGACGGGATGAAGAAAATCTCCGGCGGCGAGATTTTCGGCGCCGACGAATGGCCGAACGACGCCTTGCTTGTGCGCGCGATCCGTTCGCCGCATCACCACGCCCGCTTCACACTCGGTGACGTCGCCGCCTTCGTCCGTGATCATGCCGGCATTGCCGCCGTGCTCACCGCCCAAGACGTGCCGGGAGAAAATTGTTTCGGCGTCATCCCGTCGTTCGCCGACCAGCCGATGCTGGCAAACGACGTTGCACGGTTTCGCGGCGAGGCAATCGCGCTCGTTGTCGGTGAAGAAGCCACGCTTCGGACGCTCGACCTTTCGAGGTTTCCGGTCACCTGGCAGGTCTTGCCGGCGTTGACGGACCTGCAGGAAGCGACTGCGCCGGACGCGGCGCCGATTCATCCCTTTCGCCCGGACAACGTCTTGACCAGCGGGCGCGTGATCCGCGGTGACGTCGAAGCGGGGCTTGCAACCGCGGACATTGTGGTGGAAGGCGAGTTCGAAACCGGCTTCGTCGAACATGCTTACATTGAGCCGGAGGCGGGTTTTGCGCGACGCGTGGGCAATCGTGTCGAAGTTCAAGCCTGTACACAGGCTCCGTATATGGACCGCAACGACATCGCCAAAATCCTGGGCCTTGCACCCTAGCAGGTGCGTATCATTCCGACCGCTGTTGGCGGCGGCTTCGGTGCGAAGCTCGACCTCTCCATCCAGCCCTTCGTTGCGCTAGCCGCGTGGCGGCTCAATCGGCCGGTCCGCATGATCTATTCTCGCGTCGAGTCGATGATGACGACAACCAAGCGCCATCCGGCGACAATCCGCGCCAAGATCGGCGCGACGCGCGACGGCCGGCTCCAAGCGATGGATTTCTCGGCCGATTTCAACACCGGCGCCTATGCGTCCTGGGGTCCGACCGTGGCTAATCGCGTCCCGGTGCACGCGTCCGGCCCTTACCGCATGCCGCACTATCGCGCATGCACGCGCGCCATTCACACGCACCTCGTGCCCTCCGGAGCCTTTCGCGGCTTCGGCGTGCCGCAAAGCGCGATCGCGCAGGAACAGCTTCTTGACGAGCTGGCGATCGAGCTCGGCGTCGACCCTCTGGAATTCCGCATCAATAATGCGTTGCAGGCCGGCGACCCGACCGTGACCGGCCAAGTCTTCGATGAAGGCGTCGGCTTCAAGGCGTGCCTTAAATCATTGCGGCCGCAATGGCGGCAGGGGCGCGAGACTGCGGACGCCTTCAATGCCGCCGCTGAGGATCCGCTGCGGCGTGGCGTCGGCGTCGCTGGCATGTGGTACGGATGCGGCAACACGTCCCTGCCCAATCCATCGACCATGCGGCTTGGCTTAAAGCCAAACGGCCGGCTGACGCTGTTCCAAGGCGCGGTCGATATTGGACAAGGCTCCAATACAGTGATCCCGCAAATCTGCGCCGACGCGCTCGGCGTTCCGCTCGCGTTATTCGATTTGGCCTCCGGCGACACCGATACCACCCCCGACTGCGGCAAGACTTCTGCGTCGAGGCAAACCTTCGTTTCGGGCAAGGCCGCGTTGCTCGCCGGCAAGGCCATGCGCCGCGCGATTCTGCGCCTTAGCAACATCGGCGACGAAGCGAAAATCCACTTCGACGGCGGCACCGTCGTCATCGATGGCGAAGGCGGCGAGCGCCGCGTGAAGTTGAGCGGGCTCGCGCTCAATCAATCAGGTTTCGTCGCCGAAGTTGCCGAAACTTTTGATCCACCAACCACGCCGCTCGACGAAAACGGTCAGGGCGAACCCTACGCCGTGTTCGGCTACGGCGCCCATCTGGCAGTGGTGGAAGTCGACATCGAGCTCGGCAGGGTCAAAGTCCTGCAATTGGTCTGCGCCCACGACGTCGGCAAGGCGATCAATCCAACTCTGGTGGAAGGCCAGATTCACGGCGGCGCCGCGCAAGGCCTCGGCATGGCGCTGATGGAAGAATTCGTTCCCGGAAAGAGCGAAAATTTGCACGATTATCTAATCCCCAGCATCGGCGACATCCCACCGATCGAAAGCATTCTCATCGAGGACCCCTCTTCGATCGGCCCATTCGGCGCCAAGGGCATTGGCGAGCAGGCGTTGATTCCGACTGCGCCCGCGATCCTCAACGCCGTTCATCATGCGACTGGCGCGCGCATCAGACGCACGCCGGCGACACCGGACCGCTTGCGCGCGGCGATCCTGGCGCTGCAGGATATGAACGCGCATGGCTGACGCTGACGATAAAATCCGCTGCGATGCATGCCCGGTGCTTTGCTACATCCGGCCCGGCATGACCGGCGCCTGCGACCGTTATGCCAACCGCAACGGCGAATTGGTGCGCGTCGATCCCCACATACTGCTTGAGCGCACCTTGCTGGAAGGCGGCGAGGTGGTGCCTTTTATGAGCCAGGCACGCGAATGGAGCGGCGACATCGTCAACGCGCCAAGCCCCATCGTTACTGCCATCGGCGCCGGCACAACCTATCCAGACTATAAGCCGGCGCCGTTCATTGTCTCGTCGAAGGTCGAAGGCGTCGACATGGTGACCGTCGTCACCGAGGGCATCTACTCCTACTGCGGCGTCAAAGTGAAGATCGACACCGATCGGCATCTCGGGGCCGAATGCGCAACCGTTCGGGCCAAAGGCGAACCGGTCGGCCATGTCACGACCGGTGAATATGGCTCGCAAATGCTGTCGCTCGGCGGCGTCAACCACCTCACCCATGGCGGCAAGAAGGAAGGACGGGTGACCTGCGAGACCTTGCTCGATCTGTGTAACCGCAAGCCCGTAGAGCTGACTGTCGACGGAGGAGCGAGCATCATTGTCGAAGCCGGTAAACCGCCGGTCGTCAACGGTCAGCTTGAAGAACGCATGCGCGTCGGCTGCGGCTCGGCGACCATCGGGATGTTTGCCAAGCAGTGGTACGGCAAGGTGGACGAGGTCGTCGTCGTCGACGATCACATCACGGGCGTGCTTTCCGAGCATCAGGCAGGCAAGCTTCTCGGCGCCCGCGATACCGGGATCAAGATGAAGGGCCGCCGTTCAACTCCCGGCCGCTACTTTCATGTCGCGGAGCCCGGTACCGGTTGGGGCGGCGCCGCCATTTCCGATCCGCTCGAAATCGTCATCGGCTTCGATCCAAAAGTCGCGTGGGCCGGGCTGACGATGCTGATGGTATCGACCACCGGCGAACAGCATGCTTTCTACCGGCTCGATCAATCGTTGAAGCCCATCGAAGCGCCCCTGCCCGATAACCTCCGCGTATCGGTAGAACGTGTCCGCGAGAACTGCGAACCGGCGCTGTGCTCGGTTCTATTCATGGGTGGCGCCGGCGGATCGCTGCGCGCGGGCGTTACGGAAAATCCCGTACGCTTGACACGCTCGGTGCGCCAGGCGCTGACTACCGTGACGGCGGGCGGCGCGCCAGTGATCGTCTGGCCGGGCGGCGGCATCACATTCATGGTCGACGTGACATTGCTGCCGGATAACGCTTTCGGCTATGTGCCAACCCCGGCGATCGTTGCACCCATCGAATTCACCATGCGGCTCGACGATTACGCGGCGCTCGGCGGCCACGTCGATCACGTCCGCCCCTTGCAAGACATTCTGGTTCGGCATGCCAAAGCTTCGACGGCTATTGACGCGAGACCGGCACCGGCGCGGAGCGACGCATGAGGGTGCCGCCACAGCAAAGCCGCCTGCCGGATGGCCGGCTTCATCTTCACGACGGCCCAATTGACCTGATCATCGGCGCATCAGGCGATGCGCTCGCGATCAAGGCAGCTTACGCCGCGGCTTGGCGCCGCTTCGCAACGATCCTTGATGAGTTATGCGCCGAACTGCCGCTGCTGCGCGCGCAAGCGAGGCCGGCCGGTCCGCGCCCGTCCAGCGTCGTCGGCCGCCGCATGGCCGCGGCCGTCGCACCGCTTTGCGTCGGCCGTTTCATAACGCCAATGGCAGCCGTTGCTGGCGCCGTCGCCGAGGAAGTATTGGCCGCGATGACCGCGGCCGCGCCGTTGCGCCGCGCTTACGTCAACAACGGCGGCGACATCGCACTATATCTTGTCGGCGGAGAAAGCTTCGCAATCGGCATGGTCGATCGACCCGACCGGCCGAGCCTAATCGGCAGCGCGACGATTTCCGCACATGACGCGGTACGCGGTGTGGCCACCTCGGGGTGGCGCGGACGAAGCTTCTCGCTCGGTATCGCCGATGCAGTGACGGTACTCGCCGGCTCGGCCGCGCAAGCCGACGCCGCGGCGACGCTCGTCGCCAACGCCGTTGATCTCCCCGGTCATCCAGCGGTCCGCCGGGTGCCTGCTATCTCTCGCGATCCGCAGAGCGATCTCGGCGACCGGCTGGTGACCGTGGAGGTCGGCCCGTTGGCCCAAGAGGAAGTCGACGGCGCGCTGGAGCGCGGCCTCGATGAAGCGGATCGGTTGCGCCGCACCGGTGCGCTTGAGGGAGCAGCTCTGCAACTGTGCGGCCAAACGCTGTTTTGCGGCGCCGGCAGCACCCCATGCATCGATCACCTCGCCGCGCAAAGGAGCGGCGAGATTGGCCGGTTTAGCGCCGAACGGGCGATGGCGGCGCGGCTGGATGGTGCGAGATGAAAGCGAAGATTCGTAAGCTTGTTACATTCTGCGAGGAAACCCGTTCGGAAATGGGCCAGCCGGTCGAACCGCCGACCCGACGCGCCGCCGCCGTCGCCGTGATCGAAAACCCATTTGCCGGCCGTTACGTCGAAGACCTGTCGGAGCTAATCGACATCGGCGAGGAACTCGGCGAGTTGCTGGCGACCCGCGCAGTAAATGCGCTTGGCATCGAGGGGCGGCGCGCGGAAAGCTACGGCAAGGCGGCTGCGGTCGGCGAAAATGGTGAGCTTGAGCATGCTGCGGCGATTTTGCATCCCAAACTCGGCGCGCCGGTTCGTAAAGTCCTGGGCACAGGCGCGGCGCTAATTCCGTCATCGAAGAAGCGCGGCGGACCCGGCGTCGCACTCGACGTCCCACTTGGGCACAAGGACGCGGCTTTCGTGCGCAGCCATTTCGACGGCATGGAGGTGCGCGTCGCCGATGCGCCGCGCGCCAACGAAATCATGATCGCAGTCGCGGTGACCGATTCGGGCCGACCCCTTCCCCGCGTGGGTGGCTTGAAGAAAGAAGCGATCAAGGGGAACGACGGACTTCGATAGGCTACAGGCAAACGAGCGACAGATCATCGGATGGGAGCAAGCATCATGAAGACCGTATCGGCATTATTGGCAGGCGCGGCCCTGGCGGCGACGCTTACCGCGGGCGTCACCGCCTCCGCGCAGGACACCATCAAAATCGGCGAGATCAATTCCTATTCGCGCTTGCCATCGTTCACGGAGCCCTATCGCAAGGGCTGGCAACTGGCGCTGGATCAAATTAACGCCGCAGGTGGCGTCGACGGCAAGAAGCTCGAAGTCATTTCCAAGGACGACGGCGGCAAGCCGGCCGACGCGGTGACAGCCGCGAACGAACTGGTTTCCAACGACGGCGTTGTCATGCTGGCCGGCACGTTTTTCTCGAACATCGGACTGGCCGTCTCCGATTTCGCCAAGCAAAAGAAGATCTTCTTCCTCGCTGCAGAGCCTTTGACCGACGCCATCACCTTGTCGAAGGGCAACCGCTATACCTTCCGCCTGCGCCCCTCCAACTACGAGCAGGCAGCCATGCTGGCGGAAGAGGCCGCAAAGCTGCCGGCAAAAAAATGGGCAACGGTCGCGCCGAATTACGAATACGGGCAGTCGGCTGTCGCGGTCTTCAAGAAGCTTCTCTCCGCCAAGCGGCCTGATATCCAGTGGGTCGGCGAGCAGTGGCCGCCGCAAGGAAAGATCGACGCCGGCGCAGTGGTCGAGGCGCTCGCCAAGACCGAGCCTGATGCGATCCTCAATGTCACCTTTGGTCCCGACCTCGTTAAGTTCGTGCGCGAGGGTAATACCCGGGGTCTATTCAAGGGCCGTTCGGTCGTGAGCTTCCTCACCGGCGAACCGGAGTATCTTGACCCGCTCAAGGACGAGACTCCGGAAGGCTGGATTGTCACCGGCTACCCCTGGAACGCCGTAACCATTCCTGAGCACGCCGCGTTCCTCAAGGCCTACCAAGCGAAATACAACGACTATCCGCGCCTCGGCTCGGTCGTCGGCTATTCGACACTGAAGGCAGCGGCGGCCATTCTCGCCAAAGCCAAATCGACGGATAGCGAAAAGCTCGTCGATGCGGCCGAAGGGATCAAGGTCGAGACACCCTTCGGCCAGGTGACCTTCCGAAAAATTGACCACCAGTCCACGCTTGGTGCTTTCGTCGGCAAGACCGCGTTGAAGGACGGCAAGGGCGTCATGGTCGACGTTCACTATCGCGACGGCGCGAACTACATGCCGCCGGACAGCGAAATTAAGGAACTCCGCCCGAAGGATTGATCGCTGCGGAGTTTTCAGCTTTCCCGCGCCGCACGATGCCAAGCCGGTGAGCTTCCTCCTCAATCAATTCGCCACCGGCTTGGCGAGTGCATCATCGCTTTTTCTCGCCGCTTGCGGCCTCTCGATCATTTTCGGTGTCACCCGGATCGTCAATTTCTCCCATGGCGCTTTTTACATGCTCGGCGCCTATGTAGCCGTCACGGCGATTGAGCATCTTTCCGGCGGCCTCGGGTTCTGGGGCGGAATTGTTCTGGCATCTTTGGCGGTCGCTGCCGTCGGCGCGCTCGTGGAAATAACGCTGCTGCGCCGTATTTATGGGGCGCACGAGTTGCTCCAATTGCTTCTGACATTTGGCGTCACGCTCGTAGTCGAGGATCTCGTCGTACTGATCTGGGGGCCGACTGACTTGCTCGGACCGCAGGCGCCCGGCTTAAAGGGCGCATTCGATCTCTTCGGCCAGCCATTTCCCACCTATGACCTGGTGTTGATCGCCTTCGGACCGCTGACACTCATCGGTGTCGAATTCCTGTTGCGCCGCACCCGGTGGGGCGTACTGGTGCGCGCGGCGACCCAAGATCGCGAAATGGTCGCCGCATTGGGCGTCAATCAGCAATGGCTGTTCACCGGCGTGTTTGCCTTGGGAATCTTTCTCGCCGCATTCGGCGCCGCGCTGGAATTGCCCCGCGAAGCCGCAAGTCACACTATGGATCTGCAGATCATCACCGAGGTTCTCGTCGTCGTGGTGATCGGAGGGCTCGGCAACGTGCTTGGCACCTTCCTTGCCGCGATCATTGTGTCGGAGCTGAATGCGTTCGGCATCCTGGTGCTGCCGAAAATTTCAATCATTCTCGTATTCCTGGTCATGGCGTTGGTGCTGGTTGCTCGGCCATGGGGCCTGCTCGGACGTGCGGAGGCCGCCACACGCGCGGCGAGCGGCCTTCAGATCATGCGCTGGCGGCCGCTTGTTTCTCGCGAGCGGCTTTTTGTCGTCGCAGGGATAGTGGCCGCAGCGCTGCTGCCTTTGATCGCCGGCAATTACGCGCTCACGGTCGCGAGTGAGGTGCTTATATTCATGCTTTTCGCGGCAAGCCTGCATCTGCTGGTGGGCGCCGGCGGTCTGGTGTCTTTCGGCCATGCCGCTTACTTCGGCTTGGGCGCCTATGGCGCCGCTTTGGCGCTTAAGGAGCTGGGCGCGCCGATGACCGCCGCTCTGCCGGCCGGGATGCTGTTAGGATTCCTCGGAGCGCTCGTCTTCGGCTGGTTTAGCGTTCGGCTTTCGGGCGTATATTTCGCGATGCTCACGCTTGCCTTCGCGCAGATCGTCTGGTCGGTCGCGTTTCAATGGACCGAAGTGACCGGCGGCGACAACGGACTGATTGGAGTTTGGCCGAGCGCGTGGGCGGCTTCCGCCGTGCATTTTTATTGGCTCACACTTGGTATCGTTGCCGCCGGCATCGCGTTGTTGCGGGTCATCTTGTTCTCGCCTTTCGGCTACGCCTTGCGCGCGTTGCGCGACAGCGAATTGCGCTCCGAGGCGATTGGCCTATCGCGCCATCGCATTCAGTGGTTCGCGTTCGCGGCCGCTGGGGCTTTCGCCGCGCTCGCCGGCGCTCTTTACGCCTTCCTCAAAGGCGGCGTCTTTCCCGACGATCTCGGAATCTCGTTGTCGATCGATGGCCTGGCAATGATCCTACTCGGCGGGGTCGGGACGGTTGCCGGCGGCGTCGTCGGCGCTGCACTCTATAAGTCACTTTCGATTTGGGTGATCAGCCACACCGAGTACTCGAAACTCGTTCTCGGCCTGTTGATCATTGTGCTGGTTTCGGTGTTCCCCCAAGGCATACTCGGCGCGCTCTCCAGTTGGCGAGCGGGACGAGAATTGGGCAAAGCTCCATGAGCATCCTCGCGGTGGAGAATCTTGAAAAGTCCTATTCCGGCTTCCAGGCCGTAAAAGGCGTGTCTTTTTCACTGCAACCAGGCGAGATGCTGGCCCTTATCGGTCCCAATGGTGCCGGCAAGAGCACTTGCTTCAATATGATCAATGGGCAACTGGCGCCAAGCGCCGGACGCGTTCGCATGTTCGGCCGCGACGTCACCGGAATGGCGGCACGCGATATCTGGCGACTAGGGGTCGGGCGCACGTTCCAGATCGCGGCAACCTTCGCGTCGATGACCGTAGCGGAAAATGTTCAAGCTGCACTATTGTCGTATCGCCGCCGCTTGGCGGGCTGCCGCTGGGCGGCGCGTTACTTCCAACCGGAAGCAGACGAGCTTCTCGCCCTCGTCGGCATGGCGGATCAAGCCGGACGAAGTTGCGGCGAGCTTGCCTATGGCGACATCAAACGGCTTGAGCTTGCCATCGCACTCGCCAACGATCCCAAGCTGTTATTGATGGACGAGCCCGCCGCCGGCATGGCGCCGAGCGAGCGCACCGCACTCATGGCCCTCGTCACCCGCGTCGCTCGCGAGCGCTCGATCGGCGTCCTCTTCACCGAGCACGATATGGATGCGGTCTTCGGTCATGCCGATCGTATCCTCGTCCTCAACCGCGGCGAACTCATTGCAGAAGGGCCACCATCGGAGGTGCGCGCCAATCCGCAGGTGCAGTCGGTCTATCTCGGAGCCGGGTCGCTGTTTGGAGCTCCGCAGTGACCAGCGTGCCGCCAAAACTCGCCGTCAAAGACCTCAATGCTGGTTACGGCCGCGCGCATATCCTTTATGACGTGGCCTTCAGCGTCGGTGACGGCGAAGCCGTGGCGCTGGTCGGCCGCAACGGGGCCGGTAAATCCACGACGTTACGGTCCGTCCTCGGCCTTGTAGCCAATTGTCGGGGCGACATTAACTTCGGTGGTACGCCGATATCGCATATGCACGCTTATGAGCGCGTACGGCGTGGCATCGGCTACGTGCCCGAGGACCGCCGGATATTCTCGGATCTGACGGTCGACGAAAATCTGGAGGTCGGCCGCCAGAACCGTCGTCAAGGCACGCCGCATTGGACCCGCGAGCGTCTGTTCGAGATCTTTCCGAATCTAAGCGAGCTGCGCGGGCGGCTCGGCGGCCGCATGTCGGGCGGCGAGCAGCAGATGCTGGCTATTGCGCGAACGTTGATGGGCAATCCGTCCATCGTGCTGCTTGATGAGCCGTCCGAGGGGCTCGCGCCGAAAATCGTCGAACAAATGATTGATGCAATCTCGGCGATGAAACGCGAAGGATTAAGTCTGCTTTTGAGTGAGCAAAATCTCCGCTTTGCGCGGCTTGTCGCCGATCGCATCTGCGTCATCGAGAAAGGACGCGTCCGCTTCTCCGGCACGACCGTTGAATTCGACGCACGCCCGGATATCCGCGATGCCTATTTGGCGCTCTGATTGCTCGTCTAAAACCGCTGCCAAGCCATACCACCGGGACCACATGAAAACCAAGCAAGCTACTGAAGAACACCGCGTCGGGGAGGATTACGTCCTCGACGCGCAGATCGGGTTCGTTCTGCGTCAAGCGCATCAGCGTCACACCACCATTTTCGCCTCGCTGATGACCGAAGACCTCACGCCGACGCAGTGGGCGGCGCTCGCTAAACTGAAGGAGATCGGCCCTTCGTCGCAGAATCTCCTGGGCCGGCTGACCGCTATGGATGGGGCGACGATCAAAGGCGTGATCGACCGATTAACAGCACGCGGCTTGACCAAGACCAAGCCGGATCCCACCGATGGGCGTCGCCTGCTGGTCACGCTCACCGAACGGGGCACAGCGCTTTATGATCGCGCCAAGCCAATCGCTGCGAGTATCACGGAGCGGACATTGCAGCCGCTGAACGGTCGCGAACAGGCGGATCTGCTCGCTCTGCTGGCAAGATTGATGTGAGGATCGCGACGTGCCGCCGGAATCGATCCGTATGCTATTTGGCGACCACGCTCGGCACCTTGGTCGCCGGCGGCGTATTGCGGCTACGCTGTGAGCGCACAATTCCGTCGATTACGGTCATGCCAACACCTGGCAAATCGCCAAGGCCGACACTTTCAAGCAACGTCTCGCCGGCGGAGTGCTGAGCGCGATCGAGGAAAACGAAGTCGGCCGCGCGGCCGACTTCGATAAGGCCGCAGTCAAGCGCGCGCAGCCTCGCGGTATTGCCGGTCGCGAAGCAGAACGCCGTTTCCACCGGCACCTCACCAAGCGAAGAAAGCATCGAGATCATCCGCAAAATTCCAAGCGGCTGCACGCCTGAGCCTGCCGGCGCATCGGTGCCGAGGATGATGCGGTCGAGCTGCTCAAGCTCTTTGGCCGCGCGCAACGCAACCAGGGCCGCACGCTCGTTGCCGTTATGCACGATCTCCAAACCGCGCCGACATTGCTCGCAAAGGCATTTGATCTGGTCGTCCGGCAACGCGGTATGACCGCCATTGATGTGACCGATCACGTCGGTATCGGCTTCCAGCACCACGTCCTTATCGATCAGTCCGGAGCCGGGGATCGAGGGACCGCCGGTATGGATGGTGCTGTTGATGCCGTATTTGCGCGCCCAGGCGACCATCTTGCGCGCAGTGGGGCCATCTTTCACGCCGCCAAGGCCGACCTCGCCGAGATACCGGATGCCCGCACCGGCCAGCTCCGCAAAATCGGTTTCTTCCATGCCGGGTTCGATGACCGGCGCGCCGGCGTGGAGCTTGACGCCGTTGACGCGGAAGTTCGAAAAGCAGCGCTGCGCCGTAATCGCCATGGCCTTGAGGCCGACGACATCGCGCGGCCGGCCGGGGGTATGCACCTCGCCGGCTGAGATCATCGTCGTGACGCCGCCATGCAGACAGGAATCGATCCAGTTGAGCTGACTTTGCCGCGGCGTCCAATCGCCGGCGACCGGGTGCACATGGCTGTCGATGAGGCCCGGCGCGAGTGCGGTGCCGTTGGCGTCAATGGTCGTGGCGGCGCCAGAAAAGTCGAGATCGCCGGCGCGGCCGATCGCGCTGATCCGGCCGTCAATGGCGACAAGCGCGTCAGCGTCCAAGATCGGTTTCGCGAGGTCACCGCTCAGCATCAGGCCTATATTTTTGATGACGAGCTTGCCGGGGCCCCCGTATGCGGCTTCCTCATGCGCCATGTCTTTGTCTCTCCGCGCCGTGCAAAGATGCGATTGAAGCCCACGTTCCGGCCCTTGTGCAATAGCGACTGTTGCGGATACGGCGCCTGCAATACTTCGGACTGGGCTTTGTCCGCGTTTTTACGGCTTTCTCGGTCGACAACCGTACCGCGCGCTCGTTTTTAATCCCCGCATAGCTACGCTTGCAAAACTGTGAAGAGGCGTGGATTTTACCGATTGGCAAATCGGCGCGGATAATCGGCATGTTGCAATCGTGGATCAATCGCGCCGTGGCTTACTGCGTCCGCAATCACCGCGGCGTCATGGTGGCCGCATTGCTTTTAGCCGCGGGTTCGGCCGTCTACGCCGCGCGTCATTTCGCGATCGACACCGACATCAACGATCTTTTGTCCGCGAAACTGCCATGGCGGCAGCAGGAGATCGCCTTTCGCAAGGCTTTTCCGCAGACCATAGACCTTATTCTGGTCGATGTCGGCGCGGCAACGCCGGAAGCCGCCGAAGCCGCTTCACGCGAACTGCAACAAGGTCTGGCCAATAAGCCCGATCTTTTTCGCTCCGTGAGGGATGAGCTCGACAGTCCATTCTTTCGCCGCAACGGGCTGCTCTTCCTCCCGCCCGACCAAATTAGCCGCATTACCGGACAGCTCACCGAGCTGCAGCCTTTGATCGCCGGGTTGGTTCGCGATCCGAGCCTGCGAGGCCTGGTGCAAAGCCTGACCGAGGTCGTCGGGTATGCGCGGCACCAAAACACGCCGCTTGATACGATGGCCCGCCCGCTCAATCTCGCCGCCGCGGCCCTTGAAGACGTCGCTCAACGGCGTCCGACGGATTTCTCGTGGAAGATCCTGTTACAAGGCAACGCACAGCCTTCAGGCCTACATCGTTATGTCGAGGTTTGGCCGGTGCTCGATCACAGCGCGCTCGAACCCGGCGGCAGAGCGACCGCCGCAATTCGCAAAATCGTCGATCAACTAGGACTTCACAAAAAGTTCGGCGCCAATGTCAGCCTCACCGGCCCGGTCATTATATCGGACAATGAATTTGCCGGAGTGCACGAGGGTATCGTTCTCAACAGCGTCGTGACCGGTGTCATCATCATTGTCATATTATGGCTCGCGCTACGGTCGGTGCGCCTGGTTGCCGCAGTAGGGGCCAATCTAGCGGTCGGACTCGTGATCACCGCGGCCGGCGGACTTTTCATGGTCGGTGCGCTCAATCCGATCTCGCTGGCGTTTGCCGTTTTGTTCGTGGGTCTGGGGGCAGACTTCGCAATTCAATATACTGTTCGCTACCGCGCGGAGCGGCACGAGATCGGGGATCTGAATCGGGCGTTAAGCGCGGCAGCCGGCTGGGTGGGCATTCCGCTGACGCTCGCGGCCGGGGCCGCCGCCGCCGGATTTCTGTCGTTCACGCCCACCGCTTATACCGGATTGGCCCAGCTCGGCATTATTGCCGGCTTCGGCATGGTAGTCGCGTACGCGTCGAGCTTGACTCTGCTGCCGGCGCTGATCTGCGCCGTTCGTCCGCCGCCGGAGCCAAAGCCGCTCACGTTGCCCGCGCTCGCGCCGGTCGATGCATTTCTCAAGCGCCACCGCGTCGCGGTGGTCGTCACTACCGTTCTAATCGTGGCAGCCGGGCTCCCGGCATTGCCGAGGCTCCAATTCAACTTCAATCCACTGGCCTTGGAGAACCAGGCGTCCCCTGCCCTCACCGCGCTGTTCAGGTTGGGCAAGCAAGTGCCGTTGAACACCGCGAAAATCCTGGCGCAGCCGAACGCCGTCGCCTCCGTTGTCGCAAAGCTTGCTGCGCTGCCCGAGGTGTCCACAACCTTGACGCTCGACAGCTTCATTCCGGCCGATCAAGATCAAAAGCTGCCGATTATCGAAGCCGCCAACAAGACGCTTAGTTCCGCGTTGCACGTTCCGCCGCGACCGGCCCCGAGCGATGCAGAGAACATCGCGGCGCTCAGGCAAGGCGTGCAAACGCTGCAAGATACCGCCGACCAGCACAGCGGCGCCGGCGCGGATGCCGCGCGGCGCTTGGCGACCGCACTCGGCAAGCTCGCGCAAGCCGACCCCGCGCAACGCGAACGCGCTGCCGATGCCTTTATTCGTCCGCTCCAACAGGATCTCGACGACGTAAGCCAGAGCCTGATGTCGGAGCACGTAACGCGCGCTTCTCTACCGCCTGACCTCGTGCGCGACTGGATCGCGCCCGATGGCCGGTGGCGGATCGAGGTCTGGCCCAAGGGCGACGCCAACGACAACGCCACCATTCGGCGATTTGCCCACGCGGTACGGGCAGTGGAGCCTGACGCGACCGGAGAAGCCATCGGCTCAACCGAGTGGGGAGGAACGATCGTCAAAGCCTTTGCCGAGGCGGCGGCATTGGCGCTGGTATCGATCGCCGTACTGCTGTGGATCGTCCTGCGCCGGCTGACCGACGTCCTGGTGACCCTAACGCCGCTCCTGGTTGCAGGTCTTGTCACGCTCGAAATCTGCGCACTCACGAAATTCCAGCTCAACTACGCCAACATCATTGCACTGCCGGTCCTCCTCGGCATCGGCGTGGCGTTCAAGATCTATTATGTGACGGCGTGGCGGAGAGGACAGAGCGATTTTCTGGAATCG
Organism: uncultured Alphaproteobacteria bacterium; assembly: GCA_963826295.1. GTDB lineage: Bacteria > Pseudomonadota > Alphaproteobacteria > Rhizobiales > Xanthobacteraceae > BOG-931. The sequence continues at coordinate 250,067 of CAWGWO010000002.1, forward strand.
GTGCTAACTCGGGCGGTGTTCTATAGCACGCTATTGACCGCCACCGCCTTTGGCAGTCTTTGGCTTTCCCAGCAGCCGGGGATATCGAGCATGGGCAAGTTGTTGGCGCTGTCGCTGCTCTGCACGCTGACATCGGCGACATTGTTCCAGCCAGCGCTTATGGGCGAGCCGCGCCGGCCGCCCGGCGATGTGGGCCGGTCCGACCCGCCTCCCGCATAAGGCCAACTCCCGGCGACGACAACCCTGGTGCGCGCGGGCGCAAGACTAGCGAACGTCAAATCGGTAACATGCAGCCACGGCGCAGGCTGACGGCGTGCTTGGGCAATTAATCCCATGCGCCGGAATTCCCGCCCCTACACAGAGCACAGGCCATGAGTGACCTTCGTATTGAGACCGACAGCCTGGGCGAGGTCGCGGTTCCCGTCGACAAGCTTTGGGGAGCTCAAACCCAGCGCGCGATCGAGCATTTCAGCATCGGCAAGGATCTGATGCCGCGCGAGATGATTACGGCCTATGCAACCCTCAAGAAAGCCGCGGCGGACGCAAATCATGCAGGGAAGCACCTCGACGACGACAAACATGCGCTCATCGTCAAGGTGTGCGACGAGATTCTGGACGGAAAGCACCACGACATGTTTCCGCTGCACGTATGGATGAGCGGTAGCGGCACGCAATTCAACATGAACATGAACGAAGTGATTTCCAATCGTTGTTGCCAGCTTGCCGGGACGGCACTCGGCAGCAAGACGCCGGTTCATCCCAACGATCACGTCAACATGTCGCAATCGTCGAACGACACGTTTCCGTCGGCGATGCATATCGCGGCGGCGCTCGAAGTGAGAAAGCGGTTGATCCCGGCCATGAGGGAACTGCGGGCGGCGATCGCCGCAAAAGCCGCCGAATGGGACGACATCGTCAAGATCGGCCGCACCCATATGCAGGATGCTACGCCACTCACGCTCGGTCAGGAATGGTCCGGCTATGCGGGAATGTTATCCGACAACCTGGACCGGATCGAAGATGCTCTCAAGGGCGTGTACCAATTGGCACTCGGCGGCACGGCTGTCGGCACCGGCATCACCGCCCCGCCCGGCTTCGCCGAGGCGGCCGTGGCTGAAATCGCGAACGTGACGGGCGTACCTTTCGTAGGCGCGCCCAACAAATTCGCGGTGCAGGGAGCGCATGACGCACTGGTCCAGCTTTCCGGCACGCTGCGCACGCTTGCGGTTTCGCTCTACAAGATCGCCAACGACATCAGGCTGATGTCCTGCGGCCCTCGCGCCGGCTTCGCCGAGCTGAAAATCCCCGACAACGAGCCGGGATCATCGATCATGCCCGGCAAGGTCAACCCGACCCAGGCGGAGGCGTTGACCATGATCGCCGTGCAGGTGATGGCAAACGACGTCGCCGTCAGCTTTGGCGGCGCCGGCGGTTATTTAGAAATGAACGTCTACAAGCCGCTGATGATCTTCAACGTCACTCATTCGATCACAATCCTCAGCGACGGCTGCATCAATTTCCGCAAATACCTTATCGAAGGCACCCAGCCGAACTTGAAGAAGATCAACGAATATGTAGAGCGTTCGCTGATGCATGTTACCGCACTCGCGCCGGTCATTGGCTATGACAAAGCATCAAAGATCGCGCACCACGCCGCGGAGTACGATCTCTCTCTCAAGGAAGCTGCGCTGAAGCTCGGTTTTATCGGTGAAAGCGAATTTGACCGTCTGGTCGATCCCAAGAAGCTAGTCAGGCCTTTTGCAGTCGACTAGCGCGTCGCCCAACCGGCACCGCTTAATAATGCCCCGAGGTCGGTCTGACCTTGCCGCGAAAGACACTATAGCTGATGGCCGTGTAGACCAGCATCAGCGGCAGGACGAACAGGCCCTCGCCCCAAAACATGAAAGCGAGACTTGAATGCGGGGCGGCTGCTTCCGCGACCGTGATCGTAAAGGGAATCATGTAAGGCCAGAACGAGATGGCGAGTGTTCCGAAAGCCGCGACGAAGATCAGAGAAACCGTGTAAAACGGCGGTCCGTCGCGGCGCTGCCTGACACTCACGGCAAGAACAATTGCCGCGACGGCACCGATAGCAGGGAAGACGAACAGATAAGGCCGTTCGAGCCACCGGTGTATCACCCGCAGGTTTTCGTCGAGCGCATAGGCAAAAACGGCAATCAGAAAGAGGAACAGCCCGATCGCCAGATAAGGAATGAGGCGAAAGGCGGCCTCCCGCGTGCCGTCCTCGCATTTTCTTACAAGCCAGCAGGCGCCGAGAAGGCAGTAGCCGAGGCAGAGACCGAAGCCACACATCAGCGGAAACGGCGTGAGCCAACCGAGTTCGCCGCCGGCATATTGGCCGTTGACGATCGGCAAGCCTTGGACAAGGCCACCGACCATCAAGCCCTGAATGAAAGTGGCGACAAACGAACCTCCGGCAAAGCTCAGGTCCCAGATCCATCGTAGCCGCTCGGTCTTGTAGCGGAACTCGAACGCCACGCCGCGCAGTATCAGGCCGGCGAGCATGAGAAGAAGCGGCAGATAGAATGCGGAAAACAATGTCGCGTAGACGACGGGAAACGCGCCCCAGAGCACGACGCCTGCTACGACCAGCCAAGTTTCGTTGCCGTCCCACACCGGGGCGACGGCCGCCAGCATGGCACTCCGGCTATCCTTGTCGCGCGTCAAGCCGAACAGAATGCCGACGCCGAGGTCGAAGCCGTCAAGCAGCACATAAAGCAAAACGCTGAGCGCCAGGACAGAAACCCAAAACATTACCACAGCTAGAACTCCTTCGCCGCCGTCAAGCGGAGTCGCGGTGATGGGCCGATCGACCACAGACATCGGACGGTTCGGTATGGCGGCGACCGGGGGCCGAGCCAAGTGCTCGACGGGACCCAAGCGCAAGAGCCGGTTGATGTAAAACGCCCCGAACGCGAAGATGAAAGTGTAGACTAGGCAAAAGACGACAAGCGAGATCATCGCCTCGCGCGCCGTCAGGAAAGGCGTCAACGAGTCGGCGGTTCGCAGCACGCCATAGACTGTCCAAGGCTGGCGACCGACTTCGGCGGTGAACCAGCCTGTCAAAATCGCAATGAAAGGCAAAGGGAAACTGAGGAATATCAGCCAGAGCAACGGCCGATTTCGCTCCAGGCGGTCCTTGTGGGTCAAATAGGACCCGACCCAGGCGAGCAATAGCATGACAAGGCCGCAGCCGACCATGATCCGAAAAGCGAAAAACGGAATGACGACAGGCGGCCGATCCGCCGGCCGGAAATCGGTAAGTCCGACTTCTTTCGAGTCGAAGCTCATGCTGGCGATCAGGCTGCCGAGTACCGGAATCTTGATCTCATAGAGATTGGTTCCGGTCCGCAAATCGGGAATAGCGATCAATACTTCACTTGCTGGCTGCTCGTCATGCCAACGCGCCTCGATCGCCGCGAATTTGGCCGGCTGGTAGTCGTGGACGTAGTCGCCGTTGAGATGCCCGAAGAATATTTGGACCGGGACAAGTACGGCGCCGAGAAATAGGCCCATACGCAGCATGACGCGGGCTTCGGCGTTGAATTTCTCGCGCAGCAGGTACCAGGCGCCGGTCGCGGCGACGCAAAAAGCGCCGGTGATAAATGAGGCAAGCAGCATATGCGGAAATCGCACCCAAAGGACCGGACTGAAAGTGATCTTGAGCCAATCGGTCGGGACAAATATGCCATGTTCGAGCACATAGCCCGTCGGCGCCTGCATCCAGCTGTTGTTGGCCATGATCCAGAACGCCGAAAGCGTCGTGCCGAGCGCCACCATGGCGGTCGAAAACAAGTAGAACCACGGGGCGACGCGATTACGCCCAAACAGCAGAATCCCGAAGAAGCTCGCTTCGAGGAAAAACGCCGTGAAAGTCTCGTAAGAGAGCAGCACGCCCTGAATCGGCCCGACCATCCGAGCCAGCACGTCCCAGTTCGTGCCGAACTGGAACGCCATCACGATCCCTGACACCACGCCCATCCCGAATGCGACGCCAAAGATCTTGAGCCAGAACTCGAACACCTGTCGGTATACCGGACGCCCGGTGGCGAGACACAAGGCCTCGAGAACGGTCAGCCAAGCCGCCAGGCCGATGGTGAAGGACGGGAAAACAATGTGGAACGAGATTGTAAATGCAAACTGCAATCTCGAAAGCAGGAGTGCCGTCAGTTCCAATGGTCCCTCCTGAGTTCGTCAGCCGAGCGCGAGATAGGCGCTAAGACCTACGGCAATCAAAGCCAACACACCCGATAATATAAGCTCGGCGCGGACACCGCCGGCCGAATACGTTTCCTGTGCATCAAGTAGCCGCTCGGTACGAATAAAACGCACGGCCGCAGCGATGACCAGTACCGCTCCAGCCAGGATGAGAGCGATTCCCTCGTACCGGCCAAGCGGCTGCGTGAGCCTTTCGAGCTGCGGTCGGTGCGCCGGCCCAAGAGCGCCCGCACTCGCCAGCGTGCGGACAAACAGATCGAATTTTTCGATGACGAAACCGAACGCGATCACGGCAATGCCCGTTCGCACCCAGGCGAGGAACGTCCGTTCGTTGGCAGCGTGATCGCTGTAGCCACGGATCATGAAATACCTATCAATTCAGATTCGCTATTGAGCCGCGGTCGCGGCCGAAGTGACGGCCTTGAGTGCGGCAGTCAATGCCTTGTCCGTCGCCTCGACCTCCGATCCTAGTTCGTGCCGTTTCGTGATCCAACTCGGATCGTTGTACGACAGCCAAGTCTTGCCTGCCTCATCCTCCCAGATCAGGGCCTTAAGGGGCAGATCGATGCCGATGGTCTGATCGAACTGCATGAGCGGCGTGCCGCCCTTGGCATTGCCAAAGATCAGTAGGTCGGTCGGACGCAGCGACATACCGACGGCCGCGGCGCCCGCCGCATGATCGACATGCGCGAACACCGTCATGCCCTTTGCCCGCACCGCAGCTTCGAGCCTGTTCACGGTATCGGCAGGCCCGTAATTGCTGGGTATTGTCACCAATCCATCCGTTGTCATCACGCCTCCGATCGAACCTGTTGCGGAGCAGCCGAAACTTCGCGACAGCACTAAAACCGATGGGCCGTCGTTTGTCGGTTCGGACAATACCACGATCGGCCCCGCGTGTTGGAGGCCACGGAGTGCAACAATCCCACGACTTTCCAGCCGGCGACCGAGCTTTGACGCCACGAACAACAATACGTCCCTTCGAATCGGACGCACTATTTAGGTAATTGCATATACAAAACAGCGAGATATGAGCTTGGCCGCGATCTCGCGAACGAGCTACCCGGCGCTTTGGCGGATCAAATCGGCGGCGCGTTCCGCAATCATGATGACCGGCGCATTGATATTGCCGCCGACCAGATCTGGAAAAACCGATGCGTCGACCACGCGCAGCCGCTCGACGCCCCGCACGCGCAGGCCCTCGTCAACCACCGCGGTGGCATCGCCGTCCACCCCCATCTTGCATGTCCCCGCGGGGTGATGCGCGGTAACTGCCGTTTGCCGGGTATAAGTTTCAATTTGCTCATCGGTCACGGCGTCGGCACCGGGACCGATCTCGCGAGCAATAAACGGCTTGAGCTCGGGGCGATGCGCGAGTTCGCGAAAGAGCGCGATGCCCTCGCGCAGCGTCTTCCAGTCGTTAGTGGTCGACAGTAACCCTTGACGGATGCGCGGATGAACGAGCGGATCCGCCGAGGCAAGCGTTATGCTGCCGCGGCTTTCCGGGCGCAGCAGCACGACGCGACAGGCGAAGCTGTCGGAGAATGCCTTGCGGAATGGCGGTAGATACGGCGCGGCCGTCAGCGAGCCCGCGATGAACAGGAGCTGGATGTCCGGCATCGGCTTTGCCGGATCGGTCTTGACGAATCCGGTGATGCCGCCGGGCAGATCAGTCATGAACCCGCGGCCGAGCGCAAACGCCTCGGCGATGCCGATCGCCACGCGGTCGGCACGCATATTGCGGACCAGCGGGCTTTCATCGCTGCGGCCGTAAATCAGCAAGGCCGCCGTATGATCCTGGAAATTTTGGCCGACACCCGGCAGCGGCGCCTTCACTTCGATGCCGTGCGAGGTCAGCGCCTGCGGCTCGCCGACGCCCGAAAGCATCAGTATTTGCGGCGAGTTGATGGAGCCCGCCGATATGATCACCTCGCGTTCCGCACGCGCGACGTGGCGGCTGCCGTCCTTGACGTATTCGACGCCGGCGGCGCGCAGGCCTTCAAAGACAACTCGCGTTACTTGAGCTCGCACCATAACGGTCAGATTTTTGCGAGCCAGGACCGGATGCAGATAAGCCGTCGCCGCGCTCTCGCGGCGACCGTCGCGGATTGTCATCTGCATCCGCGCAAAGCCGTCTTGCCGCTCGGCATTATAATCGTCGTTGAGCTTGTGGCCGGTAGCGGCCGCAGCGTGGAGATAGGCATCGACCAGCGGGTCCGCGTAGCGCGATCTGCGCGTTGCTACCGGCCCGTTGCCGCCGCGATAGGGCGTCGCACCGCCTTCCCAGCTCTCCTGGCGGCGAAAATACGGCAGCACTTCGTCGTAAGACCAGCCACGCAGACCATAGGACGTCCAGCGGGCATAGTCGCCGCGGTTGCCGCGCACATAAGCCATCGCATTGATCGTCGACGAGCCGCCGACCACCTTGCCGCGCGCGCATTCGATGCTGCGGCCAGCCATCGTCTCCTGCGGTTCGCCGTCATAGCCCCAGTCGTAGATGCGGCCGAGCAGTACTTTGCCCCAACCGAGCGGCAGCTTAACGAAGGGATGCCGATCCCAGCCCCCGGCCTCCAAGAGAAGCACTCGCGCTGCGGGGTCGACGGACAGGCGGTTCGCCAGCGTGCAGCCGGCGGAACCCGCGCCGATGATGATGTAATCGAAACTTGCCGTCGCTTCGGTCATCACGCGGCGTTAAGTGCGCTCGGCTTGGCGCCGATCGCGACGCTAAAAGGCGGCCGCGAAGCGATCGCCTTCATCCACCGCGACAGTTCGGTCAATGCCGGCTTCTCAATCGGGAACTCCAGGCAGCGTGCGACGATCGGGCCGAGCGCAATATCGGCCAGCGTCAAACGATCGAGCGCAAACCACGACTTACCGGCAATGTGCCCGTCGAGGATTTTGAGCTGCGCGATGAGATCAGTGCTCTGCGCAGCGAAGTCGGCGCTGCGCTCGGCTGCCGGTTTCTTCGCATCCTTGAATACCGCGACATACGGCGTATTGAGTGACGCGAGCAGCCAATCCATCCACCGCTCGAGGTGTGAGCGCTGCGCCGGCTTATCGCTTGTCAGCTCCGGTGCATGCAGCGCGGCGAGGTAACGCAGGATGGTATGCGATTCCCAGACGACGAGATCGCCGTCGACGAGGGTTGGTACCTTCATGTTCGGATTGAGCTTGCGGTAGGCGTCGGTATTCGTATTGTTGAACTGCCGACCGTAATCCTCGCGGACATATTTAAGGCCGATCTCTTCCAACAGGAACAAGACTTTCTGCACGTTGCCCGAGGTCTGGCGGCCGAGAATACGGATCATAAGCGTCTCCCCTTCTTGCGTGCGGCGTTACTGCTTAATCGGATTGGCGGCGGCGAGGAACTTATCGGAGAATGCCTTTGAGGCATCGATGGTCTGTTTCATGGCGCTCTGATCGACCAATGTCTTGACGGTCTTCTGCCATTTGTCCTCGGTCATCCAGCCGATGCCATGCGCCTTGCTGTCCGGGCCGAAAAAAGTATGCTTCACGTCGGCTTCGAGTTGCGCCAACAGCACGCCTTTTTTCTGCGCATATTCCGGATTTTCCTTGATCGTGAGATCAACCGCCTCCTCGGGATTTTTTATGACGTCGGCGAAGGCTTGCGTGTAGGCATTGACGAAGCGCTGCACAACGTCGCCGTGCTCGGCGATCATCTTTTCCGAGGTGAACAAGCCCGAGCCATAAACGACATAGCCGAAATCCGAACCTTGCAGGATCGATAGCGAGCCGGGGCCGCCGGCTTTTGCCTCCAGCTCCGGCACTTCGGCATCGAGGTAGCCGGGAACGGCGTCGACCCGGCCAAGCAGCAGATAATTCTCGTATGGCGGATTGACGGTGCTCTGCTTGATCTCGCTCATCGTCATCCCATTCGCTTTCAACAGTGCCGTAAGGAACACGTAGGTCGACCCCGCCGGCTGAACGCCGATGTTGAGGCCTTTCAAATCCTGTGGAGTCTTGAGCTTGAACTTGCTGGCCAACGCCAGCATGGCGAGCGGGCTGTTCTGATTGACCGCCACCAGCGCCACTACCGGCACATCTTGCGAGCGCGCCACGGCAAGCGTCGGCAGGTCGCCGAAGCCGAAATCGGCATCGCCGTTGCCGACTAACCGCATCGCATTGGGCGATCCGGTGCCGCGGCGAATCGCGGTGACGTCGATGTTCTGTTTCGCGAAGTAGCCCTTTTCCTTCGCGACAAAGAACATCGCGTGGTCGCCGCGCACGACCCAGTCGAGCTGCACGCTTACTTTGTCCTGCGCCTGCGCGGACGTCGCAAAAATCGTTGCCGCAAAGGCGGCGATAATGGAGGCTTTCATGTTACAGGCTCCTCTGGTGTCAGCTTGCGCGAAGATGCGCGTCGAATTTGGGGGCCCACGGCACCAAAAGGCGTTCCGCAAGCTCGACCACGTAGTAGAACGCAAGACCCAGCACGGAAATCACGACTAGCGCCGCGAAGATCAGCGGCGTGTCGAGTTGCGTGGAGGCGAATTCGATCAAGTAGCCGAGGCCGTGACTGGCGCCGGCGAACTCGCCGACGATGGCGCCGATGACGCTGAACGTGATCGCTACTTTGAGCCCGGCCATCAGATGCGGCAGCGCATGCGGGATGCGTACGCGCAGTAAGATCTTGTTTCGGCTGGCGCCGACAGATTGCACCAGCGCGATGAAGGATGGCTCGACCGACTGCAGGCCGGCGAGCATGTCGATGGCCACCGGAAAGAATGCGATCACCACGATCAATATCACCTTCGGGGCCAGATCGAAGCCGAACCAGAGAATGAATATCGGCGCCAGCGCCACCTTCGGCACGTTCTGGAACAGCACAATCAGCGGATAGAGCGCACGGCCGAAGCGTTCGAAGCGCACGATGACCAGGGCCACGATGATGCCGGTTATGGCGGCCAACACGAAGCCAAGCAGTATCTCCAGGGCGGTCGACCCGGCGGCCCCGGCAAGTTGCGCGCGATTGGCGACAAGAGAACGAATGACGGCGCTCGGCGCGGGCAGCACGAAAGTCGAAACGTGAAGTATCCTGATCGCCAGTTCCCAGACGATGGTAACGGCCGCCATCAAAGCGAGCGCCAATACCCAATCAGGCAGTGGCCGACGCGATGCGCGGTGCCGCGCACTCACGGAATCGGCGCTCAAAGCGATCCGGTTCATGCCGGCCCTCGCTGATGGCTTTCAATCAAAAGCGCGCGCAACCGCTGCTGCGCCGCTTTGAAAGCAGGATCGGTCAAACTCTCCGTAGTGCGCGGTTGGGCCACCGCGATCGGCAACGTTTCAATGATGCGGGCGGGCGAGCCCCCCATAACGTGCACCTCTCGTGACAGAAAAACGGCTTCGTCGATCGAGTGCGTCACCAGTACTATGGTCTTGCCGGTTCGTTGCCAGATATCGAGCAGGCAACGGCTCATCTCTTCGCGGGTGATAGCGTCAAGCGCGCCAAACGGCTCGTCCATCAACAGCAATTGCGGGTCGAGCGCCAGCGAGCGCGCAATCGCCACACGCTGGCGCATGCCGCCCGAAAGCTGGGACGGCATCTTTCTTTCGGCGTCAACGAGCCCGACCAGCTTGAGCATCGCCGCGGCCCGCGCAAAAGCATCGCCCTTGCTGATCGAGCCGTCTGCCGTCATCAGCAGGAAAGCGGCATTCTGGATAGTGTTCTTCCACGGCAGCAAGGTCGCATCCTGGAAAACCAGCCCTATGATGCGCCGTTTCGCCGCTTCGCGAGGCGCAATGCCATCGACCGCTATATGTCCCTCTGTCGGGACGACGAGGCCGGCGAGCACTTTCAACAACGTGCTCTTCCCGCAGCCGGAGGGCCCGATCAGCGAGACGAAACTTCCCTTTGGCACGGTCAGGCTGATCGCTTGCAGAACGCGCTGACGGCGGTCCCCCAGATCGAAATCGACGGTGATATCGCGGGCATCGACCAGCGGCGCCGCGGTTTTGGGCGTCGCAGCGGCGCCAGCGTCCAAAGGATGTACCACTGAAAGCGCGGCGGTCATGCCTCAGCCTTGCTTTGGTTTGTAGGCGATCGCATCCATTTCGATCTTTGTGTTGATCACGGCGCGCGCTTCGACGGTAGTGCGCGCCAGCACCGCATCCTTGAAATGTTCGGCGAAAACCTTGTTGTAGCGGCCGAAATCGCGCGCATCTTCGAGATAGGTCGTAACCCGAACCACGTCGGCGAGCGTTGCGCCTTCTTCGGCGAGAATGCGCTTGATGGATTCGATGGTGCCCGCGGTTTCGTCCTCGATGGTGCCTGAGATCATGTTGCCGGCGGCATCCTTAGCTACTTGGCCGGAGACAAAGATGTAGTCGCCGGCCCGTACCGCGGGATGAAACGGCAGGTTTTGGTTCTTCTTCCCAATTGGATAGACATCGTTGCGTCGGTCGCTCATGGCGCGATGCTCGAATTTGGTCTTAGCGGAATACGGAGCTTTCGATAACGTCGACGCCGTTAACACGGTCGACCAGATAAATCAGCCCCCGGCTGTCGATCGTCACGTCGTTTGACGAGGGGCGATCCGTTCCGGGGGCCGCTTCCGGCACGAAATATCCGATTTCTTGCGGGCAAAACGGATCCGCAAAGTCGACCAACCGCAGCCCTTGGGCGAACCAGGCGAACGGCATGATGGTGCCGGCAAAACGCTCCGACGGCTGGTGGCATCCGGTCATCGGCGGCTGCGGAGCGCCGTCGGGATCGAGTCCCGGAACCTGAAATGTCGAGATCGGCACCGGGAAGCGCTCTTTGGTGACGTCGAAGACCCAAGCAAAGGACGGCGGTGCTGGCCACAATTTGGCGACGTCTTCGTCCGCCACCACCATGACATCGCGGCCCTTCAGCGGCGTCGGCATCACCAGACAAGTGTGGGTCGGATGCGGGAAGGCCGGACTAGTATTGTAATGCGATACCAAAGTCGGCTTCGAGAGATTGGAAATGTCGAGAATGACGAAGCCGTGGTGCCAATAGCTGACGTAAAGCCGGTCGCCGTGACGCAGCGGATGATGGCAGCGCGGCGGCACCCAATCGTGCCACGGATAATCTTCACCGCCCGCCTGCCACTGACCTGGCAGCCACCACCGGCTTACCTCGATCGGCTTCGCCGGATCGGCGAGGTCGAGGATCATCACGATATTGCCGACGTAGCCTTCGGCGGTCGGCGAGATGTAAGCATAGCGCCCATCGAAATCAAAACGGTGCACGCCACCGCCGACGGTGCGCCATTCGCTGATCAGCTTCGGGCCTGCTGGATTCGCTACGTCGTAAACGTCGACGCCGCCGCCGACCTCATTCGGCGAGGATTTGCCGAATTTCTCCTGATTGACGATCATAATGTCGCCGGCGACCCGTACTTTGTGCGAGTGCCAACCCTCGCGCACCGGAATCCTGGCAATAATGCGGGGGGCACGTGGATCGGCCACGTCGACAATGGTGGTCCCTGAGGTCGGCCGCATATGTCCGACATAGAGTGTCGTGCCCTCCACCCACACTTGTCCGCCACCAGGGCAATCGATGTGGGACAACGGCGTGGTGTTGGACTGACGCGGCGACTTGCTGAGCACTTCAGTTGGTTCCGAAAGACCGGGACAAACGCGCGGGGCAGCCAGCGGATTGCCGCCGGCCTTCGGCCTTATTCGATGCGGCCAGCGGTGCCGGCGGCGTCCTTGCCCCACTTCTTGTACAGGTCGAGCTTCTTCAACGTCGGTTCGTCGCTGGCGACGAACAGAAACAGCGGCTCCTTGGCTGAGGCGTTGTGATGCTCGAACCACGAGCCGCCCGGGATCGCGAGCGTATCGAATTCTTTCCAGTCATAGCGCGTGCCATCGACCACCGAGTAGCCGTTGCCCTCGAACGGCGAGACCAAGAGGTTCGCCGTCGTTCGCACCGGAAGCGTCTTCTGGCCAGGTTGCAGCATCTGCGCGAAAAAGGTGATGGTTTTGAACACGGGTTGGCCGGTCGTCGGATCGATATATTCGACCAGCAGCCCTTCGTGCGGATCGCCTTCGCGGCTTTTGTGCTTGTTGAACAGTTCGCGCACCATCTCCCAGCGATAGACGAACATCGGCGACGAGTGGCCGGCGCCGCGCGACTTCTGGCCGGCAAAGCGCGGCAGCAAACCGCCATAGCCGTAAGTGGTCTGTGAGTAATCGGGGGTGAAGCGCGCAGTCTGCTCCTTCTTGGAGACGAGCTTGCCGTTCTCCTCTTCCTTGTAATCGTGATCGAAGTGGATCGCGTTGAGCGTTTCCACAAGCGGCAGATCGAGTACCGAGAGATTGAGTGCCTGCTCGTTACCGACGGTGCCGTGATTGTGCCAAGTGTCGTTCGGTGTCAGCACCATGTCGCCCGGTCCGAAAACGATATTTTCGCCGTCGACGCCGGTGAAATTGCCCTTGCCTTTCAGCCCAAAGCGGATCGCACTTGGCGAATGCTTGTGGGGCGGCATGATCTCGTTGGCGTCATTGAGCCGATAGGCGGTATACATGGTGCTGACCGTCGCCCGGCGAGGCGCCAAGCCAGGATTTACCAGGATCACCGAGCGGCGCTCCGAATCGTCCATGGTGATGAGTTCGACCGCGCGGTGCAGGATTGGTTCGATGTCTTCGGCGCAGCGCCACAGATACGGGACCGCTTTCGCCGTCGCCAACAACTGCTTGACCTCGTCATGTTCGACATCCGCGGAGGTCGCCCAAAACGGAAACATTCGCTTGGCCGCAAGCTCGTCGTAGAGTGCTTTCAATGCGGTGTCGCGGTTCGGCAGGCGATGGACATTGCCCGTCATCGGTCACGCTCCTTTGGGAAGCTGGGTTGACCAACGCTAGCACCGCAGGTCATCGAGTCAACCAAAATCAACCAATGCAAATCGGTTGATTCCGGGGGGCCAGCAATGCGCAAGCTCCTTGGCGCGGGATGTGACCAGATTCCATGCATATTGCAGCTATTTCGGTCATCCGATGCATTCCGCTCTACCAAGCTCAACCAAAATTGGTTGTCAGCGGAACCAACTCGGGCTAAGTCTGCGGGCATCGACGACCTACCGGAGCTTTAGGCCCTTATGCCCTCCCCCATAGCTCGTTCCACCGACACGACTGTCAGCGCGCTCACCGCGTATCCGCCGGAACTTCACCGGATCGTGCTTGGCATTCGCGCCATGACCGCGCGGCAAAAACTCGGCTCGGAGCGCTCCATGGCGGACGAGCTCAACGTCAAGCGGCACCAATTGCGGCGCGCGCTGCAGGCGCTGCGAGCCAATGGCGAGATCGCTCCCGCCGAAGCCAAGCGCAAGCCGTTGGTCGGACATAATGGCGAAAGCCTCGTGCGTGCCACTAATCCGATGGAAGTGGTCGAGATGCGGATAGCCATTGAGCCGTTTCTCGCCCGGCTCGCCGCGTTGCGTGCCTCACCGTTTGAGATGGCCGCCATCGGCAAAGCGGCGACGACCCCCGCCGGCGCCGACAGCGGCGCAACCGATTTGAAATTTCATAAGTTGATCGCGGCGAGTTCAGGCAACAAGCTTGCGGCCTCGCTCTACGGACTACTGCGCCGCGTGGCGAGCGATGCGCGCGTGCGGCTCAACGCGTCGCGGCCGGCCTGTCCCAAACGTACGCGGCAACGCGACGCCGAGCATCGCGCTATTGCCCAAGCAATCCTGGCGCGGGATCCGGATGCGGCGGAACAGGCGATGCGGCTGCATCTTGCGGCCGTGCAGAGGCTCGTGATCGAGCGGCTGAATCCAGTCGCCAACGCGGTCTAGCATCGTGAACTTTCTGCGGTCGCGAAATCGCGAGCTGCGATCACGTCGGTAATCGCGTGATGTGCCGGACGGCCTGATCGCGCATCGCACAGGCCGCTACCTCGTGGCCCCTCTAGGCGCCTAACGCGTGAAGACCAACAACGCCCGTGGCCGACCCGCGGCGGAAATCCACAACAGCCCTTAAACCTCAGCGACTGACGATCCTTGAGGAAGGGCCGATCAGATAACCGCTCACCGAGACCAGGCCGGTGCAGCGTTGCGGCCACAGCGCCGCGACGATATCGGCGGTTCGCGCCCCCAGTCGAACCCGCCGATGATCGCCTTCTCGATTTTGAGAGCATCCATCAACGAAACGATATCGACGGCGAGTACCGACTGTTGGCCGTTGCGAACTGTCTCGCCGGACAGAAATCGTGTCGTGCCGTAGCCGCGCAGATAAGGGACGACCACCCGGTGGCCCGCTGACGCCAGTAGCGGAGCGACATCGACAAAGCTGTGAATGTCATAGGGCCAGCCATGCAGAAGAATGACTGCAGGGCCGTCGGCGGGACCAGCTTCGGCATAGCCGACATTAAGGAGGCCGGCATCGACTTGCTTCAGGGCGGCAAACGAGGTGTGCGCGCCTGCGTTGGTCGCGGGCAGCTTCGTCTTGCTGGTCTGCGCGCGCGCCAAACCGATCAGGCCGAACTGCGCGGCAGCCAGCGTCACGGCACCGGCACGCAAAAAGCTACGGCGATATTGGTCGATGTCTTCGAACGTTTCGATCTTATCCATGATGACGTTCCGGGTTTCGATGATCGAGCGATATCGTCAAATGCCCAACGCAAATGCCCGCGCTGCCGTCATATTTCACGTGGCTTAGCGCAACGATCGGAAGTAGACGCGAACGGCGTCCGGGATAGCAACGTGGGTCGGGCGCAAAAGCCACCCTCGCATGCCGATAGAGACCAGCCGAAGAAAACCCCGCGTTCGTCAGCCAATGCGGCGTGATGTTGTCGAGGCATTATCCGGCCTCCACGGTTATACCCTAGGTTTTCAGCGTCGCGGAAGCCGCGGGGTCGATCAAAACCAAGGAGTGACCGACGCCATTCCGGCGTGGAGCAGGCACGAAGCTGTTACTGCGGCGGCTTTGAGGTTCGCTCGAAAGGCCACGGCACTTCGCGGCCATTCGTCAGGCCTTTCGGACGCAACAGGATGATCAAAAGCATACCGAGTGCCACGATCACATCGGCTAATCCCGCCGGCGCCCCAATATGCAGCGTGCCGAGTTGAAATCCAACTTCAGCAAGCCGCAACAATTCCGTCATTGTCGCTATCGCGATCGTACCAAACACGGCGCCCGCGAGGCTGCCAGTGCCGCCAATCACCAGAATGGCAACGATGTTGAAGGTTAAATCAAGATAAAACGTGTCGATCCGCACAACGCCGAGGTAGTGACCCAGCAATACGCCGCCGATAGCGCTGAAAAAAGCACTAATGACAAAAGCAATGAGGCGATGGCGCTGTACATTGGAACCCGCGGCGCAGGCGGCGACCTCGTCCTCGCGCGTAGCCCGCAAGATGAGGCCAGATCTGGTTTCCTGATACCAGAACGCGGCCGCCATCGCGATCAAGCTCCAGGCCAAACCGATCCAGATCGAAGTGTAGATCGGCAGTCCCATGAGCGAATTCTGGCCGCCCGTGACGGAATTCCAATTACCGATGCCGATCCGCGTGATCGACAACAGCGCGAAAGTCGCAATGCTTGCGGCGATGCCGGATAGCCGCATCAGCGGTATGCCTACGAGAAACGCCAGAACCGCCGCGACAACGCCTCCGGCCAACGCCGCCGGGATCGGCACCCAGTGCGCGGTTTTGATTATGTCCGGGAGGCCCGGCAGGAACATCGCTTTGGCCGCCGGCCGCATGGTGAGGATTGCGGAAACATAAGCGCCGATCGCCATGAAGCTGACGTTGCCGAACGACAAAAACCCCGAGTTACCGACGAAGATATAAAGGCCGACCACGGCGACGAGAGTTACAAAGCCTTCCGCCACCCGGCGTTGAATGGTTATCGGCGCGACGGAAGCCAAAAGCGCAATGCAGGTGACAATGAGCGCCAGCGAAACCAATGGCCAAACGCTACGCGCGATACGCAGGGCGATGGAGTTTATCATACGCGTTGCCGCAGCCCGGCCGCTGGAACCAATCCTTGCGGGCGCACCAGCAAAATAAAGATCACCAAAAGATAGACAAAGACCTCGCGAAATTCGCGCAAGCCATACGGCAACGCAAACTGCAACAGGACGGTCACCGCGCCGACAAGAAAGCCGCCAACAGCGGCCCCGACCAAGCTGCCCAGCCCTCCGATCACCGTACCGACAAAAGCGATTGCGACGAGTTGCACCCCCATACGCGGCTCGAGGAAGCCACTTTGCGAGACAAACAAAAATGCAACCACCGCCGCGAGAATGCCGCTGATAGCAAAGGCCAAAGAGATGACGCGGTTGGCGCGGACGCCGAGAAGCCGGGCCATGCGGAAGTTTTCCGCCGCGGCACGCATTTCGCGGCCGTACCGGGTTCGCTTGAGGAACCACGACAAGGCCACAAGCAAAACAACCGTGACGATGATCGTGACCATTTTCAGAAGCTGAAGCCTGATCCCACCAACCACGACTTGCTCACCCAGGCTCGGTAGAAAGTCGACACCCTTGGTTTTGGAGCCGACGGTAAGCGCCATGGTCTTTTGAATGAGAAAGCTTAGCGCGAATGATGCGATCAGAAGCGTTGTCGGATCCGCGCCGCGCAGCGGCCGAAAGGCGATCCGCTCGGTGAGCAGCGCCACAGCGACCGCGACAACAAGGCCGGCGATGATCGCGAGAACGGCGGGCTCCGAAGCGAACACAAACAATGTATAGCCGGTCAGCATAATAAGTTCGCTATGCGCAAAGTTGATCAGCCGCATCACGCCGAAAATGAGACCGATCCCAAGCGCGGTCAGCGCATAAAGGCTGCCTACGCTGACGGCGTCGACCAGGGTCTGGATGATATTGACGATCATGATTCCGCTCTCTGCGCCGGCCCGACGCCGAAATAAGCGGCATCGAATTGCGGGTTGTTCAGCAATTCCGCGCTGGTGCCGCTCAGGCGTATTGCACCGGCACTCAGAACGTGGGTGTGATCGGCGATATCGAGCGCGCGGGTCGCATTCTGCTCCACGAGAAGAATGGTAGTGCCGCGAGCGCGCAGCTCTTTCAAGATTTCATAGACCCGATCGATAACCGACGGCGCAAGACCCAGCGAAGGCTCGTCAAGCATCAGCAGAGTTGGGCCGCACAAAAGCGCGCGCGCTATCGCGAGTTGTTGCTGTTCGCCGCCGGAAAGCTGCCCCGCCGGCTGATGCCAACGGCTGCGCAGAATCGGAAAGCGGCCCGTCAAGTCGGCAATATCGGTCTCCACCTGACGGCGGTCGCTGCGGATCGTAGCGCCGAGTCGAAGGTTTTCTTCGACGGTCATCGAGCTGAAGATGTGCCGGCCTTCGGGTACGAGAGCGACCCCCAGGCGCAAGATGTTCTCGAGCGAGAGCCCCGGAAGCGCAGTGTTCATGTAGCGAATCCGGCCCTGCTGCGGCCGCACCAGCCCAGCGATCGTATTCAGCAGCGTGGATTTGCCGGCGCCGTTCGGGCCGACGACGGCAACGACTTCTCCGCGATTGACCTTAAGCGTTATGCCGCGCAGCGCCGTGATCGAACCATATCTGACATGGAGGTCCTCCACCGTCAGAAGCAATTCCGCGGGTGGCCGCACTTTCGTATCGCTCTCCGCCGCCATGACACCACCGCCAGCCCTCATCTTACTCGCTTCACACGGCGTGGCTGCCAAGATAGGCGCGGCGGAATGCCGGTGCCGCCTGCACTTCGGCGGGAGTGCCGGTCGCGATGGTCCGCCCCCCGTCCAGCACATGGAGCCGATGACAGATATTCATCACCAGCTCCATGTTGTGCTCGATCAACAGCACAGCACAGTCGAAGCCCTCCTGAATATGGCCGATCAGCTCGCGCAACTCGTCCGCTTCGGCTGCATTGAGCCCGGCTGCCGGTTCGTCGAGGAGCAGGAACTTTGGCCGCAAAGCCAAAGCACGCACCAGCCCGACGCGCCGCTCGTCGCCGTAGCTCAGCGTCGATGCCCTTCGATCGGCCTTGTCTGCCAGTCGTCCCCATTGCAACAATTCGGCGGCTCTGGCACGCGCGGCGGAGCGCGACATACCAGTATTCACACAGCTTACTTCGATGTTTTCTGCAACGGTCATGCCAAGAAAAAGCCTGACCGCCTGAAAGGTACGTGCAACGCCGCTAAGCGCGTAGCGAAACGACGGTTGCCCGGTGGCGTCTTTCGTGCCGATCCGTACGCGTCCGTCTTGCGGATGCTGGAAGCCGCTGAGGACGTTGACCAGAGTGGTCTTGCCTGCCCCGTTCGGCCCGATAAGGCCGAGTATTTCTCCCGGAACCACGGACAAGCTGACACTGTCCAAAGCGGTTACGCCGCCAAAGCGAACCGTAACGTTGTCAGCCGACAGTTCCATCCCTGTCCCCGCAAACCCCCGGTCGCAGTTGGACGGAACGCTTTAGCGCCTCGCCATCAGTACTGGATATCAGGCTGTTCCTTGATCGCATACCGGTCAACGAACCGATATTTGCCGTTGCTGACCTCAAGAAAGGCCATCGGTCGAGCGGCGCCGCCCATGTGGACTTTCGGCGTGAAGGTGGTGGCTCCAATGCTCAAGGGTTCGTTCGTGAACTTATCGAGTTCGGCGACGACCTTGGCGCCTTCCGTCGATTTCGCCCGCGCAACGGCGCGCGCAAATGCCTCGACCTCGGAATAGCCGCGGATGCCGTAGGAAACGTCGGCCGGTTTGCCGTATTTCTTGGCATAGCGTTCGAAGAAGCCGGCAACAGCTTTATCCGAGTCGCCGCCAAAAAATGCCCCCATCGATCCGACGAAGAAATTGGACAAATCCGGGGTCATGCCCAGCCAATAATCACCATCGAGCGGCTCGGCCGAGAGGATGGGTTCAGTGACGCCGGCGGCACGCAACTGACGGATGGCGCTGGCCCCACCCGGCACATAAGAGCAGAGATAAACGACGTCGGGCTTTTTCGGCAACGCCAAGAGGCGCGTGATCTGCGGCGCGATGGATGGGTCCGGATTGAGAAAAGTGTCCGAGCCGAGCACGGAATCGGGTCCGGCTATCTTCTTCCAGCGCTCGGTGAACTCGGCACAGGCCGACTTCGTGACGTTGATAGTGTTGTCGAGCAGGACATAAGCAGTCTTATAACCTCTCTTGTCGTGACCCCATTCGGCATCCATCGCCCCCTGCACGCGGCTGGGGGTCGAAACGGAAAAAGCCATATTGCCAATGCCCGATACGCCAAATTTCGGATCAGACGCGCCGGCAAAGGTCACGACGCCCTTCGATTGCGCGACGAAGGCCCCCGGACCGCCGAAATCAAAGTCGCTCGGCACCAGGATGAGGCTGGCGCCGCGTGAAATCAGATCTATGGCGCCATCGGCGCCGAGCGGGGGATCAGATTTCATATCGAAGCGTTCGATCTTCAGCTTGCGGCCGAGCACGCCACCGGCCGCGTTGATATCGTCGACCGCAAGTTCGATACCCTTCTCGGTGCTGTCGTCGACCGGCTGAAACCAGCCGCTGAACGCCATATCCATGCCGATGATGATCGGCTCGTTATCGGCCCTTACCGAAAGGCCCGCGCCGCACACGACCGCGGCGACACCCGTTAAAACCAGAGCCGACGTCATCCTGATCATTTTGTTCCCCTCTAACGCCAATGCATCAGTTCAGCCCGGAAGACGGCCAGTATAGGCATGAGCCGATTGGGCTGTAAACCGAATCGGGTTCGCTTTAATCGGCGTCACTCAGCATGAATTCGGAACAACGCTCGCCGATGAGGATCGACACCGCATTGGTATTGCCACTGACGAGCTTTGGAATGATCGAGGCATCCGCCACTCGCAGTCCGGACACGCCATTGACGCGAAGCTTGGTGTCGACAACCGCTGTTCGATCGGAACCCATGCGACAGGTTCCTGAAACGTGACTTATGGGTCTAGCATATTTACGGACAAAGGCTTCCTGATCGCGCGCGTCGGCTTCGCCCTCAGGCGTCGAGTAGATTTCGTTGCTTACGACTTTCGCGAAGGACGGCGCATTGATGATGTCGCGGGCTACGGCGACGCCGCGTATCAGGGTATCAACGTCTTCCGGGTGGGTGAGCGCGCCACCGTCGAAGCAGACCGCGTCGCCAGGGTCTGCACTGTTCACCTTGACCGAACCACGCGACTTTGGACGCAGCAGCGAGACGCAAATCGAGACGCCGTGGCCGGGAGGCGCCGGCCATTCGCCTGATCCGAACAACGAGGGAATGAGATAGAGTTGAACGTCGGGCCGCCCGGTCTTCAACGTGTCGACGAAAGCGCCAGCCTCGCAGAGACTCGAAGAAAGAAGCCCACCGCGGAACATAATATATTGCAGGCCATGCTTGAGTGCCGCCAAGCCTTTGTCCTGACCCAGCAGGCTGATTGCCTCTCTGAGCCGACAGTGGATCGGCACTTCGACGTGGTTCTGGAAGTTCTCTCCTATTTCCGGTGCATCATAAACTATCGGGATTCCTTTCGCCTTCAAGAGGTCTGCCGGACCGATACCGGAAAGCTGCAATATCTTCGGCGATGCCAATGCGCCCGCCGCCAGAACGACTTGGCGACCGGCGCGAATTTCGCTCGTCGTGCCGTCGCGCGACCGACAAACGACCCCGCTCACCTTCGCGCCTTCCGTGAGAAGCCGGAGCACACTGCAACCCGTGCGTATCGTGAGATTGCTGCCGTTCCTGACGGGCGAAAGATACATGGCGGCCGTGCTACTGCGGCGGCCCTTGAACGAGGTCGACTGGTAGAAGCCGACACCTTCCTGCTTGGCGCCGTTGAAATCAGAGTTGTAGGGCAGCCCGATTTCCTGTCCGGCCTTGACGAACGCGAGGTTGGTCGGCAGTCCGTACCACGCATTGCCGATCTTCAAAGGACCTTCGACGCCGTGATAGGGCTCCGAGAGGGTTTCGTTGCACTCGGATTTCTTGAAGATCGGCAGAATGTCGCCCCAGCCCCATCCGTCGCAGCCGAGTGCAAGCCATTCGTCGTAGTCGGCGGCCGTGCCGCGGATGTAGATCATGGCATTGACCGCGCTGCCGCCGCCCAAAGTGCTGGCTTGCGGAACAAAAAGCGGCCGAGAAGCAGCGCCTTGTTGGATCGTCGTCTGATACATGACGACGCGGTCGGTGCCGAACAGCCGGATAAAGGCCCCCGGCATGTGAATGAAAGGGGTATCGTCGTCGCGTCCGGCTTCGAGAAGCAATACCCGGTGCCCGGCCTCGGCCAACCGTCCGGCGATCACACATCCGGCGGAACCGCCACCAACAACGATGAATTCGTGGAATTCAGAAGATTTCGTTTGCGCCATCGGACAAAATACGTCCTCGGGGGTCTGGCCTAGCTCCAATGGTGTCACGTTCCCACATTTTTCGTCAATACCGAATATCTGTTGTTATTGAAAAAATAGAGATCGTCCGCAATTGGACCAAACGCAGCGTTACACAACGGCCTTTGATCAATAGCGTTTTCAATACCAAATGACGTTCAGACACCGCGAGCGGAGCGTGCTCCCGAGCCAACCGCCTCGCGACGCCCTCGGCGGCGACCCAAGTTTCGCGCGGAGCCACGCAACAGGAGTTCGCAGAAGGCGTCCACGATCTCCTCATTGCATGCCGCCCAGGGATTGAGATGGAAATTCAGCGCGAAGCCGTCAAATGCCATGAACAGGCCGTGCGCGATATGGGCGCTGGCGAGAGGCGGCGCTTCCGCGAGGACGAGCGCTCGTTTCAGCATGCCGGCAATTTTGCCTTCCGCCCAGCGAATGGCGCGCGACTCGTAACCCTCGTCGCCAGTGGCGGCCGACAGCGCTTGCATGATGTTTGTCGAGAAGCCGTTGTTCATCGCCGGAATGTCGCGCCACAGAACCGTTAGAATATGCCGTAACCGGCGTTCCGGGTCGGCAATGGAGTCGGACTCCTCTTCCAGCTTCTCAAGCTGAGTACGAAGCCACGGCTCATAGATTGCGAAGACGACTTCCAGTTTGGAGCGAAAATAGACGTAAAAGTTGGCAGTGGAAACCTGAGCGCCGGCGGCAATCTGAGGAATCGTGGCGCCGGTATAGCCGCGCTTTGAAAATTGCCGAAACGCCGAATTCATGATCGCTTCACGTATCTCCACTTTTTGGCGCTGAGCCATAATCCCTCCCGGCCTAAAAGAGAATCGCCGTTGCCACTGTATATTGACGGTGCCGGCCGTCAGTGATGCTAAAAAACGCATGGCGGCAATTCGAGCGAAGATCGCTCCGCTCGACGGATCGCGCCCGCGCGATTTCTGGCCAACGTGGGCGCATCGCGCAATCCGAAAAAATCGCCCCGTTCCGGTCAGATAAGCGTGCGATCCGGCGGCAAGCCCATCAAATGGCGCCCAAGGATTCGTGCGGCCAAATCGTAATCGACATAATAGTGACTCGCCGCCATGTGGACGTCGCGCCAAAAGCGCTGCGCCGGGCTTTTCAGATAGCCCGCGCTGCCCCCCGAAGCCTCGTAAAGGCGATCGGCGGCGCGCACCGCGAGCTTAACCGCAAAAGCTTGATTGCTGCGCCAGCCGGCCATTCTGTCCGGGGTCAACTCCAGTTCGCCCGCGGCGAATGCAACAAACTCGTGCCAATCCTTCTCGAGTATGAGGGTCGCTGCATACAACTCGTGCGTCGCTTCGGCGAGCCGCATGTACGACGGCATCGCTTCAATCGCTTTCTGGCCGGTGATTGCGCTGGTACGACCGCTCAGCCGGTCCTTGTAAGCCTGCGCCAGACCGTCGGCAGCACCGAGCGCGACCACGGAAAAGCTAGCGCCGAATATCGCCGAGAATGGAATGCGATAGAGATTACCCGGGTGAACGCCGACGCCCGCCGACTTGCCCATAAAGAGGGCCCCTATCTGTTCAACGCGATGTTCGGGCACGAACGCGTTGTCGACGACAATATCTTTGCTGCCGCTTCCCTTTAGCCCCATGGCAAACCAGGTATCGACGATCTGATAGTCGGACTTAGGGACGATCGCCAAGCAGTGCTCCGGCTCGCCGGTCGTCGCATTTGCCAAGTGGCCGCCGAGAACCGACCATTCAGCGTGATCGCAACCGCTGGAAAACTGATACTTTCCCGAGAGGCGGACGCCGCCGGGAACGCGCTCGAATTTGCCCATCGCCGCCACGGACGAGCAGGCAAGCGCATCCGGAGTTTGCCCCCAGACATCGTCCTGCGCTTTCTTGCTGAACGCAGCCACCACGTGCGAATGGCCCATGAGAAGCTGCATCGCCCAGGCAGTCGACGGACAGGCCGATGCCAAAAGCCGCGCCGCGCGATAAAGGTCCACCGGATCTGCTTCACCGCCGCCGTATGCACGCGGCACCATCCCGCGCAGATATCCGATGGATCGCAGCGCCGCGACATTTTCCGGCGGCACCATTCGCATCTCTTCACACTTTTCAGCGCGCGAGGCGATTTCAGGTAGAATTCCCCGCATGCGCTCGGTCATCGGCGGCGACGAACTCATTGAAGCAACCCCGACACCGCGTGCGTGTTCGGTCCTTGCCGGATCGATCGCCCCTTCCCGCGCCTGCGCCATGACAGCAACCTTCTGAAAAACTTTTGCGTCTCCGCGATCAAAACCCAGCGGCCGCCCCATATCGGCGATCGTGGTTCATCATACTGCCAGAGCAGCAACGGCCGTCAATACCAAATACCAATTGTTTTTGCCACAAAGCGGTTGCAGTGTAGTTGCCGCCGCCAGACATTGCGGAGTTTCCTATTCCGGAACGCGTAGCGAGAAACCGCACGTCAGTCGGAGAAAATGGCTTCACTGTCTATCGTATCCGCCAACATTGCCAGCGTTCGCAAAGACGCCCGATGTGCTTCGGCGTCCGCCGACATGCAGCAGTCGGTGACTAGTCTGACGGCATAGCCCATGTCCGCGGCGTCGCGCGCCGTATGTTCTACGGAGAACTGCGTCGCCAGGCCAATAATGTTGATGCGCTCAATTCCACGTTGCCGCAGAGCGCTTTCGAGCCCGGTACGGCGGAAGGCGCTGTTGCCGGTACCGACGACGAATATCTCTCCGTTATGCGGCTCGAAGCCGACATAAGACGCCGCTCCCCAGGAGTCGCGCTTGACCGCACCCAGCGCCGCCGTCTTTTCGAACAATCGGCAGTTGCACGGAAGATCTGAATAGTCGTCGGCAAAGCCGATGTGTTTGTGTGCGATCGTCCACCGTTCGCGCCGTGCAGCTGCCAGGACGCGGCGGCTCGCCTCGAGGAAATGTCGCGCGCTTTCGGTATTTCGATTAAGAGCAAACGGAATCTTTCCCTGCGGATGGCAAATATCATTTTGGAAATGAAGCGCGATGAGCACATCCTTCATGGAACCTTCCTCGCGTAAACCTTGACGTTCTAGACCTTCGATGTGCAATTGCGAAGCCTGCGCAGGCGCCGTCCGAAATGGGAGGTTTCATCGATGACCGATACTTCACGCGACGACGGTCCGCCGCCGCCCGTCGTTGATCCGGCGGCAGTTAAGGAAATCGCGCCCGGTGTGTTTGTCATCATGGATCGCCGCGTGCCATTCGTGCCGAATATCGGCATCATCGTCGGAAACCAGGCCGCGCTCGTCGTGGACAGCGGCATGGGTCCCGCGAACGGTAGAACGGTTCTGGAAGTCGCCCGAAGGTTGGCGGGCGACAAACCCCTGATCCTTACGCTGACGCATTTTCATCCGGAGCATGGATTTGGTGCGCAGGCTTTCAAGGGACAGGCGAAAATTTACTACAATCGGTCGCAAAGAGATGAGCTACTGAAGAAAGGCGAAGGATATATCGCCATGTTCAAAACCTTCGGCGTCAATCTCGCCAATGCGCTCGAAGGCACACGGCTGGTGACGCCGGATGAAATCTATGACGGCCCCGCAGTGATCATCGACCTCGGCGGCCGCAAGGTCGAGATGAGAACGTGGGGCTTGGCCCATACCGCCGGCGATCAAGTCATCTGGCTGCCGGAAGAGCGCATCTTGTTCACCGGCGACCTCGCCGAGGAACGCATGTTTCCGATTTTTCCTTGGTTCCCACCGGACGACGCCGATATCGACGCCGGGCGGTGGGCGAGCATTTTGTCTGAACTGAGCGCGTGGAAGCCCGCTATAGTGGTTCCCGGGCACGGCGATATTGGCGGTGCTGACATACTCATCAACGTGCGCGATTACATCGTCGATTTGCGCAAGCGAGTTGCTACGGCGAAAATGGGCGGAAAAAGCGCCGACACGATCGTTGCCGATCTGGCACCGCAAATTCGGGCTGCGCATCCAACATGGTCGGCGCCCGAATGGATCGACTTCGCCATTCGCTACTATGCCGACCAGCCTTGATCCCTTGAGACGGCCGACGACGCGCACCATGCGATGCAATCAAGACTGCGCCTCACGCGCGTAGCCGCCTTGCTTCGCATATCCCCGGACTATGGCCTCGCGTTCGTCGCGCGCCAGCACGGCATCTACGTCGTCAAATCCGTTCGGCGCACGCGCTTCGACGGCGTCAATAACGCCCTCGGGCCCTCCGGTACGGTTGGAACGCACGATCGCGGCCGTCTTCGGCAGGCGATCTCCGGCATAGGCGGCAAGCGCCGCATCGATCGCGTCGTGATTTAAGATCGCGTCGGTAAGGCAGGAGGCATCAAGGATCGCCTGGGAGGCTCCATTCGCTCCCATGGGATACATCGGATGGGCGGC
This sequence comes from uncultured Alphaproteobacteria bacterium, assembly GCA_963826295.1. Classification (GTDB taxonomy): domain Bacteria; phylum Pseudomonadota; class Alphaproteobacteria; order Rhizobiales; family Xanthobacteraceae; genus BOG-931. Next base: position 276,002 of record CAWGWO010000002.1, read on the forward strand.
GTCACCGAGAAGAGTGACGCACCCGACAGACCATCGTGGCGCGGGGTCGCGATCGCACATCGGATATTCCCAAAAGACATCCGTTGCTTCGACAAGCGCCCGGATATCGATTTGAGGAACCGAAAAGCGATCCAATATCGGCGCTAGATCTCCGCGGCGCGCAGGACGAGTCCAATCCGCCCGATCGGGAAGAACCGTGCCCTCTGGAGCGACGCGCGCTTGGGCCGCCCAATTGGTCAGCCGCGTAACGGGAGTTGCACCGGGCGCAATTGGATAAGTAACGAACTTGGTGTCTACGCCGCCGGAGATGAGGAGCGACGCGCCGCCAAGGAATTGCGGCCAGTCGACAGCGCCGCGCCATAAAACCAATCCGCTCCAGCGCGGCGCGCTCTCGCCTGGAATGATGTGAGTCCGCACCGTGGAGTGAATGCCATCTGCGCCGACAAGAAGGTCGCCGCCAGCAACACCGATGGTGGCGCCGTTACGATCGACGAACGTAGCCTCGACGCCATTCGGCGATTGGCGAATATCCGCCAGCCGGTGAGCAAGATGAATCGCACCGGCGGGCAGCCGTTCCAAGACAGCCCGGTAAAGCAGCGACTGCAGATGGCCACGATGAATAAAGAATTGCGGCGTATCGTAGCCAGCGGCTAGCCCGCGCGGCTCATCCCAAACAAGCTGGCCACGACGCGTGGCGTAATAAAGATGTTCGCTGCGGACGGCGACCGCATCAAGCGCTGGCAGGAGACCAACCTCGACCAGCATCTTCACGGCATTGGTCTGAAGGGTAATGCCGACGCCAAGCTCCTGAAGCACCGGCACTTGCTCATATACTTCGCAGTCAATTCCGCGACCATGGAAGTATAGCGCCGTCGTCAGGCCGCCCACCCCCGCACCGACAATAACGGCTTTCATTCGTTTTTCCCATTCCAAGGGAGCTGATTGATTGCGCAACGGCACGCGATAGATTAAATTAACGTGGCCGATCAAGCGGCCGTCAGTCAATCCTGCCATGCTTCGGCAATTCGCCGGAGCGTATTCTGACTGATCGCAGGGATGAAGAGGCTCGCATGCAAAACGCCAAAAATCTCCAACCGGCCGAACCTAGAAAACAGGATGTCGTTGTGATCCGCCGCGATGCGACCGACATGGCGCGTCAAGGGATGCCGCAATTCTTCGGTGTCAGCGGACATTCCGCGGGAGCCACAGGCATTTCGATGAACCTTACCGCCTTCGGACCGGGCGGCTCAGCCAAAGCGCACTATCACCGCGATTTTGAAACGGCAATCTATGGCGTGACAGGACGGATTGCACTCTTTTACGGCGATCAACTCGAGCAGGAATTGCTGATTGAACCTGGCGTTTTCTGTTTTATCCCAGCCTGGGTCCCGCATAAGGCCTTTAATCTGAGCAGCACCGAGCCGGCCACTGCGATATCGGCACGCAACGATTGCAACGAGCAAGAGAACGTCGTGCTCACGCCTCAACTTGACGATGGACGCACCGACGCGATCGTCGCCGAACGCATGCGTCAAGCCCAAAGCTGAAATGATCGACCACGATAAAAAGACTAACCGCGCGAAACGGATGGAGCTTGAGCGCGGCGATGTTCACCGACCGAATCCGTTGTCTTAGCAGGCAATGCATGCCCGGCTTTGGGCTCGATCATGGCTCGCGGCGCAACCTGCCGCCGCGGCGGTTGGACCCGAATTAAACCCGACGAGTAGCTTTCACGGGCAGAAGCCGAGATTGCCGCTTCTTCGGCTGTCATGCTTTTCGGGCGGCGCCAAAACGGGGGTGAGGAACTACCTTCGGATTCGCGTCATCGGCAAGATAGGCTTGCAATCTGACGGCGCCGTCGGCGCTCGTGATCAGTCGCTCTATCATGTCGAGTAGCTGAAGGAAATCGTCGCGGCTCAAGCATCCAAACTGTACGTCGTTGACTAACCGCTGGACCGGCGCAAGTTCGGCCAGAAGCGCGTCCCCCTTTTCCGAGACCTGGAGTTTGACGCGGCGTCGATCAGCCGGATCAATAGACTTGTGGATAAGCCCGCGCTTGAGGAGCTTGTTCGTGATTGTGGTGACGAACGCGCCGCTCAAGTGCAGGTGATCCGCAACGCGGTTGACGTTTACGTCGCCCTCCTCGGCCGCCAGATGTCTGATTGAAATCAAGACGGTGTATTCAATGCCAACGAGCCCGATGCGAGCGGCGTGTCCGCTACGGACGGCTTCGTGTCGCGCCAGGAACCCAAACAGACTGTGAACCAATCGCCGGAAGTGACGATCAGAACCGTTAACCAGCATTTCCGACCGCGAAATCGTCAGCGGCGGCTTCTTGCGAGCGTGGCCGGAGGCCGGCTTCCCTTGTTTCTCCCTAAGGCTTCTTTTCGACGTCGGCATGATGGGTGCATATCTCACTTTGCTTCGATTCTCAAACTGCGGATCGATAGTGCGCAATGCCTCGCACGTCGCCACCATTGCTCGCCATGCCCCAGTTTTATACTTGAATAGCTTCTAAAGTTAGCTAATATTTTCTGCACACGGTGCAAGATAGTCGCTCGCGAAGCGAGTCAACTCTAACACGCGTCTTACTGGCCGCTGCGACGTTCCAAGCGCGCTTCAATTACTGGCGAGGACCGAGGGTTATGCCCACTGCCGCCGCCAATACGGGCACGACTGTTCCAGGATCGACGCTGCAAGCAATGGCCGTTACCGAACGGGCGGCGGCATCCGACCCGCTATTAACGATCAGCAACCTGACAATTCGCTTTGGTGGCATCGTTGCGCTCGACGGCGTTAGCCTCCAAGTCAAGCGCGGTCACATCTGCGGCCTCATCGGCCCTAACGGCGCCGGCAAAACCACGCTGTTCAACTGCGTTTCTCGTCTTTACCGGTTCGACGACGGCGAGATCGTTTTTGACGGCCACCGCTTGACCAGCACGCCGGTGCATCGCATGGCGGCGCTTGGCGTCGGGCGAACTTTTCAGAATGTCGCCCTGTTCGGCTCGCTCAGCGTAGTCGAGAACGTCATGCTCGGCGGACATTGCCGCACCCGGGGCGGCTTCATCGCGCATGCGTTCGGCGCTCCGGCCGTGGGTCGCGAGGAGGCGTTGCTTGCGCGGCGCGCCCGAGAACTCGTGGAGTTTGTCGATTTGCATCATGTCGCAAATCAACTCGTAGGCGATCTGCCCTTCGGATATCGGAAACGGGTCGAATTGGCGCGCGCGCTGGCATCCGAGCCCAAGCTGCTGCTGCTCGACGAACCCGCCGCGGGCCTCAATCGAGAAGAGATCGACGCGCTTCGCGCGCTGATCTGGCGCATTCGCGACGATCTCGGCGTCACCACGCTCCTGGTCGAACATCACATGCATCTTGTCATGACGGTTTCCGATACCGTCGTAGCGCTGAATTTTGGCCGCAAGATCGCCCAAGGATCGCCGACCGAGGTACAGAGTCATCCGGACGTGATCGGCGCCTATCTCGGACATGCGCATTGATGACTAGACTCCTCGAAGTCGAGAATCTCGGGGCCTTCTATGGCGCGATACAGGTGCTTCATGGCGTAACTTTTGGACTTGAGCAGGGCGGCATAACCACCCTTCTCGGTGCGAACGGCGCAGGCAAGACCACGACGCTGCGAGCGATTTCCGGTCTTGTCAGAACCACAGGCGAAGTCCGGTTCGAGGGCAGCCGGATTGACGGCCGCAAGACCGAAGATATTGCGCGATGCGGCATCGCACACGTACCGGACGGTCGCGGCACATTTCATGAGTTCACGATCGAGGAAAATCTCCGGCTGGGCGCTCACATCCGCAGTAATCGCCAGGAGGTCGCGCACGATATGGACCTCATATACGGTTACTTTCCGAAGCTGAAAGAGCGACGAAGACAGCAAGCCGGCACCCTGTCGGGCGGCGAGCAGCAGATGCTGGCCATCAGCCGGGCGTTAATGATGCGGCCAAAGCTTTTCCTGCTGGACGAGCCGTCGTTCGGATTAGCGCCGCTGGTCGTACAGGAGATTTTCGACATCATGCGTACGATAAATCGGCAGCAGAAGGTCAGCATGCTCGTCGTCGAGCAAAATGCCAGCCTCGCACTAGAACTGGCGGATCAGGCGTATTTGCTTGAAACCGGCCAAGTCGTGCTCTCCGGCGCATCTCGCGAACTGGAGAATGACACCGCCGTGCGCCGCTCCTATCTCGGCTACTGATCCCCATGGAAGCGTTCCTGCACCAACTGATCTCCGGCCTCACGACCGGTGGCGTATATGCGAGCATCGCTCTCGCGCTGGTCATGGTCTATCAGGCTACGCATCTCGTGAATTTCGCTCAGGGGGAAATGGCGATGTTCTCGACCTACGGCGCGGCTACATTGATCGAAGCAGGTTGCCCATATTGGGCGGCGTTCTTCATTGTTCTTGTGATCTCGTTTTTTGCCGGTGTGCTGCTGGAGCGTTATGTCGTGCGTCCGGTCGCGACGCGATCAGTCCTTTCCGCGGTTGTGATCTTCATCGGCCTGCTGGTGATATTCAACAGCGTCGCCGGCTGGATCTGGACTTATTCGATGCGGACATTTCCCACGCCGTTCTCCTCGGAAATCTTCCCGGGCAACAAATACATCACGAGCCACGAGCTCGGCTCGTTGCTCGTCATGCTCATCGAGCTCTTGATCCTCGTTGTCTTCTTCCGATTTACCCGGCTCGGACTGGCCATGCGCGCGGCGGCGTACAATCCAACTTCCAGTCGGCTCGTCGGCGTACGCGTCGACATGATGCTAGCGCTGGGATGGGGACTGGCGGCGGCTCTGGGTGCAGTCGCCGGTATGATGATTGCCCCAATCGTGTACCTCGATCCGAACATGATGTCGGGGATTCTTCTCTACGGCTTCGCCGGCGCCCTGCTGGGGGGAATCGACAGCCCCGGCGGCGCGGTGGTTGGTGGGCTTATCCTCGGCGTCCTGGAAAACCTCCTCGGCGCATACGTCATCGGAACCGATCTTAAGCTCACGCTTGCGCTCGTGATCATCGTCGGCATCCTCATCGTCCGGCCTTCAGGCTTGTTCGGTAAGACTGTCGTTTCGCGAGTGTGAAAATGGTAGCCAACGCATATTCGAGCCTCCAGCGCGCCACCTCCTTCGGCGTAAATATTTCCGACCGTGCACGGCGAGTGATCGCGATCACGGTGCTGCTGTCGGCCGCCGTCGTTCTGCCGTTCATCGTCAGCGACTACCGGGCCTTTCAGCTTACGCTGATGATCGCATACGCCGTCGCCCTGCTCGGTCTCAATATCCTGACCGGCTACAACGGGCAGATATCTCTGGGGCATGGGGCCTTTTTCGCCGTCGGCGCCTATGTCGCCGCGATCATGATGGATCACTGGGGTCTGCCGTATTGGTCCACTGTTCCCGCGGCGGGTGCGGTCTGCTTTATCGCGGGGTTTCTGTTCGGCCTGCCGGCGTTGCGGCTTGAGGGCCTTTATCTAGCGCTGGCAACCTTCGCGCTCGCCGTCGCGACACCGCAAATCCTCAAGCACAAAACCTTTGAACAATGGAGCGGCGGCGTCCAAGGCATCGCCATCACGAAGCCGCGGGCCCCTTGGGGCCTGCCACTCAGCGCCGATCAGTGGCTCTATTTTTTCGCACTCGCGGTCGCCGTCGTTCTGTTCGTTGCAGGCTCTCGGCTTGTTCGCGGGAGACTTGGGCGCGCCCTGGTCGCGATTCGCGACCATCCGACGGCGGCTGCGGCGATGGGGGTAAATACCGCTCTCTATAAGACACTGACATTCGGAGTCAGCGCCCTCTTTACCGGTGTCGCCGGCGCGCTGAGCGCGATCGCTGTTCAATTTGTGGCCCCCGACAGCTTCGGCTTCCTGCTCTCGATCTCCTTTCTTGTCGGCATCGTCGTCGGTGGTTTGGGATCTATATCCGGTGCGATTTACGGCGCCGCGTTCATCGAGTTCGTGCCGAATATTGCGGACAACTTTTCGAAATCGGCGCCATGGGCGATCTACGGCGTGCTGCTCGTCGTTTCAGTTTATGTAATGCCTGCGGGCATCGCGGGCGCTATCCGGAGCGTCATGAGCCGCTTCGCCCGACGACGTTAAGCGCAGCCGCCGCTGCAACGGCGGGCGAAGCGATTTCCGGTAACGTTTCGTTCGGAAGCGCGGCGGCTTGCCGCGCCCGGACAAATCCACGGCTGCGCCAGCAATTATCTTCGTTACAAAGCAATTGCTAAAAGGTTTTATAATTGTATAATTACCGCGCAAGTTCGGCTTGACCCGACCCGGCCCGGAGGACAGCGATGTATCTGATGAACGCCTGGTACGTTGCCGGTTGGTCGAACGAGATCACAGGCAAGCCGCTGAGCCGAACCATTCTCGACGAGCCCATCGTCATATATCGCGGCAAAACCAATCGCGTCGCCGCTCTCGAGGATCGCTGCTGTCATCGCGGCATGCCGCTTTCGCAAGGCGAGGTGCTCGACGATAACATTCGCTGCGAGTACCACGGCATGCTCTTCGACCCTGCCGGTCACTGCGTCGACATTCCCTGCCAAGCGAAAATACCGGCACAGGCCAAGGTTCGCAGTTATCCGGTCGTGGAAAAAGACGATCTGATCTGGATTTGGATGGGGGAACCCGAAAAGGCCGATCCTGGCGAGATCGTCGCATATCCCTGGCATAAAAGCTGGCCGTACAAGGGCAAGAGCGAAATCATCAAATGCAACTATCTGCTCGCCTCCGACAATCTTCTCGACCAGACCCACGCCGCCTACGTGCACAAATCGACCCTGTCGAGCAATCCTGACGCATACGCGACCGCCAAAATGGAGACCACGCCGACCGCCAACGGCGTCAAATTCATTCGCTGGATGCTCAACTGCATTCCGCCGAACCTTTACGCCAGCGCGGTGCCGTTCAAGGGTCGAGTCGATCGCTGGGGTGAATTCGAATACGTCGCCCCGTCATGCATTCTGCAATTCACCGGCGCGCTCGATGTCGGCATGGGCGCCTACGAGGGAAACCGCGACGGCGGATTTGGCCTGCGCATGTTCTACGGCATCACGCCGGAAACGGAGGATACCACATGGTTCTTCTGGTCGACCGCAAACGGGCACCGGCAGAACGATCCGGAGGCTACCGAACAGCTTTTCCGCTCAATCGACGATGCCTTCAAGGAGGACGATCACGTACTCGAAGTGCAGCATGCGACGCTGCGGTGGCTAGGCGATAGGCGTCTGATCAATATTGCGTCCGATGTGGCGCGCGTCCACGCGCGCCATGCGCTCGAGCGAAAGATCGCTGCCGAACGAGGAATCTCGAGAGAACAAGTAGTGACTACTGTCTAGCCGGGGCAGCAAACGGGCGATAGCCCATGGAGGGAGTCATGTCGATGCGATTCTCAATGATGAGTGCGGCCATTCTGGCGACCGGAGTTCTCATCGGTGCCGGCGCCGCTCAGGCGCAGAACAAGTACGATCCGGGAGCGAGCGATACGGAAATCCTTATTGGACAAACCAACCCCTATAGCGGGCCACTGTCATCCTACGGCACACAAGGCCGCGCCCAGGCCGCCTACTACAAGATGATCAACGACGAAGGCGGAGTGAACGGCCGCAAGATCAAGTTGATTTCGCTCGATGACGGCTATAGTCCCCCTCGCACCGTCGAGCAGCATCGCAAAATGGTCGAGGAGGACAAAGTCCTCGCGATCGTCGGCACGATGGGAACGCCAACCAACTCGGCCATCTTCAAATACATGAATGCCAAGCAGGTGCCGCAGATTTTCATCGCCACCGGCGCCTCAAAGTGGGGTGCCAATGCGGCGGAATATCCCATGGACCATGGGATGGTATCCGACCTACCGCAACGAGGGCGTCATATTTGGAAAGTACATCGTCGGCAATATCAAAGATGCCAAGATCGGCGTGCTTTATCAGAATGACGATTACGGTAAGGACTTCGTCAATGGCTTCAAACACGGCCTCGGCGCCGCCGCCAACAAGCTGATCGTCAAGGAAGTGACTTACGAAGTTTCGGATCCCACGGTCGATTCTCAAATCGTGACGCTCAAGGGTGCGGGAGCGAATGTCTTTTTCAGCGCCACGACCAACAAGTTCGCGGCCCAGGCCATCCGCAAGATCGCCGATATCGATTGGCACCCGACCCAGTTCCTGGTCAACAACGCCGCCTCTATAGCGACGGTGCTTACGCCCGCGGGCCTCGACAAGTCGGTCGGAATAATATCCACGGCATACATGAAAGATCCGAGCGATCCGCAATTCGCCAGCGATAAGGGCATCGCCTGGTATCGCGACTTCATGAAGAAATATTACCCTGAGGGCGACGTCAACGATCCGCAAAACGAGATCGGAATTTCGATCGCACAGACATGGATTCAGGTCCTCAAGCAGGCGGGCAACGATCTCACGCGCGAGAACATCCGCAAGCAGGCGACTAATATCCACGATCTCGCGTTGCCGTTGCTGTTGCCGGGCATCAAGCTCAACACCAGCCCGACAAACTATTATCCGGTCACGCAGCTGCAGCTCACCAAGTTCGACGGCAAAAGCTGGGTTCGCTTCGGCGACGTCCTCAGCGGCTCGTGATTAAACAGAGTCGAAAGCGCGCCGCGGTAGAACCCTCTATTGCGGCGCGCCAATGCCCGCCCGCGGCGCTGGGCTGTTCCGCAGGCCGCCGATGGCGAGCCGAATTGTTTTTCGCATTTGCGACGAGGCGACGGCGATGGAAATTAGAAAAATCCTTTCCTTTATGCAGGAGGTACGCGCCGAGGCAGGTCGTCCGACGCAGCCTCCGTTACGGAAGGTTGCCTGCGTCGCGGTTGTAAAGAACCCGTTTGCCGGTCGTTATCAGGAAGACCTCGCAGTCCTGGTTGAAGAGAGTTTGGCAATCGGTCGCGAGATCTGCGGGATTGCAACTGCGATGCTCGCGCCCTTCAAAGCGGAAAGCTACGGTAAGGCGGCCGTCATCGGGCTTGCCGGCGAGCAAGAACATGGCGTCGCCATGCTCACGACAGTGTTCGGCGACGTGATGCGGGACGCGGCGGATGGCGGAAAAGCGTGGATTTCGTCGTTCACGAAGCGGGCTTCGCCCGGCGCAACGCTCGACGTTCCGCTCGCACATAAGGATGCCCTTTACGTGCGCTCGCATTACGATGGGATCAGCTTGACGCTGCAGGACGCACCATTGCCTGACGAGATCGCCGTCGTCTGCGCTTATGCCAATCGCGGCCGGCCGAACCACCGTGTAGGCGGTCTCGCCGCGGACAGGATCAAAGGCCTCGACGGTTTAACCTGACTGTCCGCTGCGCCTTCGAACCCGACGGAGTTACATCATGAGCAGCTGTAAGACTGGAGCCGAGCACCTCAAGGCGCTCAGGGACGGCCGCACGATCTACCTCGATGGCGAACTGGTTGGCGATGTGACCGAACATCCGGCCTTCCGCAATGCGGTCCACTCTGCTGCCGCGCTTTACGACTTCCAGGCGCGCCCGGAGAACATCGAGCTGATGACGTTTCTGCCGAACGGTTCCAATCGTCGGATCAATCGTGCCTGGCAGATGCCGCGCAGCTACGAGGAGATTGTGCAGAGGCGGAAGTCCATAGAGGCCTGGGCCGCACTGTCGGGCGGCTTTCTCGGCCGCTCACCAGATCATCTCGCCTCCGCGCTGGTCGGCCAACGCATGGGCATCGACACGTTTCGCAAGCACAGTCCGGAGCGAGCCGGTGCCTTTGCCGATTATTTCGACTATGCCAGCAACAACGATCTGTTCGTAACCTACGTCATCATCAACCCGCAAGCGGAACGCGGCAAGGATTGGGGTCAGCAGGACGAGGATCTTGTCGCGCGAGTCGTCGACGAAGACTCGTCGGGTATCACCGTGCGAGGCGCGAAGATGCTGGGTACCTCGTCGATCATGGCGAACGAGGTCTTCGTCGCCAATCTCCAGCCACTCAAACCGGGAGAAGAAGATCTCGCCTTCTCCTGCGCATTGCCGATGAACGCCGGTGGATTGCGCGTGCTCTCGCGCAAGTCGTACGAGGCGCACGCGGTTTCAGTCTACGACAACCCCATCTCTTCGCGTTTCGACGAGAATGACGCACTCATCTATTTCGACGATGTCAAAGTGCCGTGGGAACGCGTTTTCGTGTACCGCGACCCCGAGATGTGCCGCGCCCAGTTCCACGACACGCCCGGCCACACCTATCAGAATTATCAATCGCAGATTCGCCTGTCGGTAAAGATCACCTTCCTCGCCGGTCTGGCTCGGCGGATCACCGAGGCGATCGGCACGACACGAATACCCTCTGTGGTCGAACAACTCGGCTACCTCGCCGCGCAGGTGGGCATGGTCAACGCCATGGTGTCCGGCATGGAAGCGTCCGGATCGCAGTTCGGCGAATGGTACCTGCCGAATAAGCATTACATGTACGCGGCGCAGGTTCTCACACAGGACCTCTATCCGCGCGTGATCCAGACGATTCGCGACCTCGCCGGCGGGGCGCTCATCATGCTGCCCTCCTCAGTGCGCGATTTTGCCAATGCCGAGCTTGAGGCGATCATTCGCAAGACTCAGCGCTCCGCGAATATGGGCCCCGAACACAAGGTCAAGTTTCTCAAGGCGGCTTGGGATGCGATCGGGTCCGAGTTCGGTTCGCGTCACACTCAATATGAAATGTTCTATGCCGGCGCCCGCTTTGTAACGGCCGGGCATAGCTTCCGCACCTTCGACTGGAACCATGCGACGGGCTTGGTCGAGAATCTGATGGCTTCCTATAGCCTTCAAGAAGAACTCGAGCGGTTGCGGCATTAGGCATCTGTAAGCGGGGCGCGGATAATGAAAGTCGCAATTGTCAATCTCGGACGGATCGTCTCCGGCGACTGGCGCCACCCCTTCGCCGCGGGAGACGCAATCCTTTGCGAGGATGATCAAATAGCCAGCGTCGGTACCGTTGCCGCCGATGCTGTCGAGGCGGCCGACGTTGTCATCGACGCCGACGGCATGACCGCCATCCCCGGCCTGATTGATTCGCACGTCCACATCACGTTTGGCGATTACACCCCTCGCCAGCGGACTGTCGGTTATCTCGAAAGTTACTTGCACGGTGGAGTGACGACGGCGATCAGCGCGTCCGAGGTGCACGTGCCAGGACGGCCGCGCGACCCCGAGGGAGTGAAGGCACTCGCGGTAGCGGCGCACAAATGTTTTGAGGGCTATCGGCCCGGCGGGATGACGGTACATGCCGGTTCGATCATCCTCGAACCGGGTCTCACCGGAAATGATCTCGGCGAAATCACCAAGAAAGGTGTCTGGCTTGCCAAAGCCGGCTTCGGTAGCTTTGCAACTCCATACGAATATGCACCGCTGATCGCCGCAGCGCGCGCCCACGATATGATTACGACCGTGCATACCGGCGGCTCATCAATTCCGGGTTCCGGCGCGATCACCGGCGATCATCTCCTGGCGCTCCGTCCGCATGTTTCGTTTCACGTCAATGGCGGTCCTACCGCGATGCCGGATAGGGATTTCGAGCGGATCATTCGCGAGAGCGATATCGCGCTGCAGATCTGCACCGCCGGCAATCTGCGTACGGCGCTGCTTTGCGCCAGCCTCGCGCAAAAATTCGACGCCTTCGATCGCGTGATCATCGCAACCGACACGCCAACCGGTAGCGGCGTCATGCCGCTTGGCATGCTTTACACTATCGCCCACCTCGCCAGCTTGGCGGGCGTCGCGCCCGAGCTTGCGATTTCGGCGGCCACCGGAAGCAACGCGAGGGTCTATCGTTTGAATTGCGGCGTGCTCAGCGCCGGCAAGGCGGCGGATCTCGTTTTGATCGACGCGCCGGACGGCGGTACCCAAAGCGATGCGTTATCGGCGATCCTTAACGGCGATATCGCCGCGGTCGGAGCCGTTATCAGCGCAGGCGTGCCGCGGTTTGTCGGACGCAGCCGCAACACCCCCTCAACGATGCGCAAGGCGCGCGTCGTCAAGTCGTCAGTGCTGCAAGATTTTGCCTCGGCGAGCCATTAGGCCCGCGACCATGACCCTAGCGGTTCATTTGATGTCGAACTGCGGGTACTCCAAGCGCAGGTCAAGCCGCCGCTTGTCGTCGTAGGTTGCCATCGATGTGCGCTTGACCTGGGATTCCGGCAAACTGAGAGCGGGCCCAGTTCCAGAGCGCCTCAATTTCCTGCGCGGCCCTGCCTCCGCGCGCATATTCGGTAACACCGAGACCTGCGCCGATGGCATCTTGAAAATCCATGCGCGAAGACAGCATCGGTTCGGCAAGAACGCCGAGACGCGTCAAATCTTTTGCCGATTCGCTCGCTCGCGAACTGCGATAGGTCGGCGGGCATTGGTTGAGCACGAATGCCGCTTGCCGTTTCGCTAGAAAAACGGCTCGAAAAGTGGCAGCAGTCGCATCCACGTCCAGGCGCGTCGGACGTGTTGGCAGAAGGCAGAGCTCAGCAGCCTCAGCCACGAAGCGGATAGCCGCTTTGTCAGCGCCCGCGGTATCAAAAATCGCCAGCGTAAATCCGACCCCGGCGAGCCCTTCGAGAATTGCGCGAATGTGAGGGAGACGTTCGCCCTCGACGGGTTCGACTACGACTTTGTTGGCGGCCTTTGTTGCCTCTCGGCGCTGGGCCCAGCGCAGCAGCGACCCCTGAGGATCGAGGTCAAGGGCTATCACCCTTTCACTCGAATTTGCCGCGATCACCGCCAGGGATGCCGCGAGAGTAGTTTTTCCCGCTCCACCCTTTTGGGTGAGGAATGCAACGCTGCGCATCGATCCTCCCGTCCGTTATTCCAATTCCATCGCCCAACCACAGCCAACACACCCGATACCGAACGCTGGGCCCGACGCCAGGGCTACGCCGAGATGCGCAGACCGTTCGGAATCTCGATGTCGACTGCAAGCGTCGACACGGACTTTCCCCGGTCCATCTTGATCTGGACCCTTTCAGGCTCAAACGTCACGTACCTGGCGATTACGGCGAGAATCTCCTCGCGCAAGACGCCGAGCAAATCGGGGTGGCTGCACGCGACGCGCTCGTGCGCCAAGAGGACTTGTAGGCGTTCGCGCGCTATGGGCGCGGAACGGCGTCGAAAGAAATAGAACAAGCTCATGCTGCCTTCCGTGCGAATAGCTTGTTGAAGATACTTCTATTTTCGTTGGGAACAAGGACGGGAATTTTATCACCTTTGAGCCGGCGAGCGGCGTCGAAGTAGGCGCGCGCGGGAGCGCTCTGCGGGTTATTGAGCGTCACCGGCGATCCAACATTCGAGGCGCGCAACACTTCCTTGCTTTCCGGAATGATGCCCAGCAGTGGAGTCGACAGGATTTCGAGTACGTCGTCGATCGACAGCATTTCGCCTCGCGCGGCACGCGACGAATCATAGCGCGTGATCAGGACGTGCTTATCGACCCGCTCGCCGCGTTCCGCTTTTAGGGTCTTGGAATCGAGCAATCCAATGATGCGGTCGGAATCCCGCACCGACGATACTTCGGGATTAGTGACGATGATCGCCGCATCGGCGTAGCGCATCGCAAGCGTCGCACCACGCTCAATTCCGGCCGGGCTGTCGCAGATGATCCAGTCGAATTTAGTTCGCAACTCCTCAATAACCTTGGCGACACCGTCTTCCGTCAGCGCGTCCTTGTCGCGGGTCTGTGATGCGGGAAGGAGATGCAGATTCTCCAGCCGCTTGTCGCGGATGAGAGCCTGCGGGAGCTTCGCCACGCCGTTGATGACGTTGATCAAATCAAAGACCACGCGTCGCTCGGCGCCCAGGACGAGGTCGAGGTTCCGGAGCCCGACATCGAAATCGATGACGACGACTTTCGCACCGTCGTGGGCAAGAGCCGCGCCCAGGGCGGCAGTTGACGTTGTCTTGCCAACCCCGCCCTTACCTGATGTCACGACCAAGACCTGCGCCATATTTCTAGCCTTTCGTTGTTCCTAGTTTATTGCGGATATTTTCAAAATACCGCCTTCGAGCCAGGCCTGGGCTGGTTGGCGGCGCAGACTGTCTTCGATGTCTTCGGCCGTTTTGTAGTAAGAATCGATCGCGAGCAGCTCAGCCTCAACTCGGTGGCAGAAAATGCGCGCGCGAGCGTTGCCCGTGGCGCCCGCCAGTGCGCGGCCGCGCAAGGTCCCGTAAACGTGAATCGATCCGCCGGCGACGATTTCTGCTCCTGATCCAACCGATCCAAGAACGGTGACATCTCCCTCGGTGAAAACCACGGATTGCCCGGAGCGCACCGGGTTCTCGATCATAAGAGAAGCCAACTGTTGTTTTGGCGGCTGTTTTTGTGGAGCCTGACATGTGCTCGCCAACGTCGGGATGGCAGGCAGGGCAGGCTCGGGCGCCTCGCCGGCTCGCATACCTCGGCCACCGCGAAGAACGGGAGGAAGTCCCATTTGCCACTTCGCCGGATCAATCCCCTCTATGCCGAAGACGCGAATCTCACGTTCCGCGAGTTCGGTAACGAGGTGGCCGATTGCGGCTGGGCTCAGGTTAACTGCAGATAGATCGAGCGCGACAGGGTGATCAGCGAAAAACCCCTTCGAGCGAGCGAGACTACCGTCAAGATCGGAGAGCCAGTCCTCAATGGGCGGTTGCGGGGCAATCGCGAACGCCATGTAGGAGCGCGACCGAAACATCAGGGAATGGCGTTGACGAACGAGGCTCGACACTGAGCAGTCTCCGCGCTCGATGATTCTGATGGTTAATAATTTGCGCACATTCGGTTAATGAATGGTTAAGGGCTCCAGTCCTTGCGGACCCGATGTTCGTTGCCGCAGCGGATGACGCAGCACGTCCAGGCGACATCCGAACACGAACGCGCTTAAACCGGGTGATAGCGACCGAGCGATTTGCAGAAATAACGAGTACCGGCCCGCGCCTTTCTCAGAACGAACCGAACGCCGAGCCCAGCGCAATCACCGCCACCAGAGCAACGATGGCACCGACAATCGCCACCATTACGATATCGAAATAGCTCTCGCGATGCGTTGACCCACAGACCGCGAGAAGGGTCACTACAGCGCCATTATGAGGCAGACTATCGAGCGTGCCGGAACCGATCACCGCTACGCGGTGCAGGAGCGCCGGATTAATTCCATGCTCCGCCGCGAGACGCATATAGGTATCGCCGAGCGCGTCGAGCGCTATGGTGAGGCCGCCCGATGCCGAGCCGGTAAGTGCGGCCAGCACATTCGTTGATACGGCAAGTGAGACGAGCGGGCCTCCCTCGATCGACAGGACCCAATCGCGCACAACGGCGAAGGCTGGCAACCCTGCTACAACAGCGCCAAAGCCGACCAGACTGGCGACGCTGAGAGCGGGCAATACCGATGCGTTCGCGCCCGCGTCCATGCTCTGGCGCAGCGCGGGCAGCCGGTTCCAATTGCAAAGGATGACCGCTGCAATCGCAGCAGCGAGTGCGGTCACCACCGACCAGACTCCAGCGACGGCCGAAACCGATGTGCCGCCCCAGCGTTGTTCGGCGAGAAATAAAAAGTCCAGCCGCTGCAGGACAATGAGCGACATTGAGAGATTGACCAACACAACTACGACAAGAGGCAGTGCGGCAATAAAGATGGTCGGGGTAGTGTCGCTGCGTCGCCCATGATGGATCTCGGACGGATCGAACTCCCGCGCGGTGGTGGCGCGCTCGCGCACCATCTCGTCGCTCGTTGCACTATCGGCAGGCACCGAAGCTTCCCTGCCATAGCCCTCACCCAAGCGGCGGGCCTTGGACTCCGCCCGGCTGAGCCACCACATGCCAAAACCAAACATGACGGCGGAGGCGATAATGCCGAGGCCGGGCGCCGCGAAGGGTGTCGTGCCGAAGAACGGCATTGGAATTGCGTTCTGTATCGATGGCGTGCCCGGTAGAGCCGACATGGTGAAAGTCGACGTACCAAGTACAATCGCCCCCGGCATCAGCCGACGAGGCACAGACGCCGCACGGAACAGTGCGTGTGCCATGGGAGCGAGAACGAAGAAAGCAACAAACAGGCTAACGCCGCCGTAGGTGACAAGCGCGCCGGCGAGCACGACCGCGAGCATCACACGGCGTTCTCCCAGCGCTTTCGTCATGAACTCGGCGACGGCCGACACCGATCCGCTGTCTTCCATAAGCTTGCCGAATACCGCGCCGAGAAGAAACAACGGGAAGAACTGAGCTAAAAAGCGGGAAGCGCTGCCCATGAAAACTTGGGTCCAATTGGCGAGCAATGGCTCGCCGCCGAACAGCGCCGCGATGAGCGCCGCAGCCGGCGCGAGCAGCAGAACGCTCCAGCCCCGAAAGGCGAGCCAGACGAGAAGACCAAGCCCGACTAGGATGCCCAGAAGGCCCAAATTTTAGCACTCCGCCAGGAGAACATCCAAATCAGCCGTGGACCGTCTTCCCAGATCGTCAAACTTTGTGTCGAGAAATTCACTCGCGGCGCGGCGTCCTTCCTCCCGCAGCAATTTCAAGAAATCACGTTCGGCGTTCAGCTTCGAGGACGCGCCAAATTCGGTCAGTAAATCGCTCTCGATTCTGTGAGTTCTCATCTGCGCCCAGCGCGCGCCCTCCCCCGTTCCCGGGTCGGCCACCTGACGCAGCAAAGCGATCATGCGGAGTTCCTTTGCCAGCGGCGAATTGAAAGAAATCTCGTTGAGCCGGTCGAGGATCTCTGCGGCCGACCGCGGCGTGTCCGGT
Source organism: uncultured Alphaproteobacteria bacterium (assembly GCA_963826295.1). GTDB lineage: Bacteria > Pseudomonadota > Alphaproteobacteria > Rhizobiales > Xanthobacteraceae > BOG-931. The sequence continues at coordinate 292,737 of CAWGWO010000002.1, forward strand.
CGTTCAATCGGATTAATCTGGACCAGAATCAAATCATGGGCATCGCTTTCGCGAACCAGTGGAGTGATGGTGGGATTTCCGGCATAGCCGCCGTCCCAGTAAGCCTCGCCGTCGATTTCAATCGCCCGAAACATGGTTGGGAGACAGGCCGAGGCGAGCAGGACATCAGCGGTAATTTCCCCGTTACGGAAAATGCGTCCGCGCCCAGTCCGCACTTTCGTGGCAGTAATGAACAGCTTGATCGGCGATCGAGCGAGACGATCAAAATCGATTATCTCGGCAAGGATGGCCCGCAGCGGATGCAAGTTCAGTGGGTTGAGATCGTAAGGCGAAAGCAATCGCGACATCAGATCCATCGCGACATAGGCTGGCGATGTGTCGAGCGTCCAACGGCCCATGATTCGATCGAGCGGCGAACGTTGCAGCGGGCTGAACGTCGCGGCGCGCGATACGCGCCCCCAATACTCGTCAAGGGCCTCACGAGCGCCTTCGGCTCCCCTCTCGGTCCAGCCGTCTGCCAGCACTGCTGCGTTCATGGCGCCGGCTGAGGTACCAGAGATCGCCGCGAGACGAATCCGTGGCTCCTCGAGCAGACGATCCAATACGCCCCAGGTGAACGCGCCATGGGAGCCGCCGCCTTGGAGCGCGAGATCAATCGGTACCTGATCCTGATCCATTTTGTTCGGTCCATCGGTACTAGGTTGCCAGTTTTCGGATTCAACCACAGACCCAACTCGGTAGATCGTATCTTACGCGGGGGGTATTGCATACGAAGCTATTTCGATTGGCCTCTCAAACAGCGGGTTCCATCATTGCGATAAGCGACAATCGTAATCTGCAAATTTCCGGCGAATATTTCGAGGTCCTAGGAAGCCGCTGATGGTCGCTCTACTACTAAGTGCTGCCGCATTGCCGATCGAATTTTTCGCAGCAAGGGACTCGCCGAATTTTAGACTTATTCAGGCGAGCTTGTGTTCGATGCTGTTCGTATTAGTGGCCTATGTAATTACCGTTTGGCGGTCTCGCTACACCAACAACTGATCAGCCACGTTTACAAGAAGCGCTGATGAAGGGCGGCACTACCTACAAAAATATCTTGTCGAGGTAGTCAATCCGCGTTTCGATCGCGCCCTGCACCGGGAGGCGTGGCTTATAAACCCGGCGCAAACTTCAATGGCCCTCCCCTCATTTTTGAAGTTGATTAAAAGAAACTTCGTCGTCCGGACCGCGCTCCGAGCGGCTTTTTCTGGATGCTGACAAGTATTCGACCGCGCCGAACCGCGGCGCGCCGCAAGGCCGTTTCAGAGCGAAGCCAAGTCGACACCGCCCACATACCGAGTGAGACGAGGCGGCAGAAAGGCCGGCGGATGCTTTCGCTGGCAGCAGTCGACCGGCCGGGTTCGCGCCGGTGCCCGGTCAATCGTCGGCCGCTGGCGCGGACGATTGAAGTTGCGCTGAAATACGCTGGCACTGCGCGGTTTTATTATGGCATTTATACCTCAGAGGAGAAGCCATGCAGCTGATTTTGCGGAATGCACGTCCGGTCGGCGCCGAACGGTCCCTGACCGACATCGGTATCGCTGATGGCAAGATTGCGGTCATGGAGCCCGGCTTAGCCGCCGAGGGCGAAACCATCGATCTAGACGGCCGCCTGGTCGCGCCGGGTTTTGTCGAGACCCACATCCATCTCGACAAATCGTGCATCCTCGACCGCGTCAAATCGGAGAAGGGTGACCTAGAGGAGGCTATCGCCGAAGCCGCCAAAGCCAAACTCGCTTTTACGCCGGAGGATGTTCATGCCCGTGCGGTGGGCACGCTTGAGAAGGCGATCCTGCAGGGCACCACGCATATGCGGACACATCTCGAAGTCGATCCTGGCGTCGGCTTGCGCAGCCTTGAAGGCGTGCTGCCGCTAGCCAAACAATACGCCTGGGCGATCGACTTGCAGATTTGTGTGTTTCCCCAGGAAGGGCTGCTTAACAACCCCGGCACCGACGAACTTCTGGTCGAAAGCCTCGACCGCGGCTGCCGTGCAATCGGTGGTGCGCCCTATACGGACAGCGATCCGCGCGGCCAGATCGACCGCATCTTCGAGCTTGCGCGCGAGTATGACGTTGACATCGACCTGCATCTCGATTTCGGACCGACCGCGGAAAGCATGACGCTTGATTATGTCTGCAAATGTACGGAAGAATTCCAATATGGCGGACGCGTCGCCATCGGCCATGTTACACGCGCCACAAGCCTGCCGATGCCGTCGTTCGAACAGATGGCGAAGCGGCTTGCCGACGCCGGCGTTGCGCTGACGGTATTGCCCGCGACCGACCTTTACCTGATGGGCCGCCACCACACCCAAGATCATAATGTTACGCGCGGCGTCGTACCGGCGCACAAGCTCTTGCACCACGGCGTCAATTGCTCGCTGTCGAGCAACAACATCCTCAATCCGTTCACGCCGTTCGGCGATTGCTCGCAGGTCCGGATGGCAAATCTTTACGCCAATATTTGTCAGGTTGGAAAAACGGCCGACATGCGCGAGTGCTTCAACATGGTCACACGCCGGCCGGCGGAAATGATGCGGCTGAAGGATTACGGACTTGCAGTCGGTAAATCAGCCGATCTTGTCGTGCTCGATGCCGTCGATCCCGAAACCGCCGTGGCTGAACTCGCACCAGTGCTCTACGCCTTCAAGCGCGGACGCAAAACCATGTCGCGCCAGCAAGCAACCCTGCATCGGCCATGATGAAAGTGCCCGATCCTTACAATGCGTTCTGTCGCCACACCCAGGTTGCGCTGGGCGGAGCGGCAGCCGGGCCGCTACGCGGTTTGACCTTTGGCGCTAAGGATGTGTTCGACATTGCCGGTTATCGCACCGGCAACGGCAATCCAGTCTGGCTCGAAACTCACCCACCGGCCACGAAGACCGCTACCGCGGTCGAGTGCCTGTTGGCAGGCGGCGCATCGATGGTTGGAAAGACCCACACCGATGAACTGGCCTACAGCCTCAACGGCGAGAATGTGCACTACGGCACACCGATAAATCCGAATGCGCCGGGCCGGATTCCGGGTGGTTCCTCAAGCGGTTCGGCGGCGGCGGTCGCCGGCGGCCTGGTGGATTTCGCGCTCGGCACCGATTGTGGCGGTTCGGTCCGTCTGCCGGCGAGCTATTGCGGTATTTACGGCCTGCGCACTACTCACAGTTTGGTTCCTACCGACGGCGTCGTCGATCTTGCGGCAAGCTTTGATACCGTCGGTTGGTTCGCGCGCGATGCCGAAACCATGCAGCGGGTCGGCGATGTTTTGCTCCCGGCGGCGCCGAAGTTTGTTCCGAAGAGGTTACTGATCGCCGTCGACGCTTTCGCGTTTGCCGGATCCGAAATCACCGACGCGCTCGCCACATCCCTGACGAGGGTCAAATCCGCGTTTGCCGTTTGCCGCAACGTCGAGATCTATACGGGCGATCCCGCCGCGTGGACGGAAGTTTTCCGTATCCTCCAGGGCGACGAAATCAGGCGGCGCCATAGTGTCTGGATCGATGCCCACAATCCGAGTTTTGGTCCCGGCATCGCGGAGCGGTTCCGCTGGACGCGCACAATTGATTCGGCCGACGTCGCGCGCATGCGGCCGCGCAGGGCGAAGGTTGCAGCTCACATAGAAGAACTTATCGGCAGTGACACGCTGCTATGCCTGCCGACGGCGCCGGGCATCGCACCCCTTCGGGCGACGCCGCCAGTGGAACTCGAAGCATTTCGCGCACGTGCTTTCGCATTGCTGTGCGTCGCCGGGCTTGCCGGCCTGCCGCAAATGTCGTTGCCACTTGCAAGCCTGGGAGGCTGTCCGCTCGGGCTTTCGCTCATCGCGCCGGCCAACTGCGATCGTGGGTTGCTCGATTGGGCGGCGACTAACTCCATTGAGAAATGATAGTGGGCACCCATACCGCGATCGACGGAATTCCTGGAAAAATTTTCCGTTTGAAAATTTCCGCACCTCTGAAGCTATTCGTTCCGACGTCCTGACGTGTCGATGTAACTGAGGACTTCCTCAAGCCCAACTACATCGGCGTAACGGCGGTGCACGTCGCGCAGATTGTCGCGATGCGGACCTTCGTCGACGTCACCGCAGCAAGGCTCAGGCACGATCACCCGAAAGCCGTAGGAAAAAGCGTCATTGATGCTGGCGCGGACGCATCCCGAGGTGTTGCAGCCGGTAACGATCACCGTATCGACGCGGTCTTTGATGAAATAGGAAGCGACCGGGGTGTTGAAGAAGATCGAGGGTGCGGTCTTGCACACCATCATGTCGTATGAACGATCGTAGATTCGCTCGTCCAATTCTGTGGACGGATGACCGTGGTGGAATTCATTAACAACCGTCGGTATCTTCCAGAATGGCGCATCGCGCGCGCTGGAATAGGCTATGTAACAGCAGGCAACCGGCAGGCCGGCCTTGCGCGCCGCGACAACCAGTTTTGCCGTGTTGTTGACGGCACGCTCCACCATCGGGCGTCCGCCCAGTGGGAAACGGGCATCAGTGAAGCCTTTCTGGAAATCGATGACAACAACGCCGGCACGGCGGCCGAAACCGATGAGGTTGGAGTCGAAGCCAATTTCTTTGTACGGATCGCTCATATTGGTTTCCTGCGGGATGCCGATCCCCGACCATAGCGTCGTGGGTAAAATTTGTGAACGTTGGTCTTACCCAAACCTACGCTTCAAGGCCGCCCGCGAAGCTGATACAATTTGCCCTTAGCCATACACTTTCACCATACTCATGATCCTGCAGACAGCACCCAACGGTACTCCGCGATTGGCGGTGATGATGTACGAGCACACCGCCCTCTGCGGGCAATTCGCTCGTGCCTTTGGCAATGATGAATTCGAGCCGCTAGCCCCGCTCGACCTGATGGCCTACGTGATCGCCCATCACGATGCTGGCTGGACCGCTTTTGACCTCGACCCGGTCACAGACCCGAACAGCGGACTTCCCTACAACCTCATCGAAACGCCCGCACAATACATTACTGTTACGAGCCGCTTGTCACCCGACTTCAATGAACGTCATCATCCGTATTGCGGGCTGATATCGAGTATGCACAGCTGGGGCCTCTATAATGGCCGCTACGGTCTTTCTGATCACGTGCTGATCGAGCAATTTCCCGATCAGGAACGGCCGCTTGCGGAGCACATGCTCAAGAGCGAGTTGGCGCGTCAGGAGCGCCTGAAGGCGGAAATCCGGAGGGACCCGCAACTCGCCGATCGGCTGGAACGGAACAAACTCTTTCAGAATTACAAACAACTGCAGTTCATCGATACACTGGCGCTCTATTTCAATCGCGTTTACCCCGCCGCCCGCAACAAGCAGATGTTCGAGCACGTCCCGCTCAATGCAGAAGTAGATACTTCCGTGACCATTGTTCCTCAGGAGCCGGGCGTTTATGCGCTTTCGCCATTTCCCTTCGCGGCAAACGGCGCGGAGTTCGCGTTTGCGGGGCGCCGGGTCGAGGCACACGCGAACGAGACGAATGGAGGCTGGCCGGAGGTGCTGCGGAAAGCGCCCACCGAGTGGGAGCAATTCAAGTTCGTCTCCGCCTAGAATTTCGCAGAACTAGCCACGGCCGTGTGTCTTGTCGAAGTCGGCGACCGCGCCAAACCCCATGAGTTCACTGAATTCATTGAACTGGTAGAGGGGTACGTTGCTGCCGACGCTGGTGCCGTGCTCCCGTAGATGCCGGTAAGCGCCGCGCAAAGCTTCGCCCGCAGCCAGAAAGCCGAATGCGGGGAAGATCGCGATTGAGTAGCCCACTTCTTCCAGCGTCTTTCGGTCGAGCACCGGCGTCCGTCCGCCCTCTACGATATTCGCAACCAGAGGTCGGTCAAAGCTGCGCCCGATCGTTCGCATTTCCTCGATACTTTCTGGACTCTCGATGAACAAAATATCGGCGCCGGCTTCGGCATAGGCGTCGGCGCGGCGCAGGGCTTCGTCCAGCCCAAGCGTCGTACGTGCGTCGGTGCGGGCAATAATCAGAAAATCATCGCTGTCGCGGCTCGCTACCGCAACTTTGACCTTCTCGACCATGTCTTCAACTGGAACGACCCGTCGGCCGAGCATATGCCCGCACTTTTTTGGAAACTCCTGATCTTCAAGCTGAATTGCCACGGCGCCGGCCTCTTCGTAGCCGCGTACCGTGTATTGAACGTTCAGCAAACCGCCGTAACCGGTGTCACCGTCGGCGATGAGCGGCGTATTGGTCGCCTTCGCCAGAACCCCGACCCGACTCACCATGTCGGTAAAGGTAGCGATGCCCGCATCTGGAAGCCCCAAATGCGACGCGACCGTGCCGTATCCCGTCATATAAAGAGCTTCGAAGCCATTCCTGTCGGCAATCCGCGCCGATATGCCGTCGAATACGCCAGGCGCGACCAGGAGCGCTTTATCGGCGAGACGTGCACGAAGAGACATACGTTGTCGTTCAATCATTGTGCGCTCCGATGGCCGGCGGGATGCCGCGGCCGGCCGGGCCGTCAGTGTGCTACGCGTTTGAATTTGTGTACAGTTCTCGGCGCTGGAGAAAGATGAGGATGGGCCCCGGGACTGACGATACCGACAACGTGGAAAGAAGACTGACGGCAAGCGGCGTAACGGTTACCGGCGAAGACGTCGAGGCGGTTGCCCGTTCGCTTGCCCGGATCGAGGCCGCGGCGGCAATTCTTTTGCATCCACTGTCGTTTGATGAAACCGACGAACGCTTTTATCGCCTCATCGAAGGTGACGCGGCCGAGGACGCCGCGTGAGCCCTGTCGCCCAACTGACCTTGCGTCAGGCGGCAAACGCCATTTCGCTCGGCCAACTGCGCGCTGAAGCGGTCCTCGATGCCTGCCTCGACCGTATCGAGCGCCTGAAACCGACGCTCAACTGCTTCATCCGGTTGTCGGCGGAGAGGGCGCGCGAACAAGCCCGCGCTGCCGATCATGCTGTAAAGCACGGTCGGCCGCCGGGTCTGTTGCATGGCATCCCGCTCGCACACAAAGACATGTTTTACCGCGCCGGCGAAGTGTGCACCTGCGGATCGAAAATTCGCGGCGGTTTCGTTCCCGATCACACCGCGACCGTGCTTGAGCGACTGGACGCGGCGGGCGGCATTGAGATCGGTCGCCTCAACATGGCGGAATTCGCCATGGGGCCGACGGGCCATAATGTCCATTTCGGGCGATGCCGTAACCCGTGGAACCCAGACCATATTACCGGCGGTTCCTCGTCCGGGTCAGGCGCCGCTGTCGCCGCCGGCCTCGTATTCGGCGCACTCGGCTCCGACACCGGCGGATCGGTCCGTTTGCCCGCCGCCGCCTGCGGTGTGGTCGGCATCAAACCGACGCTGGGGCGGGTGAGCCGGCACGGAGCGATGCCGCTTTCGGGTTCGCTCGATTGCATTGGAGTCCTCGCACGCAGCGTCGGCGATTGTGCCCGACTGTTGTCGTTGGTCGCTGGAGCCGATCGGAATGACGGAATGTCGAGTTTGCGGATGGTGCCGGACTATGAACGCACCGTTGATGAGGTAGCAAACAGCGGCTCGCTCGCGGGCATCACCGTCGGCGTCCCTGACCGTCACTACTATGAAGGAATAGACAACGAAGTCGCAGCGCTGCTCGACGCAAGCCGGGCCCTGCTCGAGAAACAGGGCGCAAAAATTACCGACGTGCGGGTAGGCGACCACGGCGCGGTCAACGATCTTTCCAACGCGATACTGTGGCCGGAGGCGGCGGCACTGCACCTGCCTTGGCTGCGGCAACGTTCGCGCGATTATGCTGAACAATCCCGCGCGCGCCTGCTGGTGGGTCTGGGTATTCCGGTTACGCTCTATTTGCGGGCGCTGCGAGCGCGCTCGCGCCTACTTCATGAACTGCTGAGCGAAACATTTTCCGAGTGTGATGTGCTGCATGTGCCGGTGCTGAAAAGGCCGGTGCCGACGGCCGCAGAGACCGATGTCGGAGGTTCGGTGGCAATGGCGCGGGTGCTTGGCGAGATCGTCGCAAACACCCGGCCATTCAATTTTTTTGGCCTGCCGGCTCTATCTGTGCCGATAGGCTTGACCGGCGGTCGGCTGCCGCAAGCGATGCAGCTCGTCGCACGTCCGTTCCGGGAGGATTTATTGTTTCGAACTCGGAGCCGCTTACGAAGCCGCCGTGGGCGGCTTCGCGGCACCGCCGCTTTAGCGGAATCTCTTGTATTCCGCTCAGGAAAGGCGTCGTCCTGGCGAACCAAGGCCTGACGCCGGCGCGAGCACGTCGCGAACCATGTTCGCATGTGTATTGGCATAATGCCCGCCGTAGGCGTGACGTTTGACGAAGCTACCGTCACCGGCGCGGCCTACATAATTGCGATCCTCGATCACGACTTTGCCGCGTGAGATGACGGTCTCGGTGTACCCCTTCACTTTGAAGCCCTCGTATGCGCTGTAGTCGACATTCATGTGATGGGTATGCGGATTGAGCGCGCTGATCGTTTCCTCGCGCAGCGGGTCGAAAATCACGATATCGGCGTCGCTGCCGACGGCGATGGTACCTTTCCTGGGAAACAGCCCGAAGATCTTCGCCGGCGCGGTCGAGGTCAGCTCAACGAAGCGATTGAGCGAAATGTGCCCGCGGCTCACGCCGTAATGATAGATCAAGCTCATGCGGTTCTCGATGCCCGGACCGCCGTTGGGAATTTTACTGAAGTCATTCTTGCCCAGTTCCTTCTGCTCCTTGAGGCAGAACGGGCAATGATCGGTGGAAATCACGTCAAGCGCGCGCGTGCGCAAGCCGCCCCAAAGTTCGTCGTGATTCCATTTTTCGCGAAGCGGCGGCGTCAGGACGTATTTGGCTCCATTAAACCCGGGCTCATCGTAGCGATCGACGTCGAGCAACAAATATTGCGGGCACGTCTCCGCGTGCGCCATGACGCCACGCGCCTGCGCGAGACGCAGCTCATGCAACGCGTCATAGGAGCTTAAATGGACAATATAGACCGGAGCGCGCGCAACTTCGGCGATCGATAACGCACGATGCACTCCTTCGGCTTCCAGCCGCGTCGGTCGTGTCAGCGCGTGATATTTCGGCTCAATCTTTTTTTCCGAGAGCGCGATCTTTACCAGCTCGTCGATCACGATACCGTTCTCGGCGTGCATGCAAACGAGCGTTCCGTCTTCCCCGGCCTTGCGCATGGCACGAAAAATTGTGCCGTCGTCGGACAGAAGAGCGCCCGGATAGGCCATGAACATCTTGTAACTGGTGACGCCATTGTCGGAGAGGCCGCGCATCTCGCCGATCCGGTCCTGCGGCATGTCGGTGATGATCATATGGAAGGCATAGTCGATCGCGGTTTTGCCTTCGGCTTTGGCGTGCCACGCATCGAGTGCCCTTAGGGTCGACTGCCCGCGCGTTTGGACGGCGAAATCGATAATGCAGGTCGTGCCGCCGTAGGCTGCAGCACGCGTGCCGCTCTCGAAGGTGTCGGACGTTGTCGTACCGCCGAACGGCAACTCAAGATGAGTGTGCGGATCGATACCGCCCGGGATCACCAATTTGCCGGAAGCATCGATGCTTTTGTCAGCCTCGATCTCCAGATCCCGACCAATCAGCACGACTTGGGCGCCGTTGATGAAAATATCGGCGTAATAATCGTCGACCGCAGTGACTACACGCCCGTTTTTGATCAATACACTCACGCTATTGCGCTCCCCAATGGCGGTTTGACAGGCCCCAGCGCTAATGTATCATTCGCATATTGAAGCGGCGCGCAAGAAATTCGGCTCGCCGCCGCCCCGGGCTTCAATAAACTAGGCGCTTCTTGGCTTCTTCAACAAGGGAGATGGGCATGGCGTACGACAGCCCCGGAAATACTCGACAGGGAATGTGGTCGCGCAGGTCGTTTATGAAGACTACTGCGGCCGGCATCGCGACTGGCGCGATGGCAAGCGCAAGCTTGTTGCGGCAAGCGGACGCGGATGGCGGACTTCGCAGCATCGGTCTTGGCGTCAGTGAGATCAACGAAATCCAGGGTCAGGCGACCAAGGACTTGGGTTTTCCGGTTGCCGGCCAGGCACTCGGTTATGGCGAGATGTTCGGCAAAATGCTGAACCAGAACGACCAGTATGAGATCGCCGAAGGCTATTACAACGATATGCGGGTGATGGCGCCCGCCAAGGTGTGGCAACCTCTCGAAATCAAGAGGCTGAAAGATTGGGACAAGGTCACCAATCTCACCAAGACCGGAAAGCTGACGCCGGAAGCGACCATCGGCCAGGGCGATGCTCCTTACTTGCTGATGTGGTGCGATCCGAACGGCAACATCGTGAAGGGGCCAGCGGACCACATCATCATGTGCCCGGCGTGGCACAATGCCGACTCCATAGGCTACAATCCAAAGGCGACCGGCCGGCCGATCGAAAGCTGGAGCGAACTGCTCAACAAAGACTTCAAAGGCAAGGTTGCACTGCTGAACGTCCCGCAGATCGGCGTGATGGACGCCGCGTTGGCGGTTGAAGGGCTTGGTCTCAAAAAATTCGGCGACAAAGGCAATATGACCAAGGCCGAGATCGACTTCCTGATCGACTATCTCATCCCGCTCAAGAAGGCAGGTCATTTCCGCGCGTTCTGGGAAAATTTCGGTCAATCGGTCAACCTGATGGTCAACGGCGAAGTGGCGCTCGAAAGCATGTGGTCGCCCGCGGTTGCGGCGATTCAGGCGGAAGGCGTGCCCTGCGACTACGCGTTCCCGAAGGAGGGCCTGCGCGGCTGGCACGGCGGCTTGGCGATCTCCGCGAAGGTCAAGGGCAAACAGCTCGACCAGGCGTACGAGTACATTAATTGGTGGCTCGGCGGCTGGCCGGGCGCGTTCGTCGCGCGTCAAGGCTACTATCACTCAGTTCCGGACAACGCCAAGAAATACCTCAAGCCCGAGGAATGGGATTATTGGTACATGGGCAAAGCGGCCGCAAACGATCTGGCGGATCCGTTCGGCACGGTCATCATCAAGAAGGGCGCCGTTCGATCGGGTGGCTCATACTGGAACCGCTATTCCAAGATTAACGTCTGGAACTCGATCATGAAGGAGAACGACTACCTGGTTAAACGTTGGACCGAGTTCCTTACCGCTTGATTGGCGAAAGCCGGTTGCAATGGTGACAAAGCGATGCCGCCGGCCACGAACGCCGGCGGCACTTTCGTGTAAGGTCGGCGCGTGACGACGGTAGAGACCTACGCGAAATTGACGCATGTCGAAACGGCGCCGCGCGGGCTGATCGGTGGCGCGCCGGTATCGGACGAGGACGCCGCTGCGACGCGTAAATACCGCCGCGAGGCCGGTTTTCCAACAGCGATACTGGTTGCGCCCGCCACTGCGTGGCTGATCGTTTTTCTGTTCCTGCCGCTGATCAGCATTTTCATCTTTAGCTTTTGGAGAACGACCGGTCACGGAATGGCGCCGGACTTCACGCTTGCGCACTATCGCGACTTCTTTGCCAGCGAGGGATTTTTCAATCCAGACAAACCGGAATTCCTGACGCCCTCGGTGTTTATCCGGACGTTGTGGACCACGTTTCGCTTCACCATCACGGTGATGGCGATCTGCCTCGTCCTCGCCTATCCGATGGCCTATTTCCTGTCGATGCAGGTCGAGGATTTCAAATGGCAACTCGCCCTGTTCCTGTTGGTCATGGTCCCGTTCTGGACAAGCTATCTCATTCGCGCGGTCGCGTGGTTGCCGATGCTCGGCCGGCACGGATTGATCAACGAGTTCTTGGTCTCATTCGGTCTAGTCAAAGAGCCGGTCAGCTTCCTGCTCTACTCTGAATTCAGCTACACGATGGCGCTGGTGCAACTCTATGTCGTACTGGCAGTCGGCCCGATCTTCTTCTCGCTCGCCAAAATCGACCGCACGCTGCTTGAAGCGGCACGTGACATGGGCGCGACACCGTTCCAGATTTTCCGCGAGATCATTGCGCCGCTGTCGCTGCCGGGCGTCGCCATTGGTATGATCTTCATCTTCGTCATGTTGATGGGCGAATTCGCCACCGCCGTCGTCGTCTATGGCGGCAAGACGTCGACCACAGGCACGGTGATCCTGAACTATTACGTGATCGCCAACTATCCCTTCGCAGCGGTCAACGCGATCATGCTGATGCTGGCCATGATGATCGGCGTCGTCATCATCTTGCGGCTCGTCGACATCCGCAAGGAGCTTTAGGATGGCGCGCTCGACGCCCGAACGCCGCCGCAAAGCACGCGTAAAGGCGGGCTTCGGCGTCTATTACGTGATCTTTCTAATCTTCGTCTATGGCCCGATGTTCGCCATGTTCACGCTGTCCTTTCAGGGGCGGCACGGCGGCGTGACCTTTCCGATGCGCGGCTTGAGCTTTTTCTGGTGGGAAAAGCTTGCCGGACCGTCCGTCGTCGGCGACCTCAAGGCATCGCTCGTCCGTTCGCTGATTTTAGCGGTCGTGGTGATGATCATCACCGCGGTATTCTCGACCATGCTGGCGATGGCGTTTCGCAAGCGCTTCCGCGGCTCCGGCGCGCTGTTCTATGCCGTAATGTCAGGCCTGATGGTCCCCGGCATTCTGCTGAGCCTCGGCCTCGCCTCGATGCTGCGCGTCGTCGGCATTCCGCCGGCTTGGTGGTATTCGGGCCTCGGCGTTCACGTCGTCTGGACGCTACCGTTCGGCTTCCTGGTCATGATGGCCGTATTCAACCGTTTCGACGCCCGCCTTGAGGAGGCGGCGCGCGACATGGGCGCCGACGAATGGACGGTATTCAAGGAGGTAACGCTGCCGCTGATTTTGCCGGGAATCGTGGCGGCTGGCCTCTTTGGGTTCACGCTCTCCTACGATGAATTTGCCCGGACGACGCTATTGGCCGGGGCCAATAATACACTGCCGCTCGACATCAACGCATCGTTGACGCAACGCGTTCAGCCGACGCTATTTGCGCTCGGCACCGCGTCGACGATATTCTCATTGCTCATGATCGGCGTGTTTATTGTAATTTATACGATCCTGTATCGACGGTCCCGCTAGCCGCGGAACCCTGCCGTATGACCTTGAGCAGCCAATAGATCAGGCAAAAGATGACGGTCAGAATCACCATCGCCACCACGGCCCCGACACGGGAGCCAAATTCAGAGCCGAGCGTATAATTGTCCTGCAAAAGATACGCGCAGAGAATAAGCAGCGATTGCACCGCCGCCCCCGCACAAAACAGTATCGCGATGAAGGCCGAGCCGCGTAGCGACGCGAGCACCATGCCGTCGATGCTGCGCCGTTGCACGATATAGATGCGGTAGGCGCGCCAGTGATAGGCGCAAAAGCCGACAATGGCGGCAATCAGGACGACCCAGAACATCGCGTTGTCGTAACCCAAGCCGTTAATGACCAGAGTGAAAAAACTCTCGAACGGCTTGTAGAAATACAAAAAGATCAGAATGACGATAAAGGCCACATAGCCCACAAGCGCCCAAAACAGTCGCCAACCCGCCATCGCTATCGAGCCTCTCGCTTGTTTGCGGATGTCCCGGCACGCCGCATGAAGACAACAGCTAACTCCAGCACGTCGCGTTCATCACGGCAAGGGGGCGCCCGCAGCATCGCCGCGCGCCGTCAGGATTTGACGGCGACGATCAACAGGATGGCGTAGAGCAACACGAAGAGCGCGTCCTTAAGAACCGGCAACGTCTGGCGTTCACCGCTGGACGAAACCAGCGTGACAATTTCAAGGACGAAGAACACGCCGGCCAGGATGAGAAAAGGCCAGATCGAGCCCCACCAGGACGCGCTGCCTGAGACCCCTTGCATGGTATCCCAGACCAACGCCAGCAACGGAAGCGCGATCAGATATAGATAGCCGAGCGCGAAGCGGCTACGCGAGGAGCCGCGATCGATAAGCCAGAAAACTGCAAAGAAAAGGACCACGTTGAGAAGGTCGACGACACTCCCGGCATAGGTCTCCGGTTTGGCGATAGTGCGCAAATTGAGGAACGCGACGACCAGAAGAAATACCAGAAGATCGCAAAACAGCCATTCGCGGACCGCCGCGGCGCGGCTTTTACTGCCCCAGGTCCGCGCCGCCTTGTCGAAAAGCAGCACGAGCGCAACTCCGAGACTTGCGGGGTAGATCAGTTGAGCAATGAGCCCATATTGCGCAGCGTGCGACAGGCTGATCCAGCACGACAGCAGCACCGCCAGCGCCAGCGCGAGCAACCCGACGACGCGTAAAGGCGATCGCGCGGGTGTAACGGCCGCCTCCGAAGACACTGCTTGAACAGCGACCGTTTCGGTCGGCCGCCGGGGTATGGCTCTTCTGTTGGACTGAGCCAGCGCGTAAGCCAGCGAAACGGCGAGGCCGATGACGGCCAGGGCGACCATCACCGCGGCGAAGACGATTGCCCGGGTATTCGATCGCCAATCCTCGATCGTCTCACCCCAAACCCAATGAGTGCCAGTGGAGATCAGCCAGATGGCAAATGCAGCAACCGCAGCGAGCAGAGCGAGCGCGAGGGTGAATTCGTACCACCGCGGCGACTGCGCCGGCTGGTCGGAGGCGCCCGCGGCAGCCCGCTGTCTTTGCGGCGCGAGCACGAGCAGTCCGATCAGGAATGCCAGCACGCCGATGATGGCGACGATGACCATCGCCTCCACGAAAATTGTCGCTCTGTGTTCCAAGGATCGCTCGACCTTTCCGTCTTATTCGCCGCGTAGTAACGGTTTCAACGCGGGTTTCGTATGAGCTTCTCGACGCACTTGCTGAGACTGTCATCAGCCGCACGCTCCAGCAACTCGCCGAGCGAGTGGCCCGGAGCGGCGCGGACCGCCGCCGTTTGCCGCACGGTCGAACCATTCACGCGCAATTGGCCGACAACTTCGATCATGCCGCCATACGTGCCGTGCTTGAGAATCTCGAAACTCCACGCATCGCCGTAGGCTGCGCGCAAACTTCGCACCGTCCCGGTCAGCGCCCGTCCATTGCCATTTCCGGACGGCACGGGCCCCGCCCGCATGTCAGCGACTAAATGGACGAGCCGTTCGCTCGCGGGCCGGGCGCCGTTCCCCACCGGCCGGACAGGCGGGGTCGGTTGCGATGGCACCGTTATTGGCGTCGCCGGGGACCGTTCAGCCAAGCGCATATTCTTGCGTAGAGCCTTTGTCGCCGTCTCATCCACCGTTTCGGCGACGGGATCGACAACCACCCCGTACGCGACACGTGCATGTTCGATCGTGCAGAATCCGTCGAGTACGTCGTCGAGGACCTTCGCCGCCGGCCGTTCGAGCGGTTCGCCGAACCCGCCGCCGCACGGACCATAAAAGACATGCACGTCGCCCGCCGCTACGCGCAGGCCGGAAAACTTCGCCGGCATGTGCTTCACATCGCTGGGGCGAGCGACGTTGTAGATATCGACCTTACCCACCTGCCCCGGATCACCACCGAAAATGCCCCACGGCACGTCGTAATGCCGCTCGTTCTCGTGAGTGATAAACGCGTCGGTCAGAACGCGTTGCGCCTTGACGACGCCGATCCCGCCGCGCCAGCGGCCAGCGCCCGGCATGACGTCGTCGCGCAGCTCGTAGCGGTCACAGATCATCGGCAAATGCATCGCCAAATCTTCGATCGGATTATTTCGCGTGTTGGCCATCAAATTGTCGATGCTGTCCGGCCCGTCTGCTCGCGGGCGGCCGCCATACGAACCCTCATTGACTTCGAGAAAGACCCAATAATCACCCGAAGGCCGGATACCGGCATAAGAGCAGAACGACAGGCTGGCGGAACTTCCGGCGATGATGTCGTTCGGTAAAACCGGCGCCAGCGCTTTGTAGATCAGATCAATCACCCGATTGCACTGGGCAAATCGCGCTTCGGCAGCGGCGGGATAGATCGGATTGTAGATCGAGCCCTTCGGCGCGGTGACTTTCACCGGCCGGAACGATCCCTGGTTTGACGGCACCTTCACGTCCGACGTTACGGCATCGAGCAGCAACGAACGGATGGCACAGAAGCAAGCGACCTTGGTCGAGCCCTCGAACGGCACGTTGAACGCGGTCTCGACCTGGTTCGAGGAGCCGGTGAGATCGATTTCGATGCCGTCACCTTCAACTCGGACGCACACTTTGATCGGCAGACGGACGTCGCGGTTCTTGCCGTCATCGTCAAGGAAACCCTCGGCACGATATTCGCCGTCGGGAATGACACTGATGCGCTGGCGCAACACGCGTTCGGTGTAGTCCATCAACTGTTGGGTCGCGTCGAGCACAAGTTCGCGGCCATAGCGGTCCATGAGTTCGACAAATCTCCTGGCGCCGAGCCGTGCCGAAGCAATCTGTGCGTCCAGGTCATCCTGTAGCTGGCGCGCCGCGCGGCTGTTGCGCCCGATGTAGTTCCACAGCGCCTCATTGCGCTTGCCGCGCTCGTAAAGCTTTGTGCCGGCAAACAACATGCCTTCGGCGAATACGTCGGGAATGTCGATAATCAATCCCGGTGTCGCCGCGCCGATATCGACGTGGTGGGCCGTGTTAGCCGAAAATCCGACCAGGATGCCCTCGTGGAAGACGGGCACCACCACCGCGATATCGGGCGAATGGCTGGACCCGTGATAGGGATGATTGTGAATGACGAGATCGCCCTCATGCCATTCGCCGTCCTGCAGCGTATCGCGAATCCCCGCCAGATAGCCCGGGAGCGAGCCGATGTGCAGCGGCGTCAATTCGGATTCACAGAGTGTATTGAAGTCGGTGTCGAACAGGCCGGCGCCGAGATCCTGGGATTCTCGGATGATGGAGGAAAACGACATGCGATAGAGAACGTGCCCCATCTCCTCTGCGATCGTTTGCAGGGCGCCGTTGAGTACTTGCAGCGTAATGGGATCGATGGCTTCTCGGGACATGTGATGTGCTTTTAGGCGCCGCGACGGATGTGAAGGTTGCCGAATTCCGCCACTTCCGCGACATATCCCGGCGGCAGCAAAGTGGTGGAGTTATGCTGGATCAGGATTGCCGGTCCCGCGACCCGGTGTCCGGCCTTGAGACGGTCGCGGTCATAGCGCGGAGTCGGGACAGTTTGACCGTCATCGAATGTCGTAGGCCGGCTATAAAGTAGGGCGTCCGCTATGTTTTGATCGGTCGCCCTGTCGATCCGCCCCACTTTGAGCGGTACGACGTCTTCGCGACCGATCACGCGAACCGTTATCAGTTCCACCTCGCCATCCTCGAAGTGATAGCCGTAGTCTAGTCTATGTTGCTGATGAAAGGCCGTAACCACATCGGGCAAGTTGGCCGCCGTCACCTTGCCATCGGGGAGCTGCGCGCGCAGTTCGAAGCCCTGCCCGTGATAGCGGCACTCCGCGAGCTTTTGAAATTTCTGGCGCTCCGTTGCCACGCCGTCTTTCTCGAGGTCACGCCGACAGCGATCGACCAGTTCGTCGATCACGGCGTTGACGCGGTCTAGAGCCGCCCGATCCGCGTGTTTGAGGGAAACGATCAGCGAACGCGCATGCTCATATTGCATGTCGGTCTGTAAAAGCCCCATTGCGGCCGT
The DNA here is from genome assembly GCA_963826295.1 of uncultured Alphaproteobacteria bacterium. Classification (GTDB taxonomy): domain Bacteria; phylum Pseudomonadota; class Alphaproteobacteria; order Rhizobiales; family Xanthobacteraceae; genus BOG-931. Next base: position 310,292 of record CAWGWO010000002.1, read on the forward strand.
GATGCCAGGAGCGACCGGCACAACAATTTCCTTGGCGGCAATCGCCTCGGCGATCGCTGCCGCGTGCAAGGGTCCGGCACCGCCGAAAGGCACGAGCGCAAACTCACGCGGATCGATGCCGCGCGCGACCGAGTTGGACCGGATGGCCAACGCCATGTTGGAGTTGATCACTTTGATGATGCCGAGGGCAGCGTCGGTGATCGACAAACCGAGCGGTTTCGCAACCTTAGCCTCAACCGCCTGATGTGCGAGGTTGGGATCGAGCGGCAGGTCGCCGCCCAGCATCTTGTCGGCGTCTAGCCGTCCAAGCACGACCTGCGCATCAGTGACGGTGGGTTCCTCCCCGCCCCGGCCGTAGCAAGCGGGACCCGGCTCGGCGCCCGCCGAGCGCGGCCCGACGTGAAAGCCTCCGGCGGAATCGACATAGGCAATAGATCCGCCGCCGGCCCCGATCGAGACCAGATCGATCATCGGCACTAAAATAGGATGGCCGTTTACATAGGAGTCGCGCGCATTCATGATCTTAATGCGCCCGTCTGGGATGGTGCTGATGTCGGCCGACGTGCCGCCGATGTCGACGGTGATGAGATTGGAGCGACCGCACAGCAGACCCTCCGCCCGGCCGCCGATCACGCCGCCCGCAGGTCCTGACATCAGGATGCCGACCGCCTTCTGCGAGCAAGTCTCGACAGTAGCGATGCCACCGTTTGATTGGATGACGCGCAGGTTGGCGCGAAATCCATTGGCGCTAAGCTTTTTTTGCAGATTGTTGAGATAAAGCGACGTCTTCGGCCCGACGAAGGCGTTCATCGCCGCCGTTGAAAACCGCTCGTACTCACGAATGACATTGGCGACTTCGGACGAGGTGCAGATGTAGGCGTGCGGCATCTCGCTCCGCACGATCTCGGCGGCGCGCCGCTCATGGGCATCGTTGAGAAACGAAAACAAAAACCCGATCACCACGGACCCGATGCCCCGGCGTTTGAACAGGCGGACAGCCTCGATAACTTCCCTTTCGTCCAAAGGTACTTCGATCGTGCCCCGGGGCGGCAGGATGCGTTCGGTCACCGCGATCCGGTTTCGCCGCTTGACGAGGGGCCGCTGCTGCCAGGGGACATCAAAATGCAGCGAGAAATTGTAGGGCCGCTTGTGGCGGCCGATATGCAGGATATCGCGGAAGTTCCGCGTTGTGAGCATGCCGACCTCGGCGCCGTTGTGCTCGATGGTGATGTTGGTGGCTACGGTGGTGCCGTGCACGATCAGGGACACGTCGTCAGGACGCACCTTGGCGATCCGGCAAAGCTCTTGCAAACCTTTGAGCACGCCGTCGGACTGGTCTTGCGGCGTACTGGCGACCTTATGGACGAAGACGCCATGATCGGCCTCGAGTACGAGGTCGGTATTGGTCCCGCCGACGTCAACGCCTACGCGCGCCATGGGTCGCCTGATCGTCCTGCGCGCCGAGCCAGAACCCCGGGATGCACAACGCTTTTGATATTACCGACCGGCGACGAAAGATTGTCAACATTGCTCCGTCGGCGCAACTCCCGAGCACATTGGCTTTCTGCCCGGCATAGTTGAGCGGAACGAACAATGGTGTTTGAATGTCAAAGCGAATGAGAGGGCAATGGAGCATGGCTGTGAGCGCCAAATTCGTCTGCTCCGGGTGCCGATGGTGGCATTTTCACCCGGCAGAAGGCGTCGAACAGGACTCGGATCAGGCGGTCGGTTATTGCCGGCGCTTTCCGCCGGCCCGTCGTGAAAATGGCGTCGGCGCGTGGCCAATCACATTCGGCAACGACTGGTGCGGCGAGTTCGCGAACAAAAGCGACATCGAGCGTCGGACACCGCGCAGCGCAACCGCCGCGCACTGAAAACGTCCGATCCAAGCCGCCAGTATAATCCCTAAACGAGATCGGCGCAGTTCATCAGCGCCGCCTCGGCGGCCCGACGAAAGGCTTCGCCTTCGGATTGCTCGGCGTCAGCGCGACCGGTCTTAAACCGGAGCCCGCCGCTAACGCCGGCCGTCGGCCCGACGGAAACTTTGGCGCGGCCAAATTGCTCTCTGACCGCGCCCTCCTTGGCGAGAATGAGCCTGCACAGAACGATCACTTCGTCGCCATTACGCTGTCGGTGGGAGATTTCGTAGCGCCAATCACTGCCGAAGCGCTCGTTCAGCTTGCGCACGCAGGAAAGCTCCGGATCGAGCCGCACCGCGGGCGTGGAGGCTGGCGGGTCCGCATGCGCCGGCCCTCCGCGATAGAGGTCATCGAACTGCCGCTTACTATACGCAAGCATAGCATCGAAGGCCGACGATAGTTCGGGCCGCTGCGCGTCTGCCATACGATCCTCACCCACCTTGGGCGCAGGGCCACCAGCGGTCGAAATTGTCCTGCGCCCTGGCGGCAAAATCGACGCTGCCGGCGAAAGAGCGCAGATAATCAAGCGCGTCGGCAAGTTCGACGACATCGCCGTACTTGGCGTCGATGTCGAACAGGTTGGCCTCGTGCGGCCCGGCAGCGCGATCACCGACAGCCTCGCGTACAACGACCGTGTGATAGCCATACTGCATGGCATCGACCGCCGAGGCGCGGATGCAACCGCTCGTGGTGCAGCCGGCAAGGATGACGGTATCGACGCCGAGCAAACGCAAATCGATGTCGAGACTAGTGCCGAAGAAAGCGCTGGCATATTTCTTTTCGAGGATTTTCTCACCCGGCAGCGGCTCTATTCTTTTATCGACGCCCGTCAGTGGCGAGCCTCTTTGTAGGATCGCCAGCGAGGGGACTTTCTTTGCGAACATGCCGGCATCGTGCATGTCTTCCGCGTAGGCGATGGTCGTGTAAAAAATCGGCAGCTTGCCGCGGCGGAAAGCGTCCTGCAGCCGACGTGTCGCGTTGATCTCCCAGGCGAAGTCGCCCCCTAGGGGCGTTGTCGGATCGGTAAAGCCGTTGATGAAGTCAATGATGACAAACGCGGGGCTGCGGCCATAGCCGGAGCGGTTGGCGAAACCCTTGCGTTCATAATCCGCCCGCGTGTTGCGCTGCCAGTCGTTCACCGCCGACCTCCGAAACTTCAGGAAGATGAGCGAGGATGACGTTGACCGTGATTGATTGTCAACGACGTTCCGACATTGCAGACGACCGCACCGGGCGTCGGACGGCGCGCCGCCTCTTGCCGGTGCGCGCGCAACGTGGGACTGTTCGTCACTTGCCTCCGTTCGCTGCCGGTCGAACGGCCTGCGGTCGTTCAACGAACCTAGCGTCCAGTGGGTGCTTCCATGACCGACGACAATCGTATCCGTCCTTCCCTGGGCAGCGTCCGCGCCGGCTACGGTTCCGCCTCCGGACCGCGCTATCAGCCGCGCTCCCTCGTGACGCCGCAGAGTGCGCAAGCGGCGAGAAGCCTGCGATCAGCGCCGCGATCCGGCGGCGGCGGCAAAAAGGAAATATTCTGCGCCATCGGCGTCGATGTCGACGCGGTCGCCGGCTGGCTCGGTTCCTACGGCGGCGAGAATTCACCTTGCGACATCTCGCGCGGCATGTTTGCTGGCGAAGTTGGCGTTCCGCGAATGGTCAAGCTGTTTGACCGCCTCGGCATTCCGACAACCTGGTTTATTCCCGGTCACTCGATCGAAACATTCCCGACCCAATGCAAGCTGGTGGTCGATGCCGGACACGAGATCGGCATGCACGGCTATTCGCACGAGAATCCTATCGCCATGACGCCTGAGCAGGAAGAGGCGGTGATGGATAAGTGCATCGAGGTGATCGAGCGCCTCTGCGGCCGTCGGCCGACCGGCTACGTTGCACCGTGGTGGGAGTTTTCCGGCGTCACCAACCAGTTGTTGCTGAAAAAAGGCATCAAGTACGACCACAGCCTGATGAACGACGACTTCCACCCGTTTTATGTCCGGGTTGGAGATAGCTGGACGCTCATCGATTACTCGAAGCATCCGAAGGAGTGGATGAAGCCGCTCGTTCGCGGCGAGGAGACCGACCTCATCGACATTCCCGGCAGCTGGTACCTCGACGATCTGCCGCCGATGATGTTCATAAAAAGCGCCCCCAACAGCCACGGCTTCATCAAGCCGCGCGACATCGAAGAGCTATGGTGCGACCAGTTCGATTGGGTCTACCGCGAGTACGACTATGCGGTATTCGCCATGACGGTTCACCCGGACGTGTCGGGGCGTCCCCAGGTTCTTCTCATGCTTGAGCGGGTGTACGACTACCTCTCCAAGCATGCCGGCGTGAAGTTCTGCACTTTCGACGAAATCGCCGATGATTTTCGCCGCCGCCATCCGCGGGAGAGCGCTCTCGCCGGGGCGGCACGCGCGGGTTAAGCGTCCGTACCCATGTGCAGCCTGTGCGGCGTGCTCGGCGGCAAGGGCCATTGGAGCGACAGCGCCAGCGCGCCCGCGGTATTTGCCGCCCGGAACGAACCGCAGACGCGGCTACGGGAACGCCAGGGCCGCGTACGCATCCTCAACGCCGTCCTCAAACAGCACGGTGTCGTCGTCAAAGACTGGTCCGGCAACGCGTACTTGTTGACCGGTCACACCGGTCGCACGGCGATCGTCGATACGATCGGCGACGTTTGGCGGGCCGTCGAACGGATCAGCGGTCGCATGTGCGATCCGCTCGACGAAAAGTACTTGAGCGCGCTCGCCAGCCGCGAAGGCAGCGGTGCCGGACGATGACGAATTATAGCGAGCTCACTCCGGTCAATATCATCACCGGCTTTCTCGGCAGCGGCAAGACAACCTTGCTGCAACGCCTACTACGTTCGCCGGAATTGTCCGACGTCGCCGTTCTGGTCAACGAGTTCGGCGAAGTCGGCCTCGATCATCATCTGTTGCAGGGAGTAGCCGAGAGCACGGTTTTACTTGAAAATGGCTGCGTATGTTGCGCGGTTCGCGGCGATCTGCAAAAGGCGCTGCGCGATCTGTTGTCGCAGCGGGCGCGCGGAGATGTCCCCCCTTTTCGTCGCGTGGTGATAGAAACCTCTGGCTTGGCCGATCCGGCGCCGATCGTTTATACGCTCCACGCAGAAGCCGTTCTTCGCCACCATTTCCGTCTATCCGGCATCGTCACGACGATCGACGCCGTGAACGGTCCGTCGCAGCTTGAAACTTTTGCCGAGGCAGTCAAACAACTCTCGATGGCCGACAAGATCATGGTAACGAAGGCGGATCTATCCGATGCGCTATCGTTGGCGGCGCTGCGCCAGGCGTTGCGCGCATTTAATATTTCCGCCCCGATTGTCGAAACGCGTGAAATCCCCGGCGATCTCCATCGCCTTTTGACCGACGATATCTACGACGCGGACGGCAAATCTCGCGAGGCTCGTTACTGGACCGCGGAGGAAGTCGACACGCACGCAGCACATACGCATAGCGCGGACGTGCAATCCTTTGCCGCCATCTTCGATCGTCCGCTAGACTGGACCGCCTTCGGCGTATGGGCGAGCATGCTGTTGCATAGGCATGGCGCCGATGTGTTGCGTCTCAAGGGTTTGCTGAACGTCGCGGGCGTGCCGACACCGGTCCTGATCAATGGCGTTCAGCATATCGTTCATCCGCCCAGTCATCTGGAGGAATGGCCCGACGGCGACCGTCGCTCGCGTCTGATTTTCATCGTGCGCCGTCTGCAACGCGCGCGCATTGAGCGCTCGCTCGAAGTCTTCAACGGCCTGATCAATACGCCGGCGGCATTGTCGGCTTGACCTGCGATCTGCTCCGGAATTTCAGCGCGCGCGGTGCGGCGGGCGCTTCGGCCGCCAGCCTGTGCGCATGGCGCGCACGACGTAGTGCAGCAGGTAGAAGACGATCGCCAAAATCACCAGCAAAACTATGGCAAGGATCTTCTCGCCGAACGCGGCGCCGAAGATAGGGCCGCGGTTGACGAAATATTCGCTTAGGACCTCGATCGCCTGGAGCGTCGCTCCCGCGCAGAAAATTACGGCTGCCAGAATGGCGGCCTGCAGCGTGTCGAATGCCAGCGTATCGACATTCAGTTCGGTGACGTTGCGGAAGATTTCACTGCGGAACGACTGCCAATGAGCGAAAGCATAGGAGACAATGCCCACCAGGCAGGCGAACCAGAAGACGACGTTGCTGAAGTGGATGAGCGGAATCTGCGCGAGCAGGTAAGTCTCGAACGGGCGGTAAAAATAAAGAAAAATGAGCAGGATGATGAGCCCGACGACCCCGATCCAAAACTGCTGCTGCTTGGTGGTTTCGTCCGCCATGTCCGCCGTCGGGGTCCGGGTACAGCCGCGATGGTAGATCATTCCGAGGTGTTGTCAAAATTCGCATTAGACTGCGGCTTTGGGGCAATTGCAGAACGAATGGCGCGCGAGTTGACAACGTGACGCCGCTTCGGGACTATTGGTCCAGCTCCGGGAGCATTGTTGTCGAAATAGGCGCACGAACGCGCCGGGACGCGCTTGGCTGGCGCGGACCCTGAAGGCCGAAATTGTCCGGAACCGACCAACGCAGGTGGTGACATGGGTAGCCGGCTCGGCATTGACGTCGGCGGGACATTTACCGACCTTCTTCTGTTCGACGAGCGCTCCGGGTCGATGCGGCTGCTAAAAACGCCGTCGACGCCGGGTGATCAGTCGGTCGGAATTCTGGCCGGCATCCAGCAACTCATCGAGGAAACCGGCGTCGCCCCTGCGGACATCACCGGCCTCCTGCACGGCACGACGGTGTCGACCAACATCGTATTGGAGGAAAAGGGCGCCAAAGTTGGGCTCCTGGTCACCGAAAATTTCGAGCAGGTCCTCCACCTCGCGCGTTCGCAAACGCCGGGTCCGCTGGCTGGCTGGATCATTATGCAAAAGCCCGATCCGCTGGCCGACCTTGAATTGACCCGGGGCATCCGCGAGCGCGTCAATGCGCGCGGCGAGCTGGTGACTCCGCTCGACGAAGCATCGGCGCGCAAGGCGGTCCACGAGCTGATCGAACTCGGTGCCGAATCCATCACCGTATCGCTGATGCATTCCTACGCTAATCCAACGCACGAGCAGCGGCTCAAAGCCATCGTCGAGGAAATCGCACCCGATATGCCGGTATCGCTCTCTTCGGAAATCCTGCCGGAGTTCCGTGAGTACGAACGAACGCTGGTCACGGTCATGAACGCCTACGTCCGTCCCAGCATGCGGCGCTACCTGAGCGGTTTCGAGGAAAAGCTGCATCGCATTCAGTTTCAACCTAGCGTAAATATCGTGCGCTCCGATGGCGGTCTGATGAGCGTCGAACGGGCAAGCCAGTCTCCGGTCCACACGATGCTGTCTGGCCCCGCCGGCGGCGTATCGGGCGCCGCTTTCATGGCTTCGCTCGCCGGCTATCCGCAAGCCCTCGGCTTCGACATGGGCGGCACCTCAACCGACGTTTCGCTGATCGAGGATGGCAAGCCGACGATTTCGCGCCAGACGTCCATCGGCTATTACCCGATCAAGGTCCCTTCGGTCGATGTTCACAGCGTCGGGGCGGGCGGCGGATCGATTGCGCATGTGCCAATGACAGGCGCCTTGCGCGTTGGCCCGGAAAGCGCCGGCGCGGTGCCGGGACCCGCCTGCTACGGGAAGGGCGGTGACCGGCCCACGGTAACCGACGCCAATGTCGTGTTGGGCCGCCTGCCGCCACGACTCCTTGGCGGGAAAATGGTGCTCGACGCCAAGGCGGCCGAGGAAGCGGTCGCGAAAGTAGCCCGGGCGCTAAGCCTCGATCTACATCAAGCGGCGCAGGGCATCCTCGATATCGTCAACGAGAATATGCTCGGCGCGCTCCGCCTCGTCACCGTCCAGAAAGGTTTGGATCCGCGAGACTTTGCGCTGGTCGCCTTCGGCGGTGCCGGTCCGCTGCACGGCAACGCGATGGCGGCGCTTGCCGGCTGCTATCCGGCGATCGTGCCACCGACGCCCGGTGTGTTGTCCGCATTGGGTTTTCTCTATTCCGACGTAAAGAACGAATTCGCCCAAACCTTCGTGCGCACCATCGATGAAGCGGACCCCAGTCAAATCGGTGATATCCTGACAAGGCTGGGCCGCGACGCGCGCGTTTGGCTACGGGAAGAAGGTGTCGACGAACCGCGCCAGCGCCTGAACTACGAGGCCGACGTCCGCTACTTCCGCCAAGGTTATGAATTTTCGTTGGAGCTTGATCCCGACCGGTTGGGAAGCGGAGGGCTCGGTGATCTCGCTGCGCGTTTCGGCCTGGCGCACGAGCGCATTTATGGCTTCAGGCTCGATCACCCGGTAGAGCTCGTGAACCTGCGCGCGGTGGGCGTCGGCGCGGTGCAGAAGATCAATCTGCCGAAATTCGAGAAGGAAGGCCCCGATGCGGCCGCGGCGGTGATCGAGCAACACCGCGCTTATTTCGACGGCAGCTTCACGTCGGTGAATGTCTACGACCGATCCAAATTGCGCACGGGCAACCGCGTGCGCGGTCCGGCTATCATCGTGCAAATGGATGCCACTACCGTCATCCATCCCGACCACACTGGCGAAGTCGACGATTATCTGAATATCCTCATCAGACCAGACAAGGTGTCCTAAAGACACCGGAGCGCAAACGCGATGAGCAATTTCAACCCTCTGAGCAGCAGCGTTCGCTTTGACGATCTGCTTAAGGCCAATAAGCAACAGTTCGATCGGATTTTTTCGGACCAGATCAAAGAGCTGGGATTGCTCGATTCAAGTCACCGTCCGCCGACCGAGGCGGATTTGGCATCGGCCAGTCTGGCTTCGGAAGTAGCTACGCGGCCGGCCAATATCTACGCCGTGCTCAACCAGCGCTTCGGCTCGCAGTGGTCATCAGAGGTGGTCGAGCACAAGACCGAGCGCGGATCGGTGACGGTGCTGGTCAAGATGACGTTGAATGGCAGCACGAAAATGCAGTTCGGCTCGGCGCGTGCAAATGGCGACGAGGGCGCGGCGCTGGGGCGGGCGACCGAAATGGCGTTGCGCGGCTGTGCCGAAATGTTCGGCGAGGCGCCTTCGGCCGAAGCGCGCGCCGAACCGCCTGCTCGCATGGTGGTCGTCGGCGCCAACACGCGAGCGAGCGCGAACGAAGCCCCCAGATCGCGGGCACCGCAATCACGAGAAAGCACCAGGCTCGACACCGTTTCGCTCGACCTGATCGAGAATGCCTTGCGCAATGCCCGGCACGAAATGGACGCAGTGCTGTTCCGATCGGCCATGTCGCCCGTGATCCGCGAACAGCACGATGAATTCCCGATGATCTGCGACGTGAAGGGGCGCATGATCGTCGGTCAGTTTGGCTCCTACGTTTCGAAATTGCTCACGGACAAGATCTTCGAACTGGAGCCCGGCGACGTCATCCTGCAGAACGATCCTTACGCCTGCGCAGGTGCAATCAGCCATCTCAATGACTGGATGGTGCTGGTGCCTGTCTTTCACGGGGGCGACCTGGTCGGCTTCACCTCGATGTTCGGTCATATGATGGATGTCGGAGGCGCGGTGCCGGGCAGTATGCCGACAAATGCATCGTCGATCTTCGGCGAAGGCATTCGCATTCCGCCGATCAAGCTTTACGAGCGCGGCGAGGTCAACAAGGCGGCGCTGAGCGTGATTATGAACAACACGCGCACGCCGGAGATGAATTACTCCGATCTCATGGCGATTATTGCGGGGTGCCGCGCCGGAGAAAAACGAGTGATCGAGATTTGCGATCGCTTCGGCCGCGAGACCTACAAACAGGCCTGCGAGGCGTTGCTCGATCGGACCAATCGGGCAATGCGCCAATTAATCGTGAAGAATTTGCCGGAGGAACCGAAATCGTTCGAGGATTATGTCGACGACGACGGTCGCGGCAACGGCCCTTTCAAGATGAAACTAACCGTCTGGCGCGAAGGCGACCATGCATACTTCGATTGGACAGGTACCTCGCCGCAGGCCCCCGGCCCGATAAACTTCTATCTGCACGAGGGCATGTTCAAGATGTTTATCGGGGTCTACATGATCATGGTGTTTGACCCTCAGATCCTGTTCAACGACGGTTTCTACGATGTCATTCACGTAACCCTGCCCAGGGGCTCGTTGGTGCATCCTGACTTTCCCGCGTCTCTCGGCTGCCGTACCCATACGCTGTCGCGCCAATTCGACGTGCTGGGTGGGGCATTGAGCTACAACGCTCCTGAGATGGCGACGGCCGCCGGCTACGGCTCAAGCCCGCATTTCCTTTACTCCGGCGTGGACCGGTCGGGACGGTCCTTCCAGCTGATGGAAATTCTCTATGGCGGAATTCCCGGCCGACCAGCGGGGGACGGCATGGACGGTCATTCATGGTGGCCGTTATTCCAGAACATCCCGAGCGAGTATCTGGAGACCTATTATCCTTTGCTCGTCGAAGGCTACGGCACTATTATGGACACGGGCGGTGCGGGAAAGCACCGTGGCGGCAATGGGGTTGAGAAAATCTTTCTCCTTCTGGAGGAAGGTGACGTATCGATCCATGACGACCGCCACCTTTCGCAGCCTTGGGGGATCCTGGGGGGGCGGCCGGCGGCGTGTTCGGAGAAATGGCTCGTACGTAAAGACGGCACCCGCAAGCCGCTAGCGTCAAAGGTGGACAACGTGCGCGTCTACTCCGGTGACCGCGTGATCTTTCGCACCGCCGGCGGCGGCGGCTGGGGCGATCCGCTCGAGCGCGATCCGGCACGCACCCGCAACGATGTCGCACGGAAGCTCATGAGCGAGGCGAAGGCCCGCGAGGAATACGGTGTCGTTCTCATCGGCGCCAAACTCGAAATCGATCGCCGCGCCACGGACGAAGTCCGCGATAACATGCGGCGTAATCGGAAAACGCCAAAGCTGTTCGACTTCGGAGAGCGCAAAGCCGCTGCTTTACCCTTCCGCACCGCTTAGCAAAGCTGAATGAATGTGGTCTGATACCGCAAATACTTCGACAAATGGGGCGTATGCACGATGATTGAAGTCGTAATCAGTCTCCTCATCGCCGCGATCATTCTCATCGCGATTTTTTACATAATCTCCATTTGGATCTATAAGCGCGCGCCGTCCAATATGGGTTTCATCCGCACCGGCTTCCTCGGCACTAAAGTCTGCCTGGGCCGGGGCGCCATCGTTCTTCCCGTCTTTCATGAAATTACCTGGGTTTCGCTCGAGACGATCAAACTCGCGGTCAGCCGCGCGCGCGAGCAGGCGATACTGACTGCCGATAATATTCGCATAGACGTCAATACCGAGCTGTACGCGCACGTCGGCCATACCGAGGAGTCGGTTTTGACCGCCAGCCGCACACTCGGCGAAAAGACTTTCGACGCGGAGAAGGTTCGCGGCCTGCTCGAGGCAAAGGTCGTCGGAGCGTTGCGAAGTTTCGCCGCCAAGAAGACGCTCAAGCAACTGCACGAGAACCGCGATGAATTCGCCCGCGAGATAAAGGAAAGCGTCAGCGAAAGCTTCGCCGCGAACGGCCTGACGCTTGAGGAAGTCACCGTCGTCGCGCTGGAGCAATCCACGAAGGAATATTTCCGTTCCGACAATGTGTTTGACGCCGAAGGCCTCAAAGTCATCACAGAGATCACCTCGGAAGCGCGGCGCAAAGTTCACACCACCGAGAAGCAAACCACGGTCGCGATCCGTAATAAGGATCTCACCACCCAGCTTGAACTCCTGGAAATCGAACGCCAAGAAGCCGTTGCGCGCGCCAGCCAGGACAAGGACATCGCCAACGAGCAGGCCAAGCAGCTGCGTGAGAAGCAGACCTTCGTGCTCGACCAGCGCCTGGCCGTCGAGCAGCGGGAGCTTGAGAACGAAAAGGCGCTGGAACAATTGAGAACCGAGCGCGACATCGCCTTCACAGCGGAAGCAAAGCGGCGCGAGGTAGCGCAGGTGCAGAAGGAGCTTGCGCTGGAACAGGAGCGGCGTGATCGCGAGATCGCGCTCATCGATAAGGCGCGCGAGGCGGAAATTGCCGAAATTTCGCGTAATCTGGCGCGTGAACGGGCCGAACGCGACAAGGCCATCGATCTCGCCGGCAAGGAGCGCGAACGGCAGGAAGCGGAAATTGTGCGGGCTACCGCGGTAGCCGCTGCGGAAGAGCGAGCGCGCGACCAGCGCCACCAGGTAAGCGAAGAAACTGCGCTCTCGGTGCGCAAGCGCAGCCTCGAAACCCGGCTCGGCATTCTGCAGGTCGATCGCGACGAGGCGGTCGCCGCCGCCGAACAGGAAAAGGCAATTTCCGACGAACGGGCTCGGATTTTGAGCGAGCAACAACGCTTTGTCCTCGACAGGCGCTGGGAGGTCGAGCAGGAGGAAATCCGCAAGCAACAGGCCCTTGAGACGGCGCAAATTCAGAAGGACATCGCCATCATTGAGGAGGCCAAGCAACGTGAAGCGGCTGAAATTCGCCGTGAGCTTGCACGCCAGCAGGAGGAGTTGACCCGCGACATTGCGCTTATCGGGAAGGAAAGCGAGCGGGAACGCACCGACATCAAACGCTTTCTCGCGCGCGAGCAGGCTGAACGCGATCGTGAAATTGCACTCGCCGCCAAGGCGCGGGAGCTGGAGATTGCGGAGGCCGAGCGGCTGGCAAGCACCGCGGAGCGTGAGCGGGCCGAACACGGAGTCGAGTCGGTGCGCGTGGTGGCGGACGCCGAGCGCGCTCGCCAAGTGGAGATCATCGAGGCCGGGAAAGCGGCCGAAACCCGGCGCATCGACGAGGAAAGCAAAGCAGATGTCATGCGCATGCACATGGTCACCCAATCCGAAGCGCGCAAGGCAGCCGCCGAACTCGAGGCCGAGGCAACACTGACGCGAGCCCGCGCTACGACGGAGGCGCAGAAGATCGGCGCCGAAGGCATCGAACGTGAGGCGGGAGCGCGCGGCCGTGCCGAAATGGAAGTCGAGCAGTTGCGCGTCGCCAACACACAACGGCAACTCGAGGCGGAGGCCACGGGCCTCGAAGCAAAAGCTGAGGCGCTGAAGAAATATAACGAAGCCGCGACCTTCCTCGAGCTGGCCCGCTTGCGCATTGAGGCCGAGCGCGACGTACACATCGATCAGGCCAAGGCCATGGGCAGCGCTCTTTCACAGGCACAGATCCGGATGTACGGTGGCGGCGACGGCACGATGGACACCATCCGTGGACTGTTTACGCAAGGATTCGGAATTGGCGAAGTGCTTGAAGGCGTTGCTCAATCGCTCCCTGAGGGGCTGCGGCAGCGTCTGAGCGCCAACGGCATCCAGGGCTTGATCGGTCGCGTCTATAACGGCGGCTCGCTAAAGCAAACCTATGAACACATCAATGCGCTGGTGCAGGAGCATCTGCGGACCAAGAAGGCGCGCGAAATCCCGTTTCCGGAAGCAGTTGCTCAGCTAACCGGGTACGCCGGCGAAAATCAGGAGCTTGTGCGCGCTGTCAAGGTGCTCGCTGACTTCAATCACGAAGGCGCGCTTAACACTGTTCCCTTCGACTCGGTGTGGAACATGCTCAACGCCGTTGCGAAATCGGCCGGTGCAAACGGCTAAACGATGGCTGAGTACGACGTCGTTTTGGAGCACGTCTACAAGACCTATCCGGGCGGAGCCCAGGCCGTCATCGATTTCAATGCGGAACTAGAGCACGGTGAATTCGTCGCCATGCTGGGGCCTTCCGGCTGCGGCAAAACCACGACTTTGCGCATGATCGGCGGCCTGGAAGAAGTGACCGAAGGCAAAATTTCCATCGCAGGAAAGGATGTCACCGATCTACCGCCGGCGCTTCGCGACACCTCGATGATGTTCCAAAGCTTCGCTTTGTTTCCGCATCGCACGGTCTTTCAGAACGTCGAATTCAGCCTGAAAATGAAAGGTATGGAGAAGAGCGCGCGCGATCGGCGCGTTTGGGAAATGCTGGAGATGGTGGGGCTCACGAGTTTCGCGACGCGGCGACCGAGCGCGCTGTCGGGCGGTCAGCAACAGCGCGTCGCTTTGGCGCGCGCCTTGATCAGCCGGCCTACCGTGCTCCTACTCGATGAACCGCTTGGATCGCTCGATTTCAATTTGCGCCAGACGATGATGATCGAGCTGAAGAAGGTACAGCGTGAGCTAAACATCACCTTCATCATGGTCACCCATTCGCAGCAAGAAGCGATGTCGCTCGCCGACAAAGTCATCGTCATGAGCGACGCCGTTATCCAGCAAATCGGTACGTCGCGGCAGGTTCACGAGAATCCGCGAACGAAATTCGTCGCCGAATTCATCGGTAACAATAATCTTTTCCTTGGGCGCGTCCGCTCGCGCAGCGGTTCGATCGTATTCGTCGAATCGCTCGGCCGGCTTCTTTACGTCAAGGTACCGCCGAATGTCAGGCACGTGCCGGTAGGTAAGGATGCATGGTTTTCCGTCCGCGCAGACTTAATGAATACTGGCGACAAGCAGGACATGGCCAATCGCATTGAAGCCAAATACATCGCCAGCGAGTTTCTGGGCTCGCTTGAGACCGACGTATTCGAGGTGGCGCCGGGACAATATGTCCACGTCGAGCAACATCGGCACGCACAAGATCACGTCTACAAGATGGGCGACCGTGAGATCTTGTGCTGGCAAGCCGAGTCCGCTGTCTTGCTCGAAGAATCGCGCCGGCCTGAGAAGATCGATGCAGCCTGACGCATTAACTGAGCCCGCAGACGGCAGCGCACGGAGGAACCACATATGGCGCAGCGTGTCATCGACCTCAGCCTCCTGATCGAGGACAACATGCCGGCGCACAAGCTCTTCCAGCGCCCGGTCATTACCACCCATCTCAGCCACGAATCCTCTAAGAGCCTTAATCTCGGCGTGTCCGGTGACGCGATGACGTTCCAAACGAACTTCATCGCCACGCTCGATCACGTTGGCACGCACGTGGACGCCTTCCGGCACGTCAATCCCAAAGGCCAAGCGATCGATGAAATGCCGCTCGATTTGTTCATGGGCAAGGCGGTGTGCCTCGACCTGCGTCATGTGCCGAATCTCGGCGACATCACCGTGCCGCGTATGGAAGAGGCCGAAAAAATGGCGGAGGTCAAAGTTGACGGCCACATCGTGCTGCTGTGCACCGGGTTTCACAAGCGCACCTATCCGACGCTCGATTCGGTATGGAAAAACCCGCAACTGACCGTTGAGGCGACACAATGGATGTACGACCGCGGCTCGCGCATGCACGGTGTTGAGGGACCTTCGACGGACAAGCCGAGCGACGATTTGTTTGCTCAGCATCGGCTATGCCGCAAACTCGGCATCAGTCACTGGGAATGGCTGGTGAACCTCGAAGAACTGTTGGGCCGGGGCGAATTTCAATTCTTCGGCGTGCCGCTTAAATTCAAAGGCGGCTCGGGTTCGCCGGTGCGCGCCTTCGCGATCGTCAACAGGTGACGCCTTTGCTGTCCGCCGTGCGATGAGCGGCGCCGCCGAATTCGACATGATGACGGCCGTCGAGTTGCGCCGTCGCGTCGCCAGCAAGAATGTTTCGCCGGTTGAATTGACGCAACGCGCGCTCGCGAAGGCCGAGGCGGCGCAGGGGAGCTTGAACGCCTTTTTTGTAGTGTTGCCGGAAACGGCATTGGCGGCAGCCAAGGCGGCCGAGGATGCCGTGATGCGCGGCGAAGCACTCGGCCCGCTACACGGACTGCCCTTCTCGGCGAAGGATCTCATGGCGGTCGCGGGGGTGCGCTATGCCTCCGGTTCGCGCACGATGGCGGACAACGTCGCCGCCGTCGATGCACCCGCTGTCGTGCGCGCCAAGGCCGCTGGCGCCATCATTATCGGGAAGACCACGACCAGCGAGTTCGGCTGCAAGCCGATCGGCGACAGCCCGCTGACCGGCATCACGCGCCACCCCTGGAACCTCGCCAAAACTCCGGGCGGATCGAGCGCCGGCGCGGCCGCCTCAGTAGCCGCCGGCATCACACCCTTTGCGCTCGGCACCGACGGCGGCGGCTCAATCCGCATTCCCTGTTGCTTTACCGGTCTCGCCGGCATCAAGGCGCATTTCGGCCGAGTTCCGGTATGGCCGGCGTCTGCCACGCCGACGCTTGCCCACGTCGGTCCGATCGCGCGCAACATAAGCGACGCGGCGCTCTTGCTTACGGCGATTGGCGGCTATGACCCGCGGGATCCGTTCAGTGTAGCGGCGACGATGCCGGATCTGCTCGGCTCCTGCTTCGCCGACGTTACCGATCTGCGCATCGCGTACAGTCCGACTTTCGGCTACGCCCGGCCCGATCCAGATGTCACTACGATCGTTGCCGAGGCGGCGCACACGTTTGCGGACCTTGGCTGCGAGGTCGAACTGGTCGACACAGTATTCGAAAAAGATCCTGCGGATCTGTGGACCGCGGAGTTTTACGCCGGCGTCGGCACGCGGCTGCGTCCATTCGTCGAAAAACAGCGTGATCTGCTCGATCCGGCGGTCGCCGCCGTGCTCGACGCGGCGCTGGCCCAGGACATGCGCGACTATTATGAGAAGGTGTTCGAGCGCTACGCATTGCGCGACAAGATGCGCACGTTTTTCGAGACCTACGATCTGCTGCTGTCTCCTGTTCTGCCGGTCTCCTCGCTCGACGCAGGCAAGAACATCCCCGACCAGTTGCTGGATCGTAACCTGGTGTCGTGGGTCTACTACACCTACCCGTTCAACCTGACCGGCCAGCCGGCGGCGACGGTTTGCGCTGGGATTACTGCGGATGGCATGCCGGTCGGCTTGCAGATCGTGGGACGCGCGCTCAGTGAATACGACGTGGTTCGGGCAGCCGCCGCTTACGAGCGAACGAAGCCCACTGGATACAATCTGCGCAGCTTTACGGAATGATGATTGCCGGCGCTTATTCGTTGGAATTTCCCAAAGACTTTTAATCTGCGGGACGACTTACCGTGTTTGACAACCACGCGCAGACATCCAGCACCGCAATTTCCCCTGCTCGTCCAGGAACGGAAGCGGCGTGCTCGAGCTCGATGAGGCCATCCCAAGCCTTCGTCCGAATGTGGCGCAGGACGTTCTCAAAATTAATTTCGCCCGTGCCGGGCTCGCAACGTCCTGGGCAATCGGCAATCTGAATGGCTCCGACATGATTCCATGCGCGATCCAAGGTCTCCAGCAGGTTTCCGCTCTCACGCTGGCATTGGTAGACATCAAAGAGCAGCTTGATCGCCGGGCTGGCGACTTCCCGGCAAAGGGAAAGAGCGTCGTCGACCCGCGAAATCAGGATGTCGGCCCATCTCGCGCGAGCGATCGGCTCGATAAGCAGGATGACGCCGGCACGTTCCGCCAGTTCGGCGCATTGCTTGAGGTTTTCGACGGCGGACCTCAGTTGAAGGTCCCGCGGTACGCCTGCCTGGCATCTTCCCAAGATCATTGTGAGCGAACGGCCGCCGGCGCGCTTCGCGGTTTCGATGGCCTGTTGAAGCTCGGCGCTTAGCAACTCCATAATCTCGGAAGTCTCGACGCCGAAAGTCGGCCGATCGTGGGTTAACGTGGCAAGGAAGCAGCCCATGGCCAATCCGCGCCGTGCCAACGCCTCGCCGATTTGCACTTGGAGCTCCGGCGGACGGAACTGCAGAAAATTGTCTTCGATACCGGCGAAGCCACGCTCGGAGATGAATGCGATTTGACGCAGCGGGTCGGCGCCCGCGTGGTGAACAAAGAGACCGTCATGGATGGATGTCAGGCCGAGATGCGGCGCTAAGCGCATCATGGCGTGATGCGGCCTCCGTTAACATGGATGGTCTGCCCGGTGATGTAGCGCGCGCCGGGGCCTGCCAAGAACAGGATCGGCCCGACGACATCTTCCGGCACCGCAAGCCGCTGCAGCGGAATGGCGGAAATATATCTGTCAAGGTCGGCTTTAAACCAGGCGTCCGAACCGCCTGCCAGTCCCGTCCCCCCCGCCAGGAACGGCGTATCGACCGCGCTAGGGGCCACGACGTTGGCCCGGATCGTGGGTCCGTTTTCCGCCGCAATCGCTTTGGTCAACGAAACCAGGCCGCCCTTCGAAGCCACGTATGCGCCGAAGCCGCGGTTGGGATTGAACGCAAGACTCGACGATATCGTAACGATAGATCCGCCGTCAGGCTTCATCATCGGTATCGCGGCCCGCGCGCACAAAAAGGCTGATCGGAGGTTGACGTTGAGAATTTGCTCCCATTTCGCCAGCGGCAGGTCATCGACCTTGATCGGCGGGACAATAGCGATGCCGGTGACGAAGACCAGAATGTCGAGACCATTCCAGCCGTCCTGAAGCGACGCGAAGGCGCGTCCGACGTCGGCCTCATCGGAGGCATCAGCGGCAAGGGCAAAGACTCCCCCGGGAAGAGTGCTGCGTTCGAGCGCAAAAGGCAGATCGACCACCGCAACCTTAAGGCCAAGCGAAATACAGGCATCAACAAGCGACCGTCCAATCCCGCCGCAGCCGCCGACAACAGCGATGCGACTTCCCGGCACGGGCGCCAAGCGCGCGAAATCAATCGGCTCGCTTTTCATAGCCTGGTACGCCTTTGTCAGTACATGCGAATGGTCGGTTCGAGGCCGAGACTATATTGACCGCACATGACGCGCATTGCGTCCCAGTTCAAACTGAAGTGCTTTGACCCGGCGTGGACATCGCGCCACAGCCGTTGCGTCGGGTCGTTCATAAAAATGCCCGTCGCTCCGCTCGCCTCGTAGAGTTCGTCTATCGCCTCGGTGACGAGACGCGTTGCGAAGACTTGCGCACGACGGTTGCGTATCCGCTGGTCGGTGGAAACGCCGGAGCTCGATGTCGCCATTGTGTCGGATGCCGCCCGTCGCAGAAGGGCCAGCGCGGCATCGACGCGCATTTCGGCTTCGCCGACCCGCAACTGCACGGTCGGCAGATTAGCCATGACGTCGCCGCCGCCGGCTGCGCCGCCCGCTGTTTTGCGAGCCCGCACCATCTCGATGTACTGATCGATGGCGCCGCTCCCCATTCCCACGATAGGCGCAGCAATGAAAAACGAAAAAGACGAGAACAGCGGTACCCGGTAGAACGGCGCACCGTGAAATTCGGCGCCCGGCGGCATCCCCGAATTTGCTTGCGCCGCCGTCATCACCCGGTAGGCCGGCACGAAGCACTCCTCGATGATCAGGTCTCTGCTGCCGGTAGCCGCCAAGCCGCTGACATGCCAGTCGTCATGGATTTTGTAGTCGCTTCGCGGCACCAGCGCGTAGGCGGGTTGCTTTGCTGCGCCTTCTCCAGCCAGCACGATGCCCAACACCGTCCATTGGGTGTGGTCTGCGCCGCTCACATAGGGCCAACGGCCACCAATGGTGAAGCCACCGGACACAGGTTTGGCCGTGCATACCGGACGCAGACATGACGAGGTGATCGTGTCGGGATCGGCCCAGATCTCGTCCTGCGCCTCTTTCTGAAACATGCCGATGATCCAGCTGTGCAGCGAGACGTTGCCGAAGATCCATGCCGCCGCACTGCTGCCTCGGCCGATTTCGTACGCCACGTCGATCATATCCGGCAGCGTGCCTCCGAATCCGCCGTAGCGAGGCGGCTGCAGCACCCTGAACAGGCCGGCGTCACGGATTTCCGAGATCGTTTCTGCGTGGAGTAAGCGGGCCTCCTCGGCAGCGATCTCACGCTTGCGCAAAGTCGGGATGAGGTCACGCGCCTTTTCCGGGAGGTCGCTGAGTTCTTTGGAGAAATTTCGCGTTGCTGTCGGAGCGGTCATAAATCGATTATTTCTTTATTATTACGTATCAGTGAATAAGATTACGCCTAAAAAAACACCCCAAAGTCAAGTCGCCTAAGACCCCTCCCCTTTTTCGAGCGGATTGTCGCCTCCAGAGGCGAATCCCGGACCGTGCGCCCAAGTAGGCAAGGAGCCTCGCGTGCGGATCGAGCGGATGAAACTAGACGGCAGCGGCGCCGGGACCGGATATTTTCAGAAATGCTTCGAGCTCTCTGCCGTTGGCACGAAAGTCCGCGGCCATGCCCGACCAAACGATCTTCCCCTTTTCCAGGATGTACTGACGGTCTGCTAGTTCGCTGAGCTTCTCCATGTCACGGTCAATGATCAGGATGGCTTGGTTCAGGGATCGGAGAGTGGAGATGCAATCCCAAATCATCCGACGAACTCGTGGGGCAAGCCCCTCCGTCGCCTCATCCAGCATCAGCAGACGCGGATTCGTCATCAAGGCGCGCCCAATAGCCAGCATCTGCTGTTCGCCACCGGACAAATAAGATCCGAGGCTGTTGCGACGCTCCGCAAGCCGCGGGAACATCTCGTAGATCCGCGCCAAGGACCACGGCTTGGCCGCACTGCCTCGGTTGGCGGCCATCGCAATCAGATTTTCTTCCGTCGTTAGATTGGGGAAGATGTGCCGGCCTTCGGGCACCAAGCCGATACCAGTCTTTGCAATCGCGTGGACCATAAGCCCGCGCAGTTCGCAGCCATCCATTTTAATGGAGCCCTCGCGCGAGCGCAGGATACCCATGATCGACCTGATCAGAGTCGTTTTTCCCATTCCGTTGCGACCCAGAAGAGCGACAACCTCGCCTTCGGCAACCTTTATGTCGACGCCGAAAAGCACGTGGCTTGAACCGTAAAACGCGTGGAGGCCTCGTACGTCAAGCATGAGCGTGCGTCATAGTGTCGACCGACAAATACGCGTCCTGAACAAGCGGATTTGCGACTATGTCTTCCGGTGATCCCGTCGCGATCATCTGACCGTTGACGAGTACGCTTATTCGCTTGGCGAGAGCCATAACGGCTTCCATGTCGTGCTCAATCAATACGACCGCGATCGTGGTCGCCAGTTTGGCGATAAGATCGATAATGATACGAGATTCCGTCACTCCCATTCCGGCCATCGGTTCGTCGAGGAGAAGAAGAGACGGTTTAGTCGCTAAAGCCATCGCCAGCTCCAATTGCCGTCGCTCGCCGTGAGACAAAGCGCTGGCTTCGACGTGCTCACGACCGGAAAGGCCTACGTCATCAAGAATGCGGCTCGCTGGCCCGAGCAGTGCCTGATCGGCGCGAGCGTCTCCCCAGCTGCGGAGATGACCGCCGAGGCGCGCGAGCACGCCGATAGCGATATTCTCGATCGTGGAGTGATCCAGGAACACACGGGACATCTGATAGCAACGGCCAAGCCCCAGTCTGGCGCGGCGATAAATGGGCAGCCTGGTCACGTCGTGACCGTCGAACACTATCGAACCCTCGTCCGGCAGGTGCTCGCCGCTCAGTTGCGACATGAACGTTGATTTGCCCGCGCCATTCGGACCGATAACGGCGTGCACTTCGCCCGGCTCGATGTCGAAGCTGACCGATTTGTTGGCGACGATGCCGCCGAATCTCTTTGTCAGCCCTTGCGCCACGAGAAGTTTCATCGCGAAGGCCTTTTGGCGCCCGGAAGCAGACCCCACAGCCCTTGCGGCATGTAGAGGACCACCAGGACCAAGATTGGGCCGAGGATAATCGCCCAGTGGTCAGTGTAGGCGCTGAACAACTCTTCGAACAGCAGCAACGCCGTCGCTCCGATGACCGGGCCGAACAGACTCGTCATGCCGCCGAGGATGGTCATGACCAGGATCTCTCCGGATCGCTGCCACGTCATGTATTGGGCGGTGACGAAATCCGTCAAATTGGCAAGGAGCAATCCGGAGATCGAGCACATTACCGCCGACAGTACGAAAGCGATTAGCTTGTATCTGTAAGTCGGGAATCCCAACGCGCGCATACGTGGCTCGTTGGAGCGGATACCGGCGATAATCATACCGAGCCGCGAGTGGGAAAGCCGATAAACGAAGATCAGGCACAGCAAAAGGATCGCGAATATGACGTAGTAGAGTGACGTCTCATTATGGAGATTGACATAGTGGCCGAAGTTGCTGCGAGCGTCGATCGTCATGCCATCGTCTCCACCATAAAGCGTCAGGCCGGAAGCGACGAAGTAGAAAAGCTGACCGAAGGCCAGCGTGATCATAATGAAATAGAGGCCGGTGAGGCGCACCGAGATCGACCCGACCACAAGACCGGCGATCGCGGCGGCGGCGATGCCGATGGGCCACTGTATGAAGCCACTCTCGATGCCGTAATATTCAGTGATGCCAACCGCGTAAGCACCCACGCCAAGAAACATGGCCTGCCCGAAACTCACTAGACCCGCAGATCCCACCAGGAGATTTAAGCTTAGCGCGCAGATGCTGAAGACGAGAATCCGGCCAAACAACGTAAGATAATAAGGTTGATCGAAGATCTTGGCGATCAGCGGAACCAAGGCGAAGGCGATGATGACAAGGCTGGCGGCGATCTTGCGGCTCATGGAGCGTCAGCCGGTCGATGCCGGCAAAAGGCCACTTGGCTTGAATATGAGAATCGTCGTCATAATGAGGTAGATGAGCATTGACGTCAGCGCCGGGCTCAAAGCATCCGAGACGGCCGGCGGGAAAGTCGAGCCAATCGCTATCGGAATGTAGACGCGCCCAAGCGTATCGACGATCCCGACGACCATTGATGCGAGCACCGCCCCCCGCACCGAACCGATACCGCCGATGACGATCACGACAAGTGTAAGGATCAGGACGGGATCCCCCATGCCCGACTGCACGGCGACCATCGGCGCAGCGATGAAGCCCGCCAGCCCCGCCAAAGCGGCGCCGGCACCGAACACGGCGGCGCTGAGAGTGCGGACATTGACCCCCATCGCCGCCGTCATCATGCGATCGCTTCCACCGGCGCGCACAATCATGCCGGCGCGGGTCCTGATGATCACGAAGTAAAGAAGAACTCCCGTGACGATGCCGACGGCGAGCACGAGAAGCCGGTAAACTGGGTAATGTACGCCCGGGAGTATCTGTATCTGACCGGACAGGGAGGGCGGCACGGCTGCGAATATCCCGGCCGACCCCCAGATGATGCGAACCGCCTCGTTGAAGAAAAGAGTGAGGCCGAAGGTCGCTAGAACCTGCGCTAGATGGTCGCGATCATAGAGTTTGCGCAAACATATGGCATCTACCGCGACGCCCACGGCGAACGCACTGGCCACCGCCGCGACGCCCGAAAGGATGAAGGATCCGGTGTGTTTGTACGTCGTCGCGGCTATGTAGGCGGCGATCATGAAAAAGGAGCCATGCGCCAAATTGACGAAATTCATGATGCCGAGAACAAGCGTCAGCCCAGACGACATCAAAAACAGCGTGACCCCAAGCTGCAGTCCGTTCAAGAGTTGCGCGGCAAACTGCGTCACATCGCCGACCCTCGGTTAGAAATGCCGAAGGTCCCAGCAAGAATCATTCCGCGGCTCCGGGCGTAGTCTTGGCGGCTATACCTTCGGCGATCAGTTCGCGAGCGCGCTGCATCGCATCGTCCGGATAGTAGGGGAGTTTCCCCCGGAAACCCTCCTTCTTGGTGGCATCGAACAGCACCTTGCCGGAAAGTCCACCGCTGGACGGGTCGAGCCACGAGGTCATAGTCCCCTCGATCAGCGTGACATCGTCCTTGGGGTCACAGCGCGTCGCAACAGCGTACATGACATCCGATATGTTGTAGATATCGATGTCGTCGTCCACGCAAATGATGAATTTCAACCGCAACATGACGGCCGACGTTGCAAGCATGAGAGTCTTTACGATTCCCGGCCGCAGACGCTTGGGATTGATCTGAAGAACAGCGACGAAGTCGCGCGCAAGACTCGGCGGCCGATGCAGCGCCACCAGAAGGGGAAAGCGCCGCCGCAAGGTATCGAAAGCGTCCAATTCCTCCAGTTCGCGCCAGAGCGTATCGGTTTCGCAGGGCGGTTTACCGGCGAAGACACCTTGTACGATCGGGTCACGCCGATGCGTCAGCGCGGTGATCGTGAATACCGGGCTGTTGACGATCGGAGTCTGATAACCCGTGTATTCCACGAAAGGCCCTTCTTGGCGGATCTCGCCGCCGAAATAACCCTCGATCACAATTTCGGAATCCTCCGGCACTTCGACGTCGATCGTGCGGCATTTCACGGTTTCGATGGGCCTGCCCTCCAGCGCACCGGCGATGCTGAGTTCATAGTCGTTTAGAGGGAAGTCCGAGGAAGCTGCAATTTCGATGGAAGGACGCACACCAATCACGTAAGCCGCTTCAGCCCTCTCTCCGTGTGCGCGACCGTCATCGGCGACGAAACGCAAATGATGTTCGGGCGCCATGCATATACCGATCTCACGGGGGCCGTAGATCTGGCCGCGATGATGGGCGATGTTCCAGCCGAATTCCGGATGCCGGGCGATAAACATGCCCGCGGTGATGTAGCGGCCGCCGTCGCCGACGTTCCAAAGCGGAAACGGCAATTTCTGAATATCGACGTCGTCGCCCTCGATGACGACCTCTTGGCAGCGTGGTTGGCCTCCCTTGAAGGGAACTGGCTCGATCCGATTTCTCAGACACTGGGCGACGTGCTCCAGCATCTCGCCTTCGGTCGTTCCCAGCGCGCGGGCTATCCTGCGCCGTGTCCCGAAAACATTCGCCACCAATGGCCATTCGGTACCTTCGATCTTGGCCATGAGCACAGCCGGCCCATCCGCGTCAGATAATTGGCGGCAGATCGCGCCCGCCTCGTATTCCATCTTCACCGGCTTGTCGATGCGTATTAGGTCGCCTGCCTGTTCGATAACCTGCAAATACGTGCGGAAATCCATATCGCCCTCTTGGTCTGATCAGTGCAACGCACCGATGGGGTGACGCAGTCCGGCCTGCTCCAGGCGCGGCAGGACGCATTCTTTGAAGAACGGAAATTCGCCAAGGTAGTCGACGAAGGTGATCGTGCATCCGGCAAATCCGGCGTCGGCCACTTCAGCTAACTTCGACGCGACATCGTCAGGGTCGCCGACGATGGGAAGGCCGCCGTGACCGCCGGCAATCCGGAATTTCAACTTATCGCGCAATTCCGGCGCGCGCCCCTGGGTGTGCAGCCCCTGCATTTTCGCCAGATGATCGACCGCATCCCAGTCCGCCCCCTCGATCGCATAGTGACGGTGATATTCCTCCGCCTCGCGACGCGTCCGGCGACACACGACATAGGCGTGAGTAAAGACTTCGAGCCGCTCGTTGCCGTTGTGTCGAGCCAATGACTTGATGTCTTCAACGTGTTTCGTCGCGCCGCTGAGTTCGAGAACAGTGGTGAAAAGGACATCGCCGTGGCGGATGCTAAACATCCGGCCGGCAGCCGAAGCTGCGGCGTTCATGACGATCGGCCGCGTGTTGTCGAAGGGTTTGGGATCGCCCACGACTTTGCTGAGCTTAAAATAGCGGCCGGCGAAGTCGAACGGCGTTGCATTCGACCACAAGCCCTCGATGATCGAGAACCATTCGTCCGCATACTCGTAGCGAGCGTCGTGTTCACGTTGCTCGGCGCCGAACATGTCGAACTCGTCCTGATTCCAGCCGCAGACGATATTGATCCCGAAGCGGCCGCGGCTGATGAGGTCGGCGGTCACGAATTGCTTCGCGGCAAAAATCGGATGAACGAGCGGTACGTGGACTGTGCCGAACACGCTGAGACGGCGCGTGGAAGCGAGCAAACCGCACGCCCACGTTATCGTTTCCAACGTGGAATGCTGGAAGTCGGTGACGCCGCCATAGCCACGCCAACGCGCGATGGGCAGCATGAACTCGATCCCTGCCGCGTCCGCCTGTGCGGCCAGCGCCGCGTTGTTTTCCCACGTTGCCTGCCAGCGCTCTTCCACCGTCGTCGCCGCCAAACCCGAAGAGCAGTTTGCTCCGAAGATCCCCAGCCTTAGCCGGTTCGGTCCAAAAAGTGGACGGTGGCGAAGGGCCTTCGTCACAAACACGCCCCGCAGGATCAGCAGCAGGCCGCAACCTCGCGCCCGGCCTGATTACGTTGATCGTAATACGATTTCGTATCGAAAAAGTCCGCGCCTTGTCAACTCGCGGCGGGGCGGTCCGACGCGAGCTCTTGGCCGGTGATGTAGCCGAATGTCAGTGCGGGCCCGAGCGTAATGCCCGAGCCTGGATAGGCGCCGGCAAAGACGGAGTTCATATCCGCACCACAACAAAACAGCCCTGGAATCGGCGTACCGTCCCTATCCAGAACGCGACCCCGGGCGTCGGAAATCAGCCCCAATGCCGATCCTATATCGCCGGGAAAAATCTTCACCGCGTAGAACGGCGGCTTGTTGATAAAGCCGATGCACGGATTTGGCGCCTGAGCAGGGTCGCCAAGATGGCGCTCATAAGCAGAACTGCCCCTGCCAAAGTCCAGATCGACGCCGGTGACGGCAGCTGCGTTGTTACGTCTCACCATTTCGGCGAGAGCGCTCCCTTCAACCCCAATTTGCTGGGCCAGCCTTTCGATAGTGCGCGCCTTGAACAGGTAGCCCGCGCGGATAAATCGTTTCGTGGACAAGGTGCGAGGCCTTATCAAACCGAGACCGTATCGCCACAAAAATCGCGCATCGCAAACCAAGTACGCCGCCGCTGCTCTCTCATGCTCGTACATTGCAAGAACGAAGTCGTGGTAGGAGCATGCTTCATTCACGAAGCGCCGACCGTCACATCCGACGGCGATGAGACCTGGCTTTTGCCGATCGAAGATAAGATGCGGAAAAACAGTCTCGGTGCCGTCCTTCTCGCGCAGAATGGAGACCGGAGTTAGATGCGCCAGCCCGATGTTGTTGTCGGCCAAGCGCCCTCCCGCGGAAAGGCCGAGGCGAATGCCGTCGCCATCGTTTGATTTCGGAGCAACCGTGCGATGCACCACGGCGAGCGGAAGCACGGATTTGGCGCGCTCCTGGTCCGCCGGAAAGCCGCCGGTCGCCAGCACGACGCCGCGCTTGGCGGTCAGACGCATTATCTCGGATTTGTGCGAGATGATGACACCCTTTACCGAGCCATCCTCTTGGAGGAGTTGCTCTACCTTCGTCTCGCGGTGAAGATCGATGCGCGCGTCGAGAACGGATTTCAGCAAGCGGCCAACGAGGCTGTTGCCCATGACGAGACGCGTTCCACGATCGTAGCGCAGACGGTCGACCAGGAAGCGAGACAATAAGCCGAAGCTGTGTTGCAGATTTGTCCATGACTGCGTGCTGCCGAGCAAGGCATCGATATCGCGCCGATTGACCATCATACCGCCGAAGGCGGTAAATTCACGCCGAGGCGGTCTGATCCAGTTCAAGGCCTTCCCGAGCAGCCGGCCGTCGAACGGCGTCACGTCGAAGGTGCGTCCGCTCAGAGCGGCGCCCGGGAGCTCCGAGCGGTAGTCGGGTGCCAAGGGCCTCGATTGGAACCGCAAATTCGTATTCGCTTCGAGAAAGTCGATAGCTTTCGGGCCTTCATCCAGGAAGGCTTCGAGCATCCTTGGATCGCCGTGATTGTTGAGAAACTTGTGGAGATAGGTCAGTACCTTTGAGCGATCATCGGCCGCGTCGGGTGCCTGGAAGCGTGTTCCCGGAATCCAGATGGCTCCGCCGGATACCGCGGTGCTGCCGCCGACATACTCGGTCTTTTCGAGGATCGCCACTTTCAGGCCGGCATGCGCAGCAACGAGCGCTGACGTGCAACCGGCAGCCCCCGAGCCGACGACGATTACATCGTACGCGTCGTCCATTCAGCTTACGTGCTGCTTTCAAGTTGCGAGACGCCGATGGCAATCGGCCGGACCGGCGACCCGGCACCACCTTTGATGCGCAGCGGCAAAATTATGGTGCAGGACGTCCACACGGCGTCACGCGCGAGTTCATCCAGCTTTGCATTTTGAATCTGGTGAATGCCGGCTTGGGTCAAAAGATGGTGATGCACAGCGAACGGTAGATCGGCTGGATAACCGGCAGCGGCCGGCGCTTCACCTCGCATCAGACCGGGACGGACGGCATCGGTGAACGGATTATCCAACGCAACGAGAACGACGCCTTTCTCTTCGGCCAGGCGCGCGGCGTCATATCCGAGGCCCGGACCCTGCGTGTAGTAAACTTTCGCGATGTCGGGATCGGTCCAGCGCGCACCCCATCCGGTATGGATGTAAAGAACGTCGCCCGGCAAGATTCCGCGCTGGCTCAAGCCTTCTTTGGCCAGCATCAGTTCAATGTCTTTGACTGTCACGGCGTAACCGGCTTCCAGCGGCTTGCCGTTGCCGATGAAACGTTGCGCGTCAAGCAGAACCGCCGTCGTCACAATCGGCGCGGCCCTATCAATGCCGAGCTTTGCCAACATCCCCTCAGCGTCTGGCTTGACGTCGGACTGATGATGGCCGCCGTAATAATTCACCTCGTCGGCCGGGAATGCATCCACCCCATTCCACGCCGTGTCGAGTGAGCCGAAGTGGCCAAGCGCGTCCATGTGCGTACCCTGCGCACCGGGTTCCCCGCTCAGTATCTCTTCCATGTTTGACACATGCCGGGAGTTCTTGATCCCACGGGTGGCGCGCGCCTGAAACTTCAGCGGCTTACCAAACGGCGAACTTGGCATGGTGTTGGTGATCGGGTGCCCCAACTCGTAGCATTTCGCTCCCGGCGCCGCTAAATGCTGAGCGCACCGCAGCCATGTGCCGGGCCCGATGGCATTTGCCATGCCGCGCTCGTCGCCTGCGGGCCACGGTGCCAGCGCCGTCAATTGGCGCGAGCGTGTGATGACATCGCTGCTTTCGATCAATTTGGGCATGGCGCCGTTTCCTTTCCCGACCGCGGCTTCTTAGTCTTTGCCCTCTGCCGAACGGCTCCCGGCAGGCAGATGCGCGTCCAGTATCGTCTTCATGCGTGCTACGGCCGCCTCGGGAAAGCTTGGGATCTGGCCGCGAAATCCGGCCTTCTTGGTCGCGTTGAAAAACACTTTTCCAGTGAAGCCGCCACTTGCCGGGTCGAGCCACGAGGTCATGGTGCCCGATACCGACTGCACATCGACGCGCGGATCGCAGCGTGTCGACACGGCCCAAAGGACCGAGGTTAGATCGTAGAGGTCGATGTCATCATCGACCGCGATAATGAATTTAAGCCGAGGCATGACAGCGGCCGTCGCCAGCAGCAAGGTGTTGACGATTCCCTCGCGCAGACGCGACGGGTCGATTTGAACGATCCCAAGAAAATCGCGCCCGATTTGTGGAGGGCGATGGACGGCTTTTAGGAGCGGAAACTTCTGACGCAGATTCGTGAAGGCTTCCGCCTCTTCAAGCTCACGCCAAAGCGTATTCGTTTCGCAAGGCGGCCGGCCGGCAAAGACACCTTGGTAGATCGGATCGCGACGATGCGTGATCGCGGTTATCGTGAACACGGGACTCGTGACGATCGGCGTCTGATAACCGGTGAATTCTACGAAGGGCCCTTCATCACGCGTTTCGCCGCTGTAGTAACCTTCGATGACGATTTCGCTGTCGGCAGGCACCTCAACATCTACGGTTTTGCAGCGAACGGTGCGGATGGCCTGCCCTTCTAGGGCGCCGGCAGCCCGCAATTCGTAATCACCATGCGCCAAGTCAGAGGCCGCCGCGATCGCGATGGAAGGCCGCGCGCCGATGATTATCGCGGCCTCGACACGCGCCCCCGCTTTTCTAGCCTCATCCGTCGTAAGCCGAAGATGATGGTCGGGCGCCATGCATACACCTAGCTCGTGGGCGTTGTAGACCTGGGCCCGGTTGTAGGAGATGTTCCATCCGAACTCGGGATGCTTAACGATGTGGAGGCCGGCGGTGATATAGGGGCCGCCGTCGCCGGAATTCCAGAACGGTATCGGCCATTGCGTCAGATCAGCATCGTCGCCCGTGAGAACGACCTCTTGGCATGGCGGCGCACCCTTGAAAGGCTCGGGCTCGATACGCTCCTTCATGCGCTTGCTGACGAAGCTGAGAAGGTCTTCGTCGACGACGCGGAAAGCTCGGGCAAGGCGTCGTCTCTCGCCGAAGACGTTGACCACGACCTGGTCGCATCGGCCGTCAAAATCTGCGATTTTTGTAAGCATCGCAGCGGGCCCGGCGCGGTCGGCGAGCTGGCGACAAAGTGCACCGACCTCGTATTCCAGATTAACGGGGTCGCCGATCTCGGCAAGTTCGCCAGTCTGCTTCAGATGATCGAGAAACCCCCTGAAATCGAAGGGCTGCATCGTAGTCATGATGGACCTCTGACGATTGGCGCGCGCGACCACCTGACGGGTTGCTGCCTATCGTAATCGTGTTATTCTACGCGTAACTTTGTGGCTTGGCTTGGTCAAGCCGCTTGATCGCCGAGCTGAGGCGCAAATTCCAAATTGGAGACACCCGATGACGCGTAGATGCCTGGATGCCCCGGTCCACTTCTTCGGGGGATGGGCAGGCGCCCTCTTTGCCGCGTTCCTCACGGTCGCCCTCTCACCCGCGCGCGCCGAGCCGCCGGCGGACAGCGTAAAGGTCGGTTTCATTACAACGTTGTCGGGATCTGCCGGTGTGCTCGGTCAGCATATGTATGACGGCTTCATGCTGCGCATCGACCAGACAGGCGGAAAATTGGGCGGTCTTCGCGCCGACATCATCAAGGGCGACGATCAATTCAAGCCGGACGTCGGACTGAAGCTCTCGCGCGAGATGATCGAACGCGACCACGTCGATTTCATGGCCGGCTTTGTATTCTCTAATGTGTTGCTGGCGGCCGTGCGGCCGGCACTTGAAGCGCAGACATTCGTTTTGAGCGGGAACGCCGGACCGGCCGATTTCGCCGGAGCTAAATGCTCACCCTACTTTTTCGGCGTCGCTTACGAGAACGACATGAACGATGAAGCCGCCGGCGTGTACTACAATCAGCAAGGCTACAAGCGTGTCTATCTGATGGCTCCAAATTACATAACCGGCCGTGATGCCTTGGCCGGTTTCAAGAGGACGTTCAAGGGCACAATTGCCGGCGAGGCTTATACCAAGCTCGATCAGATGGACTATTCCGCGGAACTCACGCAGATGGCCGCCGCCAAACCGGACGCCGCCTACGTGTTCTTCCCCGGCGGGTTCGGCGTGAATTTCATCAAGCAATTCTATCAGGCGGGTCTACGCAGTTCGATACCGCTGCTGTCCAAGGCAACGGTCGATTTGACGAACTTGTCGGCGGAGGGCGAAGCAGCGGTGGGTAGCAAGGAGATAACGCATTGGAATTGGGATTTGGACAATCCCGCCAATAAGGCGTTTGTTGCCGCCTTCAGAAAAAAATACAGCTACACGCCATCGATCTTTTCCGAGGCGAGCTACGATGTCGCCCTGCTACTCGACAAGGCGATCGAAGAGGTCCACGGCAATCTTAAGGATAAGGACGCGCTGCGAAAGGCCCTCGAAAGGGCCGACATCCAGTCTCCGCGCGGGCCCTTCAAGTTCAACACCAATCATTTTCCGATCCATAATCAATACGTCGTCGAGGCCAAGAAGCTTCCCGACGGCGAGGTGACTTTGGTCAACCTGGGAATCGTGAGGAAGAATGCTCAGGACAGCTTCGTCGGTGCCTGCCATATGAAGTAGCGGAAGACAGACACGGAAGAAGTCGAGGGCAAATCCTCATGGGCGAACATCAAGCTGGAATTGATTCCATCGAAACCGGCATGCGGCTTCTGACCGCGCTCGCCGAGCGACGGCGGCCGCAGATGCTGAAAACACTGGCAGCCGACGCCGGAATGCCGCCGGCAAAGGCCCACCGGTACATGGTCAGCTTCGTGCGCGCCGGATACGTCGACCGCGAGCCGGAATCCGGCCTTTATCGACTTGGGCCGACGTCCTTGCAGCTTGGCCTTGCCGCCCTCGGTGGGACCGATGCTCTCGAACTGGGCACGCAGACAATCTGCGGGCTGTGCGATGAACTCAATCAGACCATGGCGATGATGGTCTGGGGTAATCTCGGCGCGACTATTGTTAGGATTGAAGAGGTTAGTCAACCGGTCACGATCAACTCGCGGCCGGGAACTGTTCTCCCGCTGCTGGCTTCTGCGTCCGGTCAGGTTTTTGCGGCCTTCCTGCCGGAACAGATGATCGCTCCGATGTTGGCTGCGGAAGTAACCGCCAACCGGAAGATGGACGATCCGCGGCTCGTTACTTCGATGGAAAAAGCGAAACTCATTATCGCCGACGTCAGGCGGCGCGGTATCGGAAAAGTAACAGGCGAGACGACGCCGGGCATCCACGCGTTGGCAGTGCCGGTCTTCGATTACCGTCGCCAACCCGTGCTCGCACTCGCCGCCATGGGGCTCGGCGGTCGCTTCGACTCCAGATGGAATGGTGCGATTGCACAGCGCCTCAAAGAAGCAGCCAGGATGCTTTCTTCGCGCCTTGGCTATGAGGGCGAGGCATCGAAGGCTGTTCTTAAGCTCGTGAAATAGCCTCGGGCGCGAGTGATGAATCGGACTTGGAAGAAAGACCGCGAATGAAAACGCCAAGCGGCGCCAGCCGAGGCACGACCGATCATACTGCGCATCGCCTCATTGTCGGAATCTCCGGCGCTTCCGGCGTTGTCTACGGCGTGCGCGCACTCGAGCTGCTGCAGCATACCGAGGTCGAAACTCACTTGGTCATGAGCAAATCGGCCGAAATGACACTCGCGTATGAAACTGATTTCAAACCGGCAGCGCTTCGCGCCATGGCGTCGGTCCACCATCCAGTAAGCGACATTGGGGCATCGATCTCGTCCGGGTCGTTTCCGACGATGGGCATGCTTATCGCGCCGTGTTCGATTCGCACAATGAGCGAGATCGCCACCGGAGTGACGAGTTCGTTGCTCACGCGCGCGGCTGATGTCGTACTCAAAGAGCGCCGCCGGTTGGTGCTTGCCATCCGGGAAACCCCATTGCACGCGGGCCATTTGCGCACGATGACCAATCTCGCTGAGATGGGTGCGGTTGTGGCGCCGATAGTTCCGGCATTCTACAATCGTCCGCAAACGGTAGACGACATCGTCAATCAAACAGTTGGCCGCTTGCTGGACCTATTCGGCATAGAGACCGGAGTGGTTAAGCGATGGAGGGGCGCACCCGGGCACCGTGGCAAGACATGAACGAGGTCGACTCGCAGTTCTGGCTGTTTTCGTTGTTCGTATATGCCGTTGACGGCGTGCAGCAGGAATGTCTCGATCTCCAAGATCGTTATGGCGTGGACGTTAATCTGCTGCTGTTTTGTGCTTACGTTGGCGCCATCCATGCCGCGGTTCTGACTACGGCCGACATAGATGGGGCATCTGCCATTACAAGACAATGGCATGAAGGGGTGGTGCGAAAACTCCGTGAAACACGCCGCGCGCTAAAGCCCTTCTCGATCGGCGCATCCCCAATTGCTACACCGGCTGGTGTACTGCGGACGAAGATCAAAGCCGGCGAGCTCGAAGCCGAACGAATTGAGCATTTTATATTGGAAGAATGGAGTCATTCGCGGATCGGAACTTGGTCGCGTACGGAGTCAGCCACGGCCATCGCCGCCAACATTCGCACTTTGCTTGCGGGGTACAACGGGGTGGCACCGCAACCGAAATTACCCAATCGACTGATCGCCGCCTCGGTTGCAAGAACCGTAGGCTAAGTTTCTGCTTGCCTTATTAGTCAGGCGAACTTGCTGTTTCTTCCACAAATGCGTCGCGTCTCATAGTTCCCTGACGCGCCTACATTCCATAACCTGTCAAATAATTCCTACCCGCTGAACAGCGCGAGAGATTGGTGCATCTTATTCAATGATCGGCGGGTTCTGATGTCGTTGTGGTACGTCATAGGCTCGCAGAATTCGACGCGGATGCGCCTCGCCTAAAACGACCATGTGTTCCTCGCGCCCGCGGCGGATTAAGGCGATCAGATGAGTTTTTGCACACATAGCGGTCTGGTTTTCAGGGCGCGGAGCACGTCCAAAGGCGCCCACGACGATCAATTTCGGCGGGGCGGCCGACCGCAACTAGTCTGCCGGCGGTGAGCGAAAATTGGCCCGCTCGCGAAGGCATGGCCTCCGATAGGTCTATAGACTGCCTTCCTTAAACCGCAACGCAACTCAAAGCTGTAGGGAGGAGAGATCAAGGCCAATGGGCGGGGAGGTCTTTTACAGTCCTGTTTGCATTGTCGGCGGAGGCCCTGTCGGCCTTACCCTGGCGCTCTTCCTTGATTACTTCGGCGTGAAATCTACGGTCTTTGACATAGAGAAGACGACGCGGTGGCACCCAAAGGGCAACGGGCAGAACTCGCGGTCAATGGAGCATTTCCGCCGGCTCGGTGTGGCCGATCTTATTCGGGAACTCGGAATTCCGGCTGACCATCCGTTCGACCATGCAGTCTTCACGCGGCTGAGCACTCACGAGATCTTCCGTTTCAGGAGGCCGACGCAGGCGGAGCGTCTCACTACCCGCCTGACAACGCCAGTGACGGACCAATTCGTCGAGCCGATGTACCACGTCAATCAGATGTACGTTGAGCGCGTCCTCCACGAACGCGCCAAGGGGCGTGACAACATCACGTTACGGTTCGGATGGCAGGTGGAAGACTTCAGCCAGGATGAGACTGGAGTGACGCTGCATGCCCGTTCGGTCGACACCGGCAACATCGCGAGTTGGCGCGCCGGTTACCTTGCCGGCTGCGACGGTGCGCAAGGAAAGACAC
Source organism: uncultured Alphaproteobacteria bacterium (assembly GCA_963826295.1). Classification (GTDB taxonomy): domain Bacteria; phylum Pseudomonadota; class Alphaproteobacteria; order Rhizobiales; family Xanthobacteraceae; genus BOG-931. Next base: position 344,822 of record CAWGWO010000002.1, read on the forward strand.
GTAGAGCGTTGGGAATTCGGTACGAGGGCGATGTTAGCACATCGGATTATTATTCAGGCCGACTCTATTCGGTCTACATGCGCATTCCGGATTTACTGCCGAAGTTTCTTGGCCATCGCCGGGCCTGGATGTACTGGACTCTGAATTCCGACGCTTCCGGCCTTATCATCTCGCTCAACGGCGCTGACGAGTTCATGATGCTGGCCAAGCCGAACCGCGAACAGGGAGAGATGGATACTTCCGACGTGCAGCGCTGGGTGCAACGCGCGATCGGCGCCGACATTCCAGTAGAGATCATCAGCTACCAGCCCTGGAACGCGGGCGCGGCTCTCGTGGCGAAGCAATATGTGTCCGGCCGGGTCGCGCTTGCCGGGGATGCCGCACACCTGTTTACGCCCACGGGCGGCTTTGGCATGAACACTGGCTTAGACGATACGTCCAATCTTGGCTGGAAGCTCGCGGCACTGGTTCAAGGTTGGGGCGGCCCGGCGTTACTGGACAGCTATGAAATAGAGCGCAAGCCGATCGGTCACCGGAATACAGGTGCAGCCAGACACATCGCGAGAAACTGGCATGCGCCGGAACCAATGCCGGCACTGGAACTCGACGGACCGCAAGGCGACGCCGCACGAGGTGAGACTGTCAATTCCTCTTATATCAGGAACAATCACTTTTTCCGCGAGGAGGAAGTCGACGCCACAGGTGTCCAGCTCGGTGCACGCTACGATGGGTCGCCAATCATCGTTGCCGACGGCGCTCCACCGCCGGAAAACTTCGACAAGTACATGCCAAGCGGGGTGCCGGGAGGCCGCGCGCCTCATCTGTGGCTTGACGCGCACCACGGCCCGGGAAGCTCGTTGTTTGATCAGCTTTACCCGGGTTTCACTTTGCTGCGCATTGACGACACAAGCATCGACCCTGAACCGCTCGTGCGCGCCTCGAAGTCACGCGGAATTCCATTCGCCGTTCTCGACGTCGGGTTGCATGAAGCGCGCACGCTTTATGGGCGCAAGCTGGCGCTTATTCGGCCGGATCAATATGTCGCCTGGCGCGGCGATTCTTTGCCGACCGATCCCGATGCCCTTCTCCGACGTGTGACCGGGTTCTCATCAAGCCCCGCCGCTGACAACGTTGGCGTACCGACAATGCACTCATTGAAATCGGATAGAATCTAGAGCTGAGGCCAGCACCCCTAGCTAAAACAAAATTCTATAATCCGGGAGGGACAACGTTATGTTTCGAGCCATTCACCACTGGTTACTTGTCGCCTTGATACCGGTGTTATGCGGGCTGACGCCGGCGCGCGCAGAGGACAGTGTCAAAGTCGGAATGATCATGAGCCAAAGCGGGCCGTTCGCGATTTATGGCGAACTGACCAAGCGCGGCGTCGAAATGTTCATGGACAAGACCGGCGGCAAGGTCGGCAACACCAAGATCGAAATCGTATGGCGTGACGAGGCCGGCGGCCCTGAGCACACCAAGACCGTGGCCCAGGAGCTGATTGTAAGCGAGGGCGTGCAGTTCCTCGCTGGATTTAACCTTACGCCGGACGCTCTCGCCGTCGCACCGCTCATCAGCAAAAGCAAGACCCCGACGCTGCTCCTGACCGCGGCAGGCAGCAACATCACGCGGCTGTCGCCGTATTTCGTGCGCCTTTCGTTCACAGTCTGGCAATCAACCTATACCGCGGGGCTCTGGGCTCCCAAGCACAATCTAAAAACCGCTGTCTATGCGTATTCCGATTTCGCCCCCGGTGTCGACGGACTGCAGGCGTTTAAGACAGCGATCGCCAAGGCCGGCGGCACTCTTATTGGTGAAATCCCGATGCCGCTGTCGACTACCGATTTCGGTCCCTACGTTCAAAAGATCAGGGACATGAAGCCGGAATTCGTGTTTCTTTATGTTCCGAACGGGCCGCCGCAGATTGGATTCGTCAAAACGTTTGCTTCCTACGGGTTGCCGGCTGCCGGCATCAAACTGGTGACCGCACTTGACGAGATGGATTTACCCGCCGTCGGCAACTCAGGACTCGGTGTCATGTCGGTTTGGCACTACTCGCCGGATCTTCCCAACGCCGCGAACAAGGATTTTGTCGCTGCCTACAAGAAGAAATACGGGCCGAACGAGGTTCCCAATTTCCAGGTCGTCACAACCTATGACGCGATGCAGGCGATCGCCCATGTTATCCAAAAGTTCGGCGCAAAATTTACGGCCGACCAGGCGATCGATGCGCTTAAAGGCTGGAAGCTCGACAGCGCTCGCGGCCCGATTGAGATTGATCCGGTAGAGCGCGACATCATACAAAACCAGTATGTGCGCGTGGTCGTTCGATCGCCCTCCGGCGGCGTGGAAAGCCGGGTTCTCGAGACCGTGCCTTCGGTCGCTGATCCGTGGAAAGTTCTAAACCCGCCGCACTAACAGTTGATGTGGCTCCACAGTCTGGATGCCATGGTAGGGATGGATGTCTATCGCGCTCGGTATTCTTTTAAACGGATTGGCGTCGGCGATGATCCTCTACATCATCGCCGTCGGCCTGTCCGTTACAATGGGTATCATGCGCTTCATCAATCTTGCCCATGGTGTCTTTGCGATGGCGGGCGGCTATCTCGCGGCGTACCTGATCCAGAGCGCCGGCGTTCCGTTTGCTGCCGCCATCGTGCTCGCAGCCCTCGTCATTGCGCTGGCGAGCATCCCAATTGAGCGGCTCCTCTATGCGCCACTCTATCGGGCGAGCGAACTTGAGCAGACGCTGTTCTCGATCGGCGTGATGCTGGTGGCGGTAGCTCTGGCGCAGTTCTTGTTTGGCCCTACCCCGCTCACGTTTACCGTTCCAAAAGCGCTTCGCGGCCAGATCGACCTGGGCTCGGTCATGCCGACCTATCGCATTGTCATTATCCTAGTCGGATTCGTCATATTCGGGTCGCTGTGGGTCTTGGTAGAGACTACAAACATAGGCCGCAAGCTTCGCGCGACAGTAGAGAACCGCAGAATCGCGGAGGTTGTCGGCATTCGTAGCGACCGTCTCATGGTCCTGACGTTCGCGCTCGGTACCGGACTTGCCGCGTTTGGAGGCGCGATCGGCGCGGACATAATGCCAATCCGCCCGAATTACGCGTTCGACCAACTCAACTTCGTCTTGATCGTCGTCACGGTCGGCGGCATGGGGACGATCGCTGGACCTTTCGTCGCCGCACTGCTGCTCGGGATCATCGATGCGGCATGCAAGTACTTCCTGCCGGAGATTGGCGCGTTTTTCATCTTTGCCGCCATGGTCGCGATTTTGTTATGGCGGCCACAGGGTCTGCTCGGCCACGCATGAACGAAGCTGTGGGAGCATCGGCTATTGGGTGACGAACTTCCGCTCCGCGACAAGGCGCTGCGGCCCGAGAGCGTTTCCGACATCATCGGCCGCTCGCGGCTGCGCATCGCCGACGTTGCTCCCTGGGTCATCGCAGTGGGAGCGTTTTTTCTGTTTCCACGCAGCCTCAATCTTGGCACTGAGGTCCTGGTTTCCGTGTTGTTCGTTTTCTCGGTTGATCTGATCGTCGGCTACGCCGGTATCGTGACGCTCGGCCACGGCGCTTTTTTCGGCCTGGGTGCTTATTGCGCGGGAATTTTGGCGGCAAATCACGCGGGCGATCCGATCCTCGGCCTGATCGCCGCGGTGACGTTGGCCGGAGCAGCTGGCTTTGCATCCGGCGCCATCATCTTGCGCACGCGTGGACTGACTTTGCTGATGCTGACCTTCGGCATGCTGCTCATGCTGGAGGAAGCCGCAAATCGGGCCACTTGGCTGACCGGCGGCACGGACGGCTTAAGCGGTATGACCGTCAAGCCTCTCTTCGGGATCTGGGACTGGGACATCTTCGGCCGGACCGGTTATTGGTATTGTCTGACCGCCGCGCTGTTTGGATTTGTCGTGGTTCGCACGATCGTGATGTCCCCATTCGGCGGCTCGCTGCGCGGCATCCGGGAAAACGCCACACGGATGGAGGCGATCGGCGCGCCGGTGCGTTTGCGCCTCATCCTGATATACGCAATTTCGGCAGCGCTCGCCGGTATGGCCGGCGCGGTGGGCGCGCAGGCACATCAGTTTGTCGGACTGAACGTGCTCTCGTTTGAATTTTCCGGTTCCGCACTCATCATGCTGATCCTTGCCGGAGCAGGTCGCCTGTATGGCGCATTCATAGGGCCGCCGATCTATATTATAGCGTCGCACGAATTTTCGATTCTTAATCCCGCCTATTGGGAGCTTTGGCTTGGCATCATCCTCATCGCGGTGGTGATGTTCGGCCGCGGCGGGATCCTCGGCATCGTCGACAACGTGACCGCGCGTATGCGCATCGCGACTGGAAAGCGGGTTCCATGAGGGCGCCCGTGCTGGAAACCATTGGCCTAAGCAAAGCATTCGGCGCGCTACGCGTCGCCGATGACATATCGTTTCAATTATTCGGAGGTGCACGTCACGCGCTTATCGGACCGAACGGGGCGGGCAAGACATCTTTCGTCAACTTGATCACCGGGCGGTTAAATCCGAACGCTGGACGCATCCTGCTCAACGGCAAGGATATCACCCGCGCGAGACCATATCAGCGCGTACGTAAGGGCCTTTGCCGCACCTTCCAGGTCAACTCGCTGTTCAACGGCCTGTCGGTTCTTGAGAACATATTTCTTAGTATTGCGGAGCGCGAGCACGTCGCCTGGAAGATGGTCACGTCCGCAGGACATTACCGGACGATGCTCGACGAGGCTTACGCCCTGGCATCCGGCCTCGGACTCGGAGAGGTGAGCGCCCGAACCGTTGCGGTACTGAGCTATGGTCAGCAGCGTCTGGTGGAGATCGCCTTGGCGCTGGCCCGCCGACCGAGCGTCCTTTTGCTCGATGAACCTGCTGCTGGTGTCCCTAGCACCGAAAGCACAACTATCCTTGACGTGCTCGAGCGCATGCCCTCAACGCTGGCTATTCTGCTCATCGAGCACGACATGGATATCGTGTTCCGGTTCGCTCACCGCGTCACGGTGCTCGATCGGGGCCGCATCCTGGTCGAAGGTACGCCAGACGAAATAGCCAATAACGAAGAGGTCCGACGCATCTATTTCGGCGAAGGAGACTTCGGCGATGTCTGAATGCCTTCACCTCGATCGGGTATCGGCGGGGTATGGCCGGACCGTCGTGCTGGATGCAATCTCGTTCGCGGCCGAAAAGGGCGAGAGAATCGCGATTCTCGGCCGCAATGGCGCGGGCAAGACCACGCTACTAACAACCATTGTCGGGCTAACTGCATTCCACAGTGGTGCGATCTTATTCGCTGGCCGCTCTATCGAGCGCTGGCCGACATGGCAGCGCTCGCGCGCCGGAATCGCGCTGGTGCCCCAGGAACGAGAGATATTCACCTCCCTGTCGGTCGAGGAGAATCTCCTTGTCAGTGCCCACGGCGCCGGCTGGTCGGTCGGTGCCGTCTATGACCTTTTCCCTCGGCTGTCGGAGCGGCGTCGCAATGCTGGCAATCAGCTTTCCGGCGGCGAGCAACAGATGCTGGCGATCGGACGCGCTCTAATGGGTGGGCCGGAGGTGTTGCTGTTGGACGAGCCGCTGGAAGGTCTCTCGCCAATTATGACGGAAGCGATCGCGGCGGCGCTGGACCGGCTTCAGCGCGAAGCGACCATCACGATCCTCATCGTCGAGCAGCGGGCGAAACTCGCTCTGAAGCTCGCACCGCGCGCCGTCGTCCTCGTCAATGGTGCGGTTGCCTACGACGGGGCGAGCAAGGTATTGGCGACCGATAGCGAGCGCTTGTCGCGGTTAATCGGCGTCGGCGGCAATTCACACAGGGTGAACCATGCTTAGCTTGGCCCCCAATGAACCGGACTATTGCGGGAGAAGCCTATGGCCCAGCGGATAATAAAGCATACCGAGGCATGCCCGCCGGCGGTCGGCGGCCGCGCCGCGCTGGCGCGTTGCAGCGAATTCCCGCGAGGCCACGTTTCTGATCCTCACCATCACGACGAAGCGCAATTCGTTCTCGCGGCCGACGGAGCCATGATCATGGAAACGGACGACGGGGCGCTCATCGTGCCGCCTAACCGGGCTGCCTGGATTCCGCACGGCGTAGTTCACAACGCTCGAATGATCGGCGCGGTGAGTACGATGACGTTATGGATCGAGCGCATTCCGAACTATGACCTGCCGACAAAATGCCGGGTCGTTAACGTCACGCCCGTTCTTTATCAGCTGCTCCAGGAAGCCATGAAGACCAGCGCGCATGCGCGAGCCGGCAGTCGTTCCGGCGCCGTCGTCGCTCGGTTGCTAAACGAACTTGAAGCATTGCCAGCGCTCCCCGCCAGATTGCCGCTGCCGAAGGATTCTCAGCTCGCGGCGCAATGTCAGAGCTTCCTTCACGGCCCCTCCGCTCGCCAGACAATCAATGATTGGAGCGCGACGCTCCGCATGAGTCGCCGAACCTTCACGCGCCGGTTTCGCCGCGAAACCGGACTGAGCTTCGGCGAGTGGCGACGGCAGGCCTGCTTATTCGCCGTACTTCCTCGTCTTGCGGCGGGCGAATCGATCACCAGCATCGCTATCGATCTCGGGTACGAGAGTCCGACGGCGTTCACGACAATGTTCAAGCGCTACCAGGGAATTCCACCGAGCAGGTGCTTTTGATCGCACCTCGGCCGATCCGCGTTCAAATTTGCAAATCGGAAGGACAACAATGCTCCGCTCAAGGCCGCCTTTTCGCGCTGATCATGTCGGAAGCCTTTTGCGCCCGATCGCCCTGACGAAGGCGCGCGAAAAGCGCCTCAAAGGCGAAATCGCGGACGCAGAACTCAAGGCCGTCGAAAACCGGGAAATCGATCGCATCATCAAGATGCAAGAGGAAATCGGCCTCAATTCCGTTACCGACGGCGAGTTTCGCCGATCTTGGTGGCATCTCGACTTTCTCTGGGCCTTGATGGCGTCGAACGCCGCGTCATGGAGACTGGCGTCGCTTTTTCCGCCGTTACGACCCGCAACGAAGGCATTCGCGTGACCGGCAAGATCGGCTTCAACGGCGATCATCCGATGATCGAGCACTTCAGATATCTTGCGCAAAAAACCAACGCACCCCGAAGGTAACAATACCCGCCCCATCCGCGATCTACGGCCGCCCAATGAAAACGCCGATCAACAAAGAGGTCTATCCCAACCTCGAGCTTTTTTTCGATGACCTTGGTCAGGCGTATAGGAAGGCCGTGCGCAGTTTTGCCGATGCTGGCTGTGGCTATCTACAATTCGACGAAGTCTACATAGCCATGCTATGTGATCCGCAATATCGACAGCAGATGACGGCACGCGGCGACGATCCGGAAAAGCTCGGCGCGCTTTATGGCGAACTCATCAACACCGCGATGTCGGACATTCCTTCCGACATGACGATCACCATACATCTTTGCCGCGGCAACTATAAGTCAACGTTCATGGGAGCCGGAGGTTACGACACCGTGCAGGAGATTCTTTTCAACAAAATCAAAGTCCATGGATTTTTTATGGAGTACGACGATGACCGGGCCGGCGGCTTCGAGCCTTTGCGGCTCGTGCCCAAGGACCGTCAAGTTATTCTCGGTCTTGTAACCTCGAAGAGCGGTCAGCTTGAGGATAAAGATACGATTATGCACCGCATCGACGAAGCGTCGAAGTACATCTCACTCGACCAGCTTTGTCTTTCGCCTCAATGCGGCTTTGCTTCCACTGAGGAAGGCAATTTACTGGCCGAGGAGCAGCAATGGGCCAAGTTGCGCATGATCGTCTGCCTGGCGCAGGAAATCTGGGGGGCGTGAGAGATTTGTCCCGTCAATGTCCTAAAACGGATAGCTGGCGCCAGCAGCTCCCTCCGCGCGGCGACCGACAGACGAACTTATTCCATAATGCACCTCAGCGTCTGATCTCGCAGCTTCCAAAGGAATCCGTTTTGGGGCAAATGCGACGTCGCGGAATTTGGCGATAATGTTAGCTTTCCACCAAACAGTGGAGGTATCGAACCGGTTTCCTCGCTCGCAAACCGAGTCTTGCCGGCGAATTTTTGGATAGTTGCCGCCTCATCGTTCAACTCCCACTTCGAACTTCGCACCTGTTATTTTAGGGGCCTGCGTTGTCGGGTGCTGTTGCCAGATACAAGCTGGGCATATCACTGATTGACGGTTGCGGAAGTGCCCAGCAAATGAATGATCTCGCTTGCAATTTGACTTGCGGTTCGCCCCGCAGGCGCTCCTTCATCGACGATCAATGGGTCCTCGCTCGGATCAGGCTCTTCGAGGGTGTCGATCTGGCTCTGCAGTAGGTTCGACGGCATAAAATGACCGCTGCGGCCGACCAGATGTTCGGCTATGAGGTCCCGGCCGCCGCGCAGATAGACGAGTCGGACTTCCGGCCGTCCGCCGATAATGATCTGGCGATATGAGCGCTTAAGTGCGGAGCAGGTGATTATGCCCGGTTGTTTCTTCGCGCGCTGCGCATCGATCCAGGCCGCGACGCGCTCGAGCCATGGTAGGCGGTCTTCATCGGTCAACGGAATACCGGCATGCATCTTGGCGATGTTAAGTTCCGGATGAAGCAAGTCGCCTTCTTCGAAGGCCCAGCCCAAACGCGCCGCGAGTTCTTTCGCAACCGTGGTCTTACCCGCACCCGACACGCCCATAATGACCAGAATGGGCGGAGTACCGCGGTGCGAGCGTGCGCTGTTGAGCCGCCGGACGCCGGACGTGTCGCCGACGAAAACTGGATCAGCGCGGGAGATGAAAAGGCCGCTTTCGACGACTCCGATGACGCGCCGGATACGCTCTTCCAGTCGTGCCGGGTCGCTGATGCGATCGAATTTGCAATCGAGGATGCGGTTGCCGCTGTCCGTGACAAAGGGCTGATCCGACGTCGACAGGCGAAGTCGTGCGCTCGCGCCGAGTACCTCGAGCGCGGCCTGGGTTGCTTCCAGTCCAAAGGCGACCACCTCAACAGGAACCGGCGCATTGGTACCGAGCTGATCCACCAGTTTGATCGAGTCGATGATTATGGCAAGTTGCCGCGTCGCAGCGGCGACAATCTTCTCGTGAAGCAACGCGCCGCCGCGGCCCTTAATCAGATTGAGTGTGCCGCGTTCCACCTCGTCGGCGCCATCGATCGTAATATCGATCTGGCGATGCTCGCCGAACGACGTCAGCGGAATGCCCATGGCGCTCGCCAGGTCGGCGGTACGTCGTGAGGTGGGAATCGCGACAAAGCGCAATCCTTCTCGCCGACGTTGGCCAAGCGCCTCGACGGCGAAAGCCGCGGTTGAGCCGTTGCCGAGCCCGACGACCATGTCATTCTCGACAAGCTCGACCGCCGCCTTTGCCGCGCCGCGCTTAAGAACGTCGCGGTCGATCGGATGTGGCAGCGGTATGGCGCTCATGCCCGAGCCGCCGCCGACGTAGCGCTGGCGCGAATGCCCGCGATAGCCGCGGCGTAGTCCGCAGTAGCAAAGATCGCCGAGCCTGCAACAATGGCGTTGGCGCCGGCGGCGGCCGTCTGGCCTGCGGTGATGGGGTTCTCGCCGCCGTCGACTTCGATGATTGGCTGCAGCCCCCGTTCGGCGCACATCGCGCGCAGGCGGCGAACCTTGGGCAACATTTCGGGAAGGAAGCCCTGGCCACTAAATCCGGGGTCCACTGTCATCACGAGAATGACGTCGCAGAGATGCAGCACATAGCTGATGAATTCCGGCGAGGTCGCTGGGTCTAACGCTACCCCCGCTTTCTTTCCAAGTGCCCGGATCTGACTCAATGTCCGATGTAAATGGATGGTAGAACCCGGTTCCGCGTGTACGAGCAGGTGATCGGCCCCCGCTCTCGCGAAAGTTTCAAGATAGCGCTCGGGCTCGATAATCATCAGGTGCACATTGATGGGCCTCGCGGTCGAGCGCCGCACGGCCTCCACGACGAGCGGGCCTATAGTGATGTTTGGTACAAAGCGGCCATCCATGACGTCAACATGGATCCAATCTGCGCCGGCAGCATCGACAGCGCGCACCTCTTCGCCTAACCGCGCGAAGTCGGCGGACAATATAGACGGCGCTATCAGGATGGGAGGCCGGGGAACCCACGCCGCGGTCGTGTCGGCTTCGGCAGCGCGTATGCGTTGGCCGGTCATGACGATCGCGCTCCCGCGCGGTGAGGCATTCTTTTATCGCTCGCTGCGGCTCGGTCAACGAACCAGAAGAGTTCGCCGACAGGCCGCACGCGCGCGGCCGGTACGCGGCTGTTCCCGGCGCGGATCGCGCCAAAGATTTCGGCTTTTTCTTCTCCGGCGACCAAAAACGCGACGCGCCGGCTGCTCTCGATTGCGGGATAGGTCATGGTAATGCGAACCTCGGGCCGCCCGTGCGCAACGGCTGCTACCCAGCGTTTGCGTTCCTCAAGTATCGGCTCGCCGGGCAGCAGTGATGCCGTGTGACCGTCAGCGCCGAGCCCGAGTAACGTCACATCAAAGAGCGGACGGACGGCATCGAAGTTCGTGGAGCCATAAGTGTGCTGCAGTGTTCGCTCATAGCGTCGGGCGGCGTCGTCAGGGTCCCCGTCGGTCGGAATTGGGTGAACGTTCTCCGGCGGCACCGGCACTTTGGAGAGCATTGTCTCGCGCGTCATCCGATAATTGCTGTCGCGATGGTCGTAGGGAACGAAGCGCTCGTCGCCCCAGTACCAATGCACACGCGGCCACGGGAAGCGGTTGCGGAAACGCTCCGAGGCCAGAAGCGCGTAAAGCGCCTTCGGCGTCGATCCGCCGGAGAGCGAGACCCGGCACGGACCATCTGCGGCCAATACCGCGGCCGTCATCCAGTCCGCCGCGCGCTCCGCGAGCGCTGTCGGGTCGGGCAGTATTTCGATGCGTCCAATGTCTGCCATAATCTCAACCCGCGGTGGGAAGGATGAAATGCTCCATCGCCTTGGCGAAGCCTTCGTCATTGTAAGAATCGGTGGCAGCGGAAGCCCGCGCCTTGACCTCATCGGAGGCGTTGCCCATTGCGATGCTGAATCCTGAGCGCTCGAACATGAGCACGTCGTTTGGCTGGTCACCGATGGTAGCGATTTCCTCGGTTGGCACGCCGGCGTACCGTGCGAGATATTCGACGACAGCGCCCTTGTTTGCTTCCTTGTTGGTTACGTCTAGATAATAGGGCTGCGACCTCGTCGCCGTGGCCCGCGATCCGAACGCGACTCGCGCGGCCGCCTCGCAACGCTCCACCTTTCCATAGTCGTCGCTCACGCCGACGATCTTAGTCACCTCTTCCAGATCCTTAGCAAAGTCGGGCACGACCGTTGGTGCAAATTTCACGGTCCAGGCTTCACGGGCGACATGCGGAGCGTCAGGTTTGGTGATCAACCAGTCATTGCCACGATAGATCCATGCGTCGAGTCCCTGTTCTCGGATGAGGCCAATCGCCGCTCGCGCGACGTCAACAGGTACGGTCTTTTCTTCAAGGATCGTAAGATCGCGCTCGACGAAAAGTCCGCCGTTGAAGCCAGCGATCGGCGTGTCGATCTTTAGCGCGTCGAAAAGCATGGCCATGCCGCGCGGCGGGCGACCGCTGGTGATGGCAAAACGGATCCCCGCCGCGTGAAGCGCTTCGACGGCGCGCTGGGCTCTCTGCGTCAGCACTTTTTCCTCGGTAACGAGCGTGCCGTCGACGTCCGCTAGCACTAGAGAGGTCTTTTGCTTCTCCGCCATCGCGACATCCAACGCCGGTCAGGCCAATGACCGCCACGCACGACCCGTGCGCGCGAGGAGTTCGTCAGCCGCCGCGGGACCACTGCTTCCGGCGGCATAATTGGGAAAGTTCGGTGGCGGATTGTTGGCCCAGGCGTCGATAATCGGCTGCACCGCCTGCCAACCCGCTTCGACGGTATCGGCGCGCTGGAACAGCGTCGGATCGCCGATCATGCAGTCATAGATCAGCGTCTCGTAACCCGTATTGGCCGCGACTTTGAAATAGCTCTTGTAGGCGAAATCCATGCTAACGGTACTCAACTTCAAGACAGGGCCGGGCCGCTTGGCAGCGAACTCCAGCGCAATGCCCTCGTCCGGCTGTATACGCAAAATCATCCAGTTGGGGTGCATCCGGTCCACACAGGTGTCGCGAAACAGCGCATACGGCGCCTGGTGAAAGCGAATCGCGATTTCAGTTGATCGGCGGCGCAGGCGCTTGCCGGTGCGCAAATAAAACGGCACGCCGGCCCAGCGCCAGTTATCGATGTTAAGCTTCCAGGCGACGAAAGTTTCGGTCGCCGAGTTCGGCGCGACAAACGGTTCCTGCCGATACGATGGTACGCTTTCACCCATCACCGTGCCGCCGCCGTATTGCCCGCGGACGGCATCATGCAGCGCTTGCGTCGGATCGATCGGCTTGATGGCCTGGATGACCTCGGTCTTCTTGGTTCGCACCGCGTCGGCATCGAAAGAATTGGGTGGCTCCATCGCGGTCATCGCCAAAAGCTGGAGCACGTGATTTGGTACCATATCGCGAAGGGCACCAGTCTTTTCATAAAACTTGCCGCGATGCTCGACGCCGAGCGTTTCCGCGACGGTAATCTGAACATGATCGATCTGTTGGCGATTCCACAGCGGCTCGAACAAGCCGTTGGCGAAACGCAGTGCCATGATATTTTGGACTGTCTCCTTGCCGAGGAAGTGATCAATCCGGTAGATCTGTCGTTCTTGCAGTGTTTTCAGAATATCCACATTGAGCGCTTTGGCTGAGAGCAGATCGTGGCCGAAGGGCTTTTCGATCACAACTCGGCGCGACTGGCCGTTCTTTTCGGTCACCAGACCCGCGGCGCCAAGCTGGGCGATTGCGGACGCAAAGAAACGGTCGGCAACTGCAAGATAAAAAAGGTAATTTCCGCCGGTCGCGGCCGTCTTGTCCAATGCAGCCAGATGTTCACGTAGCCGAGCGTAAACTCGAGGGTCATTGAGATCACCTGGCAGATAGCTCATGCGGTCGCTGAGCCAGCGCCATACCGATTGGTCGACGGCGTCGACGTGAAACTCTCCGCCTTGAGCAACAAAATCTTGCATCGCGGCGGCGAGACCTTCCCGCCATTGCTCGGTACTGCCGGCGTTGTGATCGACACCGACAAGCTGGAATTGTTGGGAGAGCTGTCCCGCCTGCGCCAGATTGTACAGTGCTGGCACGACTAAGCGTTTGGTGAGGTCGCCCGCGGCGCCGAAGATCACCATGGCGCATGGCGGTGCCGCCTCGGCCTCCGACACGCGCGCGATTTCCGCTGGCCGCTCAGCTTCGATGACTTGGTCGTGCGTGTCCAACACCTTCGATCAGTTCCCTTAACCGGCCCGCTTTACGAGCGGCGCGACTGCCGCGGTCAATTCCGTCCGAGCGTTTCCATGGCGGCCGCAACGACCCGCTGCGGCTCAAAACCAAACTTGCGCTGCAGGTCCTTGAGCGGCGCCGACGCGCCGAACGTCTGCATGCCGATGACGCGACCGGCGGCGCCCACGTAGCGGTCCCAACCAAGTACCGAACCCTGCTCGACGGCGACACGCGCCGTCACCGCGGGCGGCAGGACTTCGTCCCGATAGGATTGCGGCTGCTCTTCGAAAATGTCCCATGACGGCATCGAGACGACGCGCGAGCGCACCCCGCGGGATGCCAGTGCCTCATAGCCTTTGACGACCAGCGACACCTCGCTACCCGAAGCGATGAGAATGACCTCCGGCGGTCCGCCTGGCGCATCGGCCATGACATAAGCGCCACGCGCGACGCCGGCAGCCGACGCAAACTGTTGCCGATCGAATGTCGGCAGCAGCTGACGCGATAGCGCGATTACCGCCGGCTTGTGGCGCAGCTGCATGACGTAGCGATAGGCCTCGACGACTTCGTTGGCATCCGCCGGCCGCAGCACGACCAGGCCCGGCACAGCACGCAGCGAAACGAGTTGCTCGACTGGCTGGTGCGTCGGTCCGTCTTCGCCGTCTCCCATGGCGTCGTGGCTGAAAACGAAGATAGTCGGAAGTTCCATCATGGCGGAGAGCCGAATAGCCGGCCGGGCGTAATCGCTAAAGATCATGAACGTCGAACCGAACGCCCGCAGCTTCGACAGCGACAGGCCGTTGACGATCGCAGCCATTGCATGCTCGCGGATCCCGAAATGCAGATTGCGTCCGCTGGACGACCCAGGCTCGAAATCCCCGGCGCCGACAAATTTGAGCGTTGTCCGAGTCGACGGTCCGAGATCGGCCGCGCCACCGATCAGCCAGGGAATATTTTGGGCCAGCACATTGAGCACTTGGCCCGAGGCGTCGCGTCCGGCGATGCCTTTTGGATCCACCGGAAAATTTGGCAGATTGCGATCCCATGCCGCGGGCAGCTCGCGCCGCTGCATCTGTTCGATCTCAATGGCGAGGTCGGGAAATTGCGCGCGGTAGTCGGCGAAGAGCGTTTCCCAGCCGCGGCGCGCCTTCGCGCCGCGTGCGCCGATCCCATCGGCAAAGTGCTCCATCACGCCGTCGGGCACGAGAAATTTGGCATTCTCCGGCCAACCATAAGCGCGCTTGGCGAGACGTACCTCGTCGTCGCCCAAAGGCTCGCCATGGGCGGCGGCGGTGTCGACCTTGTGCGGCGCGCCGTAGCCGATATGGCTGTCGAGAATGATGAGCGTCGGCCGGTCTTTGGTCTTGCGGAAAACCGCAAGCGCGTCCTCGATCCGCTGCAAATCATTGGCTTCGCCGACGCGCAGCACGTTCCATTGGTAAGCAAGGAAACGGGTCGCGACATCCTCGGTGAAAGTAATACGGGTCTTGCCTTCGATGGTGATGTGATTGTTGTCGTAGATCCAGCACAGATCGTCGAGGCCGAGATGGCCCGCCAGCGACGCAGCTTCCGAGCCGATGCCTTCCATCAAGTCGCCGTCGCTGCAAATCGCATAAATGTTGTAGTCGAAGATCTCGAAGCTTGGCTTGTTGTAACGAGCCGCAAGCCACTTCCGCGCCATCGCCATGCCGACGCTATTGGCAATGCCTTGCCCGAGCGGACCAGTCGTTGCCTCGACGCCCGACACCCAGTGATACTCGGGATGCCCCGGGGCTTTGCTGCCGAGCTGACGGAAATGCTTGATGTCCTCGAGAGTGACCGCGGGATGGCCAAGCCGCTCATAGTCCGCATTCACGGCACGCGTGCCGGTTAAGTACAGCACCGACCACAGCAGCATCGAGGCGTGCCCGTTCGACAGCACAAAGCGATCACGATTGGCCCAGATCGGGTCCTGTGGATCGAAGCGCAGGACTTCGTTCCACAGCACATAGACCAGCGGCGCCAGCGCCATGGGCGTGCCGGGATGTCCGGAGTTCGCTTGCTGAACCGCGTCGATGGACAGCGTACGGATTGTGTTGATCGCGAGCGTATCGAGCTCCGCGTCCGTCATCCCTTTCTGTAATGGCTGCTGCATGCGCGTTTGCTCCGAAGTCATCCGGCCCGCTTCGCGGCCGGCTTCTCAACATGCCCCCCGAACTGGTAACGCATGGCGGAGAGGAGCTTGTCGGCGAAGTCCGCTTCGCCGCGCGAGCTGAACCGCTCATACAGCGCCGACGACAGCACATGGGCCGGCACGCCTTCGTCGATGGCTGCCCTCACCGTCCAGCGGCCTTCGCCGGAATCGGACACGCGTCCAGCGAATTGCTTCAGCGCGGGATCCTGCAATAAGGCCGCCGCGGAAAGGTCGAGCAGCCAAGACGCGATTACGCTGCCGCGACGCCACACTTCGGCGATGTCCGGAAGGTTGAGATCGTAGCGATAATGTTCGGGATCGCGCAGCGGCGTGGTTTCGGCATCGATCGCGCCGGGCTTGTTGCCGATGTTGGCCGCCTGGAGGATAGCGAAGCCTTCGGCGTAGGCCGCCATCACGCCATATTCGATACCGTTGTGGACCATTTTGACGAAATGGCCGGCGCCGTTGGGGCCGCAATGCAGATAGCCCTGCTCGGCCGTGCCACCGGCCTTGTCGCGTCCAGCCGTGCGCGGAATCTCGCCGCGGCCCGGCGCAAGCGATTTGAAGATCGGATCAAGGTCATTTACGATTTCACTCTCGCCGCCGATCATCATGCAATAGCCGCGCTCCAATCCCCACACGCCGCCGCTGGTGCCGACATCGACATAGTGGATGCCTTTAGTGCTCAGCTCCCTCGTGCGCCTTATGTCGTCCACGTAGTAGGAATTGCCGCCGTCGATCAGGATGTCGCCGCGGTGGAGATGGGGCAGCAAATCCGCGATCGTGTCGTCGACGGCGCCGACCGGCACCATCAACCAAAGCACGCGCGGTTTAGTCAGGGCGTTGACAAATTCGGCCAACGACGACGTGCCGACGGCTTTGTCCTTGACCAGTTCCGCGACCGCATTTGCTGAACGGTCGAACACCACGCATTGGTGACCGCCTTTGAGCAGGCGCCGGACCATACTAGCTCCCATCCGGCCGAGACCGATCATTCCCAGCTGCATGGTTCTAGCCCTTCATAGAGGAACGACGTTCCGGCCGAATCCTCGAAGTGGCGACCGGCGACAGGCTTGCGTCTTTCCGTTCGAACAAATCTACAAATTGAGAATAGCGTCGGGCGATCTCGGCAACAGTCTGAGCGCGTGTCGCATGTTTGCTGCGCCACGCGACCAGCGGCTCCCAGAAAACCGTGCGCCCGATTGCAAATCCGACGAAACCTGGAACATCGGCTGCAATTCGGAGCCATTCGCCCACCTTCTCGTCGTTCTCGCCGCGACCGAGAACGATACAGCCGACATTGCGGCGATCGCCGGAGCGCGCTGCGGCAACGATGCTCTCGCAATCTTCGCGCCGATCGAGACCTTCGACTTTCCACAAATCGGGATCGACGCCGGCGTCCTGCAGTTCGTGGATGGCTTCGACCATCAATCGCGGACGCAGTTCGAGGTCATAGGCTTTCTTGTCACCCTTAAGTCTGTCGAGCTGCATCTTCTCAGGCGGAACCAACAATTCGAACATAAAGCGGCTGCGGCCGCGGCTGGCGAGAAAATCGGACAACCGCTTCAGTCGAGCCGCCTGCCTTTGGTTCACCGCGCGTTCGCCCTGTGGGTTGTAGCGCACCAGTACCTTGCAGAAAGTCGGATCGAAGGCTTCGATGTGACGTTCGAAGTCCTCGCCATATTCAAAATCGAACTCGTCCTGTCCGCTTTTTTCCGCCGGACAAGCCGTGGTGATGTTCTTGGACGCGGCATCGCGGAGGATGGCGGCGCCAAATTGCTCGTCGACAAGGATACCGGCCTTCTCCTTCGCGACCCCGCCCGCGAGCGCGGCCAAGAAGCCGTCGTAAATCACCCTTTTGGCGTCGGCAATTTCCGCGGTCTGCCCATCCGTCAGCGGCGACTGCCAGCCGAACATTTTGGTCTGGAAGGAGCCACGGTGATCGAACGGCTGAATATAAAGCGGGCGGTCATATCCTCGCGGCATCAGGCGGCTCCCTGAGCTTGCGGTAGCGTCGGATCAGTGCGTTGGTCGAGCTGTCGTGCTCGAGCTTCGGTTCGCTCGGGCTCTCGAGTTGAGGAATGATCTTCTGGGCGAGCGCCTTGCCGAGCTCTACGCCCCACTGATCGAAGGAATCGATCTGCCAGATCGAGCCTTGCGTGAATACGACGTGCTCGTAGAGCGCGACGAGCTTGCCCAGCGCCGCCGGAGTCAGCGCGTCGAGCAATAACGTGTTGGAGGGTCGATTTCCCTCGAACACCCGATGCGGCACCAGCCAGTCGGGCGTGCCTTCAGCCTTGACCTCATCGGCCGTCTTGCCGAAGGCCAGCGCCTCCGTTTGCGCAAGGACATTGGCGAGCAGCATGTCGTGGTGCCGGCCCAGCGGATTGAGGGCGCGTGCGAACGCTATGAAGTCGCAAGGGATGAGGCGCGTCCCCTGGTGGATCAGCTGATAGAACGAATGCTGGCCGTTGGTGCCCGGCTCGCCCCAATAGACCGGGCCGGTGTCGTAGTCGACACGAATGCCGTCGATCGTTACGTGCTTGCCATTGCTCTCCATGGTGAGTTGCTGGAGATAGGCGGGAAAGCGCTTGAGATACTGCTCATAGGGCAGTACGGCGACGGTCTGGGCGCGGAAGAAATCCGTGTACCACACGCCGAGCAGGCCCATCAGCACCGGCAGATTGCGTTCGAACGGCGCGGAGCGGAAATGCTCGTCCATGGCGTGAAAGCCGTCCAGCATGGCACGGAAATTGTCCGGCCCGATTGCCAGCATGGTCGAAAGGCCGATTGCCGAGTCCATCGAATAACGGCCGCCAACCCAATCCCAGAAGCCGAACATGTTGGCGGTATCGATGCCGAACCGGGCCACCTCTTGTGCATTGGTCGATACCGCAACAAAGTGCTTGGCGACGGCGCTCTCATCTTTCAACCCCGTCAGCGACCACGCACGCGCGGTATGCGCGTTGGTCATCGTCTCCAGAGTGGTAAAGGTCTTGGAGGAGACAATGAACAATGTCTCACCGGGGTCAAGGTCCCGTACCGCTTCGGCGAAATCCGTGCCGTCGACGTTGGAGACGAAGCGGAAGGTCATCGCGCGGTCGCTGTAATGCCGCAGCGCTTCATAGGCCATGACGGGGCCGAGATCAGAGCCGCCGATGCCGATATTGACGACATTGCGGATGCGCTTACCGGTATGACCTTGCCACTCCCCGCCACGCACCCGGGTAGAAAAATCGGCCATTTTGTCGAGGACGGCGTGCACCTCGGGCACGACGTTTCGTCCATCGTGCATGATGCGTGCCCCGCGCGGGGCGCGGAGCGCAACGTGCAGCACCGCACGGTTTTCGGAGACGTTGATTTTGTCGCCGCGAAACATAGCGGCGATGCGCTCCTTGAGGCCACATTCGCGAGCGAGCTCACAAAAAAGCGTCAGCGTTTCTTCGGTGATGCGGTTCTTGGAGTAGTCGAGATAGAGCCCGGTCGCTTCGACGGCAAACCGCACGCCGCGGGCATGATCGTCGGTGAAGAGCTGCCGCAAGTGGACGTCTTTGAGTTTCTGATAGTGCTGTGCGAGCGACGCCCACGCGGGTCGGCTGCGCAGAGGTTGCGTGCCTGCCTGCCGTCCGCCAACGGGCTGTGGTACGCTCTTATGCTGACGGGAAGCGACAGTCATGTATCAGCTCGCCCTACGCATCGCGGCGCTCTTAGATTCGATGCAGGCCATCAGGTCATTCCAGGATTTAACAAAGGACGCAGCGCCTTCCTTTTGCAAACGGTCCGCCAGCGCATCGACGTCGACGCCGGCTTTCGCGAAGGCGGCAAGAACCTTCTCGCAATCGCCGCCATCGGCTCGCAGGACCTCGGCAAGCTCTCCATGATCCGCGAAGGCTTTGAGCGTGCCGTCTGGCATGGTGTTGACGGTGAAAGGCGCGGCGAGAGCCTTCACGTAAAGGATGTCGGACGCTTTCGGATCCTTGGTGCCGGTGCTCGCCCAAAGCAAACGCTGTGCGCGCGCTCCCGAATTTGCGGCCCGCTGAAAACGCGCCGAGGAGAGCAATTCCATATAAGCTGCGTAAGTGCGCTGAGCTATCGCGATGCCCAGCCGATTGGCCAGTTCGGCGGGCACCTTTTCGCGCACTGCGACATCCCACCGGCTGATGAAGAGTGAGGCGACTGAGGCGACGGCGGGATTGAGGCCTGCCTCGATGCGCCGCTCGACGCCGCGCAGATAGGCCTCCGCCGCGGCGACATACTGCTCGCGGGAGAACAACAGTGTGACGTTGATTGGAATGCCGGCGAAAATCGCAGCTTCGATCGCCGGCAATCCCTCCACGGTGCCGGGTATTTTGATGAAGAGATTCCGTTTGCCGCCTCGCTGATGGAGATCGCGCGCGGCCGCGAGCGAGCGTTGGGTGTCGTAGGCGAGAGAGGGCGAGACTTCCAGCGATACCCAACCGTCAACCCCGTCGCTACGGTCGAATATCGGCTGAAACAAATCGGCAGCTCTCGTCAGATCTGCCAACGCGAGATCGAAAAACAAATCCTCTTGACGCTTGGCGCGTAAAGCGCCCTGGGAAATGTCGCTGTCGTAATCGCCACTGCTCCTGATGGCGTGATCGAAGATGGTTGGATTCGAGGTCAGTCCAGTCACCGATAAGTCGTCGATGTAGCGCAGCAACGTGCCGCTGTCGAGCAAGTCGCGCGTGATATTGTCAAGCCATAAGCTTTGGCCGAGGTCGTGAATTATCTTCGTTGGTTTCATCGGGCCAACTCCAACCTAGACGCGGCCAGTGGTCGCGTTAGCGATCGAACCAAGTCATCGTCGAGCAAGTCGGCGATGTGGTCGATCGTCAAGTCCGCCTTCGGATAAGCGGCGATTTTCGGATCGTGCGCATAGCTTCCTTGTCGGACGAACACGGTCGTTACGCGCTCGCCCCAGAATTGTTTGACCGCCGCCAGGATCGGTCGCTTATCGTCGGCAATAACATAACGCTCGGCGGGATAGCGCCGCTCGACATCATCGAGGGCTTCTTCCTTATGAATGTAAATCAGCACACGCCCGGCCACCGCCTCGGCAAGACCAGCGCGCTCGACCTTGTGAGGTTGAAAGACGACGTCACCGTCCGACAGGATGACGGTGGGACCAAAATCGATCAACCGTCTCAATACTTCGATCGCGGCCGGGAACAGACGATCGACGAAAGGATAATCGATGAGAAAAGAAGACATAGCGAGCAGCTCCACCTCGCACGGATGCTCGTTCCGGTAGCGCTGCAACGCTCCGAGGTAGTCACGATAGCCGAGCTCTGCGAAAAGGTCTTGCAGAATACCCCAATAGCGTTCGCGAGCGCCGCGGCCATATGCGCGCTCGAGATGATCTTTCAAGTCCTCTTGGACTTGGTCGTTGTCGAGCAGCGTGTTGTCGACATCGATCAGGAAGACGACCGGATGAGGAGGTGTCATTCGAGAACTCCGGACGCTCGAGGCACTGATCCATCGGACGATCACCAACTCCCAGAGAAACTCATGCGCGAAAGGAGTTCCAGAACTCCGGGGTGGCCGCTTCGAGGCCAAAGTGCCGCTTATTGACGCCACGTCAGGCGCCATTACCACCAGCGTTTTGTTCAACTCCCGAGGGGGTGGTCAGGTTCCTGCGGCAGAACGGACATCGTGCCGGGCGTTAATGTAGTATGAGCTTTCCTTTAAGTGGTCAGACTACATTGCCCCGCCCGTCGTAACCGCAACCGCCAGGACGCAAAGACTATGTTGCCGCTCGTTGCTCCGTTGGTCCGATCTCGCGACTGAGGTTAAGCGCACAATTAATCACGCCGACGTGACTGTAAGCTTGCGGAAAATTGCCCAACATTCGGCCGTTGAGCGGATCGAATTCCTCCGCCAACAAACCGACGTCATTGCAGCGCGAGAGCAAGCGCTCAAACAACTGGCGAGCTTCTGAATACCGACCTTGCAATATGTAATTGTCGACGAGCCAAAAACTGCAGACCAAAAATGCTCCTTCGCCGGCCGGCAAGCCATCAACGGCGTCTGCCAATTCATAGCGCAGAACGAATTCATCGTTGAGGAGGAGCTTTTGCTCGATGGCTTTAAGCGTCCCCTGGATGCGGGGATCAGTGGCTGGCAGAAAGCCCACAATCGGCAGCAGCAACAAGCTTGCGTCGAGTCGTTTGGAGCCATATGCCTGCACAAAACTGCCAAGCTCGGGATCGAAACCGCGCTCGCAGACGTCAGCGTGGATTTCGTCGCCGATTTCGCGCCATTTGCGACTTAGGTCGCTTAGACCCTGAGCTTCGACGTAAGTCGCGGCACGATCGAATGCCACCCATGCCATGACCTTTGAGTGGACGAAGTGCTGGGGGTCTCCCCGCACTTCCCAGATACCTTGGTCCGCCAGCCGCCAAACGGCCGCCAGATATTCGGTAATTACCGGCCGCAAAGCGTCGCCACGTTTCGATGGCCGCACGCCCAACCTAAAGGATTGAAAAGTGGCATCGGCAATTTCACCGAATATATCGATCTGCAGCTGCTGTGACGCCGCGTTGCCGGCACGCACGGGGGCCGAATCCTCGTAACCGGGCAGCCAAGGGATGATAAGTTCCGGCAACCAGCGCTCCCCACCTATTCCGTAAACAATCTGCACCTGCCCTGGGCTGCCGGCTACCGCCCGAAGAAGCCAATCGTGCCAAGCTCTGGCTTCTTCGTCATAGCCCAGATGCAGGAAAGCCAAGAGCGTGAACGTGGCGTCGCGCAGCCAGCAAAAGCGGTAGTCCCAATTCCTTGTACCGCCCACGCGCTCCGGAAGAGATGTCGTGACGGCCGCAACCATTCCACCGGTTGGCGCATACGTTAGCGCCTTCAAGGTGATCAGCGACCGTTTGACGACCTCCGTCCAAGGTCCGACTTCAGGGCACCGATCGCTCCATTTGCGCCAAAATGTTTCCGTGCGTTCGAGCGCCTCAACCGGATCGGTCGGCTCCGGCGGTCTTTCGAAGGAGCGCCCATAGGACAGGACAAATGGAACGATTTGCCCCTCATCAACCACGAACTCACCGACAGTTTTCAGATCTTCTCCGCGCAAATCGGCTGAGGTCCTCAAGATCATTCGCTCCGGGCCAGCAATCGCTTCAATAGTGCCGTCCTCGCTCCGAGTGACCCACGGCACGGTCGAGCCGTAATCGAACCGCAACACCAGCTCAGTCTGAAACCGCACTCTTCCCGATAGTCCGCACACGATGCGGACAAGGTCGGACACACCGTCGGCGGGTGGCATAAAGTCAACGACCATCGCCGTGCCGGTGTCCGTGCGAAATTCAGTCTCGAGGATCAGCGTGCCGAGGCGATAGCGACGTCTGACTTCAAATGGCTCAGACTCCGGGCCCAGCAGCCAGCGGCCATTGTCGGGCGTCCCGAGCAGTCCAGCGAAACACGCAGCTGAATCGAAGCGCGGCCAGCACAACCAATCGATGGAGCCGTTGCGGCCGACCAAGGCTGCCGTTTCGCAATCCCCGATCATTGCATAGTCTTCGATCTGCAATGCCATGGGTCTCCGCAACGTCAAACAAAAACTCAGTCTTTAATCACGAAAACGATCTCTCAGTTCATTAGCACTGTCGTAACGGATTGACTTTCACGACCAACCGGCGAGCGGTTCTGATTATTCTTGAAATCCGTCGCCATCCCGACCCCCTGACGGGCCGTGACTCCAACTGTGCTCATGATCGCGTCGTTGTTGAACAAAGTCTTGTCCACATCGACGAGAAAGACGATCGGATGGGACGATGTCATTGAACTCTCCGATGATCGTTACTTGCACACAGTTGCGTAGATCGAAATCCCGGCGCGTGCAAAGAGTGAGCAAGTGGTGACACTAGCCCGCTAGCGAAACCGCGTCTACGCCGGGGGCGCAGCGATGGTTGCACGAGTTGGTCGCCGTCGGATGCCGGGCAAATCATCGCCATGGTGAAGAACGATCCGACAACGCTGTATACCTACCCTGAAGCAGCCGACATCGACGCTATTGCGCAAGCGGTGAAGGTCGGCCAGTCGTTGTCGCGCGCGGGACTATATTGGAACGCTTTCTGTTTGAGGGAAGTCGGCTCTCCGAAATTTTGGCCCAAGCAGACCTTGCGCCGGTCCTCGCCCGACACAACAACGATCATCGGCGCCGCCGCAACGGGGCCCGCCGATTTGCCAGGGGCAGTAAAATTGTCAGGGAAGGTCCCGAGAATGGCACAGGCGTCCGCGATGTTCCGCGCTCTCGGCGATCCGGCTCGACTTAGGCTGTTGGCAAAACTCGCCGGCGGTGAAGCATACGTAACAGAGCTCGCGGATGCGGATAACGAAAAATTGACCACGGTTTCGGCCCGGCTCCGGACACTACACCAAGCTCGGCTCGTTAAACGGCGACGAGAAGCAAAACACATCTGTTACACGCTTTTCGACACGCACGTTGTTCGGCTGGTTCAAAGCGCGATGGAACACGCTGCGGAACGGCAATGACTAAACATCCAGATCGCCGCCGATAAGAAAGGAAGAGATCATGACCTGCACCGAGAAGCACCATCTCAACCACACCCACCAACATGGCCCAGCCTGCGGTCATACCGCAGTCCGGCATGAAGGCCATGTAGACTATCTCCACGATGGCCATCTTCATCACATGCATGAGGATCACGTCGACGAGCATGTTATCGCGGTCAATACCACAAATCCTGCGCAGTGCACGCCTGAAATCCGTTGCTCACACCAGCACGGCCGAAACTGCGGGCACGAAGCGGTCCCGCATGGCGATCACGCCGATTACCTCGTGAACGGCCGACTGCACCATCCGCACGGCGATCACTGCGACGATCACGGACCGGTCCATCAGGGTTGATGCCTGCGTCTGTCGTTGCAAACGGAATTAACTGCGCCTTCGTCAGTTTGAGTCATCTATCCGTTCCGAGCGCAGAAAAGAGAGTGGACCGCTTCCGCGACAAGGACCGGAAACTCTTCGTGGACCGCGAGCTTGCCAACGGGGAGTTCACAGGATTGCACGTTAGGCAGATTCCCCAGCGCCTCCATCTCAGCCTTTGAACGTCTCGGTGTAGCCGCGCCGTATACAGCAAGGATCGGATCTATGACTTGACGCGCCGTCGCGAGAAACAATTCGCGGGTGGACATTGGATCAAGCTCTCCGGCGACGAAACGGAACGCGGCCTGCCGCGCTTCCTGCGCATTGGTCACCGCAAGTTTCTCGGCCAAGCGGGATCGGTTGAGCCAAAGAGAACGAGGGCGATCCGTAGCGCGGCCGGTATCTGCCGCCGGCGGTCGAAGGCTTCTGATTTTGGCTACGTAAGGAATCTGATTTTGCCTACGTAAGGAAGATGGCGGTATGGTTAGGCGCGGCACCGCCGGCACCATTATGACGAAGCCATCGCTTTGTCCCGATTGTGGTGCACGATGGCGGACCGGGCCGTCTGCCGCTCCGCCCGGTGACGAACTATGCAGCATTGACGTCCGCGATATGGTTCGTGCAACGGCGGCGCAGATCACATTAGATTGTCACCTGTCTTCATTCAGTCACTGGGCATGATTCGCAAAGCTGCGTGCGGGCGCAAACAAAACGCCGCGCGCTGCGGTGTGAGCTGCTTCGATGCTGCGAGGTAGGCGAGAATGGATGCGATCAAAGCCATGGCAGCGCCCGCCCAACACATCAACGAGAACCCTCAACGATGATCTTCTGTTCCCCTCGGCCCCGCGCCACCACCGCAGGATGACGCTTCGCGAGCATTCGCCAGTCGTCCCGCCGAAGAATTTCGACCGACAGACGCGAGTGACGCGCCGCGCGTTTTAGTTGCATCGAGGATTTTGGCAATCAAATTCAGGGGCGCGCATTATGCGCACGAGAGTAGCCATTCATATGCGTGCGCGCGGGGTCGAAGTGAGAGCCGTCTTGAGGCGACACTCCAATGTGGTTCAATCACCTTGGGGCCAGCAGATCATCCGCGGAAGCCGCTACGCAGTTCGAAAAGGAAACGTACTATGAATATTTTTTGGAAGCGAAATCCGCATCACCTCATTCCAATCCATGCGGACAATGCGGCAAACAACGATTGGATCATCTTGCTCGAGGCTGGAACGATTATCGGGCTCTCAGCGGAAAGGCTTCGCGTGGCGCGAACGACCCAGGAACACAAAGTCGTGACGAAATTCTGGGCGTTCCAGATGCGACGCTATTTGTGCATCGAAGGGTACGATCCGCGCATTCACACACTGTTTTTTTGCCCTCAGCTCTATAAATACGACAACGACGAGAGGCTCGTTCCGCTTCAAGACGAGGAAATTGGCAAATACTTAGCGGAGGCGCTTGATAAAAAAACGCCCACGAGGCGACCGTGGTATCGACCGCTGGAGCGGCTTCCCGATGAACCGGTCATCAGCGACACGACACTGTCAGAGTTCGACACGCTGCTGGTGGAACCGCCAGAACCGCGGCGGGCTATCGCCGCTCCCGATGGGAGGCAAGGATTTCGAGAAAGTTCAGAGCGCTCAGAACTGAGGGCTTAGGAACCGGCACTGTCAAACTCTTCGAGCGGCGCCGATGAGGTGACGTTGCTTCGAGCCACGGCATCGAGCGATCGGGCATTTACGCCCAGCAGCGCTTACTTTCCCGGCAGGTTCGACGCGGCGATCAATTAAAGCTCGATCGCGCCTTAACTGTTGCACACTTCGGCGACCAGACGTCGCTGCACAAGGCGCGCAATCGCCAGCGGCAAAATGTCTTCTGAAATTGCCTGCGCAATTGGAACGCAAAGGCGTTCCGTCGCTTTTCCCCCACAGTGCAGTCCAATACATGCTGATCCGCGCAGTGGCTAAGCCGGTTCAACAACAGCCGGCGAGACCGGTGAGGTGCCAGCGCGCTTAAGCGTTTGTTCTTGGTTTGCCTTTATCCGGCGCTTGACTCCCACGCTCGCGACCGCTTCCCCGACCCGCAAGACCGGCCCACCGGAGGAAGATCATATGCCTAGCCGTCTCAATGTTCCCATGACCCAAGCAGCGCCGGCAGAAAAATTGCGAGGCGAAAAAATCGATAGGCAACGCCGGAATATTCTCAAAGTCGTGGCGGCCAGCGGCATCGCGGCGATCACGATGCCCTGGGTATCGCAGACGTCGCGTGCAGCCGGCAGGACCATCAAAATCGGCCAAATCACGCCGGAAACCGGCCCGATCGCCGCGTTCGGCCAGCCGTCGAAATGGGTTGCCGACCAGGTCACGAAGGTTGTGGGCGATGGCATCGTGCTCGCGGGCGTGAAGCACCCCGTCCAGATTCTCAATCGCGACAGCGAATCGGATGCGAACCGCGCGTCGGACGTGGCTGCCGACCTGATCAACAATGCGAACGTCGACATCATGGTCGCGTCGTCGGCGTCGGACACAGTGAACCCGGTCTCGAGCCAGTGCGAGTTGAGCGGCGTCCCCTGCATTACCTCCGACGATCCGTGGCAGGCGTGGTTTTTTGGTCGCAAGGGCAATCCGAAGACCGGCTTTAAGTGGACCTACCACTTCTTCTGGGGTTTCGACCAGGTCGCCAATATGTATGCCGAAATGTGGTTGACGATTAAGACCAACAAGAAAGTTGGCGTCATGCTGACCAATGATCCGGATGGCATCGCGGCGAGCAATCCGGAACACGGGCTTCCGGCCACCATCCGCAAACACGGCTTTGACGTGCACTACCTCGGCCTTTATCCGCCCCTGTCCGACGACTTCTCGGCGCAAATTATCCAGCTGAAGAATCTCGGCTGCGACGTCGCATGCGGTATTTTCAACCCGCCACAATTCGGAATGTTTTGGACGCAGTGTGCGCAACAGGAGTTTTGGCCTAAAATCATGACGCCGCCGAAAGCGGTTTTGTTCCCCACGTCAGTCGACGCACTGGGCGATCGCGGAGCCGGTATTTCGACCGAGGTGTGGTGGTCGCGCCATCATCCCTTCAAGTCGGGCCTGACCGGCCAGACGGCGCAGGAATTTTGCGACGCCTACGAGAGGGCGAGCGGCAAGCAATGGACGCAACCACTCGGCTTCAAGCTCGCCAACCTCGGAGTCGCGATCGATGTGCTCAAGCGTGCTATGAAGCTCGATGCTGCGTCAATACGCGATGCCATCGCCGAAACAGATTATCGTTCCATCGTCGGTCGCATCACGTGGAAGGGTGGACCGCTCAATCCCGTCCCCAACGTCTGCACCACACCGCTGGTGGGTGGACAGTGGGAAAGGGGCACGAAATGGAAGTACGACCTGGATATAGTTTTCAACAAGACCGCGCCGCAAATCCCGCTTGATAGGCATTTCTCAGCGATTCAATATCCTGAGCACTCTTAAGACCGGTCCGGGTTGCATCCTTATGCGGTGTTTGCCCTCATTCGCGGCCGTTTCAATCGTGATGCTACATGCTTGACGCCCAAAGGCGGTGTTGCTTCGTCTTCTCATGGGCGGCAACAAAGTCATCCAAGAGTGGCGCTCGCAACGGGCAGCTCAACAGCTCCGCGAGGCCTGCCTTCTCCGAATTAAAATTCGGCCGCTCGCGGATTGAAAACGCGGGGTTCGAGAACCCGGCTTCAGCCTGCAAACGGGAAACATTCCTGACCAGACCGCGTTCCAACCTTTGGAACTCCGAGTCTGGTTGTTTTTATGGCATTTTGGCAACATCTTAATGGACGCCGACTGGCAGAGGCCGCTGCTGGTTTAGCGGTCATCGCGATCATTGCATTCGGAGTCAGCTGGCTGGGCGCCAACACGTCGCGAGGCGATCGCAGCGCTGCGGATGCCGCGGTTCCGGTTACAGCAGTCGTCGCGACGGTCTCCAATGTGCCGAACCTGATCAGCACCATCGGAACGGTGCAGTCGATCGACACCATCGCCATCCAGTCGCAAGTCAACGGGCCAATCATGAAGATTGAATTCAGTCCTGGTCAAGACGTGAAGAAGGGCCAGGAATTGTTCCTGATTGACCCTCGGCCCTATCAGGCCGCGGTCGATCAGGAACAGGCACAATTGACCCATGACGAGGCGGTTCTCAAGGAAGCAGAAATCGATCTTCAACGTTACCAGACTCTGGCGAAGCAACAGTCCATTGCCGTCCAGCAAGCGCAAGACCAAGCCTATGTGGTGGAACAGGATAAAGGCACCGTTCAGGTCGACCAAGCGAATCTTTTCACGGCCCAGATCAATCTGGAATATTGCCATATCAAGGCGCCCGTCGAGGGCCGCGTCGGCATCCTCCTTGTCGACCTCGGCAATCTCGTCGGGCCTTCCATCACCAGCCAAATTACGACCAGCGGCACTACATCGACAACGGGCGCAACCGGTGGCGGCGCCACCGGCCAGACTGGTACGAGCTCGGGCTTGGTGTCGCTATCGCAAATGAAGCCGATTTATGTGAGCTTTCCCGTCCCACAAACCGAGCTCGATGAAGTTCGGAAAAGCCAAGCAGCCGGGCCGCTTGAAGTCGACGCCTATTCGCAAGCCGGAAAGCTAATCGAGAAAGGCAAGCTCACGGTCATCGACAATCAGGTCAATGCCAGCGCCGGCACGGTGACCATGCAGGGCACATTCGCCAACAGCGATGACGCGCTTTGGCCGGGCGAGTTCGTCACAATTCAACTCATCATTGGCATCCGGCACGACGCTGTGACCGTGCCGGCCCAGGCCGTCATGGAAGGCCCGAACGGCTCCTATGTCTACGTGATCGGCGCGGAACAAAAAGTTCACCGCAGCGACGTGCAAGTCGCAGCGCAACAAAACGGTAGGGCGGTCATCGAAGCCGGTGTCGCCGCCGGACAGCAGGTCGTATCCGATGGGCAGTATCGGCTCGCCAACGGTGTCAAAGTCGCGATCCAGCATACCGCCGCGGCGCAAGTCAGGCGACAATGAACATCTCGGAAATTTTTATCCGTCGTCCGATCGCCACGACGCTGTTGATGGCGGGCATCTTTGTTTTCGGCCTGGTCGGCTACGAACTGTTACCGGTCGCGGCGCTGCCGAATGTCGCATTCCCCACCATTGTCGTAACCGCCCAATTGCCGGGGGCCAGTCCTCAGATCATGGCCGATACGGTCGCAACTCCGCTTGAGGATCAGTTCACGGCAATCCAGGGTCTATCGCAAATGACTTCGACCAGTGGCCTTGGACAGACCACGGTGACGATGCAATTCGATCTCAGCCGAAGCATCGATAGCGCGGCTTCGGACGTGCAGCAGGCGATCAATGCGGCGAGCGGCTATCTGCCGAAAAACCTTCCGACGCCGCCCACCTATCGCAAAACCAACCCGGCCGATCGCCCAGTTCTGATCTACGCAGTCAGTTCCGATGCCATCCCGTTTTATCAACTTGACCAATACACCAACGTGATTCTCGGCCAGTCGTTGTCGACCGTTTCCGGGGTGGGCCAAGTGCTGATCGCCGGCGAACAGCTGCCGGCCGTCACGGTTCAGGTGAACCCGGAGGCGCTGGCGGCGCACGGCGTCAGCCTCGCCCAGGTGGATACCGCGCTCAGCAACGAAACGCTCGAGGCGCCGAAAGGCAACCTCGAGGGGGCGCACCAAGAAGTCACCGTGCAGACCAACGACCAGCTGTTCGACCCCAGCCAATTTCGCAAGGTGATCGTGGCCTACCAGAATGGCGCACCTGTAACGGTGGGCGATGTCGGCAACGTGATTAATTCCTCGACCAATCCTCGTACCGGCGCCTGGTTTCAGGGCAGCGCCAACCGTTCGGAACTTCTGTTAATCGAGCGGGCGCCAGGCGCCAACACCGTAGCGCTGGTCGATCAGATCAAGTCAATGATGCCGCAGCTGCTGAAATCGATACCGCCTGCCGTTCACGTCGATCTCGTCAGTGACCGTTCGCAATCGATACGCGCGTCAGTATCCGACGTGAAATGGACGCTGATCCTCACAATGTTTCTCGTCGTACTCATCATTTTCGCTTTTCTGCGCAAACCGTGGGCGACCATTATTCCGAGCGTGACAATCCCGCTATCGATCATGGCCACCTTTGGCGTAATGTACGTTCTCGGTTATAGCATCGATAACTTGTCAATGATGGCGCTGACCATCGCGATCGGCTTCGTCGTCGATGATGCCATTGTCATGATCGAAAACATCGTGCGCTATATGGAAGCCGGCGACCCGGCTTTCGAAGCCGCGCTCAAGGGCGCCGGCCAGATCGGCTTTACTATTATTTCCATCACCTTCTCGCTGGTCGCGGTGTTCATTCCGATTCTGTTCATGTCCGGCATCGTCGGCCGCTTGTTCCACGAGTTCGCCATGACCGCGAGCATCGCCGTAATAGCCTCGGCCTTCATTGCGCTGACGCTCACTCCGGTGATGTGCTCTTTGTTCCTTGCCCGCGAACGCGGGCGACCGCCGGGCCGCATCAGCCGCGCCTTTGAGCGTTTCTTCGATTGGATGCGTGACAGCTACGACCGCAGCTTGCGGTGGATTTTTCGTCATCAATTGCCCACCTTACTCTGTACCATAGCGCTTATGGTGCTGACCGGTTATCTCTACATGATCATTCCGAAGGGCTTTCTTCCCGAGCAGGATTCAGGATTTATCTTCGGCGATGCGCAGGCGCGCGAAGACATCTCGTTCGCGGCGATGGCGGACAAGGAGCATCAGCTCGCGCGAATAATCATGCGCGACCCGGCAGTGCACGGCGTCGTCGGCTTCGTCGGCGCTACGGGCGGTAACTCGAGCGAAAATGTCGCGCGCATGTTCATCCAACTCAAGCCGTTCTCACATCGGCCATCGATCGAGGCTGTCATGCAACGGCTGCGGCCGAAAGTCGCCGAGGTGGTCGGGGTCAAGTACTACATGCAGGCTGGACAGGACGTGACGATCGGCGGACGGCTGGAACAGGCGGAGTATCAATACACGCTGACCGATACCAATACCGATGAATTAAATCACTGGGCGCCAATTGTTCTCTCCAAGATGGAGGCGATGAAAATTCTGACGGATGTGGCATCCGATCAGCTTATTGCTTCTCCGCAGATCACCGTCGATGTCGACAGGCAGGCCGCGTCGACCCTCGGCGTAACGCCAGCGGCGGTCGACGCCGCGCTTTACGCCGCATTCGGTCAAGAGGAGATCGCGACCATTTACACAGCGACCCAGCAGCCGAGAGTCATCCTGGAAGTGCAGCCGAAATTTCAGGTCAGTCCCACAGACTTGTCCAGAATCTACGTCGCTTCCAGCACGGGCGCGCAGGTCCCGCTGGCGTCTTTCGCGCATTATGCCCGGCAGGTGGTGCCGCTGACGGTTAATCACCAGGGTGTTTTCCCGTCGGTCACGCTCTCTTTCAATCTCGGACCTGGTGCAGCTCTGAGCCAGGCCGTCGATGCCATTTCGGCGTTGCGCGCGAAGCTCAACTCGCCTGCTACTTTACAGGGCTCATTTCAGGGTACGGCACAGGCCTTCCAGGCCTCACTCACCTCGACGCCCTTGCTGGTTTTGGCCGCCATTCTTGTCATCTATGTTGTTCTCGGCATGCTCTATGAGAGCTTTATCCATCCGATAACGATCTTGTCCTCGTTGCCGTCAGCGGGCGTCGGCGCGCTCTTGATGTTGATGCTGTTTCACTATGACCTGACGCTGATCGCATTCATCGGCATTATTCTGCTGATCGGCATCGTGAAGAAAAACGCGATCATGATGATCGACTTCGCATTGGAGGCGGAGCGGCACGAGGGCAAAAGCCCCCACGAGGCAATCTACGAAGCATGTCTGTTGCGTTTTCGGCCAATCATGATGACGACTATGTGCGCCATTGTCGCCGGCCTGCCGCTGGCGCTCGAGAGCGGCGCCGGTTCCGAGCTGCGGCGGCCGCTCGGCATCGCCATCGTCGGCGGCCTCCTGGTCTCGCAGTTTTTGACCCTCTACACGACGCCGATCATCTATCTCTATCTCGACCGTTTTGCCTACTGGCTTGGCGGGCGCAGCCGCGCTTCGGCTCGCGATCGCAATGTACCACCGCCCCTGCCGGCCAGAGGCACGGATTTTCCCATGGAACCGCGATCAAATCTGCCGAGTTGAGCGGCTGGAGCCCAGCCAATGGCGCAAGACAGAAGCTGGCGCGGTGTGTTGGTTGCCCTGTGTGCGATTGTGGCGATTTTACTAATCGCAATATTCCTGGTTCGCGAACTCTCCGCCTCAGCTCGATTGCAGGATTGCCTTCTTTCCGGCAGGACAAATTGCGTACCGATTCCGGTACGCTAACGCGCGGCGTAAGAGCCGGAATAGTCGAAGGCGAATACCTTTAGCATTCCCGGGTGAACTCTTCGACCAGCGTCAGGATGCGGAAGCGCCGGGGGTTAGCCAGCGGGTCGGCTACAAAGTCAAGTGACCGGCGCTTTCGGTATTGGCTGTTGCGCCCCGAACGACCCGACGCTTTCCGCATCAGATGTCGCCTTGCTGCGAGGTCTGCTCGTCTCTTGGATTGAGCAGCGTGTCCACCACAATTGCCGTCAGCAAGACAAAGCTTCTTGTGAGATTTTGCGAGGTGGGAAACATCGCGACCAAGCGAGTCCCAGCCGGCCAGCCCGATGTTATGGTTTCGATGCATGCGCGTGATACCCAGGTGATACCTCGGACACGGTCAAACTTGAAATCGCAAGTCATCGATTTTATTGGCTGACGAGTCAGTCTGGATCGAACCAGTCTCTGGGTCCAAATTCCCTGCTAACAGGGAAAATAACAGGGAAATTTTCAAATTCAGCGCGGTCGGAGGAGAGTAGCGGACTTACGAGTCCAATGCTTTCTGGCCTTTTGAGCCAAAATTCCCTAATCAAAGAAACAAGGAACTTTAACGACTTGAACAGGGAATCAATTTCAAGGAACAGGGAGCTCGGTCTTCTCGGCTTTTGGGCATGCCAATCAGTAGCTTGGGATTTGCTGGATCTAGCGCTGACCTTTCTGGGCAACGGGGTTTAGACTTTCGCTGCAACTGTTGAAACACCTACGCGGCAAGCAGCTTTTCAGCCGGCCGCGAACTCGTCGGTACGCTGTTGCCGGCGCAGCGCGGGTATATCCGCGCGACGCTGCCGCTTCCAAGACGGGCGCTTGGTCAATCTGGAGGTGCTTCCACCATCGGGAGGCGCGCACCGTCTGGCCTTTCTTCACATTCGCCATTCATGTCTTTCGTCTAACCCGGCGCTCGGATCGCCGCGAAGCGCGCCTTCGGTCGCCGATGCGGGTCCGCACCTGGATTTCATCCTTAGTGAGACCTGCCCGTCCCGGTGCTGGCGCTCAAACCAGCCGGGCCGCCTCCGAGCCTTATCGGACTTACGGACGAAGACTCGTCAATACTGCGCGACTTCGATATCGACCTTACTGCCGGGGCCGATTCCAATCCAGTCGCGGATAGGCCTCGGGATCGTCACTGGCCCTTGCGTGTTACCGTCACAACCATGTGGGCCTCGGTCAAACCTGTCTAATTGTCGGCATGATATAGCAACTGCCATTTTGGGGCGCCGGGAGCGAATCCTCGACGAGTGCCGCTTGCGCCACAGATGCTTGATCCGGGTCGCGCCGCGCGCGAAGATCATGCCCATGCAGGACTTGGACGTACTCTTGTGCGAGCACGGCGGGATGGAAGGACTGGCCCGCGAATTGGGCCAGAACGATCCGAACGCGCGCGCCATCGAGCCCGACATTAGGTGACGAACCCACCCAAGCTATACATATGAAACCCCTTCCGCTCGCTCCAGATTTGTTAGCGGTTGCAGTCCGGATTATCTGGTTTGAGTTGGCTGAGAAGGCTTTGGCCGATCCAGTGCGGTTTCTCACCTACCTGATGAATTACGGAACTGCCGCAGACATTGCTGTGGTGCGGCGGTATCTCGACACTGACGATTTTCGGGTGGCCCTTGATTGCGCACCGCCGGGAATTTTCGATGAACGATCCTGGGCCTATTGGAACGCCATATTTGGTCGCGACCCTCCTCCTCCAATGCCCCGGCGCGTGATTCCGGAGTGAGGGCCCTTTTAGGCGACCAGGTCGCAGTCATAACAGCACTTTTTTCATAATTGTTTTTTTGGCGCCAGGAAATGGCTTTTCACGGAAAAGCGAGGGAAACCGCCGAGGCGCAGACGATTTTGTTCTCGTGGGACGCAGCGGTCGAGAAACCCGTGCTGAGACCGTGCCGATGCCGCGACTTATTGCCCGACCTTTCGGCAGAACTTCGGGGTAAATCCAATCAGTCTGTAGGCTTGCATGAGTCCGCCGAAGCGCTTGTTGTAGAGCTTTCCGGAAGGCGTGCTTCGATCCTTGTTGATGATTTCTTGCGACAGATGACCCCTCTCGCGCCAAAGTTTTCGCAAGGCGTCTAACATCTCGTCGTTTGAGAAGCGACTCTGGTTCGGGTGGTGCGCCTTTTGACTTTGCGGCCACTTGAATCCGATCAGTCGATAAGCCCCTCTCAATCCGCCGAAGCGCTGGCGATACATTTTGGCAAAAGGGCCGTTTTTGTTCGCGTTGATGATCTTTTCCGTGAGATCGCCGCGTTCGCGTAGAATCTGCCGCAGCAGATCGAGCATCTGCTCGTCGGTAAAGCGCCGCGCGTAAAAGGGTGCTCGCCGATAACACGGCGACGCATACCCGATGAGCTGGTACACGCGCCGCATGCCGCCAAACCGCTTAATTGTAAGAACCGTGCGCCGGAACGCTTCGGCTCTTGTCGATGATCGAAACCGAAAGCTCGCTGTGCTCCCGCAACAATCTCCGGAGCGCGTCCAGCATTTGCTCGTCGGAGAGGTCGCTTGGCCGAAAGATGCGGCGGGGGCGGCGCCGGGCGGGGTCCTGCGCATATCCGATGATCCGGTAGGCGCGCGATAGGCTCCCGAAGCGCCGGGCATAGGTGCCCGCGGCGGGAACGCTCATGCTTTCGTTGATCAGACGCGGAGTCAAATAACCGCGCTCCCACCGGAGCCGCCGTAGCCCCTCCAGCATTTCCGCATCCGAGAGGCCGCGCGGACGCCCGAGCGTCGTCGTTTCCTTATAGCGCCGCTTTAACGCAAAGCCGAGGAGGCCGTAAGTCCGCTTTAAGCTTCCGAAGCGCCTCCGATACGTCGAGGCTGAGGGGACGCTTTTGTTCCTGTTGATCATCACCGTCGTGAGATGGCCTTCGGCTTTCAGCAGATGCCGGAGCTTGTCCAGCATCTCGGTGTCGGAAAGGCCACGCGGACGGCCGCGAAACGAGCGGAACGCGCGCTCGCGGAAAGTGGCCTGGGCGGCCGCGAACGTCGCCGAATCGACGACCGGCGCAAAGGCGTTGTCGAAACGGACCCAGGCGGCCGGGCCGTTTCGAACGCGAGCCTTCTTAAGCTTGAAGGAGGAGCGATTCCAAACGGCGTTGCCGATGTATTTCTCGTTGCGCAAAATGTCCCGAATCTTATGCTTGGTCCACTGCCGTCCGTATTCGTTTGTGGAGCCGCGTCTGTTGAGTTCGCTGGCGATCTCGAATTCCGTTTTACGTTCCCGGATAAAAGCCGCGTAGATTGACCGCACGGTCTCGACTTCCTCGGGCGGCCCAGGAATCAGGATCACGCGATCGCTGGCGATGCTCTTCCACTCGCCCGGCGCTAGCGTTCCCTTCGGAGAGCCGTCGGGTCCTATCAGCAGGCGGCGAAGGCCAGCGCCCGGCGGTCCTCCCTGCCGGTATCCCTTCTCGACGAGCCGTTTCTGCCCAGCGAATACTTTGACGGAGAGTTCGCGGCTATATTCGCCCGCCATCGCCCGCTTGATCGCCTTGACGATGGACGATAGCGGGCTGCCGTCATTCTCGAATTGCTCGGCGCAATACTCGACCCTGATGCCGGCGCGCTTGCAGAGATACTCGTAATGTCCCGCCTCGTCCGCGTCCTGAAAGCGACCCCAGCGGCTGACGTCGTAAACGAGGATCACCTTGAAATCCGCGCGCCGACTCACCACGTCGTCGATCAGCCGCTGCAACGCGTCGCGGCCATCTATGCTCAAGCCGCTCTTTCCCTCATCCGAATAGGTGCGGACAATCGCCATGCCGCGCAAGGACGCATAGACCCGGATCGCCTCGGATTGATTGGCCGTCGAGTATTTCTGATGATCGCTGGACATGCGGACGTATTCCGCAGCCGGAATAAGGGAGCCACCATGCACGGCGCCCACGCCCGCTCCAGCCAGCTCTTCCATGTGCGACCGCCCTGCCCCGGCTGCCGGTCTTAGGGACCGTTGCTAAAAATTATCCTACCACCGCGCCGCTCAGGCATGGGCGAATGCCAGGCGCCGCGTCATTACGCTCTTCAGCGGCCGTCGCGCGCCTTTCTCTAAGGAGAGCCGCCACGGCCGACCCGGCACCCATCATGCGCGGCGGCTGTTTTGTGAACAGCCGTCGCGGCGGTCGACCGCGGGCCGACAGTAAGACGCCACCACGCACTAGCCGTGAGATGCGTTTAAGGACGCGCATGACAATTCTTTTTTGCGGCAGGGCGGCTACGACCGAGGGCTGTTTCCACACTCAACCGGCTTTTTCATCGCAACCGTTGAAGTGCCTGCGCGGCAAGCGTTTTTCTGCGTTTGGTAAGCTCGCCGGCTCGGTGTTCCCGACGCAGTGCAGTCGTATCCGCCGGCGCTGACGCTCGACCGCTTGGTCTATCTCAAGTGCTGCTACCATTGGGATGCGAATCGTCTGGCCTTCTTTACGGTTGCGATGTCACGGTCTTTCGTCTCGCTCAGCTGCTTTCACTCTGAATTCATCCCGACCCAAGCACTTAAAGGTGAAATTTACCGCCAAGCGCGTCGTCCGGCCGGCGGCTTTCGGTAACCGCCCGTCGGAGAAGTGCCGAAATTCAATCGAGGACGCTGGGTTCTTTGAATAGCCGCGTGCGACGCGGATGCGGTTTAGCTCGCGCGTCCAAAGCCGCATTTAATTCTTTCCAGCGCTTCGGATCGAGCCGAAATACCCGGCGATCGGCCAGCGTGCTATCGGTGTGCGCCAGCGCGCTCTCAAGAACGAAGCCGCTGAGCGTCTTGTGGCCGGCCTTTGCCGCGCGTTGAAGCGTCCGCTTGGCTGCGCGGGTCAAGCGCAGACCAAGTTTCTCCGTTTTAATGGTTCGAGCGCTCATACAGACCTCAGCTCACGAGCATACCCTCGGCGCCACGGTGCCGGTACTGAAGCCGCGGTCGGCATGGGCGCCTCGGTCATCTCGTCAAATTGCCGGCGTGACATAGCAGCCGCTATGTTCGGGTGCCAGCAGGACCCGAAAGGGCCGTCGAGATGAAGAGGCGGAAGACCGTCTACGAATATCTGGGCCGCGAATGCGGCGACGGCTGGAACGGCCTCGTCGAGCCGCTCTGCGATGAAGTGTTGCGGCGCGGTGGCACGATCCGTCAGATTAAGCAGAAGTTCGGTAGATTGACTTTTATCTACAGCCTGCCGAAATCACTTTCGGAACGCGCGCGCCGGGCGTTCCGGCGGCAAGTTGACGAAGCGGAAGCGGCCAGCCTCGGCATTTGCGAGGACTGCGGCAAGCCCGGCGAGCTAATCAATGACGAAGGCCTTTTCCTTACCGCCTGCGAGGCGTGCCACGAGGCGTGGCGCGAAAGAAGCCGCTGGAAATGACGTTGCGGGATTCCGGTGTTTCTTTGGCTCGCCTTCGGCCGATTTCACAATCGTGAGCATGGTCCCAAGGAACTGACTTATTCTGACTTATAATGGCGGGGTGGGTGCGCTGATCAACGTCCGGCGAGGCGTCGGGAGAGAAGCTTGACGCTGGTGACCGAGAGCCATGCGGCGGTGCTCTCGACAGGGGCCTCGTCACCGCACTGGAGCCGCGGACGACAACATTGCGATTCGCGCGAGAAGTCTCCTATTCTCGCGTCCCTATACCGCCCGCAAGGCGTCCTACAAGGCGCGGCGGGAAAGAAATCGCTGAAAATGACGTTACGGATTTCGGCGTTTCTTTGAGTCACCTTTGGGGCGCTTTCACGATGTCTGATCGCCGTACCCGCTTGATCGGAGCCGTGGGGCGGGTCAAAACCCACGTTACGCGCGATTTTGAGGCGTTTCTTCGCGACCATGGCGGCATCGAGGGCCTGGCCGATTTGAAACAGGACGATCCCGCCGCGCACACCTTCCAGCCGGCGGCGAAGAAAAATCGCCGCAGAAACCCGCTAGATCATGGCCGCCCTTTGTCCACGTCGCCCGTATTCAAAGGCTGCCGTGTTAAAGTTCAGGCGGGAATCCCATCGGGTATATAAAAGATGGTGGAGATCGATCGTATTGTAACCGATGCCAAGGTGCTGGCAGGCAAGCCGGTGATCCGCGGTACGCGCCTTTCCGTCGATTTCGTCATCGGCCTTCTGACAGATGGATGGAGCGAAATTGATATTTTGCGTAATTACGATCAATTGTCCCACGAGGACATAATCGCATGTCTAACTTTTAGCGGACGGACGGTGCATCGCTAGGAACTCTGCTGCGGGCGCATCGTACTCCGCCCTGGCCGGGGGTTTGCCAGACGCGACTCGGAGGCCGCTTCCGCCGGTGCGGTTCGGCTTTTCATCGAAGCGAGTGCTCTCTCACAACAAGCTCGTTATCAATTTGGCAGACATACCGGAATTTGTCGAAGGCGAGCGGCTCATCGCTCGTCGCACCGTGGCTCCTTGTTGTTCCAATGTGATATCGCGGCGGACGACGTTTCGAAATAAGACGTTCTATAGGCATCGGTGAGATACCAATCCATATGGTGGGCTTCGAACGGATGATAAACGCGGCGAGCCTTCTTCAGTCGTCGGAAGGGTTCGTTCGCCCGATGCAAAGCGAAGGTCGTATCGATATCGCATTCTATGCTGGCGACCGCGCCGTAGGGCGTCTCCACCCATTCCGGTTCGCGATGCCAAAATTGTTCAACGTGCCGGTTCATCACCCTGCTATAGAGCGGATAGCTTTTCGGAATATCGTGGATGCGCAGCATCGGGCCGACGCATTCGACGCCAGTATAACGGTCAAGAATTTCATCATACACGTCGAGCGCGTCCGAGCTGGCGATTGAAAGATCGATATCGCAGTCCGTGACGACGTATCTCGATGGTTCCGCCCAATCGTCGAAATACTCTTGTATAGTTTCGTTGACGTTGTTGAGTTCGTCGGGCGTGTGGATCGCGCCTCGGCGAACGACTATGCCCCCCTCTTTGTTCAGCTCCTCAAGAATGGCGATCGTGCCGGGATCGGTCGATCCGTTATCGTGGATTATGATCTTAATGTTACGGCTGAGCCGACGATACGAGTCCACCGCTCGCCGCAAGCACAAGCCTCGATTGTAGGAGATGATGAACACCGGCAGTCGCGCCGACCGGCAACTACGAATCCACAGAAAAGTGCGATTGCTAATATTGCCGGAGAGAGCCTCGATCCGCTGCGACGGAAAGCTGGAAGCCATGCTCTTGCGGTCGATTTCCATCTCGTGAATCGCCGTTTTCCGGATCACGCCCTCGGCCGTTTCACTTTCGGCCGGCTCGTAAGGTTCGTTTTGCGGTTGCCGCGCGAGTGAAAACCAATCGCGGAACTTAAAGCCGCTGCCGACCACGCGATCCGAAAGCTTGATCCAAAGATTCGGAATGCCGAGCGCTTCCGCAAAAATCAGCCCATGCAGGCTTGAGCTGACGACCGCATCGCACGATTCTCAAATCGGCAAAAAACTCGGCGGGCGAAGCGTGCACGCTAAGATTGATTACGCCTTCTTCGCGCGAGAGCAATCGAACAAAAGGGTGTCGCCGATCGACATAGTGCGGAATAAGCCCAAGCCTTTTCCTCGGCGTCCCGGAGAATGGGAAAAGTTGCGGGATGAGGACGCCGGGATCTCCCAGCGGCACGTCGCCGATCTTAACGCCGGTCTTACGGAGGGCAGCAAGCGTGCATTTCCCTCGCAAGGCGTAAACATTCGATCCGACGACCCTCGATACGTCTTGCGCGCCGTCCATTAGTCCCGTACCCCACACGACCGTCTGCCCGGTAGCGCCCGGTAAAATGCTGCCTATCGCGAACAGGTGTTCGCCCGCGGTTGAAAGTTTCGTCTGGCTATTCGCTAGATGAGAAACGATATGCGGTGCGACCCTGTCGCCGATATTAAAAACCCGCGTAAAGTACCACATGCGGACGGCAAGATCGGATGGCACAAATTGCGTCGGCGCAAAACTTCGAAATCGCCGATCTGACACAATCCCTGGCATCACAATTGCTTTCTAGCGCTCTCCGACAAAATTCAAGTATTTGGCGTTCGGCCCGTGGCAGAGGGGTTCATAAGGCCGGAAGATCAGAACCGCGCCTCACGATACCATGTCGATTTTACTACCGGGGCGACATCGTCGGATTGCCAGCTTACGACGTCCCGATGGGGCTCGTGAAGACCCGCTCGCTCCGCGCGATACAACGGCCAATCGGGGCACCGAGCGCATACCACGACGGGTCGCGCGCGCTCGGCGGCAATCCTCGTCGCGATACTTCGTCTGTTGCAGAGTGGCGTTGCCGGAAAGAAGGCCCATCAACACAGTCTATGATGGCCATTCGTGCGGCGGCGCTGTCATCAGCGAAAGTCGCATGGTAAATGCTCGAAACGACCTCTCGCCCAATCTGGATGCTAAGAAATGTGGAAGCCAGCCTTGGAACGACTTGAGGCACTTCCCGACGTGATCAATCCGTCGTCCGCAGCCATGTGGACGACGTGGCCAAGTCGCTACGGGTTGCCGCAAGCCTCTTCATTATTCGCGGCATCACTGGCGCGCCCGACGCTGAGGCGATGAATTCCATTGACGGAGTGGGCGGATGATCAAAGTGCTCACATTGTTGGCGCGCAAAAGCGACCTCACCCACGCGCAGTTCGTTCAAATTTGGTCCGATGAGGCCCCGGCATTGATATCGGCTGCCAAAATGTGCCGCCGCTACGTCCAATACCGGTTGCATCCGGATCGCGTTTGGCCAGCGGGCACCCCGCAGCTTGATCTGCACCTGGATGGTATCGATGAGCTGTGGCTCGAGGGGCCGGCCCAGCAGACGGCCGAGACTTTGGGGCGCCTCAGAACTCCGGCTTATCTGCAACATCTTCGAAGATACGTGGGCGCCATGGTGACCTACGCGTTTAGCGAACAGCTGATCACTAACATGTTGCCCGAGGATGCGACTGGCGATGGCATGGTGAAACGGCTCGTGCCGCTTGTAAGGACGCAAGGGTGGACTCATGAGCAATTCATTCGGCACTGGGTCAATGTCCACGCCGAGCTGCTCAAAAAAGTCTCGCCGAAACCGCGAAGATACTGCCAGCTCTATGTCGACGCTGAGATAACCCCACCCGACGGGATTGCTTCTCTAGACGCCCATGTCGATGGCTTCTCGGAATTGTGGTTCGTCGACGAAGAGGAGATGAATGCTCCCAACCGGACTCCGGAGGGCGAAGCGTTGGCGGCAGACAACAAAATCTATCTCTCGCGATCGAAGCGCTTTTTCTTCGACGAGTACGAATATCACACAAAACCGAAATGAAGCCGCGGCAGCTTGATCACCGAAGCAGGATGCGCAGGCGGCGATAGCCGACCCAGGGAAGGCCGGCCAGACCCCGTGGCCGGGCCGCCAATCCAACAGCGATTCGAAAGGCCTTAGCCATGCAGATCCAGTTTCGCGATAAATGCCCTTTTTCCGAAGACTACGATCCAGCGTCGAAGGAGCATGCGGCTAATCCATTTGAACTATTTGCGCAGGCCCGCGAGGAGTGCCCGGTATTTTATGATGCTCGCAGCGACATGTGGATTATCACACGTTACGACGAGCTTGTTAAAGCGTCGCTGAATGCCGACGCGTTGTCATGCACCGATTCGATCGCTTTGCCACCGCGCGTCTACGACGATATCGTTCCGGTATTTCCCGCCCGACGACTGCCGGATGATGTCCCGGTTCTCGTTAATGCGGATCCGCCCCAGCACACGCGGGTCCGCAAGCTCGTCGGTGCATTCTTCACCCCTCCCGAAGTCGCCAAATGGGAGCAGCCGATCATCGAGATCGTGGACGACTTGCTCAACGGTCTAGTTGCTAGGGGCAGTTGCGAATTAGTTTCCGAGTATTCGCAGCGCATTCCTCTTACGGTGACATTGCGTCTCATGGGCATGCCGCTCAAAGATTTCGACCGAATTGACGCCTGGATCGGAAACAAGCTCAGTCTCCACAATCCGAATCTTTCGACGCAGGAACGCTTGGAGAAGGCCGGTGTGCACAAGGATTTTTGCGACTACCTAGCCGATGTTGTCCGCGATCGCACGCAGAACCTTTCGACTGACCTTCTATCCAAGATCATCCAGGCTCGCGATTTGGAGGATCCGGAACATTCGATGCTAACCTTCGAGGAACAGGTTTCTGTACTTAGCACGTTGATAATTGGCGGATTGGAAACGTCAAAAAATACGATATCGACAGCGGTGTATTTGCTTCTGACACACCCGGAAACTCTGGCCAAAGTCCGCGTTGACCCGGCGCTGCTTCCAAAGGTTATCGAAGAGACCCTACGAGTGCGGTCGCCGGTTCTAGGCCTCTACCGGACAACAAAGCAGGCGCTTCGGGTCGGTGACGTAGAGATTCCGAAGGGTGCACGGATTCAGTTGCTCTACGGTTCAGCTAATCACGACTCGTCAACATTCTCACATCCAGACCAGTTTGATATTCATCGCGCCGATTTGCAAAAGCACGTGGCGTTTGGCCGGGGCATTCATTTCTGTATCGGCGCTCCCCTGGCCCGATTAGACATCAAGATCGCCCTCGGCCGCTTGCTGCAGCGGCTTCCGAATCTTCGACTCAAGGACCCGGAGGGCTGCCAGTTCCAGGGCAATATTGTGATGTGGGGACCGACGCGCCTAGAGCTCGAATGGGATGTTTGAGTGGACAAGCGAACCACTCGCGCAGATCTTTCGGGTGAACGTTTTGGCGCCAATATCCTTGCCAAAATTCGACAAGCCGCCGCTCGGCTGTCGTGCGTCCACGACGTCGACCGATTTGGGCTTATCCGCGAGAGCATAGGCCACGGCGTTGCCGCGATGGATTTCGGTTGCAACCCTGTTGGCTTGCAGTTTTTGCGAACGTCGTCGGCTTGCCGCGGACGGGACGAATCCGCAGATTTTATCCATCGCAAACGCATCCAGTTCGAGGATTGCGGGAAAGCTTTTCCTTATCAGGATTTTAGGACAGAACCCGGACGGTGAACGCGTTTAATACTCCGGCCGCTGGCAGGCTCTGCAAAGGGCCATAGGAAAGCGTGATGGCCGCCATTGACCGTTTGGCGCTTCGGGTGCCGGAGGTCATATGCAAAAATTTCGTCCAATCAGGGAGTTGAAGGTCGGCCGTTGTACCGGTCTGGCCTCTTTCTTGCGACGGTTGGGCACAACGCTTGGCTGCGTGTCCTAGTTAACCCAGGAGATGGATCATGAGGACGCCTGTCGGTTGGTTCGCCGCGTTGGCGGTTTTGACTTGCACGTTATGGTCAGCGCCCCCCGCGCAGAGCGAAAATGCGCCGATCGTAATTGGCCTTGCCGTCGCGCAAACGGGATTTATGGTGGCCGCCGACGGTGACGCGGCGAATTCCGTTAGGCTATGGATCGAAGAACAGAACGCTAAAGGCGGACTCCTCGGCAGGCCGCTCAAAGAAATAACGGTCGATACCAAGACCGACCGGGCTGAAGCCGCGCGGGCGGGTCAGGCAGTCATTAATCAGGGCGCAGACCTCGTCGTGGTTTCTTGCGATTACGATGAAGGCTCTCCGGCGGCGGCCGTAGCTCAGCGCGCCGGAAAAATCTCCATGTTTCTCTGCGCGGGAGATCCGAAAGCCGGTATTCAGGGCGTAGGCCCTTACGCATTCAGTGCGGGCATCGCCTCGCAAGTAGAAGGCGCCTCGATAGTTGAGTGGGCGCATAAAAAACTTGGTGTTAAGAAAGTATACTCACTGATTGATACGGGCCTAGAATACAGCAAATCGACGTGCGCCGGATCGGATTGGGCTATCAAGAACGATGGAATAGAGTCCCTCGGTAGCGATACTTTCAGGAACAGTGACCCCTCAATTCAATCGCAGATCACTCGTATCACCAATTTGCCCGTGAAACCCGATGCGATAGTCCTTTGCACCTTCCCGCCCGGTGGCGCGAGCGCCATCCGTCAGATACGGGCAGCCGGA
This sequence comes from uncultured Alphaproteobacteria bacterium, assembly GCA_963826295.1. GTDB lineage: Bacteria > Pseudomonadota > Alphaproteobacteria > Rhizobiales > Xanthobacteraceae > BOG-931. Next base: position 389,575 of record CAWGWO010000002.1, read on the forward strand.
CTGAACATGCCCCTGCTTTGTGGGGCGGCTATGGACGGAATCTTTTGGATTAATGCCGTCCCCAATTTGTCGGACTTCTACATTGCCGTCTATGCCTCGATTTGGGGCGACGATCCGAATGCGGAACTCAACACCTTCCCCGGTAAGTTCAAGGCCAAGTTCGGACACCCGCCGGCGAACGCGTTTGCAATTCCGGCCTATGCGTTCCTGGGTTTGTGGGCCAAAGCGGTCGAGAAGGCGGGAACTATTGACGCCGCCAAAGTCGTGCCGATCATGGAGAAGTACAAAGATGAACCGACCTTGATGGGGCCGCTTACGTTCACCGACAAGTTGCACATCCAGGACCAGGCGACTCTGCAGATTCTCAAGTATCAAGACGGCAAACCAAAGGATGTCGGCTCATTTCGGATCAGCCAGCCGATACCCTACCAAGTGCTGTTTCGCGTAAAGTAGTCGTCAACGAGCAGCTGGCCGGGTCGTCAAGCGAGGTCATGGCAAACGTCAATGGGCGATCGCTTCATGCCGATGCGGTCAGTGTCCGCTTCGACGGCTTGGATGCCGTGGCCGATGTTAGCTTAACCGTTGGGGCGGCTGAGATTTTAGGATTGATCGGCCCAAACGGCGCCGGTAAGACGACCTTGGTCAACTGCCTCAGCGGCTTTCAGCGTCCGACGCAAGGTCGGGTACTGGTGAACGGTCGCGTTGCCAGTGACTGGACCGCTTCGCGCTTTCGACTTGAAGGCGTCAGCCGGACCTTCCAGGCTGGCAGGCTCTTCAAGGACATGACCGTGGCCCAGAATGTGGAAGTGGCCGCGGTCGGGATGGGGCTAAGCCGGAGGAAGGCGCGCGTTCAGGGATTGGATATTCTGAGACAACTCGGGATCGCCGGTCTGGCTGACAAGATTGCCGGTACACTCCCGTATACGGACGAAAGGCGCGTGGGCATTGCTCGCGCCTTAATCATGTCGCCTTGCTTCATCCTCCTGGATGAGCCGGCCGCTGGCATGTCAGGTCATGAGTGTGAGCACCTGATGGAAATCATCATACGAATCCCCAAAGACTATCGTTGCAGCGTGTTGTTGATCGAACACAATATGGCCGTGATCATGGGGGTCTGCGACAGGATTCATGTACTCGACGGCGGCCGTACGCTTGCCAGCGGCACTCCCGCCGAAATGCGGCGAAATCAAGCGGTTATTAGTGCCTATCTCGGCTCGGACGTCTGAGATAATGGGCGAACGGGACATGCTCATAGTACGGGGCTTGTCGGTTGCCTACGGCCGCTTGGTCGCCGTTCGCGACGTTTCCTTTACCGTGGCGCGCGGCTCGATGGTGGCCATTGTCGGACCGAATGGCGCCGGCAAATCCACAACTCTTGCCGCGATTGCCGGCGGCGTGAAGGCGCGGGCCGGCACCGTGACGTTCGATGGCGCAGGCATTACCGGCGCGCGCCCAGAAGCGATCGCGAAGCTGGGCGTTTCGCTTGTTCCCGAATCTCGTCACGTATTTGCTTCCATGACAGTCGAGGAAAATCTTTGGATTGGTAGCTTCATGCGCCAAAACCGGGCCGAGACGAAGGCCGACTTGGCCAAGATCTTGCATCGTTTTCCGCAACTCAAGGAACGCCTGCATGAAGCCGGGGGCAAGCTTTCGGGCGGCGAACAACAGATGCTGGCGATAGCTCGTGCCTTGATGACGAGGCCCCGCGTCCTGCTTATCGACGAGCCGTCTCTGGGACTCGCTCCCAAGGTGGTTGATGAGGTCTACGATCTTCTGGATTCTTTGCGCCGTTCGGCGAGCCTGACGGTCTTGATCAACGAGCAAAATTCCAGGCGTGTGCTCAAATTCGCAGATGAAATTCACGTCCTGCGGGAGGGACGCATTCAGCTCAGTGGAAAGAGCGAACAGCTAGACGAGACTACGATCTCACAAGCGTATTTCGGCGTTGGCGGCTTCGATCCCGATGCGATGCCGGACGCCGCCCAATGACGTCATTCCTTCAGATACTCATCGACGCAATCAGTTTGGGCAGTCTTTATGCGCTCGTGGCGCTGGGCATCGGTCTGCTGTTTGGCATTCTGCGCCTTATCAACTTCGCTCAGGGCGATTTTGTCACATTGGGTGCCTATGCGCTTCTGGTTCCCTCTACCAATGTGGTCGCCGTCGCTTTCATCGGCGGCTGGCCGTTCGTGCCTCTGGTGTTGACGATCTGCCTGATCGTGGTCGCCATCGCACTATTGTCCGATTTTGCCGTCTTTCGCAATTTACGGCGGGCGAGTCCGACAACTCTTCTGATCGCGTCCTTTGCGCTCAGCTACGTGATTCAAAACCTCATTCTAATGATCCACGGAGCACGTCCAAAATCGGTCGATCTCTGGTCAGGGCTGACCAGAGTCATAACCATAGGCGGATTGCGGGCGCCGATCATTCAGCTTGTCATGGTCGGCGTAACAGGTGTTCTTCTGATCGCGCTGGTGCTTTTTCTGCAAAAGACGAAGTACGGCATCCAGATGCGGGCCGCGTCGGAAGACTTTGCGATGGCGCGCTATCTTGGAATCAAGGCGGATTTTGTCATTGGGCTAGCTTTTGCGATCAGCGGTATCCTTGCCGCGGCCGTTGCCTTGCTTGTCGTCGCCCAGGCCGGAATCGTCTCGCCGATCATGGGCGTCAACCTTGTAATCTTTGGCTTTATCGCGACGGTGATCGGGGGAATGGGAAGCCTTTCCGGTTCGGTTACTGGCGGCATGGCTGTCGGAATGGTGAGTACATTCGCGCAGGCCTATCTGCCGCCGGATGCGCGAGCTTTTCGCGACGCTTTTGTGTTCGCACTTGTGATTCTCTTCTTGCTGCTTCGACCAAGCGGCATCGTGAAGGTCAAGGCCCTTGTGGAGCGGGTTTAGGAGAGCGGTTTGCGTACAGTCATATATGAAATACGTCAGCATTGGCCCGCGATCGGCCTGTCGATCATTCTCGGCATCGTGTGGGCACTTACGGCAGCAATTGGATCGGACGAAATTCAGGAAATCGTAACGGAGATGATGATCCGTGTTGTGATCGTGGTCGGCCTCTACATCTTCATCGGCAATTCCGGCGTGTTATCGTTCGGCCATATCAGTTTCATGGCCATCGGAGCCTACGCTCATGCTTGGCTTACATGCTGCACGTTGCCGATGGTCAAGCAACTCTATGCACCTGGCCTGCCCTCCGTCCTGGTCCACAGCAGTTATCCGTTTTGGATGGGCATCACGAGTGCGGCGCTCCTTTCCGGGGGCACGGCACTGGCCTTTGGCGCCGTTCTCATGCGCTTGTCGGGAATCGCCGCGTCGATCGCAACCTTTGCGCTGTTGTCGATCACATTCTCGGTTTACAACAACTGGGACTCAGTGACTGGCGGCGCCAGTTCAATCTCCAATATTCCAGTCGATGTGGGCCCCGGCTTGGCCAGCGGTTTCGCCATAATAGCTGTGTGCATCGCCTTTCTGTACGCGACATCACGTTACGGGCTCATGCTTCAAGCCAGCCGCGATGACGCCATTGCCGCGCGTTCTGTCGCCGTAAACATATATCTGATGCGATTGATTGCTTTCGTCCTGAGCGCCGTCTGCGTCGGCGTCGGCGGAGCGCTCTATGCCAGTTTTCTTGGCACCATAGGGGTAAGCGAATTCTACCTGGCCCCGACCTTTCTTACTTTAGCGATGCTAATCGTCGGCGGCGTCGGCAGCGTATCCGGAGCGGTCATCGGCGTGCTGTTCGTGACATTGGTCACCGAAATCCTTCGCCATATGGAGGCGGGAGTGACGCTAGCTCACATGACGTTTCAGCTGCCGAAGGGCTTTCAGGAGGTCTGCCTCGGAATCATCATGATCGTCATTCTTATCTACCGCCCGGCCGGTCTCACGAACAGCCGCGAGCTTCCCTGGCCGTTTGCTCGCGTTAAAACGCGCGTGTGGTCGTAGCCATTCCAGTATTTGAAGCGACTGAGTCGCTGCGCTACTCCGCGAAAAGCGCGACTTCGATGCAGCAGTTGCTGGCGCCACGCCGAACCAGCGGGGTCGCGGTCTCGGGAAGCACGCGATCGGGGCCGGCAAAACCGACTTCGAGAATTTTGACCTCGAAAGCCGCTATCAGCGGTCGCTAAACAAATGCATCGGCTTATTCCCGCTAAACCAACTCGTCTCGTCGTATCCATATCCACGTGCGGTGGATGAGACGTTTCTTTGATCGAGTCCTTGCCCGCTGGATTCGACATAACCACGATACGCTCGGCGTTGATCGTCGAAAGTCCTCAAAGCGCTGATCGCACGCGTGTCACTCGGATTTGGCATCAAGGCTCCAGCGACGAAACGAAGGTTCGTCGCTTGGCACGATCTCTGTAGCAAGGGCGGTACTGCAGCCCGGGCAGAAGAACTGCCGCAGCACAATCTCGCGTGTCGTAAAGTTCTTTGGGTCTGCATGCACACCAGGACCAGCGGCGCGGGAGGGCCGTTCGCGCTTAATGGCGTTAGCCAAGGGTTCGCTGCTTGTTTTTCCGAGTAGCGTGTTGCAATGTACGCATATGACGGTTCCGCTGTCGGTGAGGGTCAGATTGTCGTCGAGCTGCATTATGATCGCCGTCATGTCACGCGACATCTGAACTGATACGAGCACGGCGGAGCTGTTGCCGGCGCTCCTCGGTAGGCAGGGCATCGACTTTACCGTCTGCCTTCACGACCACGCCATAGATCTGCGACGCGGCTTCAGTCGAAACCCTGAAAGCAGCTAAATCGGCCGCCACTTTCTCCGGGTCGCGTCGCAACGGATCGCCGTAACCTCCGCCCCCTTGCCAGTGGGTATAATACACATCGTGAGCAGCCATATCGGTCTCGACATGCGGCGGCAAAATTTCGTGCTTGCCATCAATCTCTTCGAGGCTGCTAGGAATATGACCGTGTGCCAGCATTTCTGGCACGTTTGTGCCGCGCATGAGAACGTCATGGCTGGTAGCGGACGGATACCCTCCAGCGAGCCCTGGTGCCAAAGGAACCGCTTTGCCCGGCGCCGAAACGACAAGGTGCACCCCCCCGAGCGGGGAGTCGTGTGGAATGAAGCAACTCGATCCGCCGAGACCGCCGCGGTAACGGCCCGGCCCTCCAGAATCGATTTCTTCGCGCCGCCAGAGATAGAGCATCGGGAAACTGAACTCATTAATCTCCACGTCGGCGATGCGGCCCATCGGGATGGCATTCGCACCGCCCGTGTCGACGCCGTCCTGGTCCACCCTTGCGCCGAGGCCCCCCGCCATCGGGTCGCAAAGCATGGTCACGAACGGACCGCCGCGCTGGTCGACACCCGCCAGCAATGCCAAATCCCATGTGCCCTGACAGCAGGACATCGCCGCCTTCTTGTGCTTCGGATGCGTACCCAGCATCTGCGCAATGCATTCCGAAACGGCATTTTGCGTCGCCCAGGCCGAGGCGACCGAAGCCTTGCCTATGCCTGCGGGAAAGTTGCAGTTGTTGATCGTCCCCGGCTCGCTAACGGTCTCCACACATCGATAAATGCCGCCCGGCGCCCAGGGAATATCGTTGCAAAGCATCGTCAGCAGGATCGTCATAGTCCCGCCGCGCAAACCGGCAAAAGTACAGTTTATGAAGCCCTCCACTTCCGGATCGGTGCCGGTGAAATCGAAGACCAATTTGTCGCCGCGCTTCGTCATTTGCAGTACGATTTTATAAATGTTGGTATCGCCCGCGCGTGCGCCATCTTGGTGGGCAACTGCGCCCCAGTTGCCGTCCGGCAGACCGCTCAGCTTCGAGCGTAACCGCTTCTCCGCATCGTTCATCATCCTCTTCATAACCGCTTTGACGACGCGCGGGCCGTATTTGTCGATGAGTTGTGTCAGCCGCTCCTGGGCCACGTTGTTGGCGCCCATCTTGGCGCGCAGATCGAGCGCGATGAGCTTGGGCACGCGAGAACGCCGCAAATACATGTCTTCGATATCCGGGCGCAGATATCCGCCTTCGATTATCTTCACCGGCGGCACCGGCGTCAATTCCCAAAAGACGTCGGTGCCCGCCACCGACCAGCTCCCCGGCGACACGCCGCCAAGGTCAACCTGATGACAAACCGCACCGCTCCAACCAAATAGCTCGCCCTTGAAGAACAGTGGTGCCAATAAGCTGGCGTCGTTTTGATGCAACCCTCCTCCGATCCAAGGATCGTTGCAGAAGAACATGTCGCCGGGGTGCAGGCCGGGTTTCTCACTGCGATGCTCAAGCGTCCACTTGATCGCCATATCCATCGAGGCGCTGAGTTGAGTATTATACTGGCCGACGAGAATGAGATCGCCGGTCTCATCCGCCAATGCAGCAGAGAAATCGTTGCAGTCCGTGACCACGACCGAACCGGACATGCGTTTCAACGCGTTGCCCATGTCCTCTGTAATGGCGGACAACCGATGGCGGATAACTTCATATGTCAACGGATCGATGGCTTGCTCGGCTGCCGCGTCGACCGTATGCAACCGCACATACTTGGAGGCAATTGCTCGCAGTTCATCGCTGGAACGCTCTTTGAAGACAAATTTTTCAGATCCGGAAATATGAATAAGCGACATTGCAATGTGTCCTTTTCAAACGACGTCTGCATAGCGGATGACCATGTTGCCGAGCCGGTCAAGCGTCGCCGCGCAACCCTCAGGTAAAGCTACCGTCGTGGTGGGCGTCTCCACGACCGCTGGACCGGCAAGCTGATCGCCGCGACCGAGGTCGCGGTAATCATAGACTGCCGTATCCTGCCAGCCGCGTCGTATGTCGAGAAAGGTCCGGCGCGTGCCCTTCGGCCTTGCGCGCTTTTCACCCCCCTTCAGCGGCGGCAATTCCGGATGGATCGGAAGACGCGCGCGAGCCCGCATCCTGTAGGTAATGATTTGCATACCGGCTTCGCGAAATCCCGTATCTTTGCCATACAGGCTGGCATAAGCCGCCTCGAAAGCCTGCCCAAGCTTCGTTACCGCATCTGCATCGATCGGTCCTGGCGTTACCGGCGTCGTGACTTCGGCCAACTGCATCGTAAACCGCATGTCAACTTCCCGCTCGATGGCGACGCTGGAAAACGAAAGAGCTTGTTCGCTAAGTTGAACTTTTAGTTGTTCTTCGAGCTTGGTGAAGGCCTGCTCTATCCTCTCGAGCTTTGGTGGAAAATTGTCCGGCTGTGAACGCTCTACGGTCAGGACGATATCGGAACTTGCCAAGCCAAACGCGGAAAATACCGCTGCAACAGTCCCGAGTGGGATAACGACCTCTGAAACTCCCAAATCTGCGGCATAGTTGGCACAATGCACCGGCCCAGCGCCGCCGAACGAATAAATTACAAAGTCGCGCGGGTCGCGGCCGCTGTTGACTACGACTTTTCTCACCAGATCAGCCGTTTGCGCATTCTGGATGGCGTAGATTGCCGCCGCCGCCTCGTCCGCCTTCATGCCCAACGGCTCGGCGATGTGGCGACGAAGAGCGTCGCGAGCAAGCTCGCTCGAGAGCTTCATCCGACCGCCAAGAAAATTGTCCGGATTGATGATACCCAGCACTAGATCGGCATCCGTGACGGTAGGCCGGTCGCCGCCTGCTCCGTAACAGGCGGGCCCTGGTCGCGCGCCAGCGCTTTTCGGTCCGACCCGCAGATTGCCACCTTGGTCAATCCACGCGATAGCTCCGCCGCCGGCGCCGATGGTGTGCACGTCCACCATCGAAGTTGAGATTGAATATTGGTTGATCACCGTACTCGTAGAGGTCACGGGCCTGCCGTCCACTATCAAGCCCACCAGAAATGTGGTGCCCCCAATGTCGGTCGAAATGATATTGCGGTGCCCCAGGGTGGCGCCGAGGTTGGTGCAACCAACAATGCCGCCCGTGAGAACCGATCCCAAAGTTGAAACGGCATGACGCGGAGCTTCGCTCGCCTTAACGCACCCGCCCGAGCCCTGCATGACCAACAGCGCTCCTTCGAAGCCGCGCCGGCGCAACTCATCCTCCAGCGGAACGAGATAGTTTCGCAACCGGGGAGCGATTTGCGTGTTTACAATCGTTGTGGCGCTGCGTGAGAACTCACGAATGCGGGGACTGATGTCACTGGACAATGCCACGTAGAGCGACGGCGCCTGTTCGGCAATGATCTCGCGCACACGAAGTTCATGCATTGGATTGCGAAATGACCAAAGAAACGAAACGGCAATCGCTTCAACGCCCTGAGATACGAGATGCCTCGTCGCCGCCCGAATCCCCTCTTCGTCAAGAGGTACGATCACCGCGCCCTTATAGTCGATGCGTTCATCGAGCTCGACAATCAGGTCCCTGGGTACAAGCGGTGCAGGCTTGTTTGTACCTGCGATGTTTTGGATTTGATCGGGGTCGAGTCCGGCATAGCGCCCCTCGACATTCATAATCGAAATCGAATCGGCGTGGCCTCTGGTCGTGATAAAACCAACTTTGCAGACATCTCCCGTGATCAGAGCATTGAGCGTCGACGTGGTCCCGTGCATGATGTAGCTGGTTTCGCGCAGAAAATCTTGCGTGGTCACCCCTAATGACTTCGCCAGCTCGTCGATGACGTTGAGTACTCCGACCGAGAACTCGGGCGGCGTCGATGGCGATTTGGCTGAGGACAGACGTCCCAGATGATCAGCAACAAAACCGTCGGTAAACGTGCCGCCGGTATCGACCCCGATAATATAAGTCATAACTGTTCCAATAAGCGCTTATCACCCCACCATACGGTACATTCGCGCTCGCCGTGGCTAGGCTTTAAGATTCGATGATGGTCATAGATTCAGTCTATGGACGGCCTCCGGATCAATCAGGTCAATTTGCCTGATGCGATTACGGCGCTCACGTTATGGCGACGCTCGCAGGCCCGGGCGCCGCGATCGGACTAGACCCGCCAATTCTCAAACCGCAACCACAACAAAAGGGAAGAATGGCTGAGAGCCCGAGCGACCGAGGCCCGAGAGCCTTTTCACGTCTGCTGATTTCCACAGGCCTCGCGAGAAAGTCGCGAGCTAATTGCACGGCCAATTGAAATAGGACGCTACCGTAGTGATATGAACAGCCCTCGGCCTTGTCGAAAGGCGGGCCGTCCTTAGGCGCAATGCGTTTGCAACGGAGCGATCGCCGGCATGACCAAGACGGGGCACTACGGAAGCCGACTTCCCGTTCTGTTTGTAGGCCACGGAACGCCGCTGAATGCGATTGCCGATAATACCTTCACTCAGACTTGGGCGCACCTGGGGCAGACGATAAGACCGCGTGCGATTCTCTCGATTTCTGCGCACTGGTACACGCGGGGTACCCGCATTACGGCGGCGGAAAGACCACAGACCATCTACGACTTCGGTTACCGCAACCTCGGTCATCTAAGCTATCCGGCACCCGGCAGCCCGTCGCTGGCTCGACGTGTTGCCGAATTATTGCGACCCACCCCGGTAACGAACGACGAACAATGGGGCCTCGATCACGGAACCTGGTCAGTGCTGCTCAAGGCCTATCCGACCGCCGATATCCCGGTCGTACAGTTAAGTATCGATGGTACGGAATCAACGCGCTTTCACTTCGACCTCGGCCGTCGCCTCAAGCCCCTGCGCGACGAAGGTGTGCTTCTGATGGCGTCCGGCAACATCGTGCATAACCTGAATCTTTGCATCCGCAGCGAACCGGAAATTCCTTATCCATGGGCAGAAAGGTTCGATGCGACAGTTCGCGACAAGCTTCTTAGTCGCAACTGGGACGATCTGATCGAGTATCAGACCATTGGTCAGGACTGGACTTATGCAGTTCCGACACCGGATCATTATCTTCCCTTGCTTTACGTGCTGGGCGCCGCTGACGAATTGGAGCCGCTGTCGTTTCCCGTTGAAGGTATTGTCAACGGCAGCATGTCGATGCGGTCTGTGCTGTTCGGACCAGTCCGACGCACCCCACGGCTTCCTTGATCCGGAGGCCACACATAGACCTCATCTATAGCCATCATCGAATCTTAAGGTCTAGCAGCAGTGATGCTTGCCCCTATGCTGCCGACAAAGTTTAAGAAACCCGATCTCAACTTGCACGTGGTGGGCTCGTTCCGGCGCGAAGCATTCGCCGGCATTTTATGACCGGAGGCATCGATGGGATTAGCGCTTGCATCTTCAGAGCGGCTTTCGGCCCGGCCGTTGATCCCGGATTTTGGGGTGGAAATCTCGGGCATTGACGTTAAGTCAGCCGATCGCGAGACGTTGGACGAGGTGGCTAACGCCCTTGCGCACCACGGCGCCATTATGTTGCGAGGGCAACACCTGACCCCGCCGGAGCAGGTCGAATTTACCAGTCTGTTCGGGGAGCCAGCCGGCAACCCACAACTGGAGTTTACCGTTCCAAGCCACCCCAAGGTGTTTGTCATCTCGAACAAAGTGGTCGACGGCAAGCCTATCGGCGATCCGGAGGCCGGCACGGCCTGGCACACGGATCTGAACTACGAGAGCCGGCCTGCAGCCTATACCTGTCTTCATGCGCTTGAAGTCCCGCCAGAAGGCTCGGACACGGAGCTCGCCGATACTTGCGCGGCATGGAATGCCCTGCCGGAGAAGCGTCAACGACAGGTCGACGGTTTGGTCGTGCATCACAGTTATGCGAACCTCGCCGCGCGCTCGAACCGAACGCTAACGGACGACGAGCGGCGCGACTATCCTGATGTTTTTCATCCGTTAGTTCGCCGACACCCGGCCGATGGCCGTAAAGCGCTTTGGGGACTTTCGACGAGCACACCGAACGGCATCGTCGATATGCCGAATCCGGCCGGCAAAAATCTGATCAAAGAGCTGATGGAGTTCGCTACCCAGGATCAATTCGTCTACCGACACAAATGGCAGGTGGGCGATATTCTGGTATGGGATAATCGTTGTACGCTGCATCGCGGTACTCCATTCGAGAAGAGCAAATACATTCGCCTCGTACATCGCACTTGGGTCCGGGGCGAAGTACCGGTCTAGCCGATTTGCCAATGTACGCGCTTGCCAGCCCCGGAAGAGCGCCCGGTATGGCGATCGCCGACCGCCTTGGCGCGTCGCTTCGACGTGGTGACCATTCCATGGACCCGGTCTATGTCCGTAATTGATCGATAGTGCCTACGCCCTCGCCGGGCTTCCGCCATAATTTTTCCGCGGCAAATAGAGGGGCAGCCGACGCAAATGACGACCGAAGCTCTCGAGCTTACGACCCGACCATTGCTGCCGGCTTTCGGTGTCGAGATTCTCGGCGTTGACGTTCCTACGGCCAATCGGGTGGTTCTCTCCGAAGTTGCAACGTTGCTTTTTCGGCACGGCGCCATCCTGCTCCGCAATCAATCTCTCGATCAGCCGGCGCAGGTCGCATTCACAAAGGCGTTCGGCGCCCCGGCGGCGAACGATTACCCGGAATGGTGCGATCCGGACTATCCCGAAATCTACGTGATCTCCAACAAAGTCGTGAACGGCCGCAGGATCGGCGATCCCGCCGCCGGCCTGAACTGGCATACCGACATGAACTTTCATCGCAACCCCGCTCTATGCACGATGCTTTATGCTCTCGAAGTGCCGAAAGAGGGTTCCGATACGCTGATAGCTGACGTTTGCGCCGCATGGAACGCGTTGCCCGCCGACCGGCAACGTCAGCTTGACGGCCTGAAGGCCCAGCACAGCTTCAGCAAGCTGATGGCGAAGCGCGGCCGGCAAGCCAGCAAAGAGCAGCTGGAGGCACTCCCCGACGTGGTTCATCCGCTGGTGCGCCGTCACGTGCACGACGGCCGCAAATCCCTTTGGATCAGTTCCAGCTTGGTCATCCGCGGCATCATCGGCATGCAGGAGAATGAGGCGATCGATCTGATCGATGAGCTGATCGCGTTCGCCACTCAGGATCAATTCGTGTATCGGCACAAGTGGCAGCCGGGCGACATTCTGGTCTGGGACAATCGGTGCACTCTTCATCGCGGCACGCCATTCGACATGGAAAATGACGTCCGCCACGTTCATCGCACCTGGGTTCGCGGCGAGGCCCCACAATGAAGGCCGAGATGCCGACTGCTGAACTAATGCGTCGATAAGGTCAAAGAGGAACGCACCGCGGTCGCAAGTGTCTCACGGGCCACTTGGTGGAGCTTCGCGGAGCGCCATATTTTGCGGTCGAAGGCGTCGCGCCAGCCGGAGCACCGCGTCTTCTCAATCAGCGCGTTTTCCGCGCAAGCGGGGCAAGCCTGATCACCAAGCCTTATCACGCCGCTTAGCGCTTCCAACTTGGGTTGATCGGATGGCAGATGTCCGCGCCGCGCAGCTCTGCCGTTTAGTGATGTATCCCTACGCCGTTCGCCGAACTTGGCGGGGCCGCGCCCTGCAAATGGGCCAGCGCAGTGTCGAGCAGCAGTTGAGCCGGTGCACTGCGCGCCGAGCCCGCGCTTGCCATAAGATAGATGCAGCAAACTGGCGCCTCCGCATCTGGCAACAACGGCCAGAGGCCGGCGGCGAAATTCGAACTGTCGACGATCGGCTTCGGCAGGAAGCCTATACCAAGGCCGAGTTGGATGAGCCACATGCGTTCGTTCAAGCTGTCGGCGAAGCCGCTGATCCGCCGCCCGAGACCGTAACGGTCGCAGTAGCGTGTGTAAACGACGGGTTCGTCGCGGGTGACGACGAACGGCTCTTCCTCCATGAGCGCCGGCGGCACCGGCGGCTTGCCGAAAAAGCGATGCTTGCGCCCGCAATAGATTTGCTGCTTCTGCTGCATCAGAGGCACATAGAGATAATTGTCATTCGGCTCATCCTCAAAGCCAATCGCCAGTTCAACATCGCCTTTTTTCAACGACCTCAGGACTTCCTGCCACGGGGCCACGTCGAGCTTGAGTTCGATCCCCGGATAACGGGTGTGAAAATCGTCGAAAATATCCGACAGCGTGTTCAGGACGTACAGGTTCGATATCACACGCAGGGTGACGGTGCCGGAAACGTCGGCCCGCGTCGCCGAAACTGCACGCGGCATATTTTGCACCGAGGCGTGAATTCCCCGGCATAGGGCCAGAAGCTGATGGCCTTGAATGGTCAGTTCGACGCCGCGTGGCGTTCGAATACACAGACGCGCGCCGATCTGGTCCTCAAGCCGCCGCAGTGCGGCTGTGATGCTGGGTTGCTTTTTGTTCAAAGCACGGGCGGCAGCCCCGATACCGCCCCGGCGCGCGATCTCGAAGAAAACCTTGAAAAGATTCCAGTCGACGTTTCTCGCAAAAATGACGCTCGGCTCGGCAATCAGGTCCATTTTGCCCATCGCGACCGCCTTCGGCTCGAGGATTGCGGGAAAAGCTCATTCTCCCTGAACACTTATAAGCAAAATCCGGACCACAAAGTATGCGAATCTGCTGGTGCCGACGCTCTGAAAAGGCCATAGGAAAGCGTGATGGCCGCCATTCACCGTTTGGCGCTTCGGCGACCGCGGACGCTATGCAAAAATTTTCCCCGTCGGGCGAGTAAGAGTGGGCAGGAGGTGTCCGGCTGTTTTCCTGACGCAAGGGGAGGATGCATATGCCGGAGAACGGTTCAACCCAGGTCGATTTTGCTTTCGCTCGCAGCGTTGTAGAGCGGACCACGCGGAGCATTCTTCCGGTCAAAGACGCCGAATTGCTTCCGGCCGAGACCTATGTCAGCGAAAAATTTTGGGAATTCGAAAAGCACGCCATCTTCTCACGTGAGTGGCTATGCGTCGCGCACGTCAATGAGGTGCCGAATGTCGGCGATTATCTGCCGATCACGGTACTCGACGAACCGCTTGTCATTGTCCGCGACGAAGGGAGCAAGGTGCGCGCCCTATCGGCGATCTGCCGGCACCGCGGCCACCCTCTGGTCGGCGGTGTGATGGAAAATCCGAATCCCGGCGCTTGCATGCACGGCTCTCGTCTCATTTGTCCGTATCATAACTGGGTGTACGGCCTCGACGGACACCTGCTCGGCGCCCCTTCAATGGGCGATACGACGCCGGTCGGGGTGCTACGGGAGCAGATGCGGCTGCCTGAAATCCGCTGTGAAATCTTCCATGGCCTGATCTTTGTCAATTTCGGCGACAATCCGCCGGCGCTGGCGCGGTCCCTGACCAAGCTGGACAGCGAATTTTCGAGCTACGGCATCGAGAACTTGGTGCCGGGACATGTGTTCCCGCAAGAGTCGCTGAAGTGGAACTGGAAGCTCCATCACGAGAATGCACTCGAACCCTACCATACGTCCTATGTGCACAAGGGCTATCACGAGTCCGTACCGTCGAACCTCACACAGTTCCGCGATTTTGAAATTGGCGACGGACAAGTGATGCGGACGACCGGCTTCAAGAAAACCGATGGTGACCTTTTTGAGGAATCTGGTAACCGCCGGCTGCCCAACATCGAGGGACTGACGGAGGAGCAGCGTGGGCGGGTACTGTTTGTCTCGATCATGCCCAGCGCCGTCGTCGTCTTGCAGCCTTCTTTAGTCACCCTCACGTTCCTCAATCCTCTGTCAGCGGGCGTTATGAATTCTCGCCGCATCAATCTCTACTCGAGGGCGGCGACCGAGGTCGCCGACTTCGACCGCATCCGTCGCGAGCAATTCGAGCATATGAAAATCATCATCATGCAGGACCAGGTGACGCAGGCGGCGCTACAGGAAGCCTACCACTCCCGCTACATGCCGCGCGGCCGGCTCGCCTACCTGGAGACTTCGATTACGCAGCTCAACACCTGGGTGGTCGATAAATACAAACGCGGCCTCGAAATGGCGTAAGCCGATGGGCCGCCTTCGTTCAGCCATGACCGGTTCCGACGCCACGATGTGTCCAGATGTTTGATCTCGTCGTTCGCGGCGGAACGATCGTGAAACCAGAGGGATTCGCCACCACCGACCTGGCAATTGCCAACGGCGTCATCAAGGCGATCGCCGGTCCGGGTGACGATCTAAAGGGCGCCGAAATCGTCGATGCAACCGGCAAGCTCATTCTACCCGGCCTTGTCGACGCGCATGTCCACATCCCGGGATATTTCCTCAACCACCGGCTCGATGATTTCACCACCGCCACGACGGCTGCCGCGATCGGCGGCGTGACGACAATCATGCTGATGCCGACCGATGATCCGCGCACGGTTTCGCCCGCCTATTTCGAGCGAAAGAAACGGATCGGCGAGCAGCAGTCACTGGTCGATTTCGCCATCCAGGCGCTGATCTCGCCAAAGACAGATTGCGGAGACATCGAAGCGATGGCGGCGCTTGGCGCGGTCTCGTTCGAGTTGTTTCTCGCCTACGGCGGCAATCCCGCTTTTGTTGTCGGACACGACGACTACGAGTTGCATCGGCTCATGCAATTGGTGCGTGAGGTCGGCGGCACCGTCGGCGTGACGCCGCATTCCGGTTCGCTGGTCGCCAAGCTCACCGAGCTGCAGAAGCAGATCGAGACCGCGCGAAAATATCAGAATCCGCTGGAAAAGAGGCAAGAACCGCCGCCCCCGGTGCAGAGTTTTTCGCTGACCCGGCCGACGCTGTCCGAAGGCTTGGGTATCACCAGAGCGTGCACCGTCGCCTGCGAGACCGGAACCCGCACGCATCTGCGTTCACTGTCCTCGCAAAAGAGCATCGATCTGATGCGGGCTTTTCGCAATTCGGCGAAGTTGTCGTCGGAGGTGATGTCGCACCATTTGCTGTTCAGCCAAGACGAAGCCGAGCGGCTCGGTCCGTACGGCGTCATCGTGCCGCCGATCCGCTCCGAGGCCGAGTGCAAATCCCTGCGCAATGCGATCCGGACCGGCGAGATCGATATGGTGGTCAGTGACCACTCGCCCGTCCTCCGCGAAGATAAGGAAATCGGATGGAGCGACGTCTGGCGTACGCCGCCCGGGATGCCGGGTCTGCAGACCTTGTGCGCCTCGATGCTGGCGCTGGTGGACGACGGCGAAATGACCCTTCCCGATGTGGCTCGATCCTGCGCCGAAATGCCCGCCAAATGTTTCGGATTGCATCCACGCAAAGGCGCGCTGCAAGTGGGCTCCGATGCTGACTTCATCATCGTCAACAGCGCCGAGCAGACCCTCGTGACCGACCAGCAACAACGCAGCAAGGCGGACTACACGACCTTGAAGGGACGCCGTATTAACGCGCGGATTGAAAGCGTTTTTCTCCGCGGCAATCTGATTGCCCGCGACGGAAAAATTGTATCCAGCTCGACCGGCCGCTTCGTGCGTCCATGAACCGCTGGTGGCCCCGTTTAACCCGGAAAGCGAAGATGACATCCAAGCTGACGTTGAACATTCTCACAATCTGCGGGAGTGTGCGCAAGGATTCGTACAACGCCGCGTTAGTGCGCGCTTTGCCGTCGCTTTCGCCGGGCGACCTTGAGTTCAAGGAAGGGCCGTCGACCGCCGATGTGCCGATCTACGACGGAGATCTGGAACAGCTCAGCGGCTTTCCGTCGGTGGTCAACGCGCTGGCGGCTTCGATCCGCGAAGCCGATGGCGTCTTGATCGCGTCGCCGGAATACAACTACTCGATTCCGGGTGGGCTCAAGAACCTGATCGACTGGGTATCGCGGACGCCGAACCAGCCTTTTGCCCGCAAGCCCGTGCTCATCCAATCCGTATCGGGCGGACCGATGGGTGGCGTTCGCATGCAGCACCACCTGCGCCAGGTCATGGTATTCCTGAACGCTCGGGTACTGCCGCGGCCCGAAGTCTTCATCGGGCCTGCCGGCCAAAAATTCGACAAATCGGGACAGCTTATCGACAAAACTGCGCGCGAGGCGGCACGTGCTCAACTCGTGGAATTCGCTGCCTTCATCCGAGAAGGAACTGAACGGCAGTAACCAGGACCGGAAACAAACCGTGGTTGCTGCGGGACATCCTGGCTGGAGCGGCGGAGAGCTCGCCGCGTCCGGCAGTCGGCAGCCAGATGCGAATGTCCGAAGCGGTGGAGGCGCGGCGTGCTGTACCGGAGCGCGGCGTTGGTGGAAAGACTGTATTGCTCCGCGATAAGCAGCCTTCGAGACTCGATCGAGCGTGATTGGCTTTCAGAGACCCGAGCCACTCCTTGCGATGCACTACCTTCACTTCTGAGTCTCCAGGTTCTTGGGTCACGGACGCCGCCTCGCAAGCCGCCGTCTCGAAGTGACCGGTGCTGAAGGGAAGCCGTCATAGTCCAGAAAATTCAAGGAAGTCGAACCTGGATGTTTGAGCACGACTGCAAGCCTTAGCCACGAGGACCGTTATCACCCGCACCTCTGAGCACTACATGCTCGTCTAGCAAGCCCGCACAGCAGTGTCTTCTTCCGCTCGCTCGCTTGATTAGGGTGCGGTTATCCAATTCAGGCATTTGGTAGTCCGTCCAATTCCAGGATTGAATGCGTTGCAGGGATCGAGCGATCTGTAGTGCTCAATCAGGGCCGGCTTTGCATGATAAAGATGCCCGACATTGTGCTCGGCCGGATACCCTACTCCGTCTTCCCTGGCTGGCACCAGACATCACGACGGCCATTATCAACGGTCGTCAGCCGCCTCAACTCAAA
This sequence comes from uncultured Alphaproteobacteria bacterium, assembly GCA_963826295.1. GTDB lineage: Bacteria > Pseudomonadota > Alphaproteobacteria > Rhizobiales > Xanthobacteraceae > BOG-931. Next base: position 407,115 of record CAWGWO010000002.1, read on the forward strand.
GCGGTGAAGTTGATGCGGCAGGCGTCGCGGTTGCCGACTGATTGGACTGAGCAGAGAACGCTGCTCGGCTTTCGTTGAAAAAAGCGCGGCTTCTTCGGATGCTAGCCGCAATCAATGTCTTTTGGAGCGCATTTTCGAAGTCCATTGTCGCCGGGATGCCGCAATTTTTCTTGTGTAAATTTCCAGCGCGGTGGCAAATTATTCGACGAGCCGTCCCGACTCGCGAAGCGCGCGGTGGTATGCTGATTGAAATGAGGAGCGAAAGAAGTGTCCGAGCGTTTCTATTCCGGCCAGCGCGAAGGTGATGTAACGGTCCGGGAGAGTAATGGGACCAAGCGTCCCCTTCAAAACCGCTTCGATTATCAGAAACACCTGACCGAGCGGACGAAGGAAACGTCGGCGCATAGGCGTCTTGCCTTTAATCTCCTCGCGGACGCGCTCGATAGCGAATGGCCCGCTGACGAGGTCCAGGAATATTTCGCCCGGCGTATTATGCCCATTCTTCCGCAGCGCTTCATAATCAGCCGGAGCCGTGTACTATTGGGCGTGATCACTGCAAACAACGACGGGGTATACCCGCATACGTCGCTCCGCTAGAGCCGCTTCACCCCGAACCGCGCCTGCGCGCGGCCGCTGTATTGTCGTATTCCCGAAATTCGCACGATCATTTTCCGCGCTTCCCTATTTCTGCCTCACTGGCCTTGCTCGTGGCGCTGAATCAAATAAGTTGTCGGACGGTGGCTCGGCGCTCGCACGATGTCGACGTTGCAACTACCATCCTGCAAAAATGCTGGCATCCGCCGGGGGGGCGTCGGGAAGGCCGTCGTCGAGCCGTCGATAGCGGCCGCCAAAGAAAATCAGCGGCGGCTCCGCCTTGTGCACGCTGAGACGGAGCGCGAGGACGCGACCGACAAAAATCTCGTGATCGCCGCCATCGTACCGGGCATGATGCTCGCATTCGAAGGCCGCTAGGGCATTGGGAAGCAGGGGCACACCCATCCTCCCATCCAGCACCAAAAGCCCTGACCACTTGTCCGCCAACGGGCGAGCGAAACGGTTCGACAACTCCTCCTGCTGCTGCGACAGGATATTGACCGCATAGCGTGACATGCGGGTCCAGGCGGCGAAGCTGCGCGCGCGCCGCGCGACGCTAAACAGCACTAGAGGCGGCGTCAGGGAAACGGAATTGAATGAATTCACAGTCATGCCTAGTCGCTCGCCGGCTTCGGTCAAGCCAGTCACGACGGCAACGCCGGTGGCGAAAGAGCTGAGCGCATCGCGAAAACGTCGTTCCTCCAAATCCATGGCAACACTCCAGCCCATTTCCGACCGTCGGCGCGCTAGTAAGTTTCAGATCGCGCGCATGATATGGTCGCGCGACGATTTGATGTGTGCACGCATGACGCCTGCCGCTTGGCGGCGATTGCGCTGCTTGATAGCCGCCACAATCGCCCGGTGTTCTTCAGCGATCCGCCGCAGTTGCAAATCGTCACCCACGGCGATGAACCAGAAACGCAACGACCGGTTGTGCAATGATCTTAAGATATCGGCAATGACGGAATTATGCGCTGCGTCCGAAATAAGCCGATGAAACTCCCGGTCGAGATTCATCAGTTTCTCGCGATCGCGGGCGCGGATAAGCGGCTCTCCCGAGGCCAATAGTGCCTGCATCGCCGCAATCTGTTGATTAGTGGCGCGCTCCGCAGCAAGCTCGATGCAATGGACCTCGTTGACAAGACGGGCCTCGAGGATTTGCAACACTTCATCAAGTGAGATTGATTGCACCACCACGCCTTTGCGCGGGATGATTTGCACCAGTCCTTCCAGCATCAGGCGATCAAGTGCCTGGTGAACCGGGGTGCGGCCGATATTCAGTTGCCGGCTGATTTGCGCCTCGTTGAGATAGACGCCGGGGCGATACTCGAGCCGGTTGATACGCCGCTTGATTTCCAGATAGGCCTGCGTGCGGAGTGAGACCGGCGGCTCCGAGGCGCTGAGACGACGGTGCGATCTTTGTTGCATGGCACCTCACTCTTCCGGATAGAAGTGGGTTTCCAGCAACATACAGCCGCTCTCTGACTTAAAGGGTCCATGGTAGACGCCGGGGGGCCGCACGGCATAGGTATAGCCTTGGAATTTCTCGCCGCCGCGGCCTTGCTCGTCGTTGCCGACGATCAGGTCGCCGGAGACAAGAAATACCTCCTCCCAGTATTCGTGAACGAAAGGCTTTGTGGTGTAAGTCCCCGGCGCGAACCGCAGCAGGCGCGTGCGATTGCCGCGCCGCGCTTTTTCATCGAGCGCGCCGGAAATGATCTTCTGCTGAATGCCGGCCGGATACCCAGGCGGCGTCTGCCACCCTTCGTCCATAGCGAGGGGATGGAATTCTTGGTGGCCCTTATTGTATGCCATTGCTTCCTCTCTAACCGTGATCCGGCAAGGTCTCGATCCGGTAGCTATGCGCAAGCGTGCGCTCCAAGACGGGATCGTACATTTCCATCTCGAATGTGTCGGTTGGCGCTATTTTGCCGCGAACGGCCACGGTCCCGCAAAACATTGCAGTATCCGGAGGCAAGCGCTCCTGCCCGTTATACAGCTGGAAAAGCTCCGGCAACGGCCGAATCAAGGTGAATGGGCCCTCCTGATAAAGGCGCCGATTTTCGCCAACGCCGACGTAGGAGCGCAGTATCAACGCGTCCCAATGCGCTGCGACGTCATCGAGACACCAGAGGTCGCTGCTTACCGGTTTTGCGCACATTTGCTTCGATATTGAGACACTGAGTGCCTCGGTCGCTCGGTCGGTGTGATCCGAGCCAAGACCGATCCACGTACCGTCGTCGAAAGAGTAGACAACGCACTCAGCTTCGCCGCTCGAGCGATCGCCGATCACTTCGATGGTCGCGTCGGTGGTCAGCAATGAAGCCGCCACCCGATAGAATATCGGCGTGCTCTTGGGCCGCTTGACGCCGATCGCCTCAAGTTCACGGATATGCGCCTCGACCGCGGTCATGTCCCGTCCGGTCCAGCCGGCGATCACGAGGTGCCGGACCCGGCGGATATCGAGCTTTTCCTCAGAATTCACGTTTCTCCCCGATCAATTTACAGGCCAAACACACACCCGCCGCCCTGCACTCTCCGCCTCGGCTGCCGCTTCTACCAATGAAGATGGCAATGTGATCTGTCCCCTTACGAAAGAAATCCACCACGAAAATGGACAAGGGGAAGCAAATGCGGATCGCCGCGTGTAGCGACCACCCGGCCGAGAAGGATCGTGACGTTAGATCGCTCGATCGTTTCCACTAATGTGCAGTCGATTGCGCCAACCGCGCTTTCCAGGACGGGCGCACCGGTGATCAGCGTAGTCCAAGCTGAGATCTCAAAACGGTGCGTCGCCTTTATCTCACTCTTCCCGGCAAAGACGTCAGCGAGCGCGACGGCCTCGCGCGCCAAATAGCTCAATGCGAAGTGTCGCGCATTAAGAATCGTCGGTAGAGCCGAGGTGCGTTTGTCCACACACACCAGCATGGTCGGCGGATCGGCACACACGTGTGTTGCCGACAGACCGAGGAAGCCAGCTGGCCCGTCCGCCGAGCAAGCAGCTACGATCGTGCTGCCGGTGGCGCGGTGGCTGATGGCCTGCCAGAACTGCTTGCCGTCAATTGGCGGCGCTTCCCGTTGCGCTGGCATTGTCAAAAGCCCTCCTCAGCGCCGCTTAATGCTGATAAGCGGGGCGCCAAACTTGATTTCGTCGATCTTGACTGCGAAAATTGACGAGTCTACCGTGCGGCTCCTCGTGATCACCTTCATGAAAGCTTTCCCGACATGAAGGATTTAAGCAGCGCGTTGAACGGCGGACCAACTCTTTGCACCGCGTGACCGGCGCCCGGAAAAATTCGCCGCACACCTTGCCAGCGCTCAGCCAGACGATCGCAGATAGCATTGAAGGCGGGACTCCAGTCAGCTGAAATAAGAAGTTTCGGGAATGGCGCTTGTGCAAGCTCCGCCATCGGTACGGACGTGAGCCATGGCGTTTCGGTCATCAGGTTGCGGGCGGCTCTTGCCGTCGCCGGCGAAAACGCGGCAGGCCTCAGAGCTCCGTCTCCGAGCGCCCGCAAAAACCCGCGCATGAAGGCGCCGGCATCAGATTTGTCCGCCTTTGACCAATGATCCTCCATGGCTTGCGCGACGGCGGCAACCGCCGGCACATCGATCGCGTTGGCAAACGCCGGAGGTTCGATAAGCGTCAGGGACAACACGCGTTCCGGAGCACGCGCCGCCGCACGCGCCGCGACGACGCCTCCCATCGAGGTGCCGACAAGATGGGCTCCGCCGGTAAGTAACTCGATAATGTCGCCGGCATCGACATCGGGATCGACCCGATCTGTCCGTGGGCTACCGCCGTAACCGCGCCGGTTTGGGATGCATAGATGCCAGCGTGCCGCGAGTTCATGCTGTGCCTGGAATGCGGTCGTCCCATCGTTGAGGCTGCCGTGCACAAGCACGATCGCATGCCCGACCGAACCTAATTCAAGCACTTCAAGCGTCATTGCTGGATGTTGCTCGCTGAACACCTGGGGGGCCCTGGTCCGTCCATAAACGCGGACGGACATCGCCCGATTGCAAAATGATCCTAACTCGGGGTGCAGCAGTGGTGCAACGCTAAAGCGCTAAAAAAGTTGTTGTGAAATATCACTGAGCTGTCACGTTTGCTGTTGCCGGGCAGGTCAGCGATGCGACGCGCAATCGGACGGACCTTTCATCGTTCCGAAGCTCACCACATCGGGAAACACAGGAGTAAAGCGACATGAAACTCGGGGTGTTTATGCCGACCACCAAACGCGGCTGGTTGATCACGCCGGCGAGCCCTCCGTTCGACGCGCACTACGATTTCTTCCTTCACCTCGTGCAGCGTGCCGAGCACTACGGCCTGGACTTCGCGCTGGCGCCAGTGAAGTACCGCGGTTTCGGTGGGCCGAGCGATTTCTGGGGCAGTTCGCCGGAGCCGATTACGCTCATGGCTGGCATCGCGCAGGCCACGAGCCGCATCAAACTCTTCGCGTCGATCCCGGTCTTGACGATCCCGCCGGCGATCACCGCCCGCATGGCTGTTACGCTCGACGAGATCTCAAAGGGCCGATTTGGCCTGAACATTGTCTCCGGCTGGCAGCCCGCGGAATACGATCAGATGAGTCTGTGGCCCGGCGACGGGCATTTCAACGAACGGTACGATTATTCCACCGAATACGTGCAGGTGATGCAGGAGTTGTGGCGGACTGGTCACTCGGATCTCCAGGGCAAGTTCTTCAAGATGAAGGACTGTCACCTAAGTCCGCTGCCGGATCACAAGATCGATCTTGTGTGTGCCGGACAGAGCGACCGCGGCATGGCCTTCTGCGCCGAACATGGCGACTATGCATTCTGCATTGCGGTCGGCATCAATGCGCCGCAGGCCAACGCCGCACTGTCCGAGCGTTTCAACGCCCAGGTCAAGAAATATAAGCGCGACGTCGGCATGTACTTTGCGCTCATGATCATCGCCGATGAGACCGATGAGGCTGCCTTCGCCAAATGGAAGAAATACAACGACCAGGTCGATTATCTTGCCGTCAACGCTTTGTTCGGCCAGGCATCGGCGGGCGGCTCGGCCGATTCGAGCATTAAAACACTAGTCAGTCCCGAAGCTGAGGCGGCCGCTCGCGCCGCGTTGCCGCCGGGGGCGGTAAACATGAATTTTGGCACCTTCATCGGCTCCTACGCCTCCGTAGCGCGCATGTTGGACGAAGTTGCGGCGATCCCGCATTCAGCCGGCGTCATGCTGATTTTGGATGACTGGATCGAGGGCATGGAAAACTTCGGCAAGCGAGTTCTGCCGCTGATGAAAAGCCGCCAACAGGCCGCAGCAATGGCGAGTTAACTGCCTGCCCGCGGCATATGTGTCGCGGTGCAAAGGCGCGGACTGGCTTTGGCGACACGCTATCATGCGGCGTGCCGTCTCTAGGACTGCCACGAATTGCGGCACAGGAAGGCAGGCTGCTAGCGTCGGGGCTTGCCTTTGCGTCGAAGGCCACCGGATATGACGAGATCAAAGGAATTAAACTTCAGAAGGCCGCCGAAAAATGCGTGCGAGCAGCCTCGGAAGTTCCCTGGAGCAAGCCATGAGCGATTGCAAAACCGGCGCCGAGCACATCAAATTGCTTAAAGACGGCCGCGCTGTCTATCTGGACGGCGAACTGGTCGGCGACGTCACGGAGCACAAGGCCTTTCGCAACTCGGTGCGCTCGGCGGCGGCGCTGTATGATTTTCAGGCGCGCCCAGAGAATATCGAACTGATGACCTTCCGACCGAACGGCTCAAACCGTCGCGTCAACCGCGCTTGGCAAATGCCCCGCAGCTATGAGGAGATGGTTGAGCGGCGCAAGGCGCTGCAGGCATGGGCGGCGCTGTCCTGCGGCTTTATGGGCCGTTCGCCGGATCATCTGGCTTCGTCGCTGATCGGGCAGCGTATGGGCATTGACGTGTTTCGCCAGCGTAGCGAGGCCCGCGCCAAGGCATTCGAGGACTACGTCGAATATGCCACCGAGAGCGACCTGTTCCTCACCTATGTGATCATCAACCCGCAAGCTGAACGGAACAAGAATTGGGGCGAGCAGGAACAAGATTTGGTCGCTCGCGTCGTCGACGAGGACATGGCCGGGATCACGATCCGAGGCGCGAAGATGCTCGGCACCTCGTCAATCATGGCAAACGAGGTGTTCGTTGCCAATCTGCAGCCGCTCAAGCCAGGCGAGGAGGATTTGGCGTTTTGCTGTGCCCTCCCCATGAACGCTAAAGGTCTCCGCGTGCTGTCGCGAAAGTCCTACGAAGCGTCAGCTGTGTCGATCTACGATAATCCGATTTCGTCCCGCTTCGACGAGAACGACGCCTTGATGTATTTCGATGACGTAAAGGTGCCGTGGGAACGGTTGTTCGTTTACCGCGATACCGATCTTTACCGTGCGCAATTCCACGACACGCCGGGTCACTCCTATCAGAATTACCAGGCCCAGATTCGATTGTCAGTTAAGCTGACCTTTCTGGCCGGACTGGCACGGCGGCTCACCGAAGCGATCGGTACGACCAAGATTCCCTCAGTTGCGGAGCAGCTCGGCCTGCTGTCGGCGGAGGTCGGCGGCGTCAGCGCCATGCTTTCGGGGATGGAGGCATCGGGGACGCAATTCCGCGAATGGTGGGTGCCAAACAAGCATTATATGTATGCCGCGCAGGTGCTCACCCAGCAGCTTTACCCACGCATCATCAATACCATTCGGGAGCTTGCCGGCGGTTCGCTCATTATGCTGCCGTCCTCGGTCGCGGACTTCGACAATCCGGTGACGGAAGCGATAATCCGAAAGACGCAACGATCAGCATCCATGGAGCCCGAGCACAAGGTCAAACTCCTCAAAGCCGCGTGGGATGCGATCGGTTCAGAGTTCGGCTCGCGCCATACTCAGTATGAAATGTTTTATGCTGGCGCTCGATTCGTGACCGCCAGCCATAGCTTGCGCTCATTCGACTGGAATCAGGCGACAGGGTTGGTGGAAGGATTGCTAGCCTCCTACGATCTGCAGGACGAACTCAAGCAGGCACAAAATTGACTGCGGCACGCGCGATCAGAGCCGCATCTTAGGCGCTGCGAAAGCGCGATGGACGGCCGAGGAACAGCGTTAGCGGGATTTGAAACTCGCCTATATCTAAGTTCGCCAATCTCGTACCGCTGAGCGTGCCGATCAACCCAATGCGCACTCCTGAAATCATCGCGCGATATCTCGCCTCTCGCGGCATCGATATTTCTGGGCCTGAGGCAGTCTCCATTGTTGCCGATCTTGATCGGATGCAGCAGGCGATCGGCCGGTTAAGCGCCGCAGCGCCTAACGAGGAAAAGTCTTTTGCCGCCCTTTTCGCGAATGGCGGAGAACGAGGGCCGGTATCTGCCGCCGGCGATCGCGCTGCGGAATTTAGCCGGGACGCGGTCACGCGCTCGTTCATGCGCGCCCGCGCGGTCAACCCTGACCTCAACTGTTTCCTTGAAATCTTCCCTGAGACCAGTGAGGCGGCAAGCGATAATCAGCCGAACGATGCGACGGGTTTGCCGCTGCTGGGAATGTCGTTTGCCTACAAAGATGCCTTCCTCACAGACCAACGGATACCGACCGTCGGAATCGGCGAAGGCTACAGGTGGCGAGGGCCGAGCCCCAGTGCCGTTATCCGCCGCATAATAGAGGCAGGTGCGATCGCAATCGGCGCGCTCAATCTTGATCCGCACTGTTACACGGCGCTGGGCCTCAATCCCTATTTTGGCCGAACACTCAACCCGCATGGCAAAGACTTCGCGGTCGGGGGCTCGTCAAGCGGGGCGGCCGCGGCGGTGGCCGCCGGTGTCGTACCGATCTCTTTGGGCACCGACACGGGCGGCTCAGTACGTATCCCGGCGTCCCTCTGTGGGGTCTTTGGATTCAAGCCGAGCTACGGCGTTCTTGCCGACCCTGGCATGGCTAGGCTATCGCGCTCGCAAGATACGGTCGGCTTTTTGGCCGCGGATATTTCATCGCTTTTGGCCGTATTCGATGTAGCGACCGGCAATTCTTTCGCCCATTACGACGAACAGCTGCCCGCTCAGGGGTCGAGACGGCAGGACCGGCCGCCCGAGGCTCTACGCATTGGGATCGACCGCGCCGGCCTCTGGGCCGGCATGGATGAGGACGTCCACGAAGTAGTCGCCGAGGCCATCGACAAGCTTAAGCGCTGGGGCGCAACGATTGTTGATATTTCATTTCCATCCCTCGATGATCTCAACACCTGTGCCGCCGTCGTCACCGGCTTTGAGGCGGCACGCGAGCACGTGGTGACGTTAGCCAAAGACAAAAGATGGTATCCGCCGCCGGTACGGCGACGTTTGCTCACCGCTATCGGTATACCTGAGGCAGACTATCGCCAAGCCCTTTGTCTGCGGGCGGTGTTCCTTGAGCGCGTGCTTCGCGATACGTTTCAGCGCGCCGATATACTCGCCTTCCCCACAATCCGCATCAGAGCGCCGGATATCTCAAACATCGGCGACGACAACATCGAACGAGCCGGCGCGGTGAACCTTGAATTTTTGCGGATGAACAGGCCGATCAGTTACCTGGGCCTTCCCGCAATTTCTGTTCCGGTGGGCAACGACAAGAACTGCATACCGGTCGGCCTGCAGTTCGCGGCGAAGCCCAATCAGGACCATCTCCTGTTGCAATTTGTGCGCCGAGCCTTCTCCAACCCTATTGCTTATCGTTCGTGAACAACCGGAACGTCTCCCGCACGACGTCGCGCGGCGAGCCGCCTCGTTGACCGCCCGTTTCATTAAATTGGTGGTGGAAGCGCATGTCATCGCCCAAGTCAGATCCAAACTTCAACTATCTCAGGTGTTGATTGGACCAAAATAGAAAGTTCTGGTGTGCCGCGCAACGCGTAAATCCTGTCGCGCAGGCAATCCGCTTTAAGAGTTAACGCAATAGTGGCCTGCCAGTGAAAGTGAATGCGCCCTGCACATGCTAACCTCTGACCAAGCGGGTATGAGCGCCGGTCGTTCGCCGGAAAGATCAGTAATAATAGACGTTTTTGAATACGTCCGCTGTCGTCGGTTGCGGGGTATTATTGGTTATTCATTGGTTGGGCTGGCGGCCGGCTGCGCAGTGATAAACACCCGCGAGGGCCCCTGCAGTCTTGGAGTTTGGAGGATGAACCCAGTGGGGACTGCGATATCGATCTTTCAATCGCCAGGTCGGACGCACTCGACGTGTATGATGAAATTCTTGACCGTTACAGCGCCGTGTAAAATGCTGCCTATCGCGAACAGGTATTCGCCAGCCGTCGAAAGCTTCGTATGGGTATTCGCCAGATTAAAATCGATATGCGGTGCGACCCTGTCGCCCGATATTAAAAACCCGCGTAAAGTACCACATGCGGACGGCAAGATCGGATGGCACAAATTGCGTCGGCATCCGTACCGGCGAGGATAACGGATTGTCGATCGACGAATATTGCGTGTAATGGCACATAGCGGCAAGGGCAATCGAGAGGCTGCAGACCACGCACGCGGTTCTTATTATCCGTTTTCATCACCGGAAAAGCGATCTCGCCTTTGATTGGCGCTTCTCTTTATTTCCGTTCTGTCGTGCTGCCACGGATCCTCAGGCAAGCCGAGCAAAACTTCGAAATCGCCGATCTGGCGCAATCCCTGGCATCACGATTGCTTTCTAGCGCTCTCCGACAAAAATCCCTGTCGAATCGCAATAACTGGCAAAACGAAATGCAGATCAGGGAATTCGAATGCCGCAACGTTCGTGTTTCCTGTGACCTCATTCCGATCAGGCATCCAATGCTGCCCATGTTCGATTTAGGGCCCGCTCCAATAGATCGAACATATCGTGAATTTCCGTCTCGCTGATGATTAATGGCGGGCACAGAGCCAAGCTATCTCCGATGGCCCTGACGATCAGTCGCGCGGTGGCTCATATCCGTTTCACTGTCAGCCAAGGATGTATCGGGCGAGTCGCAACAAGGAACCGTTGCACCAGGCCACGGTGAGGATAGCCAACAGTGTTGTGGGTCGATCCACCACTTTGAGAAAAAAACGACTTGCATCTCTGACTTAAGCAGCCGCATCGCTCGGCTCAGGCTACCGCCCAATGCGTGGACCAAGCGCCGCCCGCGTTTCCAAATCGGGCCCAGGCCAGTCCGCGTGAATTCGATTTGAGCAAATTCGACCAGAGCCATAGGGAGCATATCTATCCTTATGAACTAAAAAGTGAATTGTACTCAGCTTGCTGTAAGAGCGGCAACGGTGATCTCCTAGCATACTCTTCTGATCATGTCAGCGTATCAACGCCAAAGCTCCATGAACTTCGGGTTGATCGCTGCGCTCCAGCCACTCGAACACCCTCATCTCGGCGGTTACGATTTCGATCCCGTTGCGTTCGAGACAAGCCGATGCCGTCGTCCGATCGGGCATCAGCCGCTCCTGAAGGTCGATCAGACCATCGCAAGCTATCATTATCGCGGCACCCTTAGCGTCGATACCGCGGCGAGCGAATGCGTCGCGCTGCGCGTCAGAATGATAAAGATCGATGACGCCGCGTTGGCTGACCATCGTGTTGTAATTGAATTCACGCTCCAATCGCTCCCATAGCTTCATCGACCATTCGTAAAATCGGATGTTCGACGGCAGAAGGTAGTTGAGCGGATGATGGTCGTGTTACGGCCAGCGTTGCCGGAGCCAATCCATCCCTTCTCAACGACGGCGACATTGTCCACGCCATGTTCCTTGGCGAGTTAATAAGCCGTCGCTAGGCCATGACCGCAACCGCCGACGATAATCACGTCATATTCAACTTTGGGCTCCGCGTCGCGCCACACCGGTTTCCAATCTGCGTGGCCACGCAACGCCTCGTAGATCAGCCAAAAAAAACGGATTAGTTCATCGGCGTCTTCAGCTGCGATTGAGTGGCCGGTGCCTCGGGTCGAACGGCCCCCTCAGCAATCAAGAGTCGTCTCGCGCTCCCATTCGGTCAGATGTCGCGAGTATTTATTCCAGTCGTCGTATTTGAGTTTGAGATAAGCGCTGGAGAATTCATCGCCGAGCCCTTCCCTTAGGACGGAGGACTGGTCGAATGCCCGCAACGCATCGAGCAGATTTAGCGGCAAACGCCGCACGTTCGTGACCGTGTGGCCCTCAGCATACATGTCGATATCGAGTCGCCTGCCGGGATCACGCTTGTTCTTAATCCCGTCGAGGCCAGCAACAAGCAGTGCGGCCTGCAGCAAATAGGGGTTGGTGGCTCCGTCCGCGAGACGAAGTTCAAATCGTTCCGAGTCGGGAATACGGATCATGTGCGTCCGGTTATTGCCAGCGTAGCTCACAGTATTCGGCGACCATGTCGCTCCTGAAAGCGTCACCGGAGCATTAAGGCGCTTATAGGAATTCACTGTCGGATTGGTGATTGCCGCCAATCCCTCGGCGGCATGCATCAAGCCGCCGAGAAAGCTGTAGGCAAGCGGAGAAAGGCCGAGTTCGCCATCTGCATCTTCGAACAGATTTTTGCCGGTTTCTGACCAGAGTGACAGATGCACATGGCAGCCGTTACCTGCCAGATGCGGGAACGGCTTGGGCATGAAAGTCGCGCGTAGTCCGTGTTTTTCGGCAATTGATTTGACCATGTATTTGAAGAACGCGTGCCGATCCGCAGTTTTAAGAACGGAGTCATATTCCCAGTTCATCTCGAACTGGCCATTGGCATCCTCATGATCGTTCTGATATGGCTGCCAGCCGAGCGCGATCATGCAATCGCATATCTCGGAAATGATGTCGTAGCGCCGCATCAAAGATTGCTGGTCGTAACACGGCTTCGCCTGCACGTCCGCTTCGTCTGAAATTGCCCGCCCGTCAGGTCGAATTAAAAAATATTCGCATTCGACGCCAGACTTCAAATCGTAGCCTGCTTCGCCAGCCTTTTTGACAACCTGTTTTAGCACTTGGCGCGGATTCTGTGTGACTGGCTTGCCCCTCATGAAGAGATCACCCGTCACCCAAGCAACCTCCGGCTTCCAGGGGAGTTGCACAACACTGTCCGGATCTGCCATCACGAGAACGTCCGGATGCGCCGGCGTCATATCGAACCAGGCGGCGAAGCCGGCAAATCCGGCCCCCGCCTTCGCAACCATGTCGATCGCCGTCGCCGGCACGATTTTAGCGCGCATAATACCGAACAAGTCGACGAAGGAGACGAGAAAATATTTGACGCCCTTTTCCTTCGCGTACGCGCTAAGTGGTGCCATGAGCCATGCCCTTTCCCCGTCCGGCCTCACGATCTGTTCTTCAGACCCGGAATCCAGTCCGTTCCCGCAAGTGGGACCTTTGCCATCGCTGCCGCTTCGATCGTGAGTGCAACAAGATCTTCCGGCTCGAGATTGTGGACATGTGACTTGCCACAAGCACGAGCGATGGTCTGCGTTTCCAGCGTCAACACCGCAAGGTAATTCGCGAGCTTTCTGCTAGCAGTGATCGGATCAAGCCGGCGCGACAGCGCTTCTTCCTGGGTGGTGATGCCGGCCGGATCACGACCCTCGTGCCAGTCGTCGTACGCGCCGGCCTTGGTGCCGAGCTCGCGGTACTCGTCCTCGAGATGCGGATCGTTGTCCCCGATTGCAATAAGCGCTGCGGTCCCGATCGACACTGCATCGGCGCCGAGTGCGAGACACTTGGCGACATCGGCACCGGTGCGCACGCCGCCGGAAACGATGAGCTGTACCTTGCGGTGCATGCCAAGATCCTGCAGTGCTCGAACAGCTGGTGGAACGGCCGCGAGTGTCGGGATTCCGACGTGCTCGATGAAGACGTCCTGCGTAGCGGCCGTACCGCCTTGCATGCCGTCGAGCACGATCGCGTCGGCGCCCGCCTTTACCGCGAGCGGGATGTCATATTGGGGACGCGAAGCACCGACCTTGACGTATATTGGCTTTTCCCAATCGGTAATTTCTCGCAGCTCGTGCAGCTTGATCTCGAGGTCGTCCGGTCCGGTCCAGTCCGGATGCCGGCAAGCCGAACGCTGATCAATACCCTCTGGTAGCGTGCGCATCTCGGCAACGCGTTTAGAGATCTTCTGTCCGAGCAACATTCCTCCGCCACCTGGCTTGGCACCCTGGCCGACCACGACTTCGATCGCGTCTGCCCTGCGCAGGTCGTCGGGATTCATCCCGTAGCGCGACGGTAGCAGCTGATATACGAGGATGTTCGAGTGCGCACGCTCCTCATTGGTCATACCTCCGTCACCAGTCGTCGTCGAAGTCCCCATCGCACTCGCGCCGCGCCCGAGCGCCTCCTTTGCAGGACTCGAGAGCGAGCCGAAGCTCATACCTGCTATGGTGATCGGAATCTTCAGCGTGATCGGTTTGCTCGCAAACCGAGCGCCGATTGTCACATCGGTCGCGCACCTCTCACGATAACCTTCGAGCGGATAGCGGCTGACTGAGGCGCCGAGAAACAGAAGATCGTCAAAATGCGGAAGCTTACGTTTCGCCCCGAAGCCGCGGATGTCGTAAATGCCGGTGGCAGCGGCGCGTCTGATTTCCGCAAGGGAGAATTCGTCAAAGGTCGCCGAAGCGCGCGGCGGCGTATGGATCCAACGGTCTTGCGCGGTCATCAATATGACCCAACGTTGTCAATATGGAAATGATAAAGCTTGCGCGCCGAGCCGTAGCGCCGGAACGAGCTGGGATCGAATGCGCCGTCCAACCCTCCTAAATTGAGCAACCTCACCAAGTCGACCTTATGATGTTCTTCCAGCGGCTTTTCGATGCAGTCCGCACCGAGGCTTTCGACTTTGCCACGAACAAAGAGCCGGGCTTCGTAGATCGAATCGCCGAATGCTTCACCGGCATCGCCGATTACCACCAGATTGCCGGCTTGTCCCATGAAAGCCGAGAGGTGCCCGACCGAACCTTTGACTACGATATCGATTCCTTTCATCGAGATGCCGCATCGCGCCGACGCATTGCCGTCAATTACGAGGAGGCCGCCGCAACCGCTGGCTCCCGCAGCCTGAGAGGCGTCACCTTTCACATGCACCAGCCCGGACATCATATTTTCGGCAATTCCCTGACCAGCATTGCCGTTAAGGATAATTGTCGCTTCCTTGTTCATGCCGCCGCAGTAGTAGCCGACATGTCCGTCGATCTCGACCGTGATTGGTGCATCGACACCGGCCGCGATCGCATGCTGCCCGCGCGGATTGGTCACGTGCCAATGTGTTTCGTTTGTATCCGCCCGAAGGCGATGGAGTGTCGCGTTGAGCTCGCGCAGCGACGTCTGCGCCAAGTCGAACGTTCGCATTATCTCCGCTCCCACAAATACGTCTTCGCGGGAAGTGGCTCCCACACTCTGGCAACATCGATGCCAGGCAAATCAACAAGCGCCCGATATTCAGTGCCGAACGCTACCCAGCGGTCGGTCTCCGCCATGACGGCGGGCTTGCAGGCGATCGGATCGCGCAGCACGCCGAAGCCCGTCTCAGTGCCAACCACAAACGTGAAGAAACCATCGAGGACAGCGAGTGACGAATTCAGCGTGGCTTCGAGGGAAGCTCCTTCCTGCAGTTTCCAGGCTATGTAGCCCGCGGCGACCTCTGTATCGTTCTCGGTTTGAAACGAGATGCCGTTTCTAATCAGCTCGCGGCGTAGCGCGTTGTGGTTGGAAAGCGATCCGTTATGGACGAGACACTGGTCGGGTCCAGTGGTAAACGGGTGCGCTCCTTCGGTTGAGACGACGGATTCCGTCGCCATGCGCGTATGGCCGATGGCGTGCGTACCGCCCATCGTCTGAAGACCGAAGCGCTCCGCGACGTGATCCGGTCTGCCAATTTCCTTGAAAATCTCCATGCGCCGGCCGCTACCGACGACCGTAAGCTCGGACTTGTTCAGAAGCTTTCTCCGCACCGTGGCTTCTTCCGATGAAGGCACGACGAGAACAACATGTGTATCGCGCACCACGAAGGGCAGCGAACCGCCCTCGCCTTCCAGCTCACGAACGAAGCTTGCGAAATCGTAATCGTACGGACCGCGGATAGTGAGTTTGATAGCGCCAGCGGCCGCCGCTCCGTACACCGCAAAGCCCGCAGAATCGGGTCCCCGATCGCACAAAGTGCCGAGCATACTGGCAAGGAGGCCGCCAAGCTCCGGCTCCAAGGCGTGGTCCTTCAAGAATAAACCGGCGATGCCGCACATGCCTAAGTCGCCCAGAACGTCACGGTGGCTGACGAACAAACTTGTACACTGGAGCGTTCTCGTGTCAACTGAGAGGCATAATTTTTTCTCTACAAGAAACCAGGTCGAGCTGTTTGAGCGCCTTGCTGGGCGCTTAGACCGGGTGCTGGATGGCCTTTAAAGCGGCTTCGAATGCGGCGACAGTGACTGCCTAGGGGCTTCAACATGAGTACACGATCGAAACTCAAAGTGCGGCGCAATGCGGGGAATCTCGGCAAAGCCGCCCGGCGGATCGATAAGCCCCATATCGACACGGGCCTTCGTACCGGGTCAGCGGCGCCCAGCGAACTTTCCGCGCGCCCGCTCGAGGCCAGTATCGGTTTTGAGGTGCGGCGGATGCGGAAGTCTATCGACCTGACAGTGGCGGAGCTTGGAGCGGCCGCCGGAATCTCGGGTGGAATGCTCTCGAAGATCGAGAATGGCACCATTTCCCCATCGCTCGGCACGCTCGCCGCCATTGCAAAGGCTCTAAACGTGCCCATCACCCGACTGTTCGCCGACACCGACGAACGGCGAGACTGCTCGTTTGTCAAGGCCGGCTCGGGCGTGCGCATCGAGCGGCGCGGCACCAAGGCGGGGCATCTCTACGATCTGCTCGGCCATTCGCTCGGCGGCAGGCTCGTTGTCGAGCCATACCTAATCACATTAGCTGAGGGTGCAGCGCCTTATACCCACTTCCGCCACGCCGGCGTCGAATTCATCTATATGTTATCTGGTCGGGTCAGCTACCGGCACAGCGACCGCACCTATTTGATGGAATCGGGCGACGCCTTGTTCTTCGACGCCGCTGCGCGGCACGGACCAGAAGAGCTGCTCGAAGTGCCGATGCGCTACCTTTCCATTATAATATACCCGCGCGAGACTTGAGCGCATCGCGTCAGTCGGCGAAGAACGCACTAAATTTTGCTCATTTATGTCGCTGATCGAACCGCCATCAAGAAGGTAGACGCGGTCCTTCGGAAAACGCCGCCGCCACCGCCCACCGAGTGTTCCTGCACGCCTAGCTCCGTCGCAATAGATTTACTGGGCAAACGTCTGCGGATCTCAGAATAACCGGCAGAAAAGAACGCGCGGCGCGTCGTGACGAACCTGTCGTGCGACATACGCCCGTTCCTCAGAACTCAGGATCAAGCGCGCAATCCGGCACCCTATCGCGTTGGTCATGACCTCGCTCTCACCCTCGTCGGTGAAAGCGCTATACGTATAATGAAACGAACTTCAGTTCCGGGAGATTAGCGGCATCCAAACATCAAAACCTGATTGCTTGGAGGGTTACCGCCGGGGTGAAAGCGTCCCGACGACAGCCAGCACTGCACGCGCGTCGTCGCCAAGTGAGCGACGACGCTCGGCCATAGCGGCCGGACCGATAGCGTCAAGCGAGCGCTCAACACGATGTCCGGAAGCCGGTATCGGGCTAGAAGTGCGCGATTAGATCAGTCGGCAAAGAACGCGCTGACAATACTTTGCTCTTCAATTTCATCGCCGCGGCAGTGCTTCACGATCGAGCCGCCGCGAACGACATAGACGCGGTGGCACAGATTGATGATTTCTGTCAGTTCCGAACTCACTAACAATATCGCCATGCCCGCCTCGACGAAATCTTTGCAGATCTCATAAATGTGATAACGAGCGCCGACGTCGATGCCGACCGTCGGTTCGTCAAAGATGCAAAGTTTAATTTGCCGGGCCAGCGCGCGTGCCAAAACGATTTTCTGCTGGTTACCTCCTGAATAAGAAGACGCATTTTGTTCCAAGCGCATCGGCCGCACTTGCAATCGTTCGGCGAGTTCCCTCGCCATCGCTTGTTCTTCGCCTCGCTTCAAGAAGCCCGCGTAGCTCAGACGCGGCAAATCCAATGCCGCGATAGTGAGATTCTCGCGGGCGGAGTGTTCAAGTAGCAAGCCTTCATGCCGGCGGTCCGCCGGTATATAACAGACGCCGCGCTGCAGCATTAGCTTCGGCGACAAGCCGGTGCAAGATTGGCCGCTGACTAGGATTTCGCCGCTTGAAATAGTCTCAAGACCAAAGCAACTGCGCGCAATCTCGGATTTTCCCGATCCAACAAGGCCGGCCAAGCCGACGATCTCGCCGGCCCGGGCCTCCAGGCTGACGTTGCGCACACGGCCGCTCTCGGTGGACACGGATTCTATGGATAAGCAAACCTGTCCCGGAGAATGGATGATTTCGGGAAAGACCGATCCGGCTGTCTTGCCGGTCATGAGCTCGATGAGTTGGCTGCGCGTCGTTTCAACCGCGTCAAGCGTGGCAACGCGGCGGCCGTCGCGCAGCACGGTAACCCGATCTCCGATGGCGCTGATCTCGGCCATGCGATGGGTGATGTAGACAATAGCCACGCCTTTTGCGGTAAGCCTCCTCAACATCTTAAACAACAATTCGGCGTCGCGATCGCCTAGTGACGCCGTCGGCTCGTCCAGAATCAAAATTCGCGGATTGATGAGAAGCGCCTTGTAAAGCTCGACGATCTGTTGTTCGGCACGCGACAGGCTGCGTACGATGCGTGATGGGTCGACCTCAAATTCTAGCAAGTTGCAAAGTTCGGCCACGTCGCGGCGCGCCGTCCGTTCGTCCAACAGGAATCCGAACCGGGTTGGTTCGGCATTGAGCAGAATGTTTTGTTCGACGGTCAAGTCGGGTACGAGGCTGAATTCTTGAAACATAGCCGCGATGCCATGAGCGCGCCCGTCCTGCACCGACCGGAACTGGACGTTACCGATCCCGGACAGTTCGATGCTGCCGCTATCGGGTGGGAGTACACCGGCAATAATATTGATAAGCGTCGATTTTCCTGCACCGTTCTCGCCGAAAAGGATATGCACTTCGCCGGTCAGCAATTCGAAGTCCACATTGCGCAAAGCCTGAACACCGGGAAAGGCCTTTGATACTTTGGACAACGTCAAAACTCGCGGGCGTAACGGCGCCGCGCCGGTCTGCCGGTCTAGGGCTGATGACGAGTTCGACATTTAAAAGCTCGCGAATTGCCCGCCAAGAAACGAAACTATTTGTCGGCAGAAATGGCCGCCATTTGCCCGGTCAGGGCTGATCTTGAGACGCCGCGACTTGCAATATAGCGCGCCACTCGCAGGCGCGCCTGTTCCGCCCAGACCGCGATGATCAAAAGCACGCCGTCGGCTACGATCTGGGCGTAACTACCCATCCTGGCGATCGTCATGCCGTTCGTCAGCATGGTGAGAAAGAAGGCGCCAAGGACGACATTGATAATCCGGCCAGTGCCTCCGGCCAAGGAGACCCCGCCGAGCGCGCAGGCGGTAATGGAGGCCAGCACGAACTCGTTGCCCATATGAGCCTCGCCCGTGCCGACACGCGCCGTAAGCATGATGGCGCCGAACGCGGTGACGACGCCACAAAGGACGTGGGCCAGGAAAAGCTGCCGGCCGGTGTCGATTCCGGTCAGCCGCGATGCCTGAATACTACTGCCGACCGCATACAGATGTCTGCCGAAGCGGGTCCAGCTAAGCGATACATAAAGCACGACAAAGATAACGACGGTAGCGATGACCGGAGACGGGACCCCGAGCGGCCGTCCGTACGCAAAAATCTGACCGAAGCTATCCGGCACGCCCGACACCGGCATGCCGCCCGACAAGAACAAGGCGATCCCGAGCGCTATCGACATCGTACCCAACGTCATGATGAAGGAATGAACCTTCATGACCGATACGCCTATGCCATTGACCACCCCGATAATCGTACCGGTAGCCAGTGCCGATATGACGCCAACGAAGATCGCTACGTTTGGCGCGTCAGGAAACGCGCCGAGCAAGGTCACGGTCACCAAATTCATCACGATCGCGCCGAGCGCGATGTTGGCGCCGACGGAAAGATCATAATTCCCGGTCAGCAGCACGAGCATCTGCGCCATCGCTATTACGCACAAATAGCTCGATTGTCTGAAAACGTTGAATATGTTTTCCGGCAGCCAGAATCTCGGCTGTATCAAACCCAGCGTAATGAACATTACGAAGAGCAGGAGTGGAAGAATTCCAACGGTGACAAACAACCGCCTGATCGAATCGGTTAGAGTAGAGTGACCGCGCTCTGTCAATGATGGGCGCCCAACAGTGGTGACCTCTCGCGCACCAATCAATTTACGCTGAAAACCGGTTTCCAGTTCTTCGGCGGAACGGTCGACGTCTTGTCGAAGGTCTTAACGTTGCTTTGATCGATAATAAACGAGTTTGGCGCCACGTCACGCACTTCGAGCTTTTTTTCCAGCGCCCGGATTGCAAGATCGATGGCCATTGCAGGCTGCATAACCTCAGAAGCAGAAACCGTCGCCTCTACCTTACCTTCTTCCACAAGATTAAGAACCTGCGGCGTGACAAAGCCGGCAATGAGCTTGACCTTCGTGTTGCCCTTCTCGCGCAGAATATCATATGCTGCCTCGATCGCTGGCGCATTGCCGGCGACGTAATCGACGTCGGGGAAAGCGGTCAACCCGTCTTCCACCACCGGAAATTGTGCCGCTTTGCTGCTCGCCGCATAAAGCGACTTCACCACCTCGACGTCGCTATTCTTAATAGCGTCACGGAATCCCTTTTCCATGAATCCGACATAGCTAGCGCCAGCGGGACCAGCCATGTAGAGCACCTTGGCGGGGCCCGACCCCTTTGGATGTTTGTCAGCGAGATACTTGCCAAACGTCTCGCCGATACGTCCGTATGATGTGACGACCCGCGCCGTTATCTTGTCGGACGTCACGCCGTTGATCGTATCCACAATGACCACGCCGCGTGCCGCAGCCGCCGCTATCGCGTCATTGAGCCCGGTTTGCGATACCGCGATGAGCACAATCGCGTTCACTCCTTCGGTGACACAGGTTTCAATCTGATTGATCTGACGCGATACGTTCGGGTAACCGCCGGCTGACAGAGCCTCGAGTTCGATGCCCATCTGCTGGGCCTCATGGATGCCGCCATACAGCACGGACACCATGAAAGGATTGTCGGTGTGTGGCAGCAACAGACAAATATGCCACTTCTTGGTTACGTCGCTCGGCTTAAGCGATTCGTACTTGTAAGGGACGAGCGTCTTCTGCGAGAGGTCGAATTCGGGTTCAGTCTTGACCGCATTGAGCGTCCACGCTGACGCGATAGCCGGAATGGCAATGGCCGACACGGCACCAATGAACAATGACAACAAACCTGTGCGTTTCATTGTTGTCTCCCCTTCCTCGACAGTTAGCTCTACAGAACCACAAAGCCACCGCTGATTGTGACCGGGTACTCAATCTGGACCATCAGACCCGAGACGGTACCAAATCCGCCCCTCAAAACCATAAACGGCAGTAATTCTTGTCGTCAAGACCTTATTTCGTTTAAATCCAATCTACAATGACGTGATATCGAATGCAGGTCTTGTAAGGGGACTCCCGGATGCCACAGCAAAACCAAACGCTGAATGACACCATCCTCCTTTGCGATCGCGTGATCACGATGGAGCCTGGAGCTGCCGATGACGCTACAGCGGTCTGGGTCAGAGCAGGACGCATCATGCGTGTGTTTCGGCGCGAGCAAATAGGCGAAGTCGCCTCCGAGAATACGGCAATCTTCGACTTCGGTCGTAGGGCGCTTTTACCCGGTTTTATTGATGTTCACGCGCATGGCGAGGTCGTTTGCCGTACCGCATACGACACGATCGACTGTCGAGCGCCGGAATGCAAAGATGTCGACGACGTTTGCGATGCCCTAAGCAGCGGAGCGGCAAGCGCCCGCACCGAATGGATTGTCGGTCAAGCCAATCTCTTCTTTGACCGAAAACTAGCCGAACGCCGACTACCAACCCGCGAAGAACTGGACCGAGTGAGCCGTTATCGCCCCATTGCACTGCGTGCGGGCGGCCACATTACCGTTCTCAACAGCAAGGCGTTGGAGGTCGCCGGTATCGACAGGGATTTCGTACCGCCCTCTCACAGTGTGACGGGGTTGCCGGACGTCGTGCGCGATCAGGACGGAAATCCCACCGGGGTGGTCAAGGAGATGGATTCGCTTCTCCCGTTGCCCAGCGTCAGCAGCTCCGAACTGCGAACAGCGATCGAGAACGGGTATCGACACTATTTTACGCGTTTTGGCGTCACAACCGTCGGGGAGATTTCTGAGACTGTCGCCGGTATCGAGTGCATGAACGATCTGGCCAACGATGGACGCCTACCGTTAAGTCTGCGAATTTTTTTGTGGGCGCCCGGCACGCTGGAACTCGAACGCGCGTGCGACTGGCGAAACAACATCAACGTTTCGGCGCCGGAGCGCTCACTTCGGATCCAAGGCGTCAAGGTGTTTTCCGACGGAGGTTTCTCAGCTCGAAGCGCCGCCGTCAATTGCTGCTATGTAAATATGGGCGACTTCAGTGGAACGATTGCGTTCAAAAAGTACTTTTTTGAGCGCGCTTATAAGATGACCCAACAAGCCGATTTGCAGATTGCCGTGCACGCCAACGGGGACCGCGCACAGGAATGGATTTGCGCGGCGGTCATCGAGCTAGGCGGAGCGACTTCTGGCGCCACGCGATTACGAAATCGAGCACGCTGGAAACTTTTTGCCGCAAGCCCGAACTGCGGACGCCTGGGCCGAAGCCGGCATCATTCCCGTTCCACAGCCGGTTTTTCTGTACACGTTTGGGGAATACTTTCCGGATTATCTTGGCGAATACGGGCGTCAAGGCCGCTTCCCCTTCAAAACACTTATTGAAAGCGGATGGCGGCTATCGGGCAGCTCGGACGTTTGGATAGGATCGGAGCGCGAAGCCACCAATCCGCTCTTCAGCATATGGTGTTGTTTGAAGCGGCAAACGTACACCGGCAATTTTATCGACCCGCATGAGGCGCTTACCCTCGAACAAGCCCTAAAGATGCACACGCTCGATGCAGCCGCAACTCTATGCGAGGATGACGTCCGCGGCAGCATCGCCCCAGGAAAATTCGCTGACATCATCGCTCTCGAGCGTGACCCATTTTCTGTCCCAATCGATGAGCTACGAAGGTTGAAAGTCGACTACGTTATGTCAATGGGACGTGAAGTGTTTAAGCGGGATCGAGCTTTCGGCGCCGACAGTTGACGACGTTGTCACGTCGCTATGGGCCGCCGCGTTGATTTTCCGCTGCAGAGTACTTGACCGACCAATTGCCCAAATGAGGGCGGAACGAACATCGAGAAGGGCCGTAGGCCACTTCGTGCCAACACGACCATAGAAGCGCGAAAATCGCTGGGTGGCGTCTACTGTCGGTCGCAAGCGCTTTTCCCAACGCATTAGCGTCGACGGGATATCGGTCGTATCAGCTAATTCCTGACTCAGAGCGTAGGCTGTTTGCATCGCAACGCAAGCACCTTGTCCAAGATTTGGCGACATTGCATGAGCAGCATCACCAATGATCGCGACACGGCCCCTTGACCAAGCCTTGCAGGTAACATCACTGAACGACGCCCAGCGACCGTTGTCTGTCACTCGCTCGATATACCTGCGAAGATTTGGAAACGACTTTATCCAGGTATCACGATTCACTGGAGAACGCTTTCCTTCGATGTCCTCAGCTGGACAGCAAAGATAAATATAGACCTTGTCAGGGCTGGCAGGCACAATGCCGATCCGCCGGCCGCCCTTCCAATACTCGAGCGACTTCCGGACCGGGTCATCAGGCCATCGTGGAATCAGGTAGCGACCGCAGCCGTCCATAAGGTCTACGTTCTTTTTTAAAAGACCTAATAAATCGCGCACGATGGAGTTGACACCATCGGCGCCGATCACGAGGTCTGCACGGTTCTTTTGGCCATTTTCTAGAAATATCTCGCCTTCCGGCGTCGCCCGAATTACTCGGGAAGACAACACGATCTCCGCGCCGGCCGCGACTGCCACATCCGCAAGAGCCTGATGAAGGGTGGAGCGAAGTATGGTGTAGAGACGCGTCCCGCTCATCATCCAACCGGATTGCAGCAGCCGCTCCCGTTCATCACGAATTTCCCAATACTCGTCGGGCTCGCCACCGGCCGTCGCACCCTCGAATGCGCCGATGGCTTCCAGCACGCGCAGCCCATTTTCCCACATAAAGATACCGGCACCGATTTCGCGCAACTGCTCGCCGCGTTCATGGACGCGAACTTTCCATCCGGAGCGCGCAAAAGCACCGGCAGCAGAAAGGCCTGCCAACCCGGCGCCTGCAATTTCCACGCTACCTCTGATTCCGGCCATTGCGTCAGATCTCCCGCCTGCGACTTAAAACACTTATTATTATCACATGCAGACCATTTTTCAATGCTTATAAAGCATTCTTGACCGTTTTCCGTTCGGATAAGGCACGTCACCACCTTCGGTCAAACTTTGCTGGACTGACCACAATGTGGGGAAATGGCTACGGTCGGGCCAATCAAGCCCGGTGGAGCTTAGAATAATCAACGCTCGGCGAAACCGGTCGATAATACAGATCGAGACACAACATCGCCTCTAATCGCGAAATTCCCTGCAACGGTCGTACTTCCTGATCCAGCAATTCGAGCAAGCTCGCTTGGTCCTGGCAAACCACTTCCGCGAAGATGTCAAACCGTCCCAGGCAGATCACCAGATATGTGATCGACGGCAGCATCGTCAGCCTGTCGGCCAGGGCTTCGACTTTAAAGCCGGTTGAAACGGAGATACAAAGCCAAGCAATGCTTTTGTAGCCGATACTCCGCGGATTGGTGAGCGCCAAGACGCGAACAGCGGCACTAGAAATCATCGCCGCATAGCGCTTGCGAATAAGGGTCTCGGATACTCCAATGCGGTCTGCAATTGCGGAAAAGGGTACCCGCCCGTCGTTGTTCAGATCGTAGATAATTTCAAGGTCGATGTTGTCGAGTTCCGGAATCGTCCGTAGCCGGCTTTTCTGCGCACCTTCGCGTTTCCCTTGGGCAATATTCCAACTCGGTTGCTGGTAATGCAGCCGCAGATACGGGAAAATTTCAATCTCACGAACCGCGGGGTGTCCGCGGATATCTTTGTCGATGGTTTGATAAAGCGTCGTCTCGTCGCGACTTAGCACTTCCACGAGCAGATCGTATCTGCCGGTTGTTATGACAGTATAGTCTACGGACGTCAGCGCGAATATAGCCTGGGCGACCTCCGGAGCGCGGTGGCGTCCATCCAACCGGACGCCAAGGATTGCGCAGCTGTGATAACCGAGAATACGCGGATCGGCGACCGTGGTGATTTCAATCAGCCCGCTATCCCGAAGCTCCATTACTCGTTTACGAACCGTTTTCTCGGTCGTCTTGAAGTTACGAGCGAGCTCGGCGAACGACGACCTTCCATCAACCTGAAGTTGGGCGATCAACTTGTGATCGAGAGCCGACAAATCTGCTTCAGGTAAGGGTCTTAGATTGCGGACAAACTTTCCGTTTTGTGACGTCATCCCAGCCATCGCAGTAGACACATAGCAGCGGTTACAGATTCAGTCCACTGGCGTTCTATTTCAACGAATTGCCAGATCGCCCCTGGTCCAAATGACGGCTACGCGCGCACGCGGAGGCCAGAACGGTTGGCGTTACAAGGCACTTATGGCGTTGCCTTGACGGGCCATAAATAATTTGAATAAACTTCCGAAATCGGGGTTGTCGCGGCGGAATCAGGTCGATATTACGCAAATCGATACGAAATAATGCAAGCAAACTGACCATTTTGAGGAGACAGCGCAATGCTCTTTGATGTACATGCGCATTACTTTCCAACCAGGTATCTCGATGCACTGGAAAACGTCGGAAAGCCTGACATCAAAGAATCCCGCGTTCAGCGCGATGCCGGAGATGAGCAAGATCAGCTCGATGCCCGCATCGCAATGATGGATGCCGCGGGCGTCGACTATCACGTCCTCTCTCCGGCCGGGCAACTTCCGTATTTCGCGAAGGAAAGCGATTCGGCAAGAATGGCTCAGCTGGCAAACGATCTATTTGCGGAATTTGCCAACAAGCGGCCTGACCGTTTGGCAGCGTTCGCGGTCACACCATTGCCTCACGTGGATGCCTCTTTGAAGGAACTTACGCGAGCGTTAGATGAGCTAAACATGGCCGGAGCGGTCATTGGCAGTTCCGTACTGGGCAGATCCCTGGTTGATCCGGCCTTTGAGCCTTTCTACGAGGAGCTCAATAGGCGCAAGGCGGTTCTTTATGTCCATCCGTCGGGCTTAGGAGCAGAGTCGCCGCTGATTTCCCCGTATTCAATGACGTGGGTTATCGGCGCACCGATCGAGGACACGGTCGCTGCGTTTCACCTGATCGCACGCGGCATACCGTCCCGTTATCCCGACATCAAAATTATCGTGTCTCACATTGGGGGCGCGATGCCGATCCTGCTGGGACGCCTCGATTTTCTCTACAAGGACGAGGTCCCGGACCTGCCGGAGCTGCCAAGCGTGGCGGCGCGGCGCATGTGGTACGATACCGTAGGTCATGATGATCCGATCGCGATACGATCAGCGTGGGAAGCTTTCGGACCGCATCACCTCGTCTATGGCAGCGACTATCCCTATCAGCTCGATGCAGCTTACACGCGGTCAGTACAATACATTCGCAAATCTGGTATTCCCAAAAAAGACGTCGAAATCATTCTATCGACCGGTGACGTTCTGTTTTCGCAATTAATTCGTTCGTAATTTTGATAGATGGAGGGCATCTCACTAAGTGGGAGACGAACGGATTCACCTGATCCTTTCCGGAAATCATATCCGCGCGTAGCGATGATGCAGCCCGACAGAACGGGCGTAGCGACAATATTTCCGTATCGTTGGACCGCTCGACCCAGCGGCGTATCCTTTTGCAGCGATAGGTGTGTGCGCGAGTCATTATAATAGCACGCGTACGAAGTTAAAATCTGCCGCAGGTGCGCCTCGCCGAAGATCAGCATTCGATCTAGGCACTCACGGCGCCGAGTACCGATCAGTCGCTCCATGTGACCATTTTGCCATGGTGACCGGGGTGATATCGGCCGGTCGCGGATTCCCATGGCCATCACCCGGCGCGAGAAGACATGCCCGTATGCCCTGTCATTGTCGCGCACCAGGTAGGTCGGGGCAGATGCCCAGGGGAAGGCCTCGGTGATCTGTCGCGCCAGCCACTCTGCTGTCGGTTGCCGCGTCACCTCGAACCACAGCGGCTGCCTCCGGCCGTGACCCAGAACCAGGAATGCGAACAAGCGCTCAAAGGTCAGCGTCGGGACCACGCACATATCAATGGCAGCGATTGCCTCAGCGTGGTTTTGAAGAAACGTCTTCCAGGATTGCGACGGCGGCCTCAGACCCCGCATCATGTATTTGGAAACCGTCGACTGGGCGACCTCGAACCCCAGCATCAGCAGTTCGCCATGGATCCGCGGCGCACCCCATAGCGGATTCTCTCTGCTCATCCGTCGGATGAGATCGCGTAGCTCGCGAGCGACCTTTGGCCACCCTGCCCTATTTCGGGATTTCCGGCGCCAAAACGCTGTGAAGCCAGAACGATACCATCGCAAGATGGTTTCCGGCTTCGTTACCTGCAATATCTCGAGCAGACTGGGCCAAATTCGCGTCATCCATACCAGCAGCGCCCGGTCACTGCCGTACAGCCGAAGACGAGGCGGTGCTCGCCTCAATGCGATGTTGAGCTGATGACGGAGAAACAGGTTCTCGGCTTCAAGCCTGCGCCGCAACCTGAAGATATCGACGAACATCACGAGTAAATGCAGGATCGCAGGCAGCATACCTAATGATGCAATGATTCTGTCTCACCGGCGAATCCAGGCCGGATGAAATTTTCGGAAACCACAGGAGGCCACCAACCGCCGGAAGGAGGCTTGGCTATGCGTTTATGCGGTCGGGCGTTTCGACGTGGAAGAAGGCTTTGATTTCGGGTTTTTGACTGCCGAAAGCAATTGAATAAGAAAATCGAAGCAACTTGAGTTGGCTTAGCGGCCCTGGACCCGTAGCCCAGCCCATTTGCTCAAGATAATCGCCCCGAGCAAAGCAGCACCGAAGAAAAATTGCTCGAT
Source organism: uncultured Alphaproteobacteria bacterium (assembly GCA_963826295.1). GTDB lineage: Bacteria > Pseudomonadota > Alphaproteobacteria > Rhizobiales > Xanthobacteraceae > BOG-931. The sequence continues at coordinate 434,961 of CAWGWO010000002.1, forward strand.
ATAGAACGGCGCCCCCGACTGCTGCAAGCCGGCGATGCCAGCAGCGAGCGCATAGACAGCGATGATCGTTCCCCAGGGATTAAACTGGCCGGGACGGACGGACGTCGCTCCAAGAAAGACCGCGGCGTAAGCCGGCAACATGTAATTTATGCCGACGTTCGGATCAGCCGAACCGAGAATGGCTACGGACAGCAGTCCGGACAAGGCGCAAACTACGCCAGTAACCGAAAAGGCCGCTGCGACGATCTGGCGAACCGGAATTCCAATGAGAAGCGCTGCCCTGTAGTTGCTGCCGGTAGCGACAAAGCGCCGACCAATCCCGGTGCGCGAGAGGAAGATCCAGAACAGAACCGTCAGCACTAAGATGTAGATCACCGGCAGAGGCATCCATCCGATCGAACTGCGGCCGATCGACAGCCACCACTGAGGCATGCGTCCGAATACCGCCTCGCCGCCTGTGACGACCTGCGAGAGGCCTTGAACGAGTATTCCCGTAGCCAGCGTGGTAACGAAGGCGTTCAGGCCGACATAGCTGATCAATAGTCCGTTGATCAGACCGATGGCCGCACCGACGGCAATCACGATGACTGCTGCTATCGCTGGATCGACGCCCTGTCGAATAATCAACGTGGCTCCAAGCGATTGCGCAAGACCGAGCTGGAATCCGATCGACATGTCGAATTGGCCGGTCACCAGCGGCAGAAGCGCCGCCAACGCAAGGACGGCGAGAACCGCGTTGGTTCCGGTAATCGTCTGAAAGTTGATCCGCGTGAAGTACGTGTTCGGATGAATGAGGGCGAAAATCGCCACGATGAGAACCAGCACCAAAACGAGACTGTAATCCGACAGCAGCGCTGTCAGCTTCGCCGGCAATTTCCCCGCACTCCGTTCGGCCATCGCTATTTGATTCATTCTACCGATCCGACGATTGCAGACTGCATGTGGCTTTCCGCCGCAAGCCGCTCCTCGTCTATTTCCGGCCCACGCAGGTGCGCGCCGATCCGGCCAGCGCGCATCACGAACGCTTCGTCCGCCAAGGTGGCGACCTCGTCCAAATCACTTGACGACAACACGACTGCTACGTTGGCATTGAGCTGTTCCTGCAAAATCTCATAGAGCTCGGCACGGCCGCCGATGTCGACGCCGCTTGTCGGATCGATGAGAATAAGGACTTTCGGCTGGCGCGCCATGGCCCGGAGAAACACGACCTTCTGTTGGTTGCCACCGGATAGCGACAGGATGGAGCGATCGATGGAGTCGCTGGGCTTGACGTTGAACCTCCTGATCGTCTGCATGGTCTGCCGCTTTTCTTCGCGGCTGCTTAGGCTGATCTTCTTGCCAGTTCCAATTCCGTTTGCAAAAAGATTCTCGAGTACTGTGAGATGCGGAAACGTCGAGAGCGAACGATCGCCAACGACCAGTTCAATGCGCTCGTTCCGAAGCCGTTGCGGATTGCCAAAGGGCACAGAAGCGCCATCCACATAGAGGGCTCCGGCAGACGGTGACGACATTCCGGAGAGCCAAGCAGCAAGCTCCAGATAGCCGGATCCTACAAGGCCGGTGACCGCAAGCACCTCGCCAGCGCGAACGGACAGGCTGATGGGGGACTGGATGAATCCGCCCAGCAGGCCACGCGCTTCGAGGCGAACCGTCTTCGGCCGCACGTCTTCGTGCTTTTTTCGTCCATGATCGACCGCGCGCCCCGCGACCATGCGGACGAGATCGTCGTAGCTCAGGCTTTTCACGTCGCCCGAGAACACGTTACGTCCAGCCGCCAAGACAGTCGCGGTATCGCACAGCTGGAAGACTTCGCTCAGCCGATGCGTCACCAGAATAAATGAGCATCCCGCGTTTTGGGCGGCGCGCAGCGAATTATGCAAAAGCTCGGTCTCGTAAGCGGGCAGGCTCGCTGTCGGTTCGTCAAGCACGACAAGGCGCGCGTGTTCGTCCAGCGCGCGGGCGATGGCAACGATCACTTTCTCCGCCTGGCTCAGCTCACCCACGAGCCGATCCACGTCGAGGTGCGGAGCGAGCTGCGCCAGGCGCCCCTTGGCGAGACGTTTTGTTCCGCGATGATCAATCAGCCCTACCATCGATGGATAGCCGGCCACTATCGCAATGTTTTCGGCCACGCTCATTTCATCGACGAGGCCCGGATCTTGGTGAACGAAGCGCAGCCCGGCGTCGGCAACGTCTCCCGGCTTGTGGCTGCGGGGAAGGAGACGGCCTTGCACGGTGACCTCCCCGGCATCGGCCCTCTCGATCCCCGCCAGTATCTTAACGAGAGTCGATTTTCCGGCGCCATTTCCTCCGAGGAGCCCATGTACCTCGCCGCGTCCGACTGACAGCTCGACCTTGTCGAGAGCGACGGCGCCAACAAAACGCCGGGAAAGTTCCGTTACTGTAAGCACCGGCATGCCGCCGGCTTCGCGCCGATCAGCAGCCACGGCTCATTTCAGTCCCCACAGGCGCTTGTATTCGCCGCGAAAATCGAGATCGCCTTGATAGACTTTTTCGCCGGGTACATTTTCACGATCGAGCAGGCGATAGCGCAGCTCGGTGCCGCTCGGCGGAACACCGTTGATTGCTCGGTTCAGCTCGTCGACGGCCTGCCAGCCCATCCATTCCACGGGACCCGCTAGCGTCGCCGCCTCGCTGCCTTGCCTGATCGAGTTCGAGCTCCTGCGGCGCACCCTCATATGCCGCAACCTTGACCTTGCCGGTCCGGCCGGCCTGCCTGATGCCTTCAATGACGAGATACGCGGCACGATCGACGGGCGGAATCACATAATCGATGGCGGGGTTCTGGGTCAGCATTTGCGCCACCGCGCTAGGCAAACGCTGCTGCAGTGTCATCGTCGACTGATTGAGGACGGTGACAACCCTACAGCCGCTGCAACTTGCGATCTGCTTCTTGAAACCATCGACGCGCTCCACCAGTTCGGGGTATTCCGGCAGCTCAATCAAGCCGATATTCGCTTTGCCGCCGGAATTCACTTCGGTCCATGCGGCCATGACTTTGCCTTGATCGAGATGGTCCGAGTGCACATAAGCAAATACTCGGCCCTTTTCTTCGGAATTCTCCGGAGGAATAAAGATCGACACGACCTTCACCTTTGCAGCAGCTGCTTTCTCGAGTGCGTCACCGACGAGAGAAGGCGGCACAGCATCCAAAACAATTCCGTCGGCGCCGGCGGCGACTGCGGTCTGGATCGCCGAATTCCATGTGCCCGGATCGGCCTTTCCATCGACCACGCGCACGGTCCAACCCAAAGCAGCGCCCGCTTCTTGGACCCCAGTTGCAGCACGCACGCAGCCGATGCCCTGTGCCGTGCATGTCACCACGTAAATGAGCTTGTTTCGTGCCGGCGCCGGCGAAGACTTCGGGCCGTACCATTTGTCGACGGGGCTTCGCGCTTCTTCTACGATCTTTTTAGCGCTCGCGATGTCGGTGCGAGCAGCTTGAATGGCTACGCCGCTCAGCAGTGCGGTACACAAAAGCAATTTCACAAGACGATTGATCATTCCTTTGCCTCCCCATTTCGAGCCGTACCGAAGTCTTCGTGTTCTTCGTATTGAATTGACGGCGGCGCGACGCTAGTGACCGTTTTATCAGATGTCAAATTAATCGCGCGCAAATTTTTGCGTAAGAGAGAGCTTCAGGTCGCACAACAACTAAAAGTGTGGAATAGCATGCACAGCGCTACGCTTTATAAGACCGTGCGATAGCAGCCAGATGAATTCCGTCTTTCTCAATCCAAACTTGTTGCGCTAGCGGTCACAAAACAACGAATGTGGCGGCGAAAACGCGGCAATTGCAGCGGGAGAAGCGAAGCTCATGAACGTTCTAGCCAACCGACGACGCATGCTGATCGGGGGCGAGCTCGTCGAAAGCGAGTCCGGAGATTGGCTGGAGTCCGTCAATCCCGCCAACGAGGATCTGATCGGCAATGTGCCGCTTGGCGCAGCGGCCGATATAAAGCGCGCCGTCACCGCCGCTGAGGAGGCTGCACCGAGTTGGGATGCTATCGGCGTCAAGGAACGCGCGCGCTATTTGCGTCTCCTTGGCCAGAGATTGACGGAGCGAGCAAATGAGATCCTCGCTATTGAAGTTGCCGACACCGGCAACACCATCACCAAACTCAGCGGTGACGTGGGCGCGGCCGTTGAGGCGATCGACTATTTCGCTGGTCTTGGCCTGGAGATGAAGGGACACACTGTTCCAGCATCGCCGCAGCATCTGCACCTGACGATCCGCCAGCCTTACGGCGTTGTTGGGCGCATCGCGCCGTTCAACCATCCGATAATGTTCGCAGCCGGCGGTCTCGCGGCGCCGCTGATGGCGGGCAATGCCGTCGTGGTGAAGCCCCCGGAGCAGAGCCCGCTGTCGGCCACGGTCTTGGCGGAAATCTGCGCGGAAGTTTTTCCGAAGGGCGTTGTCAATATCGTCACCGGTTACGGTGCCGAAGCGGGCGACGCGCTGGTGCGTCACCCGAATGTAAAGCGCATCGCCTTCATTGGCTCAGTTCCTACCGGCCGCGCCATCCAGCGTGCCGCCGCGGAGGTCGGCGTCAAGCATGTGTCGCTCGAACTGGGCGGCAAGAACCCGATGATTATCTTCCCCGACGTCGATATTGATGAAGCAGTCAACGCAGCGATCGGCGGCATGAACTTCGCTTGGCAAGGCCAGTCCTGCGGGTCGACCAGCCGATTGCTGCTTCACCAGTCGCTGCACGACGCGTTCGTCGAGAAGCTGATCGCCCGCATCAAAGAGCTTCGCATCGGCGACCCCGCTTCGTCGACGAGCCAGATGGGACCAGTGAATTCGAAGGCGCATTACAATCGCGTGCTGCAATACATTGAAGCCGGCAAGCAGGATGGCGCAACTCTTGCCCCGGCGGCCAACGGCCCCCCGGCGCCGATTTCAAGCGCGGCTACTGGATCGAGCCAACGGTGTTCACCAAAGTGGCTCCCAGCATGCGCATAGCTCTTCAAGAAATTTTCGGTCCCGTTCTGTCCGTGCTTCGCTGGAATACGTTTGACGAAGCGATCGCCATCGCCAACGGCACAGAATACGGTCTCACTGCGTCGATCTGGACGCGCGACATAAAGCAAGCGATGCGTGCCGCAAAGGCTGTCAATTCAGGCTATATCTGGATTAATGGATTTTCCGCGCACTATCGTGGCACACCGTTTGGGGGCCTTAAGAACAGCGGACTCGGGCGCGAGGAAGGGCTCGACGACTTGCTGAGCTACACGGAAACCAAAGCAATCCATATTATGCTGTGAAATGCGTGGCAGAGGAAAAGTCCGTTTGCCAGGAATAAGGGCTCGCCGGAAGCAAAAGCGCTTCATCGAGGAAACACGGCAATGAAGTCGCCAATTTGTCCCTTATTCGCCAGTCTTCATCCGGCGCTGCAGCGCTGCGGAACGCTCTGTAGCGGGGCGTAGCGGCCGTTTCAATCTGCACCCGGTATTTTGATGCTGCTGCGCCACATTACAGTACGCTGCCACAATCGAAAGCGCTCCGTCTAGACACGCCAATTCGGCGGATGGCGGACTACCGCACAACAACGAAATCGCCGATCTAAGGGGTTGAGGTAATGAATGATTGGATGGTCGGCGTCGATACCGGCGGAACGTTCACTGATCTGATAGCGGTTAATAGGGAAACCCGGCAGATCCACGTGTCAAGGTACTTCGGTACCTGGGGATCCGTCGGCCGCGGTTTCTACCGCGCTCGAGCAATTAAGTAAGCGAGGGCATCACGGCGCGCGATATCGAACTGTCTGTCGATGGCACGACGGTGGCGACCAACGCGCTGCTAGAAGCGGAGGGGGCCGCCACCGGCCTCCTGACCACGCGCGGCTTCCGTGCCGTTAATGAGGCGCGCGGGTGGAGCAGCCAGAAGGCAGCGACCTCATCGTACTTATTACCGCAAGCCGCCGCTGCTGGCGCCGCAGCGCCTCACCGAGGAGACGACCGAACGCCGCGACGACAAAGGCGCGTGCTCACGCCGCTAGACGAGGAGAACCGGCGCGGGCGGCGCGGCGGCTTCGCGCCCCGGGGTGGAGGCGGTGGCGACCGCCTCCTGTTCTGGTTCCTCGACCCGTCTCATGGGGGGCGGGCGGCCGCGATCCTCGCCCGCGCGGCGCCCAGCATGCGGCTTCGGTTTCCACGGCCGGGCTGCCGGTGATCCGCGAGTATCCGCGCCTCTCGACTACTGTTAACGATGCCAATGTCGGCACGCGGATCGAGCGCGATCCCGTGGGATAGAGCAGAAGTCGGACCGACTTGTTGGACCCGGAACGCCGCAGATTTTTCCTGATGCAGTCAAACGAGCGGGTTATGTGCATCTCGATCTGGGCTCCCATCCAAACCAGATCTTGCTCTTGGGGCCGGCCGCGGGGTCATTGCCGGCGCGGAGCTGGCCAGAGTGCGGTCAAGCGCCACGTCGTCGGGTTCGACATGGGCGGCACAGCACCGACATCAGCGTCATTGCCGGGGTGAGTAATCAAACGAGCCGCGGGGAGATCGCCGGCCAGGATATCGGCACACCCATGCGCCAAATCTGCGCCTTGGGTGCCGGCGGCGACATCGCCGGCATTGGCAAGGACGGCTGTTCAAGGTGGGCCCGTGAGCTCCGGCGGCACATCCGGCCCGGCCTGCCACGGCCGGCGGGGACCGAGCCGACGTGAGCGACGTCAATCTCGTGCTCGGCGACGCTAGGCGGGGCGAGACCGAGCCCCGCCGGGAAGCTGCGGCCGACGAGGGGCGCGGCCAAAGGCGCCATCAGAAAACATCGCAAGGCCGCTCGCACTTGATCCGGTCGAGGCGGCGGCCGGCATGCTTTGCATCGTCAACACCCAGATGACCGTCGATTTGCGGCCGGCGCTTCAGGAGCAGGGGCAGGACCCGCTACGTTTGCGCTGGTCGCCTTCGGCGGCGCGGGGCCGCTCCATGCCGGCCGGCCTCGCGCGAGCTCCGAAGATCCCCCGTATGCTCGTGCCGCCATATCCTGTTTAATTGCGCCATGGCCATGCTTCAGACCGCCGTGCGGCACTCCTACCTGCGGTCGGATGTCGGGCTGCTTAGCCGGTTTCCTGTTGCGCGGATTAATGCGATTTTCCGAAAGCGCACCGAGCGGGCTGATGCAGAGGCAGCGGAGGAAGGGTTCGATCGGCGCGCCGTTCGACTGACCAGCGTCTCGACCTGCGTTATCCCCATCAGGGCTACACGCTCGGCGTCGAATGCCCGGCTACGTTCCGATTGACGCAGACAAGGAGCAAGTTGAAGAGCGCATTCGACTATTCCATGCCCAGGTCTATGGACAATCGGCTGCAGACGAGGATGCGGAGATTGTCACCTTCCGCATCAATGCCGAAATCAGCGTTCCGCAGTTACAAGTCCCAGCGACGCCCGCGCTTGATGGCGGCATCGAGCGCGCGACCAAGGGAGTGCGCCCGCTCTACGATGTCGACCGCAACACCTTCGTCGACGCCAGGGTTTTCCAGCGCGAAAAGTTGACAGCAGGCGACAGTGATCGATGGGCCCGCCATCATCGATCAGTTCGACGCCACCACCTTGGTGCATGGAGATCAGCGCCTCACGGTGAATACAATCGGCACCCTCATTATCGACGGGATTCAAGAGTTATGAATGTTGATCCGATCACGACCGAGGTCGTCGGCAGCCGTCTTCGCGAAATTGCGTCCTCGATGGAATACGCGCTTTATCACAGCGGCTATTCCCCCATTCTGCGGGAGTTGAAAGACGGCACGGCTGGCGTCACCGATCCTGAGGGGCGCGTCGTGCTGGTGGGCGGCGGCATCCAATATCATTTCATGGAGTATGAACAGGCCGTGCACAGCGTGAAGGAGCGTTATTCCAGCAAACGAATGCGTCGCGGACACAGCTTCATCGCCAACGATCCTTACAAGGCCGGGAGCGCTCATGCGCCCGACATGGTCGCAGTAACGCCAGCTTTTCACGACGGCGCCCTCGTCGGCTTCGGCGTAAGTGTCGCTCACAAGGCGGATATCGGCGGGCTGGTCCCGGGCTCGTCCGGCGCGGCCGCCCGCGAGATATTTCATGATGGGCTGCTGCTGCCGGCCGTCCGCTTCCAAAGCAACGACGGAATTGAAGAGATCGTCGAAGCGATCATTCGCAACAACAGCCGGGTCCCCGACATGGTCTTGGGCGATCTGCGCGCACAAGTTGGTTGCACCCGCATCGGCGCCGAGCGTCTCCGTTCAACTATGCAACGAATACGGCAGGGAGGTCGTCCAACGCTCGATCCAGCATCTGTTGACGGCCACGGAAACACGTCTACAGCGTGAGATCGAGCAG
>CAWGWO010000003.1:0-357248 GCA_963826295.1 uncultured Alphaproteobacteria bacterium
CCGTAATGCGCTCAGAGCCAGCGCGTGCCTGCGAGCGCAACTATAACCACTGCGGTCGTCAAAACGACCGGCCGCGACAACAAGCGTGGTGCGACAGTGTCACGCATCATGTCGCGCATCAGCGTGACGCAAGCATCAACGTCCCGGACGCATCAACGTGCCGGTCGACCGCAGATTAGGCCCGACCGCAGTTCTCGATAATCGCGCAACACCGAGCCTTTGGAGCACGATCCGGAAAGATCATGCTCCAATCAAGCCGCAATCAGGCCGCTACAGCGCCAATCGGTTCGACCCGAGACGACTGCGCGCTAGCGGCAGGTGTCGTAAAGCGACGCCAATGCGCGGCCCCGCATCGTCATGATGCGCGGCGTCAGTCCGCCATGCCGCTCGATCCAGCTACGGATTTGCGGTGGATAGAGCCGCATTACCAGCCGCGTGCCGGCGCGGGTCGGCACCAGCGAACGCCGCGCGTCGTCGTAATAGGACGCCGCATGGAATCCGAGCACCGCGCGCCGCGTCACGCAAACCTGGCTCCGCGGCAGAAAGGCCGTGAACAGCGTACAGGCCGACAGACACGGCCCATCGATGACCAGCCGTTCGCCCGAGGCGCGCATATTCTGGAATTTGCTCAGATAAGCGGTGATTTCTCCACCCGGATCGTTGGTGACGCGCACGTCTGCCAAAGACGCAGTCGTCACGAGGGCCGACGCGAGCGCGCCGGCCAAAGCAGCCTGCCATTTCATGCTTGATCCTTTCCCCGTTCCGTCCGGACCATCTTTTGCCATTGTGGCGAGAGTTCGGAAAGTCGTTTTGTTTCGTCTGTCCGGAACCGGGCTTTTTCGGCGGCGGGAACTTTGCGATGCGCGGGACTGCCAGGACGCGCCTTCCCCACAAAGGCGGCATGTCGCGCCAAATGCGGCATTTGCGACGAAGGTTGATGCTATAGTGAGTGGCTCCGGATCAGCGAACCATCGGTCATTTTCATGGACACTTCAGTTGCGCGGAACACCAACGTCGCCGATTTCTCCACAGCCTATTATTTGCTCGAAGGCCTCAAAGAGGTCGGCATCGATTACCTATTTTGTAATTTCGGCACCGATCACGCGCCGATCATCGAGGAGATCGCGCATCGCCGTAAGCGCGGTGAGGCAATGCCGACCGTCGTGCGCTGCCCGCACGAGAACACCGCCACGCACATGGCGGCGGGCTATGCGCTGGTCACCGGGCGCGGGCAGGGCGTGCTCGTCCACGTCGATGTCGGCACCGCCAACGCCGCCAACGGCATGCACAATATGTATCGCAGCCGCCTGCCGGTGCTGCTGATGGCGGGCAAGGCGCCTTACACCACCCACGGCGAGTTGGTTGGCACGCGCGACACCCATGTGCATTTCGTGCAGGAGCCGTTCGATCAGGGCAGCCTGGTGCGCCCCTACACCAAGTGGGAATGGACGCTTCCTTCCGGCGTCGTCGTCAAGGAGGCGCTGCGCCGCGCCGCGTCAATCATGCAGAGTGAGCCGCGCGGCCCGGTCTATCTGATGATGCAGCGCGAGACATTGACCGAGCATTGGCGGGTCGACGAGATCCAGCGTTTTCCCGGCGACCGCTTCGGCCCGCTCGCCGGTGGCGGAGCCGATCCGGAACTTATCGCCGCACTTGCCGAACGTCTGATCGCCGCGGAAAATCCGATCCTGATCACCGGCTATGCCGGCAACGATCCGCTCGGCGCCGCCAAGATCGTCGAACTCGCGGAGTTCGGCGGCATTGCCGTGTTCGAAGCCAATTCGAAGAACAACATCGCCTACGAAAGCCCGTGCTTTGCCGGTTTTTCGGCGGATGATGCGCTCCCCGCCGTCGATGTCGGGCTGCTGGTGGATGTCGAAGTGCCGTGGTTTCCGACCGACGTCGAGCCGAGCGAGACGTCGTTCTGGGCGCATATCGACGTCGACGTGCTCAAGCTTGGCTCGCCGATGTGGACCTTCCCCGGCAATCTGCGGCTGCAAGGCAATACCGGCCGCATCCTCGAGCAATTGCTGGCCGCGCTGAAAGCGAAAGCGACACCGGGCTTTACGGCGGCGGCTGCGGCGCGGCTCGAGCGGCTGAAAGCGCAACGCCAGGCGCGGCTCGCGAGCGCCGCCGAGCTTGCCGCCGACAAGGGCACGCCCGGCGCGATCAACCCGCATTACTTCATGGCCGAGCTCGGCAAGGTGCTCGACGACGAGGACATGATCTTCAACGAGGCGGTCACCAACACGCCGGCGGTGCTGATGCAGATTCCCCGCCCCAAGCCCAATACCGCCTACAACACCAACGGCGCCGGCCTTGGCTGGTCGGGCGGCATGGCGCTCGGCGCCAAGCTCGCCGCGCCGTCGCGCATGATGGTGCAGATTTCGGGCGACGGCGGCTTCTATTTCAACAATCCGTCGTCGGTCTTTGCCGTTTCACAGCAATACCAGGTGCCGATCCTATCCATCGTGCTCGATAATTCGGGCTGGTCGGCGGTCAAGCAATCGACGCTGCGGGTGTTCCCGGAAGGCGAGGCCAACGCCGTCAACGAGTTCGAATCGGAACTCGCGCCCAAGGCCGCCTTCACCAAAGTCGCCGAGGCGTTCGGCGCTTACGGCGAGATGGTGAGCGATCCCGCCGACGTCGCGGCGGCGATCACGCGCTGCGCCAAGGAGGTGCGTGCCGGCCGTTCAGCGTTGTTGCACGCCCGCGTCACGCATCTCTAGCGGGGGCGCATCCGCTCGTCCCGGATTGCTTCGTCGCCAGCGCTGCCCGCGACGGCCTCGCGTCACGGCCGGTAATCGGCGGCGACGGTAGCGTCGAGTGGCGCCGCGTTGCCGCGCATGGCGTTGAATATCGGCGTGAGCACGGCTGCGATGACGAGGTTGAGGATCACGGTATAAAATGCGGTGTAGCCGGGAAAGCTGTAGCCGGCGATGTGAAGCGTATAATTCGAGGTCAGGTGGGCCGAGAACGCGATCCAGGTGCCGGCGGAGATGCCGATCGCCCAGCCGACCAGCAAGGCCCAGTCGTTGAACCAGCGGGTATAGACGCCGAGCATCACCGCCGGCAGCGTCTGGATGATCCAGATGCCGCCGAGAAGCTGGAGCTGGATCGCATATTTCGTCGGCGCGAACAGGATGAACAAAAGCGCGCCGAACTTGACGATGAGCGACACCAGTTTGGCCATTTGCGCTTCTTGCTTGTCGGTCGGATTGCGGTTGATGAACTCGCGATGGATGTTGCGGGTGTAAAGGTTGGCCGCGCCGATCGACATGATCGCCGCGGGCACCAGCGCGCCGATGCCGATGGCGGCGAAGGCGACGCCGACAAACCACGACGGGAAGCTGTGCAGGATCAAGGCCGGCACCGCGAAATTGTTGCCGAAGCGCGCGAAGCCGGCGGCGAATTCCGGCCGCGCGCCGAGGCCCGCGGCGATGGCGAAGAAGCCGAGCAAAGCGAGAAGCCCGAGCAGAAACGAATACGCCGGCAACAACGCCGCGTTGCGGCGGATAGCGTGGCCGCTCGAGGCGCTGAGTATGCCGGTGATGGAGTGCGGATAGAGAAACAACGCGAGCGCCGAGCCGAGCGCCAGCGTGGCGTAAGTGCTGTAGGAGCCGGTGGTGTTTGGGCCGGGCAGAGCCAATAGCAGCTTCGGCGCCGGCACCGCGGCGAAGATCTTGGCGAAGCCGCCGAACTCGATCGGCACCGCGATCACGGCGGCGATCGCGGTAACGTAGATCAGCGTATCCTTGACGACCGCGATCGAGGCCGGCGCCCGCAGGCCGCTGGAATAGGTAAACGCCGCCAGAATAACGAAGGCAATGATCAGCGGCACATCGCCGGTATAGCCGCTGCTGGTGACGCCGAGCGCACCGATCACCACCTGCAGTCCGACCAATTGCAGCGCGATGTAGGGCAAGGTCGCGATCAGGCCGGTGATCGTCACCGCCAGCGCCAGCCAGCGATTGCCGAAACGGCCGCGCACGAAATCGGCCGGCGTGATGTAATTGTGCTTGCGGCAGACATACCAGAGCCGCGGGAAGACCAGGAACAGGATCGGATAGATCAGGATCGTGTAGGGCACCGCGAAAAACGCGATCGCGCCGGCGCCGAAGGCGAGCGCCGGGACGGCGATGAAGGTGTAAGCGGTATAAAGGTCGCCGCCGACGAGGAACCAGGTGATGACGGTGCCGAAGCGCCGGCCGCCGAGGCCCCATTCATGCAGCATGTCCAGATCGCCTTTGCGCCAATGCGCGGCGGCGAAGCCCAGCCAGGTGATGAAGCCGAACAGCACGACGAATACGCCGAGCGCGACCCAGTTCACGTCTTGCACGGCACCCCTCCCGCTTCGTTCGTTCTCATGGCGTTGCTCAAGCCGCCGCCGCCGGATCAATCATCGGTGGCGAAATAAACGATGGCCGTGAGAACGGCGCCGACGATCACACAGAGGAGCTGATACCAATAGAAGAACGGAATGCCGACCAGTGCCGGCTCGGCCTTATTGTAAAACGGCGGCCACAAGATCGCGGCGAACTGGATCAGAAAGAGCAGATACCACCAGCTCCAGACGCTGCGCCGCCCGCTTTGCTGAGCCATGGTTTCCCCCCGCGCGCCGCCTTTAAGTATACGCGCGCATTTTATACGCGTAAATTTTGGAGCGGGCGATGGGAATCGAACCCACGACACTCAGCTTGGGAAGCTGATGTTCTACCACTGAACTACGCCCGCCGATCGTGGCAGCATAACCGAGGACCGCCGCGCTGCAAGGGTATCGGGGGTTGGTAGTTGCGCTCGACCGACCGGCAAGCGGTGCGGTTTTAAGCGGCGCAGACGGCGGACAGAAACTTTTCCATCTCGGCGGATAGCCGGGTGCTGTCGTGCGCCAGCGATTGCGCCGACGCGAGAACCTGCGACGACGCCGAGGTGATGTCGGCGGTCGAGTCGTTGACCTCGGCGATGTTGGCGGCGACGTGCGCGGCGCTGCCGGCGGCGGCCTGAACATTCTCGGCGATCTGCGACGTGGTCGCCGCCTGCTGTTCGACCGCCATCGTGATCGCCGCGGCGATCACCGAGATGCGGCCGATGGTGGCGCCGATTTCCTTGATGATGGTGACCGAGTCCGCGGTCGCGGCCTGGACACCGGCGATCTGCACGCCAATCTCCTCGGTCGCTTTCGAGGTCTGCGCCGCAAGCGCCTTGACCTCCTGGGCGACCACCGCGAAACCGCGGCCAGCATCGCCGGCCCGCGCCGCCTCGATGGTGGCGTTAAGCGCCAGAAGATTGGTCTGCTCGGCGATGGCGGTGATCAGCTTGACCACGTCGCCGATGCGGCCGGCGGCGCGGGTCAGTTCGGCGATCCGCGCGTCGGTCTTCTCGGCTTGCGCCACCGCTTCGAGGCCGATCTGGGCCGATTCCTGGACCCTGTTACCGATCTCGCCGAGCGAAGCGATCAGCCGCTCGGTGGCGTACGATACTGACTGCACGTTCTCCGACGCCTGTGCCGACGCCGACAACACCTTGCCGGAGAGTTGGCGCGTCGCGCCCGCGGTCGCGCTCAAGCCTTCGGCCGCCGCCTCAAGCTCGATCGATGACGCCGATACCGAGCGCACCACGCTCGCCACCGTGCCCTCGAACGCGTTGGCCAGCGCCTGCATGTCGGCCTGGCGAAGCTCGGCCGCGCGTCTCGCGGATTCCTTCTCGGCCTCTTCCAACTGCTCGATGCGCAGCAACTTCTCCTTGAAGGTCTGCGCTGCCCGCGCGGTATCGCCGACCTCGTCATGGCGGTCGGTAAAGGGCACCGCGATATCCTTGTTGCCGCCGGCAAGCTGGCGCAGGACTTCGCCGATGCGGCGGATCGGGCCGCTGATGGCAACGGCGCCGAACACCGCGACGCCGGCGAGCACGGCGATAACGAACAGGCCCATGCCGAGATCGATCCGGCTGACATTGAGCGTCTCCGCGTCGGCTTGCGCCTTGCGTTGCTCGGCCGCCGCGATCAAGGCGGCGGTGGTCGTCTGGATCAGCTTATTCATTTCGTCGCCGAGCGCGTTGCTGCGGCTGATATGCGTTATGGTGTCGCCATAGGTCTTCGCCGCTGCGGCAAGATCGGCGACGACGCCGCCATAGGCTTTGACCAATCTGGCAAGCTTTTCGAGCCGGTCCCGATCGGCCGGATCTTCGGCGATCTTGCGCGCGGTTTCGATATGCCCCGCTGCTGCGGTCTGGGCGGCGCGGAGCCTTTGCATTGCGCGATCGACGTCGCTCGGTGCGATCGCCAGGCGGATCTCGCGCGTCTCGATCTGCATGCTGCGCAAGTCATCGTCGGCGCGCAGCGCCTCGATGGTAGCGAGTTGCTTGCCGTCGGCGGCGGCGCGTTCGCGGGCAGCGATATGGTCGCCATATTGCTGTTCGGCCAGGATGCCGGCGACCATCAAGACGCCGACCCCGGCCCACACGGCGAGCCGGGTACGAATGGAGAACTGGTTATAAGCCATCGACCGCCCTGTGGCTGCCGCGGCATGATTAACGCGACCGGTTAATTCGCGGTAAAATCGTCGCGCCGCACCAGGGCAAAATCATTGGTCCAGCACGGAAAATCGGCGCCGCAACACCTGCGCGCCTTCACTCGCGGCCGAATTGCTTGCGCAACTCGGTCTTGGCCGCCTCCAGCTTGCGCCGGCGGGCCGCTGACAGCTTCTTGCCGGCGCGGTTGATATAAAACACCAGCATCGACAGCGCCGAGCGATACGGCTCCGCCTTGCGCCGGTGGCTGCGCTCGGCAGATCTTTTCAGCGAAGCGGCAATGCGCTTGGGGTCGTCCATGCTGAAAACGCCGCGATCGAGATCGAGCGCGTCGCTCTCTTTGGTGACGCGCGCCGACCAGTAGCGAGCCTTTTCGCCGCGCGCCGATTTTCGGCGGCGCGCTTTCGGCCGTGTGGTGTTTCTTTTGGCTGCAGTGCGGGCCATCGGCATCCTGACGTCACCAAGCAGACGGGAAATACCAAAATGGCGGCAATGGTTCCGCGTGCGGAGATCGCTAAAGCACGCCGACGCCGTTGAGCCCGGAACGGATCGTATCCGCGGACCTCGCACCTTCGCGCACGAACACGGCCGGCTTCGACAATGGCGCCGGCATGCGCACGAAGGCGCCCGGGGTGCCGGCCGCCGCGCCGGTCCACAAATCGGTCCATTCGCTGCCGACGGGAAAATAGACGTCGACCTCGTCGACGCCGGGATCGAGCGCCGGCGCGACCATGAGATCCGCGCCGAGCAGGAATTGATAACGCAGCGCATGCGTATTCGGATCGTCCGGATAATGCAGGAACAGATGCCGCGCGACCGGATAACCGCGCGCCGCGGCCTCGGCGACGACGGCTTTGCGATAATCGGCAAGGCCTTTGTAGATTTTGCCGAAGCGCGCCAGATGGGCTGCGTTGGCCGGCGACGTGTAGAATTGCGCGGCGATGTCCGGATCGAGCCCTTCGTGGGTACGAAACACGCAGGTAAAGGCGGCAAGCTCCATCCAGCGCTGAAACAATTCGTCGTTGCGCGCGATAACCGGAATCTTGTAGCCGCGCACGTCGACGCCGAGCGTGGTGTAGCCGCCGGCGTCGCCGTGCAAAAGCGAAAAGCCGGACATTCCGCCGGACAACATCCCAACCACCGCGCTTTTGATGCCGTCGTATTCGTCCCAGGTCTGCGTCTGGTCGCCGAGCCAAAACAGCGTCGAGTATTTGGGACTCTGGGTGAAGCCCGAGCGGTTGAAGAAGATGATATCCGCGCCGCGGCCGGCTTCCTCGATCGCTTCGCGCTGTATCTGCGACCACTCCTGCGGATATCTGTTGTGCCAGGACTGCGGATCGGCGTCGTCGTGGAGCTTGCCGTCGAATGGCAGCGCCTCGCCGAAATCGCCCATCCATCCCGACGCGCCGGCTTTGCCGACGAGCTCGGTCTTGATGACGCCCTTGATCCAGGTGCGAGCCTCCGGATTTGCCAGATCGATCAGCCCAGCAAAGAAGTTGGTATTTTTGACCAAATACGGCGTGCCGTCGGCTTTCTTCACCAGATAGCCGCTCGCCGCGGCTTGTTTGAACAGCGTGTCGTGGCCCACAGTGTTGCTGAGAAACGGATTGATGTAGACGAGCATGCGCGCGCCGTCGGGTTGCAGATCGGCGAGCAGCTGCTGCCATTGCGGATAGTGGCTTTCATCGACGCGCCAATCCCACCACAATTGCTTGCCGGCCGACGTGACGCGCACGCCGCACCAGTCCTGCACCCAAATTCCGGCAAGCGGCACGCCGGCTGTGCGCAACGCGTCGAGCTTCTTGCGCACCGCCGCGGTGCCGCCTTGAACGCAGACGATTGCGCCATTGTGCACCCAGTCGGGCAGCACGCGCATGCGTCCGGCATAGGCGGTGTAGGTCTCGATCAGATCGAGCGGCGTTACGCCGTAGAGGATGCGCCCGGTCATCGTGCCGGACCAAACCTTGACTTCGAAATGCCGGGCGGCACGCAGATCGAACACGCTGTATTCGGTGTTTTCCAGGAACAGCGAGCGCAGCCGGCTCGAAATGAAATGCGGCGCCGGCGCCTCGGTCACATAGGGGTTGCGGCCGCCGCCGTTGCCGAAGATGTCGACAAGCTGCGTCACGATCGGCCGGCCGCGGCCGACGCCGTGTTCCTGCACCAGGATCGGCAGCACCTTGCGCTTTTGATTGAAGTAGGTGAGTTGCTCGCCGAAACCGAAGAACGCCTCGTCGGTGGCCGAAGCCGGGCGCATGCGAATGCGATTGATGCCGTCGCCTTCGGTCTTGATTACAAAGCGCAGATGCGCCGTCGCCACCGCCTCGAAATCGAGCCGATAACGGATAGCGCCGGGCTTGCCGAACAGCCGGCCGGAGATGCTGGCGCGGTTGGGCGCAAAGTCCACGGTCTCGATGCTCGGCCGATCGAAAATCTCCGCGACCGCGTCTTTGATTTTGTAAGAGCCTTCGGGCGTGCCGAAGGCCGCAATGTCGGCGACGGCCTGTTCGGCGATGATGAAGTTGCCGTCCGGCGCGGTCTCCCACAGCACGCGATCCGGATCGCGACTGTGCAGCACGCGCAGCCCATTGCCGGTGCGATCGAGGATGAATTCACCGATCGGGTGCCGGACGCCCGGCGCCGAAGCCGATTGCGCGGCGACTTTTTGCTCCAGCGTCGCCGCCGCGACCGCGGATGCAGCAGCGGTGAGAAATGCGCGCCTCCCGACGGCCATGTCGCCTCCCAGACGGAACGCTAGTGTCCCGATTCCAAAGTTCGCAGGAGCTGCAGCGTCACTTCGCTTTTTTCAGCGTGTTCGGCAGGTCCGGCGCGTCGGAATCGTGCACGGCAACGCCGACCATCGGGTCGATCGGAATTTCCCAGGGCCGCCGGCCCAGGGTACGTACGGTGTCCTCATAGCCGGCGCGCCAGCGGGTTTGAATGCCTTCGGCCGAAAAATCGATCTCACGCAGGAGGTCGTCGTTTTTCTCCGGATTGGCGTTGATGCGCACGATGTGCATCAAGGTGCTACAGCCGTAGCCGGCCATCTCCTTGACTTCCGGCTTGTTGCGCAACTCCTCCGGCATCATGCGTACCAACTCGCGCACCATGTGCCGAAGCTGATGGATGTGCTCCTGGCGCGGAATCTGGCTGTCGGCGCGGCTGGCATATTGAATGTCGACCTGCCGGCTGAGCACTTGCCAGACCAACTCCGGCTCCGGCCCGGCGATCGGGAATATCTGCACCGAGAAAACCACGGAATCGCGCCGCGGGTTGTCGTCGAACACCACCTCGATCGGCGTGTTGGAATAGAGGCCGCCGTCCCAGTACGGATCGCCGTCGATGCGGATCGCGGGAAAGCCCGGCGGCAAGGCGCCGGAAGCAAGCACGTGATCAAGCGTGATCGGAAGATTGCGGCTGTCGAAATAGTGCATTTTTCCGGTGCGCACATTGACCGCGCCCACGGTCAGCCGGGTTTTTTTGGCGTTGAGGCGCTCGAAATCGACGATGCCGCCCACGGTCTTGCGCATGTCGGCGGTGGTGTAGAAAGCAGCCTGCTCGACGCCGACCAGCGCGTTGAGGCCGCCCCAGGCGATCGCCCTGTTGGGCGCGTAATATCCGGAGACGCCGTTAAGCAGCGACGACCAATACGACGCGCTGCGGCCGATCGCCATGCCGAACGGCGTGTCGCCCCACAACGGCTTCTGTTCGACCCGATTCCAGAACTCGTGCAGGCGATCGAGGCGAGAGCCGACCTCGTTACCGGCAATGATGGCGCCGTTGATGGCGCCGATCGAAGTACCGACGATCCAATCCGGCTCGATGCCGGCTTCATGCAGCGCCTGATAAACGCCGCCCTGGTACGCGCCGAGCGCGCCGCCGCCTTGAAAGACCAGGACCGTCTGGCCCGGCAGCTTCGGCGGCTCCCGCACCGCGCCGGCGGATTGTTGCTCGACGTAAATCTGGTCCATGATTGGTCTCTCGACAACCGACCGACTGTAATTGTGCAGCGGCCGGGTCGGCCGCAAGGTGACGCCCGGGAGCCCGGATTGCGCTTCAGGCGATCAGGGCGGCGTTGAGCGCCTGCTCGAGCATGACGCCGGCGAGCACGCGGCGATAGGCGCCGCCCGCGTGAATGTCGTCCGGCGGATCGAGCGCGCTGCGCGCCGCTTCCGCCGCTGCCGCGATGCTTGCGGCGTCGATTGCGGTGCCGTTGAGTGCGGCCTCTGCGGTGTGCAGCCGCAGCGGCCGGTCGGCGACGCCGATAACGCCGACGTGAGCGTTGCGCGCTTTGCCGCCGGCATCGCGGTCATAAAACAACGCGACGCCCGCTAAGGCGAAATCGCCGTGGCGGCGCGCGAACTCGGCGAAGCCGAAACGGCGCTCCTGGGGCCAAGGCGGCAAATGGATTGCAGTGACGATCTCGTCGGGCCGCAACGCCGTCATCAACGGCCCGAGAAAAAAATCCGCCGCCGCGATTGTACGTGTTCCGGCCTTGCCGACGACGCTGATGACCGCGTCGCAGGTCACGGCGATGCCCGGCATTTCCGCCGCCGGATCGGCATGCGCGATGCTGCCGCCGACCGTGCCGCGGTTGCGTATCTGATAGTGCGCGACGTGCGCGATCGCTGCCACCAACAGCGGCTGCGCGGCGCGCAATCGCGTATCGCCAAGAATGTCGCACCAGCGCGTCATGGCGCCGAGCGTGACGCCGGCGTCGGAGAAGGCGATCCGGCGGAGTTCCGGAAGTTTACCGAGATCGACGATGAGCGACGGCGCGGCGACGCGAAACGCCAGCATCGGTACGAGGCTCTGTCCGCCGGCGAGCGGCTTGGCCTCGCCGTCGTGACTGGCCATGAGCGCGACCGCCTCGGCGAGGCTTTCAGGGCGGGCGTACTCGAACGGCGGCAGTTTCATGGCCGGCCACCAGCAATAGCTTGGCTGGGGTCGTAGCACCGGATCGAGCAAACGGTCAAAATCTCTGGAATCTGAAGACTGCAAGGCCCTGTCTCGACTTTTCGGCGTTATCCCGCTAAGCGGGCCGCGCAACGGCACCGCGGCAGCGCAATTGATGCAAATTCTTCGCCCACCGGCTTCTCGGCGCCTCACGGCTGCGGCGCGCTCTTGGCGGTTGATCGCGTGCCTGATTGCCGCGGCCGTTTGCGTCACCGCCGCAGCGCCTGCGGCGCGCGCCGCGGCAGCGGGCGCCACGCGACCGCGCGCCGTGGTCGTGCCGGGCTTTTGGGATCCGCGGCGACGGCCGGAACGGCCGGATTTGTCGCGCCTTCCGGCTATCCGCTTTCTCACCGATCTCGATTACCCGCCGTTCGATTATGCCGGCGCCGATGGCAATCCGGCCGGCTTCAATGTCGATCTGGCACGGTTGATCTGCGATGAGATCAAGGTCACCTGCACCATCCAGTCGCGCCCCTTCGATACTTTGCTCGATGCGCTCAACGACAATCGCGGCGATGCCGTCATCGCCTCGATTGCGCCGACAGCGGCAGCGCGCGCCCGCGCCGATTTCACCAATCCGTATTACCGCACGCCGGCGCGCTTCGTGGCGCGCGTCGACTCGGCGATCGGCGATGTGTTGCCGGAGCGGCTTGAGGGCATCAAGATCGCGGTAGTCGCCGGCACCGCGCACGAGGCCTATCTCAAGGCGCTGTTCACCGAGGCCGACGTCCGGCCCTATCCCAGCGCCGAAGCGGCGCGCGAAGCGCTGCGGCGCAAGGACGTCGATCTGTTGTTCGGCGACGGCATCGCGCTCGCCTTCTGGCTCAACGGCAGCGATTCCGGCGGCTGCTGCGCCTTCCGCGGCGGACCGTTTCTCGAGAGCCGTTATTTCGGCGAAGGCGTCGGCATCGCGGTCAAGCACGGCAACGATCTGTTGCGGCTGTCGCTCAATTGGGCGCTGTTCCAGTTGTGGGAGAAGGGCAGCTTCACCGATCTGTGGCTGCGCTATTTTCCGATCAGTCCGTTTTGATTCCGGCGCCGCCGATAACTATAGATTGATATGATGACGGTCGCGACCAAAGAAGATGCGGATCTGCGCGAGCTTGCCGAGCAGTCGCGCGCCTGGCCGTTCGAGGAAGCGCGCAAGATCGTGGCGCGGCTGAAGCGGACGCCCAAGCCCGAAGTGATTTTCGAGACCGGCTACGGGCCGTCCGGCCTGCCGCATATCGGCACCTTCGGCGAGGTCGCGCGCACCACAATGGTGCGCCATGCTTTCCGCGTGCTCACCGGCGATACGGTCAGCACGCGGCTGATCGCGTTCTCCGACGACATGGACGCGCTGCGCAAGGTGCCGGACAACATCCCCAACAAGGAGATGGTCGGCCGGCATCTCGGCCAGCCGCTGACCAAAATCCCCGATCCGTTCGGCACCCACGCAAGCTTTGCCGCGCATAACAATGCGCGGCTGCGCGCCTTCCTCGACCAGTTCGGCTTCGACTACGAATTTTTGTCCGCGACGGAGTGCTACACGTCGGGACGCTTCGACGCCGCGCTGCTCAAGATGCTCGCGCACTTCGAACAGGTGATGGCGATCATGCTGCCGTCGCTGCGCGAGGAGCGGGCGCAGACCTATTCGCCGTTCCTGCCGATCTCGCCGCGCACCGGCGCGGTGCTGCAGGTGCCGGTCATCGCGCACGACGCCAAGGCGGGAACGATCACGTATGAGGACCCCGACACCGCCGAGCAGGTCACCACGCTCGTCACCGGCGGCCGCTGCAAGCTGCAATGGAAGCCGGACTGGGCGATGCGCTGGGTCGCGCTCGGCGTCGATTACGAGATGGCCGGCAAGGATCTGATCAATTCGGTGAAGCTCTCGGGCGAAATCTGCCGCGCGCTCGGCGGCGCGCCGCCGGAAGGATTCAACTACGAGCTTTTCCTGGACGAAAACGGCCAGAAAATCTCCAAGTCGAAGGGCAATGGGCTCACCATCGAGGAGTGGCTGCGCTACGCCAGCCCCGAGAGCCTGTCGTTGTTCATGTATCGCGAGCCCAAGGCCGCGAAGCGGCTATACTTTGACGTCATCCCGCGCCACGTCGACGAGTATCAGCAAATGCTCGAAGCCTATGAGCGGCAGGGCTCGCGGGAGCGATTGTCGAATGCGGTCTGGCACATTCATGGCGGCCATCCGCCGAAGGCCGACAACCCGATTACCTTCGCCATGCTCATCTCGCTCGTCACCGCCTCGAACGCCGAGAATGCCGAGACGCTGTGGGGCTTCATCGGCCGCTATCGGCCCGGCGTGACGGCGCAAACGCATCCGCACCTCGCGGCGCTGGTCGATTACGCCATCCATTATTTCCGCGACTTCGTGCTGCCTGCAAAAAGATTCCGCGAACCGGGCACAACCGAGCGGGCGGCGTTGATCGACTTGCGCGATGCGCTGTCGCAATTGCCCGCCGCAGCGCCGCCCGAAGACATCCAGAACGTGGTCTATGAAGTCGGCCGCCGCGAGCCGTTTTTGGATGGCAAAAAGACCGCCAAGGACGGCAAGCCCGGCGTGTCGCTCGAATGGTTCAACATGCTCTATCAAGTGTTGCTCGGCCAGGAGAAGGGCCCGCGCTTCGGCTCTTTCGTCGCCGCCTATGGTTTGCAAAACACCATCGACATGATCGACGGCGCGCTGGCGCGCTCGGCGTAACGCTACTGGCTCGCCCACAAAATCCGGGCGATCCACAACACGTCGGCCGTGGCAATGGTGCGGTCGGCATGCTCGGTGTTGAGCGAGCGCAGCTCGATCGACTTCGGGGTTCGGCGACTGAGCTCTTTCGCCATCACTTCGCCGCTGCGCGTGCGCACCACGACGCGATCGCCGCGCCGGATCGGCGCCGCCGGCGACACCAGGATCACGTCGCCGTCGCGGTAGGCCGGCTGCATCGACGCCCCGGAGACTTCGAGTGCGTACGCGTGCTGGTCGCTGACGGCGGGAAAGGCGATCTGGTCCCAGCCTTCGCCGACCGGAAAGCCGCCGTCGTCGAAGTAACCCCCGGAGCCGGCCTCGGCGAAGCCGAGGAGCGGCACCGCGCGCGTCGCCGGCCCGCCGCCGCCGGCCTCGATCAGCCCGACGAACGCGTCGAACGGTGTCGCCGTGGCGGCGAGCGCTTTCGCGATCAACTCGGTCGACGGCCAGCGTGCGCGGCCTGCGGCCGTGATGCGCTTCGACTTGTTGAAAGTGGTCGGATCAAGTCCCGCGCGCTTGGCAAGTGCCGAAGCCGACAGACCGGCGCGGGCCGCCAGACGGTCGATGGCGGTCCAGACCTGCGCGTGGGTGAGCATCACGACTCCGTCGCCGCATGATCCCGAAAAGTGGCTAGCGTTTTCGGACGAGATCATGCGCAAATATGTCCGATGATAGGAATTATTGCCTGCACGCTCAAGTCCGGTTAGGGTCTCGCGCGTTTGTTGCAGCAGCATGAAGACGCGGGCGGTGGCGACCATCTACAAGATTTGCGATCGGGCGCTGTGGCGCGCGGCGGAGACCGAGGGACACTTTCGCGGCGCGCCTGTCGATGCGCGCGACGGCTTCATTCATTTCTCGACCTCGGGCCAGCTCGCCGAGACCGCGGTGAGGCATTTTGCCGGCGTGACGGATTTGCTGCTGATCGCGGTCGATGCCGGGGCGCTCGATGGAAACTTGAAGTGGGAGGTGTCGCGCGGCGGTGCGCTGTTCCCGCATCTCTATGGGCCGCTGCCGCTGTCGGCGGTGCGCTGGGCGCGGCCGCTTGGCGACGAAGTCGCCGGCCGGCGCGTCTTTCCGGAGCTTGACCCGTGATCGGCCTGTTCGAGCGCCTGATGCGGCCGCTCTTTCAGGCGCTCGATCCGGAAGACGCTCACGCCTTCACCGTAAGACTTCTCAAGCTATATCCGCAGCTCGCGGCGGCGCGCGCCGACCGGCGGCTCGCGACGCGGGCCTTCGGGCTGAATTTCCCCAATCCGATCGGGATGGCGGCCGGCTTCGACAAGAATGCCGAAGTGCCCGATGCATTGCTGCGGCTCGGCTTCGGTTTCGTCGAGGTCGGCACCATCACGCCGAAGCCGCAAGCGGGCAATCCGCGGCCCCGGGTGTTCCGGCTCAATGCCGACGCCGCGATCATCAATCGGCTCGGCTTTAATTCGCAAGGCGCCGACGCGGTGCTGCGGCGGCTCGCGGCGCGCGCGCAAATCCGCTCGCTCGCCAACGGCGCCGGGTGGGATGGGGGAATCGTCGGCATCAATGTCGGGGCCAACCGGGACACCGTCGACCGGGCCGCCGATTACGTGCGGCTGATCGAGCGCTTCGCCTCGGTCGCAAGCTACGTCACCATCAACGTATCGTCGCCCAACACGCCGGGCTTGCGCGCGTTGCAGCAGGCCGCCGCGCTGGACGATCTCGTGGCGCGTGTCGTCGAGGCGCGCGACCGGGTGGTGCGCAACGCCGGGCCGACGCCGGTGCTGCTCAAGATCGCGCCCGATCTTTCGCTCGCCGAACTCGACGACATCGTCGGCATTGCCCGCGCCCGCCGCCTCGACGGCATGATCGTCGGCAACACCACGGTCGGACGGCCGCGAGGCCTGCGCGCGGCCGAAGCGGCGAAGCAGGCGGGCGGCCTGTCGGGCCGGCCGCTGTTTGCCTTATCGACCCGGATGCTGGCCGAGACCTATGTGCGGGTGGAGGACGCTTTTCCGCTCATCGGTGCGGGCGGCGTCGATTGTGGCGCCGCCGCGCTCGCCAAGTTCCGCGCCGGTGCGAGCCTCATCCAGCTTTATTCGGCGCTGGTGTTTCAAGGCCTGGGGCTTGTCGGCGAGGTCAAGGCGGCGCTGGTCGCGGCGCTCGAACGCGACGGCCTCGCGGGCCTTGGCGAATTGGTCGGCGCCGACGCTGCTGCGGTCACCGCGGAGCCTTGGCCGGACTGATGCTCGGATGCAGTGCCGCGGCGCCGGGTGAAGGCGCGAGCACCGGTTGCAGCGCCGGCATCAGCCGGCGGCGCTCGCGCCGCGCCGGAATGGCGCGATAGACCTGTTTGGTTGCTTCCACGATATGCACGCCGGCGAACGGCGCCGAGATGGTCGCGCCGGCGCGCTCCCACGCTACGGCCGAGCCCAGAAACCAGCCGCGCGATATCGGCGGCACGTAAAGCGCCTCGCCCCAGCCGGTCGGGGTGAACCAGGTCTCGCGCAGCAGATGCGTGATCTGCGGCCGCGAATAGGGCCGGCCCTGGCCGAACGGCGTCGTGTCCATACGCGCCCACAGCCCGCGCCGGTTCGGCACCACGGCAAGGAGCCGGCCGCCGCCGGCAAGCACGCGCCACACTTCGCGCAGCAGGCCGAACGGGTCGGTCGAGTTCTCCAGCGCGTGCACCAGCAGCACGCGATCGACCGCGGCGTCGGTCAACGGCAAATCGTCCTCTTCGACCAGCGCGGCAAGCGCCGGCTTCGACGACGGCCAGCGCACGACGCCTTGCGGCGCCGGCATCATCGCGAGGCAGCGCTCGGCCTCCTCGCGGAACAGGCCGAGATAAGGCGTCGCATAGCCGATCCCCAACACGCGCAACGAGCTGGTGTCGTCCCAGCGCGCGCGAATGCCGCGGCCGATGAAGCGTCGCGCCACGGTGCCGAGCCGCTGGGCGTAGAAATTGCGCAGGTCGACGACGTCCATACCGGCAAACTAGCACACGTCACGAGCGGACGCGCATGTCGTCATTGCAAGAAGCGAATCGAAGAAGCAATCCAGAACGTCGGTCCGTGACGATTGCTCGGTCCGTTGGCCCGCGATGGACGGGCTTTGCAAAACCCTTGCGAAGGCGGATGATCGGTTAACCACCCGACCAAAAAGGAAGACGGATGCCGGCCCAGACCTATTTGTTCCCCTGTCTCGAGGATAACTACGGCGTGCTTATCCACGATCCGCAAAGCGGCGCGACCGCGGCGATCGATGCGCCGGAAGCGGCGCCGGTCGAGGCGGCGTTGCAAAAAACCGGCTGGAAGCTGACCGACATTCTGGTCACCCATCATCACGCCGACCACACGCAAGGCATTGCCGAACTCAAACAACGTCACCACTGCCGCGTGGTAGCGCCGCGCGGCGAGGCGGCGCGTATCGCCAACGTGGACGAAACGGTCGGCGGCGGCGACACGGTACGCGTCGGCGGACTGCAAGGACGCGTCATCGACACGCCCGGCCATACCGCCGGCCACATCTCTTATTTCTTCCCGGCCGACAAGCTCGCCTTCGTCGGCGACACGCTGTTCTCGATCGGCTGCGGCCGCGTCATCGAAGGCGATGCCGAAATGATGTGGCGGTCGCTCGTCAAGCTGCGCGACCTGCCGGACGACACGCGCTTTTATTGCGGCCACGAATACACCGCCGCGAATATCCGCTTTGCCAAAACCATCGAGCCGGACAACAAGGCGCTCGCCGCGCGCGCCGAAGAAGTCGAGCGACTTGTGAGCGCCGGCAAGCCGACGATTCCGGCGACGATCGGAGCGGAGAAGGCGGATAACCCATTCCTGCGCGCCGACGTGCCCGAGGTCGCCAAGGCGGTCGGGCTTGCCGGCAGTCCGGCCTGGAAAGTGTTTGCGGAAATCCGCGAGCGTAAAAATCGCTTTTGAAGAACCGGATTTTGACGACGCAAAAACTCACCGCCGCCGAGGTGATCCGGCTCCTCGATCTGGAGCCGCATCCGGAGGGCGGGCATTTTCGCGAGACGTTTCGCGATGCGCCCCCGGTTGACGGCAAACGCGCCGCCTCGACCGCGATCTATTTCCTGCTGGCGCGCGGAGAGCGCTCGCATTGGCACCGGATCGACGCGGTCGAAATCTGGCACTGGCATGCCGGTGCGCCGCTTGCGCTAGAGATCGCCGAAGACGGACGCCGGCGTTGCATCACGCTTGGCGGCGATCTTGTCGCCGGCGAACGGCCGCAGGGCATCGTGCCGGCGCAGGCCTGGCAGGCGGCGCAAAGTCTCGGCGATTGGACGTTGTGCGGCTGCACCGTCGCCCCTGGCTTCGAATTCGCCAGGTTCGAACTGGCGGCGAACGGCTGGGAGCCGAATTAACCGCGGCTCGTTCTGCCGTGACGTTCTGCTAGGTGATGTACTGCCCGCCGTTGGCGGTCAGCGTCGAGCCGGTGATCAGCCCGGCATCGTCGGAGGCGAGGAAAACCACGCAGCGCGCGATCTCTTCGGGTTCGCCGAGCCGGCCGATGGGAATCGCCGGCAGGATATTTTTCTCCAGCACCTCCTGCGACATTCCCTTGACCATGTCGGTCGCGATGTATCCGGGCGCGATTGCGTTGACGGTGACGCCGACGCGCGCGCCCTCCTGGGCCAGGGCTTTGGTGAAGCCGATCTCGCCGGCTTTCGCGGCCGAATAGTTGGTCTGGCCGAATTGGCCCTTCTGGCCGTTGATCGACGAGATGTTGATGATGCGGCCGAACTTGCGCGCGCGCATGCCCTCGATCACCTGCCGGCTCATGTTGAACAGCGAGCCGAGATTGGTGTTGATCACCTCGGCCCATTGCTCGGGCTTCATGCGGTGAAGCTGCGCATCGCGGGTGATGCCGGCATTGTTGACCAGGACATCGACCGGCCCGAGATCGGCCTCGACCTGTTTGACGCCTGCGGCGCACGCGTCGAACGAGGCGACGTCCCATTTGTAGACGGCGATACCGGTCTCGGCCTTGAATTTTTGCGCGGCCTCATCGTTGCCGTGATAAATGGCAGCGACATTATAGCCGGCCGTCTTGAGCGCCCTGCTGATGGCCGCGCCAATACCGCGCGTCCCCCCCGTGACCAATGCAACGCGGGGCATTGTATCCCTCCCTCAAAGTTTCTTTCTCTCCCGGTGAGCGGGAGAGACTACCCTATCTCTCCACGCACATGGCGATGCCCATGCCGCCGCCGATGCATAGTGTGGCGAGGCCTTTTTTGGCATTGCGCTTCTGCATTTCGTAAAGCAGCGTCACCAGGATGCGGGCGCCCGAGGCGCCGATCGGATGGCCGATGGCGATTGCGCCGCCGTTGACGTTGACCTTGGCGGTGTCCCAACCGAGGTCCTTGTTGACGGCGCAGGCTTGTGCGGCGAACGCCTCGTTGGCTTCGACCAGATCGAGATCGCCAACGCTCCAGCCGGCCTTCTTCAGCGCGGCGCGCGACGCCGGGATCGGTCCGGTGCCCATGATTTTCGGATCGACGCCGGCCTGCGCCCAGGACACGATGCGCGCCAGCGGCGTCTTGCCGAGCTTGGCGGCTTCGCTCGCCTTCATCAGCACCATCGCCGCGGCACCGTCGTTGATGCCCGAGGCGCTCGCCGCGGTCACGGTGCCTTCCTTGTCGAAAGCGGGCCTCAACTTCGCGATGCCTTCGAGCGTCGTGCCGTGTTTCGGATACTCGTCGGCGTCGATGATGATGTCGCCCTTGCGGTTCTTGATCGTGACGGGGACGATCTCGTCCTTGAACTTCCCGGCTTTCTGCGCCGCTTCGGCCTTGTTCTGCGATTTGACCGCGAACTCATCCTGCTGCGCTCGGGTGATCTGCCATTGGCGAGCGACGTTCTCGGCGGTGTTGCCCATGTGATAGCCATTGAAGGCGTCCCACAGGCCATCCTTGATCATGGTGTCGACCATCTGGAAGTCGCCCATTTTCACGCCATTGCGCAAATGTGCACAGTGCGGCGCCATGCTCATGGATTCCTGACCGCCGACCACCGAGATCGCGGTGTCGCCGTTGGCAATGCCCTGATAACCGAGCGCCACCGCTCGCAGGCCGGAGCCGCAGAGCATGTTGACGCTGTAGGCGGGGACTTCGACCGGGATGCCGGCATTGATCGAGGCTTGCCGCGCCGGGCCCTGGCCCTGTCCGGCCTGCAGAATTTGCCCCAAAATCACTTCGGACACCCGCGGCGCGTCGACGCCGGCGCGGTCGATCGCGGCTTTGATAGCGACCTTACCGAGGTCATGGGCGGGTACGTTCCCGAATACCCCGTTGAATGCGCCGACCGGCGTGCGAACTGCGCCGACAATGACAATGTCGTCTTGCATGGGAGTTCCTTTCGCGGAATTAGATGATAGGCGGTCCGGGACCAAGCCCCATTGGTATATGTCTTAAGGACACGCCCGGCCGCCGACAAGACGCCGCCGCGCCGCATTGCAGGCATGACGGCAACAAAACGGTAGCCGGGCTTCGGGAAACCGCCTACTTTAGCTACACAAGCCGGACGGTCCCGCCTCATGCCAGAACCAGCGACCAAGACCGAAGAACCTATCACGATTAAAAAGTACGCCAACCGGCGACTCTACAACACCGGCACCAGCACCTATGTGACGCTCGAAGACCTCGCTAGCATGGTCAAGAGCGGCGAAGATTTCGTCGTCTACGACGCCAAGACCGGCGAGGATATTACCCGCTCGGTGTTGACGCAGATCATCTTCGAGCAGGAAAACAAAGAAGGGCAGAATCTTCTGCCGATCGCGTTCCTGCGTCAGCTCATTCGCTTTTACGGCGACAGCATGCAGATGCTGGTGCCGCGTTATCTCGAAGTGTCGATCGAGTCGTTGACCCGCGAGCAGGAAAAATTCCGCCATCAGATGGCGCAAGCCTTCGGCGTCGGCGGTTTCACCTCGCTCGAGGACCAAGTGCGGCGGAATATGGAGATGTTCGAGCGCGCCTTCACCATGTTCGCGCCGTTTGCCCGGCGTGAGACTCAGGGCGCCGAGGCCGAGGGCGGCGATGCTCTGAAGATGCCCACCAAGACCGGCGACATCGACGACCTCAAGCGTCAGCTCGACGAGATGCAGAAGAAAGTCGACAAGCTGACCGGCAGCAGCTGAGAGCTTTCTCTCCCGCTCATCCTGTCATCCTGTCCAAGTGGCAATCCGGCGTTCGTCGTTGTGAGGGAAAACGGCCGGCGGCGGCGAAGCGATGCAGCGTCCGCACCGCGACCGCATCGCTTCGCCTGCAATGACGCGGATCGCGTTACATCGCCTGGGCGACGCCGCTGCGCCACGGCCGCTCGACCGAAGCCAAACCCACCAGCGCACCTTGCAAATAATCGCAGCCCCACGCTTGCAGCAGCTTCGCCGCGTGCTCGTCCTGCACCCATTCGGCGACGGTCAAAAGTTTCAGCCGTTTGCCGAGATCGATCAGCGTGCGAACGAAGGCGCGGTCGTCGTCCGAACGCATCATGTTCTGCACGAAAGCGCCGTCGATCTTGACGATGTCGACGCCGAGTTTGCGCAGGTTACGGAACGAAGTGTAGCCGGCGCCGAAATCGTCGATGGCGATGCGGCAGCCGAGATCCTTGACGCGGGCGACAAAGCCGCGAGTTTCATCGATGTCAAGGATGGCCGCGCTTTCGGTGATCTCGATGATCAGCCGCTCGGCGATGCCCGAATGTGCGCGCAAGAGCGAGTCGAGGCCCGCCCACCAGTCGGGATCGGTGGTCGAGCGCGGCGAGACATTGACGCTCGCCTGCAAAGCCGGCGCGGCGATCAGTTGCTCGACCACGAGTTCGAGCACGCGATGATCGAGGAGCCGCACCAAGCCGAGGCGTTCGGCCACCGGCACCACATCGCTGGCGCCGAGCAGACTGCCGTCGCCGCGGCGCACCCGCATCAGGCACTCATAGAAAGCTGGCCGCCGTCCGGCTGCCGCCGCCACGGCCTCGTAAGCGAGGAAAATGCGCCGCTCGTTGAGCGCGGCGACGATCTCATCGGTGGCGCGCACATTCTCGCGGCGCTGCGTTTCCCGTTCGGGGTTCGGCCGGTAAGCCAGGAATGAACCGCGACGCCGGCCCTTTGCCGCGTCGAGTGTCTCTTGCGCGCGCGCCAGAATTTCCGCGACGCTGCGGGCGTGGCGCGGCGCGGTGACGCCGCCGATGGAGACGGTCGCCGCGATCGGCCCGGCGGTGGTCGGCACCATCTCGTCGCGCACCCCCGTGAGCATGCGCTCGGCGGCGATCGCCATATCGTCCGGCGTGCAATCGCGTAGCACGACGCCGAATTTGTTGCCGGAATAGCGGCCGAGCGTATCCTTGCCGCGCATCAGGCTGTGGATGCGCTTGCCGATCGCGCGGATCGCCTGGTCGGCGACGTCGAAGCCGTAGGATTCGTTGATGCGGGAGAGGTTGTCGACCGCGACCAAGAGAAAGCCGCAGGACGAACGAAAGCGCACCGCTTCGTCGAGCGTTTTTGTCAGCACTTCCGTCAATGCGTGGCGATTGAACTCGCCAGTAAGCTCGTCGAAGCGGGCGAGATAGTTGAGCTGGCGGTCACGCTCGTGGCGCTCATTGATGACCCGGATCGTGCCTTGCGCGCGCACCGGCTTCGCCTCCGGACCGGCAAACCAGCGTCCGGTGTCCTCGATCCACAGTCTTGTTTCGGCGCCCGGATCGGGGCGGATGCAATACTCGATGCGATAGGCGACACCACGGCTTTCGTCGCGCTGTTCGGAACGCATGACCGCGTCGAAGCGGGTCTGCGCGGCGCCGGCATCGAGGAGCGCCGCGTAGCCGCTGCCGGTCGAAATCGCGCCGGCGTCGCGGACCTGCAGGACCTCGCCGGCGTTTGCGCTCCACGTCAGCTTGTCGCTGGCAATGTCCCAACGATAAAGCGCTTCGCCAACCGACGCGATGATTTCACTCACGTCGAGGCGGACCGGCGGAATGTTGTTACTCACCGCGTCGCTTCATTGATTTTCCCGCGCCCCCTGGATGGCCGGTTTTCTGCAAAGTAGCGGTAGAGCTTAAAGAATTCGGAAATCTAAACGCCGAATTCGCGCAACCCGGCGGCGCGGCACGGGGTTTGCGACTTAACACCGCAGAGGCGGCGGACGCGCCATTTTGAGATGGCGGCGTACGATTTCGGTACAGGGAGACGTCAGGTGAGCGCAGCGCTGGTTTGTGTCGCCCCGACCGACGGTCCGGCCCCGACCGGGCATGCTGAGCGGCCGCGCGCCGAATTCCTGACCCAGCTCATTGCCATGCGCGCCCAGGCGCCGCAGACGCGGTTGCGCCGGCGCGCCGAGCCGGAGGAAGCAATTGCCGCTTACGCGGCGAGCGACTCCTCGCCGCGGT
Source organism: uncultured Alphaproteobacteria bacterium (assembly GCA_963826295.1). Lineage (GTDB taxonomy): Bacteria > Pseudomonadota > Alphaproteobacteria > Rhizobiales > Xanthobacteraceae > BOG-931. The sequence continues at coordinate 23,590 of CAWGWO010000003.1, forward strand.
TCACCCGCCACGCGCTGTCGCGCTCACTGTAATCGGGAACTTTGCCTGCCCGAGTAGGGCAATGGCCGACCTGGTTGGCCCGTTTCGCCCGTAACCTTAAGGTGATGGAAACCTGCGCGCTAGCTAGCCGGCTCGATCTCGACCTGGCGCTGTGCCGGGCGGACGCTGACAATAAAGCCGACCAGCACGTCAACGAGGCCGATGATCGTCAAGAGGAAGAACGTCGACGTTCCGGCTTGCCGCACCAGCAGGAATTCCACCAGCATGGCGATGAACAGCGCCATCGCCAGCAGGTGGTCGACGATCGAACGTCTGCCCATCCGCGTCGACTTCAGGATCTCGACCGCCAGCAACAGAATGCCGAAGGCTATCAGCAGGTCTTCCCAGGTCAGCACCCAGTCCTGACCGGACACCATGTGGACGGTCGCAACCGGCGTGGTCCAGCCGACACCGGGGGTGAGAAACGCGATCATGTTGTAAACGGCGAACGGAATAAGCAGCAGAGGAAAGCCAAGAACGAACATGACTTCCTCGCCGGGGCGCTAGCCTTCCGCCTTCTTGGTCAGCACCTGGCGGCCGCGATACATGCCGGTCTTCAGATCGATGTGATGCGGCCGGCGCAATTCGCCCGAATCCTTGTCTTCGACATAGGCCGGGCGCTTGAGCGCATCAGCCGACCGGCGCATGCCGCGCCGCGACGGTGAGGTTTTTCGTTTCGGTACGGCCATGGTTCTAACTCTCCAAATCTTTAGTCATTGAGGCTTCAGTCGGCTTCAGTCGGTTCGCGGCCGAGCGCAACGCCCGCGCCTTTAGCGCCCCGGAATGACGGATTGGCGGGCTTATAGAAGAACACGGCGCGTGACGCTAGTGTCCCGATTCCACGCTCGCGAACGCTCCCGGCGCTCTCCGCCGGAAACTTCAAATTCTCGCCCTTTAAATGCTCGCACTAATGGGGCCGGATGCAGGCGTCGTGGCCGGGATGGGCTGCGGCGCGACGCTCGTAGAGGCCGGCGAGCCGCCGCACCAGGGGGCTAGGCGCCCGGGCGCTGCGCCGGAACGGATTGGGCAGGATAGCGGCCAGTTCGGCCGCCTCGGCGGCGTTGAGATTGCGCGCCGATTTGCCGAAGGCGTACCGCGCGGCGGCCTCGACGCCGAATTGCCCGCCGGGGCCCCATTCGGCGACGTTGAGATAGATTTCCATAACCCGCCGCTTCGGCAGCGTGAGGTTGAGCCACAGCGCCAGCGGAAATTCCAGGACCTTGCGCACCAAGCTGCGGCCGGGCCAGAGAAACAGGTTCTTCGCCGTCTGCTGGGTGATGGTCGAGCCGCCGCGCGAGTCGGCGAGGTCGTCGTCGGCCTGCTCCAGCGCCTCGCGCATCGCGCCGAGGTCGACGCCGCGGTTATGACAGAAGCTGCCGTCTTCGGAGAGAATCACGGTGAGCGGCACGATCGGCGCAATCCGCGACAGCGGCACGAAAGTGCGTTCGACCGGCTGGCCGCTCGCCCAGCGCCACAGCATCAAAGTCGAAACCGGATCGACGAAACGATAAAGCGGCGCGATCAAGTAAGGCAGCGCCAGCAGGACAAGACAAATGACGGCCGCTACGAGGAGAGCGCGCCGCCATCCGGCCGACCAGGACTGCCGTGCCGCACGCCTAGTTTCGGGCATAGCCGATGAGCGGCTTTTTCTTGCGCCCGAGCAAAATCAGGATCATCGCCAGGATCACCAGCACCGCCCAGGCCGGCAGGTCGAAGAACGTCAGGACGTAAGGGTCCCAGGCCCACGCCGCCTTTTGCTTGAACCAGTCTTGCGCGAGCGTGAGGCTTTGCTGATCGACCATCGCCCACACGTCACCGACCCGGTCGTAGACCAGGTGCTGGTTGGCGATCGACTTGGTCCCGTCATAGACGAACAAGACAAAGGCGGTCGCCAGCAAACACAAGCCGAGGAAACGCAACAGAAATCTGATCATGGGTGCGCGGACGTTCTGGAAGCCTAGCGAGTGCAGGGCTTACTCCGCCGCGCCGGCTTATTCAATGCGATGAAGCTGCGGCGCTTTTCGCCGCTTGCATGACCGGCCGCCGGCTGGCGGCTGGTACGGCGGCGGTCTATTGAGCATCAGCCGCCGGTTCCGCTACGTTGCGGCTTCTTTACCTTCGAGCGCCCGCGTCGACCCAGCAAGGAATTGAAATGGCTCCGAAAACCGGCGATCGCAAGAATCGGCCGACCTTTACCGACCAGGAAGCCTTGCTGTTTCACAGCCAGGGCCGGCCCGGCAAGCTCGAGGTCGTCCCGACGAAGCCGATGGCGACGCAACGCGATTTGTCGCTTGCCTATTCGCCGGGCGTCGCCGTGCCGGTGTTGGCCATCGCCGAGGACGAGAGCCGCGCCTACGACTACACCACCAAGGGCAATTTCGTCGCCGTCATCACCAACGGCACCGCCATCCTCGGGCTCGGCAATCGCGGCGCGCTGGCGGCGAAGCCGGTGATGGAAGGCAAGTCGGTGCTGTTCAAGCGCTTCGCCGACGTCGATTCCATCGACCTCGAAGTCTCGACCGAGGATCCCGATGCGTTCGTCGACTGCGTGAAGCTCCTCGGCAAGAGCTGGGGCGGCATCAACCTCGAAGACATCAAGGCGCCGGAATGCTTCATCATCGAGCAACGGCTGCGCGAGCTGCTCGACATTCCGGTGTTCCACGACGATCAGCACGGCACCGCCATCATCGCGGCGGCCGGATTGATCAACGCGCTCGAAATCACCGGCCGCGAGATCAAGACCACCAAGCTCGTCTGCAACGGCGCCGGCGCCGCCGGCATCGCCTGCCTCGAATTGCTGCGCGCCATCGGCTTCCGCCCGGAGAACCTCATTCTCTGCGACACCAAGGGCGTGATCTACGAAGGTCGCACCGAGGGCATGAATCAGTGGAAGTCGGGCTTTGCGGTGAAGACCGACGCCCGCACGCTCGCCGATGCGATGGTCGGCGTCGACGTGTTCTTCGGTGTCTCGGCCAAGGGCGCGGTGACCCAGGACATGGTGAGGTCGATGGCCGACAAGCCAATCATCTTCGCCATGGCCAATCCCGATCCGGAAATCACCGTGGAAGACGTCGCGGCGGTGCGCGATGACGCCATCATGGCGACCGGCCGCTCCGACTATCCGAACCAGGTCAACAACGTGCTCGGCTTCCCTTACATCTTTCGCGGCGCGCTCGATGTGCGGGCGCGCGCCATCAACATGGAGATGAAGATCGCCGCGGCAAACGCGCTTGCCGCGCTCGCGCGCGAGGACGTGCCCGACGAAGTCGCGGCCGCCTATGGCGCGCGGCCGAAATACGGTCCCGATTACATCATTCCGGTGCCGTTCGATCCACGGTTGATCTCCGCCATTCCAATGGCGGTGGCGCAAGCGGCGATGGATTCGGGGGTCGCGCGCCGGCCGATCGTCGACATGGATGCTTATCGCGAGCAACTGCGCACGCGGCGCGATCCGATCGCCGGCGTGCTGCAGCGGGTGTTCCAGCGGCTGCGCCGCCAGCCGCAACGCGTGGTCTTTGCGGAGGGTGAAGAAGAACAGGTGATCCGCGCCGCGGCGTCGTTCGTGCAGCAGGGGCTCGGCACGGCGCTCCTGGTCGCGCGCGAGGATCGCGTCAAGGCAACGGCCAAAGCACTTGGCGTCGAGATCGGCGGCGGCATCGAGATCATCAACGCGCGATTGTCGTCGCGCAACGCCGCCTATGCCGCCTATCTCTACGAGCGGCTGCAGCGCCACGGCTTTTTGCAACGCGACTGCCAGCGCCTGGTCAACCAGGACCGCAATCATTTCGCCTCCTGCATGGTCGCGCTCGGCGATGCCGACGCCATGGTCACCGGCGTCACCCGCAATTTCTCCGTGGCGCTCGAAGACGTGCAGCGCTGCATCGATCCAAAGCCCGGCCATCGCGTCATCGGCGTCTCGCTGGTGCTGGCGCGTGGCCGCACCGTGCTGGTTGCCGACACCGCCGTGACCGAGATGCCGAACGCGGTCGATATCGCCGAGATCGCGGTGGAGGCCGCCCGCGTCGCGCGCGCGCTCGGCTACGAGCCGCGTCTTGCGCTGCTTGCTTTCTCGACTTTCGGCCATCCCGCGGGCGAGCGCTCCGAACGCGTGCGCGAGGCGGTCAAGCTCCTCGACAAGCAGCGGGTGGATTTCGAGTATGACGGCGACATGGCAGCCGACGTCGCGCTCAATATGGAGCTGCGCGAGGCCTATCCGTTCTGCCGGCTGTCGGGCCCGGCCAACGTATTGATCATGCCGGCGTTCCACTCGGCTTCGATCTCGACCAAGATGCTGATGGAATTGGGTGGCGCCACCGTGATCGGTCCGATCCTGGTCGGGCTTGACCGCTCGGTGCAGATCGTGCCGCTGTCCGCCAACGACGCGCAATTGGTCAACGCGGCGGCGCTTGCCGGCTATAACGTCAGCGGGTAACGCCGTTATCATTGTCCGCTCGTCCCCGCGCCAGCGGGGACCGGCTCAGGCGCCGGACGCGGAATGAGCGGAAAATCGCGGGCTTAGCCGCAATCCTCTCGAAAATGCCGCAGCGGATTCACGAGGCCGAAACCAGTCTCGGCTAGCGTGTCCCGATGCTGCAACCGCTGACATCCCTACCGCTCGCGCTCGACATAAGCGGCCTCGTCAAGCGCTACGAGCGGCCGGCGGTCGACGGCCTCGATCTCGCTGTGCGAGCCGGCGAGTTCTATGCGCTGCTGGGCCCGAACGGCGCTGGTAAGACCACGACGTTGCGCATGATCGCCGGCCTCGTCCGTCCTGACTCAGGCTCAATCCAAATCGCCGGCATCGACGCGCTCGCGGATCCGGTCGCGGCAAAGCAGATCGTCGCCTGGATTTCCGACGAGCCGATGATCTACGACAAGCTCACGCCGGAGGAATATCTGGAATTCGTCGCCGGTCTGTGGTCGGTCGAGCCGAGGCTCGCGCGCTCGCGCGCCGCCGAATTGCTCGACTGGCTCGGCTTGACGGCGCATGCGCGTGAGCGCTGCGAGACTTTTTCCAAAGGCATGCGCCAGAAGGTGGCGCTCGCCGGCGCGCTGGTGCACGAGCCGCTTCTGATCATTCTCGACGAGCCGCTGACCGGGCTTGACGCCGGCTCCGCGCGCCAGGTCAAGAGCGTGCTGCGCGAACGCGCCGCGGCCGGCGCGACAATCATAATGACCACGCACATCCTCGAAGTCGCCGAGCGCATGGCCGACCGTATCGGCGTCATCGCCCACGGCAAGCTCATCGCCGAGGGCACGCTCGACGAATTGCGCCGTCAGGCGGAAGGTGACAGCGCCGCGACGGCAGCGGCGGCGAGCCTGGAAGATACCTTCCTCGCGCTGGTTGCCGAGGCGGCTGCCGCGTGATGGGCAAACCGAGCTTCCTCTTCCGCAAACGGGTGAGGAAAAAGGCGTCGGCATGATCGCCCCCGGCACCACGGTGTGGTTCGCGCGCCACGAGTCGCGGCTCGCCTGGCGCGACTGGCTCGCCATGATGACGGCGGGCCACCGTCGGCGCCGCCGCGTCCTCGCCATCGGCTTTGTCGTTTTCGTCGTCGCGATGCATGCGGTTGCTTATCTGGTGGTCGGCGGCTTTGCCACCGCGACGCCCGACAAGCACTTGCTGGTCGGCATTACCACGACGCTGCTGCTGTCGTGGCTGCTGATGGTCTCGCAGGCGATGGAATCGATGACGCGCGCTTTCTATGCGCGCGCCGATCTCGATCTCATCCTCGCCTCGCCGGTTGCCGCGGAAAAAATCTTTGCGCTTCGCATCGCGACAGTGGGGCTCGCGGTCGCGGCAATGGCGCTGCCGCTCGCCGCGCCGTTCATCGACATGCTGGCGCTGCGCGGCGGCGCGCGCTGGCTCGGCGCTTACGGCGTCGTCGTCGCCATGGGCTCATCCGCGGCCGCGCTCGCGGTGGCGCTGACGGTGGCGCTGTTCCGCACGGTCGGCCCGAAGCGCACGCGCTTTGTCGCGCAGGTCGTCGCCGCCGTGATCGGCGCCGCCTTCGTCATCGGCCTGCAGGTGGCGGCGATCCTGTCCTACGGCACGCTGTCGCGGGTGAGCGTGCTGCAATCGGACGCGGTGCTGGCGCGCTTGCCGGGCCCAGCCAGCGTGTTCTGGTGGCCGGCCCGCGCTGTCCTCGGCGACGGCACCGCGCTCGCCGCCGTGCTCGCAGTGAGCCTCCTCCTTCTTGCCGCCGCCATCGCTTACGTCGCGCCGCGCTTCGCCGATTATGCCGTCACCGCGGCCGGCGCCGCCACCGCGCCGTCAGGCCGCGCGCGCCGCCACCCGATCTTTCCCCGGCAAGTCCGGATCTTTCGCGCCACCTCGCCGCGCCGCGCACTTCGCCGCAAGGAATGGATCCTGCTGTTCCGCGATCCCTGGCTCGTGTCGCAGACGCTGATGCAGATGCTTTATCTGGTGCCGCCGGCCGTGCTGCTGTGGAGAAGCTTCGCCGCCGGCGGCAGCGCGCTCAATCTCTTGGTGCCGGTGCTGGTGATGGCCGCGGGCCAGCTCGCCGGCGGGCTTGCGTGGCTCACCATCTCCGGCGAGGACGCGCCCGACCTCGTCGCCACGGCGCCGGTGCCGGCGCGCTTTATTCTGCGTGCCAAGATCGAGGCCGTGCTCGGCATCATCGCCGTCATCTTCGCGCCGATTGTCCTCGTGATGGCGGTGCCGTCGCCGCGGCACGCGCTGATGACTGCCGCCGGCGTCTTGATTGCCGCCGCATCGGCGACCGCGATCCAGCTCTGGTTCCGCACCCAGGCGAAGCGGAGCCAATTCCGCCGCCGCCAGGTGTCGTCGCGGATCGCGACGTTCGCCGAGGCGTTTTCCTCCATCGGCTGGGCCGCCTCCGCCGCTATCGCCGCGATCAATCTCACGCTCGCGATCGCGCCGGCGCTGGTGACGCTGCTGGTCGTCGTCGGCGCGCGCTATCTGAGCCCGCGGAATCACGCGTGAACTTCTCCCTCCCCCACAAGCGGGAGGAGGAAATCACCCCACCGCGACCAGCAGCACGACGATCTCGCCGACCTGCTCGAGCGCGCCGATGACGTCGCCGGTCTGGCCGCCGATCTGGCGCAGGCACAATTGCGCGACGAGAAACGTTGCCACGGCGAGCGCGATCAGCGCCACGATCGCATGGCCGAAGCCGAGGCAGAGAGCGACGACGATGAAGCCGAGGAGCGCCGCGACCGCGGCGCTGACGGCGGGCGGCCGGCCGGCGGCGAAAGAAAGTCCGTCGCTCCGCGCCGGCGGCACAAATGTCATCAGCGCCGGCAGGCTTGCGCGCGCGGCGGCGTGCGAAGCGATCAGCGCGGCGGCGGCGAGCCCGGTATCGGCGAGGCTTGCCACCGCGCCGGCACGCAGAAGAATCGAGACCACCAGCGCGCAGACGCCGTAAGCGCCGATGCGGGAGTCGCGCATAATGTCGAGCTTGCGTTCGCGGGTGTCCCCGCCGCCGAAGCCGTCGACAGTGTCGGCGAGGCCGTCTTCGTGCAGCGCGCCGGTCGCGGCCATGGTTGCTGCGACCGCGAGCGCCGCCGCCGGCCACGGCGGCAGCCCAAGCCGGTGCGCCAGCGCGTAGATCACGGCGCCGATCACACCGATCACGATGCCGGCGAGCGGGAACGCCCAGCCGGCCTGCGCCAGCGGCGCCGGCGTTGCGTGCACAAACGGAATGCGCGTCAGAAACGCGACGCCCGCCGCGAACTCGTGCGCCCGCTCACCAAGCCACGGCCGCCAGTCGTCGCGTATGCCCGGGATCATCATGTCCGTCCTCGCCTCCACGCGCCGCGCCGTAGCTGCGCCCGCGTAAATTTGGTAGTCCATGATCGGGTAGGTTGTCTTTCCGCTCATTTCCGCGCAAGCGGGAATCCGGTCCGGGTCCCCGCTCACACGGGGACAAGCGGATGACGTCGTTTCACCAAACGTGAGTCCCCTATGATCAACCTCGCCTCCTTCGCCGATCTGCGCGCCGCCTGTCTCGATCTGCCGAGCGGGCACCCGGCCGCGAGCGCCGCCGTTGCCGCGCGCGAGGACACGCTGACCAAGCCGCCGAAAAGCCTCGGCCGGCTGGAGGAGCTCACCGCCTTCCTCGCGCACTGGCAGGGCCGCGCGCCGCCGCGGCTCGACCGCGTCGATATCCTGGTCTTCGCCGGCAATCACGGCGTCACCAGACAAGGCGTGTCGGCGTATCCGGCCGAAGTCACGGTGCAGATGGTGGCGAATTTCGCCCACGGCGGCGCCGCCATCAATCAGCTCGCGCGCGCGGGCGGCGCGAACCTAAGCGTCATTCCGCTTGAGCTGGAGACACCCACCGCCGATTTCACCGCCGAGCCGGCGCTCAGCGAGGCCGATTTCCTCGACGCGGTGACGGCGGGCTGCGGCGCGGTGTCGCCCGACGCCGATCTTGTCGTGCTCGGCGAAATGGGCATCGGCAACACCACGTCGGCTGCCGCGATCGCGGCCGCTTTGTTCGGCGGCCGCGGCGCGCGCTGGGCCGGCCGCGGCACCGGCGTCGACGACGACGGGCTGTCCCGAAAGCGCGACGTCATCGACCGCGCGCTCGACCGCCACGCCGCCATCCTCGCCGAGCCGCTGAAAGTCGCCGCGGCGCTCGGCGGCCGCGAGCTCGCCGCCATCCTTGGCGCCGCGCTCGCCGCGCGCCGGCACAATATCCCGGTGCTGCTCGACGGCTTTGTCTGCACCGCCGCCGTGGCGCCGCTCTATAAGCTCCGTACCGATACGCTGTCGCACGCGCTTGCCGGCCACGTCTCGGCCGAAGCCGGCCACCGCATGCTGCTCGACGAGTTGGGATTAAAGCCGCTGCTCGATCTCAACATGCGGCTTGGCGAAGCGTCGGGCGCCGCGGTTGCACTCTCGATCCTGCGCGCCGCGCTCGCCTGCCACACCGGCATGGCGACGTTTGGCGAAGCCGGCGTCTCCGACAAGCCGGCGGACGAGGGGACCGAACAGAAGGTGGGGTAGGTTATTTTCTTCCGCCCCGCTTGCGGTGGAGCGGGACCGTGCGCAGCGCAGCACGGTGGAGGGGGCGCAAAAATACTTACTCGACTTCGTCATGGCCGGGCTTGACCCGGCCATCCACGACTTACTTGCGTGCGCGAACAACAAGACGTGGATGCCCGGCCTTATGTCGGGCATCTCTGTCGTTATTGACAGCGAGCTGAAAGTAAGACGTGGACCACCGGGTTAAGCCCGGTGGTGACGATGTGGAATTCTGCTTCGCGCCGCGGGATAAAGTCACATAAACGCTTGGATGCCGGTTTGGGCGCGGCCGAGGATCAGCGCGTGGATATCGTGCGTGCCCTCGTAGGTGTTCACGGTTTCGAGGTTGCAGAGTACGCGCATGACGTGGAATTCGTCGGCGATGCCGTTGCCGCCGTGCATGTCGCGGGCGAGCCGCGCCACGTCGAGCGCCTTGCCGCAATTATTGCGCTTCAAAAGCGAGATCGCCGGCGGCGATGCCTTGCCCTGTTCAATGAGCCGCGACAGGCGCAGCGCCGCGTGCAAGCCGAGCGTGATCTCGGTCTGCATGTCGGCGAGCTTTTTCTGGATGAGCTGGTTGGCGGCAAGCGGCCGGCCGAATTGCTTGCGGGCGAGCACATAGTCGCGAGCGCGATGCCAGCAGAATTCGGCGGCGCCGAGCGCGCCCCAGGAAATGCCGGCGCGCGCCACGTTGAGGCAGCCGAACGGGCCGGCCAGGCCGGAGACGTTAGGCAGGATGTTCTCTTCAGGCACGACAGCGCCATCGAGCACGATCTCGCCGGTGATCGAGGCGCGGAGCGACAGCTTGCCCTCGATCTTCGGCGTGGAAAACCCCTTGGTGCCGCGTTCGACAATGAAACCGCGAATCCTGCCGTCGAGCTTGGCCCAGACCACGGCAATGTCGGCGACCGGCGCGTTGCTGATCCACGTTTTCGCGCCGGTCAGGCGATAGCCGCCCGCGGTTTTTTCGGCGCGGGTCGTCATCGAGCCGGGGTCGGAGCCGTGGTCGGGTTCGGTGAGGCCGAAGCAGCCGACGAATTCGCCGGTCGCAAGCTTGGGCAGATATTTGCGGCGCTGCGCTTCGCTGCCGTAGGCGTAGATCGGATGCATGACCAGCGAGGACTGCACCGACAGCGCCGAGCGGAAGCCAGAATCGACGCGCTCGACCTCGCGCGCGATCAAGCCGTAGGCGACATAGCCGAGGCCGGCGCCGCCATATTCCTCGGGGATGGTCGAGCCGAGAAGCCCGAGTGCGCCCATCTCACGGATGATCGACGGGTCGTATTGTTCCTCGCGATAGGCTTTGAGCACGCGCGGGAACAGCTTCTCCTGCGCATAATCGCGCGCGGTGTCGCGCACCATGCGCTCTTCCTCGGTCAATTCGCCTTCGAGGTCGAGCGGATCGTCCCATTTGAACGCCGCGTCCTTGATCTGCGTCGCTTTGGGCTCGCGTGTGTCGGTCTTTTCCGCAAGCTGCGTCATTGCCGTGCTCCTTTTCGTCCCGTCACCGTGGGGAGCGAGCGCGGCGAGCCTCGAAGGGTGGGGGCCGAAGCGCTCGAGCTTGTCATCTTTCGCCGGCCGCTTCGCGGCGGCCTCGGGATGACGGAAAATCAGCGGCGACATTAGGAGTTACTGTTGGAAGCGGCAAGCGGGGGCCGGGGAGCCGTTGCCGCCTCGGCGGGCTTCCGCTATCTAGGCCGCAGCGCCGCGATCGAAATTGCGCCCGTAGCTCAGCTGGATAGAGCGCTGCCCTCCGAAGGTCATGAGCCTGCGGTTCTTCAATGACTTACAGGTATGATTTATTTTTTCTTGGGGTCGATTACAGGCAGGTTTCGGCAACTTCCCAGCCAGATTTGACGGGCAGAAGAGTACGCAATGGCAGTGGCAGTGAAAATTCCCAAACCCGTGGACAAGCATGTGGGAGGCCGCGTGCGGATGCGACGGTTAATGCTCGGCATGAGTCAATCCGCTCTGGCGGATGCAATTGGGGTTACATTTCAGCAGGTGCAGAAATATGAGAAGGGCACCAATCGAATGGGATCAAGTCGCTTGCAACAAGTCGCCAACGTGTTGCAAGTGCCGGTGAAATTCTTTTTTGAAGATGTACCAAGGGCAGCCGAGGATTGACGGCAAAGCACCTTCACCGGCCTATGTGTCCGACTTCCTCGCCACGTCCGATGGCCTCGCGCTTACAAAAGCGTTCATGCAAATCAAAGACGCCAAGCTAAGGCGTAGCATCGTGAACCTTGTTGAAGAGATTGCGGGCTGACAATCCGGGCAGTTTAACCGTACCCTTAACGATTGCTTGCCACCCGCGCCCGGCGCTGGCAAAGGAAAAGGGCGACCCGCCTGCACAGCGATGCCGCCCTTCATCTCCTACCCGAATGCGCGCCGATGACCGAAGGCACCGGACCCGCCGAATGACGGGGGATTGCCGCGAGCGTAGCTGCTGTCATCCTAAGGCGGCCCCAATATAATTCGTCGAATTTTAAGCATCGTTTTGCACGATCAATTCAGTCTTGTGCGCTACCCTCGCGACTATGAACCTCTGTTGCGTCAAATGCGGGGCCAAAGCCAAGCCGGGCTGTAATTGCGGCGTCGCCTACATCCCGGCGCATATGTACGCCGTGAAGGCGGTCGCCGCCCATCCTGAAAAATCCGACCGTGCCATCGCCGCAGCCATCGGCGTCGATCACAAGACGGTCGCCAAGGCGCGTAAGTCAGTTGGGGAGAAATCCCCAACTCGCGTTGGCACGGATGGCAAGCGGTATCGAGCGACAAAGCAAATGACGCCCGCAGTAGCGGAGGCGATGCGCGCTCGCGCCGAAGCGGTCGCGCGTCTATTCCCGCCGTTGGTCAAGACGATCCCCGAAACGGCACGCGCTGAGCTTATTGCGGCGTTGCGGCTGCTGGCGAAAAGCAAAGACACTGCGGCGGTATTGGTGGAACGCCAACGCGCAAGACTCAATCTCGATTGGTCGGATTTGTTGGTGCCATCAGATGCAAACGAAAGCACGCTTCGCGTCACGCCCGCTCAACGGCCGCTCCGCGTCGCTTCCGCCGCCTGACCATCCGGCAATCTTGGAAGGTCGCACGATCTATCCATCGACGGTCGTGTCGCCGCGCCTGCATTGGGCGCTGAAAAGCGGAAGCAACTGGCGCAAGATCGGCGGAGAGATTTTAAAGGGCAAGTGGCGCGGCCTCCCGCTATACATCCTGAACTTGGAGGAAAGGCGGACCTGCCCGACAGCCTGCCGTCATTGGCGCTCTTGCTACTGCAACCACATGCAGTGGATGCAACGGATGGAAGCCGGGCCGGACTTGGAATGGAAACTTGAACGCGAGGCGGCGTTGCTCGCAATCGACCATCCAAATTTCGTTGTTCGGCTTCACGGCGCTGGCGACTTCTACAGCGTGGCCTATGTGGAGCTTTGGCGCACACTGCTAGAGCGTCATCCGGGCTTGCATGTGTTCGGCTACACGGCGCGGGCCGATGATGTTATTGCTGATGCTCTCCGGGCGCTCGCCCGTGACGCGGGATGGTCGCGGTTCGCCATGAGGTTCAGCAACAGCACGTTCCCGCTGCGCTCAACCATCACCATCGAAAGCGTGCGGCAGAAACCGGCTGATAGCTTCGTCTGCCCTGAGCAAACCGGGCGCACGGAGTCGTGCAGTACGTGCGCTCTGTGTTGGTCAACGGAAAAACGCGTCGCCTTTCTACAACACTAAAGGATGCTTGATATGTCCAGATTGACAGACGACGAAATAAAGCACCTGCAAGACATCGCCACGCACTCCGAAATCGCCATCACCCCTGAGAAGCAGCTAATACGAGAATTGGCCGTGACGCTGCTTCACACCATCTATGATCTTCAAACATTAGAACGTAATGTTGGCGTGATGGGCCAAACGTAAACCGGCGGACAGCAAAGAAGATCAATAACGGCGGCCACAAGCCGCCGTTTTTGTTTGCTCGTTAAACCGGGTTGCCGCCAACTCCACGCCTGTGTTAACGGTGGGGTGATTTCCAGCCGCGTTTTGCCCCCTCTTTACGCGACGAAACGAACCGGAGCTTTCCATGCCTCGACAGCATGTAAAGCCGGTGCCGCTCGTCGCCGTCTCGCCTAATCAGGCATCGACAGCCACCGGCCTACGTCCCGAACGCATCACAGCCGCCGTTCGCGCCGGAGAAATCCGCGCGTTCCGTGTCGGCGTTAAAACCAAAATTCTCGTATCGGAACTTGAGCGGTGGGTCGCATCACACGATCCGGCCGCGCGCATGTCTGCATAACCGGAGGAACCCCCATGACTGACACCACAGTAGTCCCTCAGAAAACCGCCGCACAAATTTTGCTTGAAACAGCGGAGAAGGCCGACCGTGAGCACCGCAAGGAAATCAGCAAGGCGGTCAAGGATTTTTTCGACGATCCGAAATTCAAAGATGTGCCACAGGATTTCCTAACCGTCGCCAAAGACGAGATGAAAGCTAAGGCTGTGTTCGATCCGAAAAGTCATCTGCTTGCAATCGGCAAGAAAAGAATGCGCACACCGGACGCATGGATGGAGAAGCGATTTCCGACCTTGCTCAAGCAGGCGGAAGCGCCGCGCGGTGACGTTGAACTGCAAGCCGCGCAATCCGCGTGCGAGTCGCTCGCGGTGCAGGCCGAGCTTGTGAAATCGCTCGGCGCGCAGCGGACCGGCGAACTTATGGCTTTGTTCGGCGGCGGTATCGGAAAAATCTCGAAGCCAATGCCAATCAGCGATCCGAAAAAAGATAAGAACAAGATCGCCGACCGTGACAATCCTTGGGGCGAAAATTGGAACCTTACGAAACAAGGCCAAATAGTCAAAGAGCTTGGCGAGGAGAAGGCAGCGCAGCTTGCGGCCCGCGTCGGCTCGCGCATCGGGGCTACGCGGCCGACCCGGAGGAGCAAATGATGAGAGGCGACAAAAGCAAAAACCCGTTCATCAAGTTGCGTGATCCGCGCACAGGAAAAATCAATGAAGCCCAAATGAAAAAGGTTGAGAGCTTCATAAGAGCCGCTGGAACGAAGGCGGCAGCCGCTGTTGCAAAAAGTGCTGGCCTGCAACTCGATGGAAGTCCAATCGATCCGAAGTATCTGTAAACAAGGAAACGATCATGGCTCGAAAGTTTGATAGGCCAGCGCCGGGCAATCGATACACCGCTGAGCAAAGAGCGGAGTGGGGTCGTCAGCAGGATATCGCACGCGCCGAACGTGCGTTGCGCAAGGAAGTGCTCAAGCCAAAGCGGCCTAGTCGCGCCAAAGAATTGGTGGCCGACTGTTCAGGCTCAAGTTGCTTCGAGGACTTGCGCTACAAAAATGGCGTTGTGCACGCCACCTTCATCGGCCCCGCCGCTGGAACGTGGGATTACGAAATGTCCCGCGCCGATGCCAAATCATGGTTCGACGATGAAAGTCTCGGCGGCTGGTTTAACGACGAACTGAGGTAGGAGAGCAACATGGGCAATGACATTGCACGCGCGGGTGCCGCTAAGAAGCTGGACCCGCTCAAAATCCATCCCGATCACGCATCGCGGACCACGACGACGCTCGGTGGCCCGACGCAAGGCAATCCGCCGGACGCGTCAAGTCCGTTGCCGACCGATCATGAGAAGCAACACGGCTCTAAGACGTTGCCGATCCCGGCGAAGCATTTAGCGATGGAGCAAGCCGCTGACGCAGCATCTTCAATCCCGCGTCTGCAGACGAGGTAATGGGCGAGGCAGCACGCCCGGTCTCTGATTTTGCGCCGCTGTTGCACACAATGCCCGCAACGACAACTGAGGAGGATTGCAAATGACGGAGAAAATTGTGGGCTCAAAAATGCCTGCGAATAACGGCTACGGCCAGAACGGCGATTGCTCCGCCTCGTCGTCCATTGGGATCGCCGAAAGCTCGAAGCTCTGCGGTCTCGACATCGGTGTGCCGGACGAAGCACTCGACAGGCTGGTCAGCGGCGGGATGCCAAGTGACCTCGCCGCGTTTCAGGGGCCGACCGGACAAGAAAGACCGATCAGTGACACGCCGTTCCCGGCACGCATGGCGCGGTGCGCCAGCAAGACCCGCAAGCTGTGTTCGGCGCAGTGGCCAAGCAATTGCCGGAGGGCGACACCTACGGCGACGCGCAGCCTGTGAGAAAGCGTGAGTGAGCACGTCATGGATGAAACCTGGCTCTCGTATGACAGCTTGAAATTGTTGCGTGGCAGGTATGGTTTCCACGCGGATGTGCATAAGTCACTTCGATGCGACTCGCCAGCCACGGGACGTGAAGAAGCGATGTGGTACTTGCAGCGTCCCTAAAGCAACACGGCGAGGCAATACGCACCACGATCTTGAAATACGCTTTGGCGCAGGAAGTCTACGACTGGATTTTGGAACACAAGAGGCAATCAGTTGTCAGCGGAAAAAGGTAACACATGGTGGTGGGAAAAACAAATTTCGCACTACCGCGAAATGAAAATAGCCTGCGAGGAGCACGGCGACGCGGAGGGCGCAAAAATATACGTGAGTGCGGAGGCTAGTGCGACTGAATGGCTTGGACGGTTGAACGAGAGTGCGAGAAAATCGGATTGCGTGCTCGCGAAATACGGTTGACGGATTTAATACTCGCGGGAGTGATCGGTTGGAATTGGCCGCAATACTACATGAACGCGAGCAACCTGCAAATTCGCATCGATGAAATTTTGCAGGTAACGGTAAAAGAAATATTGCGTGGTAACGCTATCAAAGGAATATAGAAATGAAATTCAGAAAACAGGTAAGATGTTATGCGCTCTGCGCGCGCGAAGGTGGGGAAGCTAGCTAAGATAGGCGCGAACAAGATAGCGTATAAGATCATGGCTGGATGGTGAGTTAAGATTGCGCGGTAATGCGGTAAGGTGATGACATAAGCGAGTCGCTGCTTATATGGAAAATTGGGGTAAAAATATAGATTGTCAGCGGGAAGAAAGCATGGGTAGCTTCTGACAGAAACGTTGTCGGCGGATTTGGTTTAGCACAAAAGGTTAAGCTCGCGGCACAACTTAGAACGGACAAAGGTAGCGTTCGGTGAGTACGGTGGTAGAGAGAGAATGTTGGCGCAGGAATTCGCTGGCGTACTACTACGCTAAATGGAAACGCGGTGGGGTAGAGAGCGGCTCGCTAGATATGCACGCTTCAAAAGAGCTTGTCGGAAAAAGGGGATTGAGTATGTAGAATATCTTCAAGCACAGTGGTCACGTCAACGTAGAGCTTGATATGGCAATGGTATCGCTGGAGCGCTGCTCTCAATACATCGCTATGCGCGATGCGCAAATAGCGTGAGAGCAAGCAGAGTACAATGAGAAGACAGCGAACGATGCTGTTGCGGAAGCGGTGAAGGTATATGACTGCGCGCTCGCCGCTCTGCCGCGTGGTTCGTTCATGGATGAATGGAGAGCTAGCTGAGTTAAAGAGTTGCCGCTGGAAACGGCGGCGAAAGGGAGAGACGCCGCAGGCGTTGGTACGGTCTCGGCTCCCGTGCCGATGCCGCGCGTCGCTCCCGACGACGCCTTGCGCAACGCGGCTCATGACTTGGATGTCGCTCGCTGGGAGGCGCAAATGCCGGGCCGCCACCTTGGCGGCAGAGAGAACTTTAACATCGCATTGCGGGGCTGGAACGCCACGATGCCCGTTCAAACTCAATTGCAAGCGAAGATGGATTACATCCGGACCAATCAGGAAGAGCGCGCTCGCAAGGCCGCGCAGGGGTCGCTTCGCCGCTCTATGACGGTCACCGAAACCGCCAAAGCGATGTCCGGCGGCAATCGGAGGGCTGGAGGGGGTGCAGCCTATAAAAGAAATGGCACTTTCACGCGCGCCGAAGCCGCGAAAATAGAAATGAATAGAGCAGCGGCCAACGGGTCGCCGCAGCAGCAGCGCGCATGGCAGGAAGCAACGCCCCCCGCACCAAACTGCCGAGCGAGCGGTAACGACCATGGTGGGCAATCCCGACACTGACGACGCAACTCTCGGGCCTAGCCACCTCTTGGATTAGTGGCACGAACGCAAGGCGCGCCGCGCCGCCGAGCGCAAGCTCACTATCGCAGCCGCAGCCGAGAGAACACGTCTGGCATATGTGTGTGCCGGTCTGCCCATCCCGCCACCTTTGATTGCGGCAGTGCCAGCGCCCGACGTGGAACAGCACCATCGTCAAGTAGCGAGCAAGGTGCACAAGTCGCGGAGGCGGCGGAAGGCCGGGAAGCGACTACGCGGCTCGCGCTCGCCGGCGCGTCATCTGCGCGGCAAGCGGCGCGCGGCGGCCAGACAGCGCCGGGCAGTGTCAGTAAACCGCTCAGCGGGCATTTCTAGGGTTTCGCGAAAAAGAAATCGCTTTAAGGAACAGAACAAATTCGCTTTGAGCTTGAGGCGGAATGATGTAAGGAACCTGTGCAGTGACGGCGCTGCGCTTGACGCCACGTCTCGGCTCTCCCGTAGCGCCTCTCGAAACGAAAAAGGCCCCCGCTCAAAAGGGCCTTTCCCGTAACTTCTAGGCTCGATCTTCGCGGATCAGCCAAGATGACCTAGCGCCAAAGGATGCGCCAAGTGCATGTCAGATAGCTAGACCCCCATCACGAAGCAAGATGTAATTGATGCGTTGGCCGGATTCAAAGTCGGCCGTTCGCGCGCCGTGGCTATCGATACGTGATGTCGATCATGCATCGCTACGGGAATGCTCATCATATCGACGATCTTGACAAATATTATATAGCAGTATTGCGCGCAGGTGGCGATGTTATCACGCGAAAAAATTATGGATAGTGTGATTTGCGCTGATGATAGTGATTTACGGTGAAGAATTTATGGCGTGTACTAGATGTACGACGCGACGCGCTAAGAGCGGTGCTGCTAGCAGCAAATTCTAGACGCGGTGATACTCGCTCGCACTATGGTGCGATTTGAGGCTGCGTGCGCGCGCGTGGAAAGCGCGCTCACGTTACGGGTGGTATGTTAGGAAATGCGCGCGATTTGGCGATCAGCGGGATGATGCACACAGCTGCGTATTGGTGGGGAGAGAGTAGATGACAAGTGCAACAAAGCAAGCTGGCGGATAGACGCTAACGAGGTACAGCATTCTCGATTCTTGGTGATGCGCTCGGTGTGCACGCTTTCAGATTTTGACGACGATAAAATTCGCGACGATAAGATTTGGCGCACGTCATTGGCACGTTAGATGAATGCGCGTACACTGGTACAGCGAACGCGATACTGCGCGTTATGTGACATCAACGATACTGACGGTAAGCGCGCACGCTGCTAACGTGGTAAGAGTGCAAGCACTTTGTGAAATTGACGGCGCGCGCACGTTGAGGAAATTCACGACATCGCTGCGACGTTGCCTCGATGTCGCATGGATCAACGAAAGCTCGGCGGGCAAGTTCGTCTTTCTCAACGTGGCGGGGATGTCGCGCTGATCTGCAAGGCTTCACGAAACGGCAGAAGCAACTGGCGTACTATTAGACGGCGGCGGGAGAGCGTGGACTTGGCTCGCGTACTGCGCTTGCTCGGCTTCTATCTTAAAAGGCGCTGCATATATGGTGCGCGCTATCTATAAGGACCAGACGCACGCGCTCACACGATTGATGACTTCGATCTGGCGCTCCCGAGCATCCCCGATACCGCTGCGGCAGACGCCAGCGACACCGAGCGCGAAGAAGATCAGATCGCGATCAACGCGCCATTGAGCACTTCAAAACATTCGCGCCTGCTATCTGGATCCGAAAAGCGGCAAGATGGACAAGAAGGGCAACAGTCAGACTTATGACGCTTGCTGCTACGCTCGCGACTTCGGTGTCGAGCAATAGACTTGTCTCGATCTGGCGCTCGATCACTATAACTCGCGCTGCAAACCCGAATGGAGCTTCGAGGAATTGGAGCGGCTTGTCGCTAACGCCTACACCTATGCGAAGGGCAAGCAAGGCGCGAAGCATCCGCTGGCGCAAGCGCAAAAAGAATTCAGCGCCGATCCGATCCCCGAGGACTTCGAGCAAGACGACACTACGAACGAAAAGCAAGACGACGGCTCGAAGATGCCGTATCTGCACATCGTCAAGGCCAGCGACGTGAAAATGACGATCATTGATTGGCTGTGGGGCGGTCACTTTGCGCTTGGGCAGCACACGCGATCGCTGGCGTGCAAGGCGATGGCAAATCGCAAGTAGTCTACGCGATGATCGCCGCGATCACGACCGGCGGATGCTGGCCGGGCAGTAACGAATGGGCACCGCTCGGCAACTGCATCATTCTCAGCGCAGAAGATACCGACAAGGATGTGCTGGCACCGCGCCTCAAAGCGGCCGGGACCGACATGAACCGGGTCCATATCATCAAGGCTTCGGTGGACGAGCACGGCCGTCACAACAAGGTGCTGTTGCAGCGAGACATGAAGCTGATCGAAGCGATCGTAAAGAAGATCGGCAACGTGAAGCTGATTTCGGTAGACCCGATTTCGTGCTATCTCGGCGGCGATATCGACAGCCACAACAACACTGAGCTTCGAGACGCGCTGGATCCGATTGGCACAATGGCCGAAGCGACCGGCGCGGCGGTAGTATCGATTACACACTTCAACAAGGCGTCGAAGGGCGTGAGCGCCATGAACCGGATTATGGGTGGTGTGGCGTTCGTCGCCGCGCCCCGAGCCGCGTTCGTGGTGCTGCGTGATGACGAGGACGAGGAGCAGCGGCTGTTCTGCCGGTGAAGCTCAACCTGGCATCGGTCGAAGAAGCCTACGGTATGAGCTTCGAGATTGAAGAAGCAGACACGGGAGTGAAGGATGACCGTTTCAAACCGCCGAAGGCGATCAGCGCGCCGCGGGTGAAATGGCTGGAACGGTTCGGCAAGACGGCCGACGCTGTGCTGCCGCGCGAGAGAAGCCGACCGGGGTATCCCGCTGCAAGAGGCGATGAAATGGCTACGCACCGAGCTTGCTTTCGGCCCGAGCTGCAGAGAGTCATTAAAGAAGAAGTCGAAGGGGCCGATCTGCATACATGGGCGACGATGCGCAGAGCGGCAAAGAAGCTCGGTGTCATATATCGCAAACGGCCGCAGGCGGATGGTCATGGGCCTTGGGAGTGGATGCTCCCGGAAGTAGCCGCCGACGCCACAGGCGAACCAGACCTGAGGGCAATGGCACCGGAAGGCTATCAGATAAGGATAGCGCGGGCGACGAGCCAGAAGAAAGAGGAAGCGTGAAAACCGTGTTGCTCAACCCGTGTTGCTCACATCCCCTCTCACATTTGTTGAGCAACACGGTAAACGGTCACTCACACCGTGTTGCTCATGGAATAGAAGAAATGTGTGCCACACCGAGATTGCTCAATAGGAATGTATAGGAATGTGGTTGAGCAACACGGTTCTTGGGTCGCGTCCGTGGTACTATATATCGATATTTAGACGTTTGTTGGATTTATACAATTGCTGATCTCCTTTTAAATACGAGTGGCTGTCGCTTATGATTAATTTTCTGTTCATTTTCTCGTGCTTTTTTATATTTCACAGATATATAAATCCCAAATCTTGTCATATCTCACCTGTTAAAAGTTCGCATGGTAGATAGAGCCGCTCGATTGGCGACTATTGGCGACAGGCGCCTCGAAGTGATATTTGATTTTATTGCTGGTGTGCCCTGTAGAGGCGAGGCTCATGAAAAGACCCGACCCCCGTGGACTGGGGATAGCTGCTCGGATGGTCACCATGGAGCAACTACCAGGTTTGACCGTGTTCGCGCAAATCGGGGAAAACGCGTGTGCGATCCGACGTAGCTGATGCGCCAACCGAAAAAGGTAGAACGAAACTGCGGAAAAAAGAGAAAACCGCCACATTCCCCGAAAAGACTAAAAAGAACGTAGTGAGCGAAGCCGTGAAGGTCGTGCTCGGCATCGCGCGTACTAGACACGGGTTGCCTTTAATCAAGTTTCATGTTTAAAAGCCCTATGAGCGTGACGCCTCAATATTAGAGTAGCCGCGCCGTAGCAAGACCAGACAAAACACACTCCCAAGATGCTGAGGGCGATTTTGGACTCTATGTTGCGGCCGTACACTGGCCTCGACGACGTGGCAAAGAAGTACAAGGTTTCGGTGCAAGCGATCTTCCGCTGGCAAAAGCTGAGCGCCGAAGATGAAGCTAACGAAGTCGCCGACAGCCCGTTCCTGATCGACTACCTCGACACCCGTTCGTATTTTCACAGGCACATGGCCTTCGTGAGGGCCGTGGCAGTGGCTCGTATCGACCATCGAATTATCGAGGCAGCCACGTCGCCGCACCGGGAGCCGCTATTCTAGCGCACAGACCGGAGTCCCTTTCTGGGAGGTTGACCCGCAAATCGCCGCCGACGCCAAGAGCATGAGCGATGATGAATGGGCGATCACCTATGGCACCGCAGACGGTGAGCGTGACTCGCAGCGACATCTACAAGCGCGACGCCAGCGGCGCCCTCATTCAAGCAACCCGCGAAGCGCCGCCGCAACCGGCGCTCTTGATCAAGGCCGCTGCCTCATTGCTGGCAGCCACATACGGCGAGCGGGTCGCTCACACCCACATGATCGGCGGCGTCGTCCGTATCGGCCCAACACAGCTCGCGCCTAAGCAATTGGCACCGCCGCCGACCTTTCAGGTTCTCGACGCAGACTTTACGCCGGTCGAGGACGAGAAGCCCCTAGAGCCCACCAACATTCTCGCCGTCGCCGAGGAACCGGAGACGGTCGAGGAATACGAACGGACCTTCGGCGGCAAGAGACTCGTAGAGGCAATTCTTTTTTACGCAGAAGATGGAACGTCTGCTTGCTCCGCTCCCCGAAATCGTCATCGTCGAGGGTTCAAGCATTCACCGCACTTATCAGGAAGCCGGGATCGAAGTCGATACCGTGCCAGCGTCTCAGTTGTTGGCGGAAGGCTACGTCAATGACTTTTTGCTCGATATGGCGACGCCGCAGAGGAGCGTGCGCTTGCCGAAGCTAAGCGCAAAGAGCCCCCGGTCTACATCCAAAGCCTCAAGCGCCGCCGCCCACCGTCAGCTGACGAGCCAGTGGCAATGGTCAAGGATAATCGAGTTTCACGCGATCCGTTCATGACTGTTGATGGCAAGCCAAAGCCCGGAGGGTTCAGAATCGGCCAGCGAGCAACCGACGTCGGCGGACGGTGCTCTGATGATGCAGCGCGTCAGAGTCCATTCGTTCCGTCAAATCGGCAATGAATGGGTGCCGTTCGTAAAAGTGAATGGCGTCCTTCGTCAGGTGCATCTTGCGCCGCAAGGACTAGGCTCCGAAGCGTTTATCGGCATGAAAGAGCGAGAGGGTCTGTACAGCGGGCCGCGCGGCATCGGCAAGACGCGCACTCAAGCGATGACGTTCCTTCAACATGTTGGTCGCGGGTTCGGATCGTCGTGGAAGGGCATCTGGATTAGGCCAAGCCGTTCCGGCTTTACCGAAGTCAAGGCGCAATTGGAGCAGACCATTATTCCGATTTTCGGCGATCGCGCCCGCTACAACGAGAACAGTTACACATGGACATTGGGAGAGTGGCGAGACGTTGGTGCTCGGCTTTTTTGCCGAAATGACGGATTTCAGTACGTGGCTTGGATCATCGTGGCAATGGATCGGCTGGGAAGAATTGACCGAATGGAAAGACGACGGTTTCTACAGAAAGATGCTTTCAACAAATCGCCATAGCGGCGCAAATACTCCGTTGCTGATCCGCTCTACCTGTAACCCCGGATCGGTTGGCGGCGTATGGGTGCGGCGAAGATTCGATCCGCCGCCGGAGCCGGTTGAGGGCTATGTCATGGGTCCGGCGATTGCGGGCGATCCCAAGCTAGGGTTGTCGCGACGTGCCGTGTGCGACGTTTTCGCTTCAAATCAAAGGCTGTTGATCGCCGATCCGAACTACGGCGACACCATCGTCGGCGGCGCGATTTCCACGGGGCAGGAAAAATCTTGGCGCACCGGATCGTGGGATGTTGAAAGCGGCGGCCTATTCGAGTCGGTTTGGTTCGCTGCCTCGGATCACTTCCTAATCCCGTCCGTTCCGGTTGACATCATCCCGAACGGCTGGACCTTTACGCAGTCGTTTGACTTCGGCGACAGTAGCCCAAGCGCCGTCATGTGGGCCGCCGTCAGCGACGGCACGCCATTGAAGTGGCCTGATGGCCGCATGCTGCGCACTGTCAAAGGCGATTATGTGGTGCTGGCAGAAATGTACACGAACGAGGAAGGCAGCGATAAAGGCACCGGCGCAACCGACGCGGAAATCACCCGCATGGCGGTGGAGTTGGAAATTGCCCGTGGGCTTCGCTATCAGGCCGATGGGCAGTGGAAGTGCGCCGTCCGGCGCGGCGCTGCCGATCCGCGCATCTTCAATAAGCGGGCGAGTGACGAGAACGCGCCGACAATCGCTGATAAACTGGCTATGTCCGTTAAGATCAACGGCGTGTCGCAGCGCGGATTGCTTTTTGAAAAAGCGGACAACTCGGATGGCAGCCGCGTCAAAGGCTGGTACAACATCCGCAATAGAATGCTGGCGACCGTTCCGCCGCGCACGCGTCCCGGACTCTACATCACGGCAGATTGCCCCGAACTGATCCGCACGCTCAAGCATCTGCCGCGCGACAATAAGAAGCCGGACGATTGCTCACGCCATGCTCCCGACCATTTGCCGGATACGCTGAGGTATATGCTTGGCAGGTTGCCGCCGGGCGAAGCTACGGTTCGCTTTGGCCGGATCGATCAGCTTTATCCGCCGCCGCGCTTAACGACTAGTGGTTGAAGTCCGACACTTGGTGCCCTGTTTCAGGGCTCTGAGCGGGGAAGATGCCGGAGTTAGCAACGTGCTCTAGTGCGGAGCAATATCCGCTTCGCTCCGAAAGCGACCAAAATGTTGCGTCGCGGCGAATTACGCGAAGTGCCAGAAACGGACATTGCCAGTCCTGATCACATATTCTGAACGGCCGAGCACGGCGACCACTAGATTAAGTGGAAATCGCTTCGTAGAACAAGCGTGCAAAAGAGACCAGTGTTGCGCCAATCGAACTTTACGGTCCCGGTCAATTTGTCTTGCACCATGCGCTCGATAATGTTCGTTCCAAAGCCTCGGCGGCTCGGAGGGGCAACAGTGGGACCGCCGCTTTCAACCCAATGAATTATCAATTCTCCGGCCGACTGTGACCACTCCACATTGATGCGGCCCTCCGGAGTTGATAAAGCACCGTACTTCGCTGCATTTGTGGTCAACTCATGCATTGCAATCGCGATGGCCTGCGCAGCATCGGTTTCTAAGATTAAATCTGGCCCATCAATATGAACCTGTGCATTGCCACCCTGTGAGAATGCGTCAAGCTCGTGTTCGATCACAGATCGCAACTCAGCGCCGCTCCAGCTGGACTGAACAAAAAGTGCATTGACGTTAGCGAGGGCTTGAATACGTCCTCCGATTATCCTTTTGAACTCATCCACGCTATCGGCATGAGTAAGGTGAATAGCGGCTTGCACGGTTGCTAAGATATTTTTAGAGCGATGTTCCGCCTCACGTCCGAGCAGCGCTAACTGCTTCTCAAATCTCTTACGCTCAGTGATGTCACGCGCGATTTTCGAAGCCCCAATTATAAGACCGTTTGCATCCTTAATTGGGGATATTGTCAGCGAAACATCGAAACGCTCGCCGTGCTTGCGTTGCCGCACAGTCTCGTAATGGTCGATCCGTTCTCCACGTCGCAAGCGCTCAAGAATAGCATCCTCTTCGTTTTGGTACTCTCGCGGGATCAGCACCTTGATGGATTTGCCGATGATCTCTTCCGCCAAGTAGCCAAAAATTCGCACTGCGCCCCTATTCCAGTTTGTGATGATGCCCTGAAGGTTCTTTGCTATTATTGCATCGTCGGAAGTCTCGACGATTGCGGCAAGCCGATACATGGCATCTTCCGCGCGCTTGCGTTCGGATATGTCTACGAGCAAGTTCACGGCACCGACAAATCGGCCGTCCGAAGTGAAAATCGGTGTCGGGAAGGGAATGAAGGGGATACGGGTTCCGTCCGGCCGCTCCGCGATGGCATCCAGCCCGCGAACGGGCCGCCTTTCCCTTATAGCGACAGCCATCGGGCACTGGTCATGAGGCATGCTGCGACCATCTGGCCAAAACAGTTTCCATGATCCACACCACTCACTCCGGCCTAGCTCCGGACGGCACCCCCAAAGTTCGACTGCGGCCTCGTTGAAGTAGGTGATCCTCCCCGCAGCGTCGGTTGTATAGACCGCGGCAGGGAGAGCATTGACCAGTTCGTGGAAAAAATTGTCCTCGTCAACGCGCACCGAGTTTGCTCGTGTGGCGATTACATCGGCTAGCTCGGATGCCGCAGCACGCGCGCGTTCTTTTACATCTTCCGCCATGCAAAACACCAAAACAGGCACAGGACACTTGCCGATGTTGAACGTAGACCACAGTCAAAAAGGAGGCAACGAAACGTAACCGTCTCTCTAAAATAAAAAGACGGGAACATTGTTGGCCATTGAGGCGTTGGGAACTATTACACGAATTCTGCCCGTCGAGGCGATTTTACTCCGATGTCGGTATTAGAGAGAAACAACGTCTACGCTTCTGTAAGTGGCCATCGTCCTATGCACTTTGCCGAGCCGTATCGAGGACCAATTTCCGCTAATGGGATGGACCGGCTGCTTCCCCCGCGCGGGGATAGTCTGCAAAGACTATCCGCTAATGAGACCAAAGATGCGTGCGTATTCCCATCAAGGCCACGGCCCGCGAGCCGATCAAACAGGCCGGATACATATCAGCGACTTCCGCAACCCACGCATAATCTCTCTTGCGAAACGCAGCCGGTCCATACATTTGGGTCATTCACGGCTGGCCCGAACCGGCGGCAGGTCCAGCCATGTCCGTTGTGCCCCCCGGCAGTAAAATCAGATCAGTGGCATCTGCGGCGACGGGCCTTCGCGGGTTGATGGTACCGCCAATGACCGCCGCGTGCAGAGAGCCGCGCGACGGCCGCTAGAAACCTATGCAGTCGATGGCTTCCCGGAGCTTGGACAGGGGGAAGCCCTTTCCGTGCTTATTGCCGTACTTCCGAGAGGACTTTTTCGTCTTGCCGTTCGCCCAACCGCCTACAGCTTCGCGCAGGCTCTCGTCGGAGATGGCAGCGCGCAACCTCTGCGCCGCACGGTGACGGAAACTGTGCATGACCGCCTTGTTCAGTTCGCCGGGGGCCTTGTCTTCGTCGGCGCCGTCCGGGTCGGTGACACCAGCGATACCAATCTCGTACATCCATTTAGCCAATCGCTTGCCCGCCGAGTCCATGCGGCCGGTTATCAGTTGGCCTGTGATCTTTTCAGGGAGAAAGGGCAAAAGATCAGCCGGAAACGGAACGCGACGCCGTGATTGCGGTGTCTTGGTCCCGATGGTCACGAACCGAATTCCATCCTCGATTTGCTCGCGGTCGATTTCAAACGCTTCTCCGCGCCGAATACCCGTGGTTGCGAGCAGACGAACGAGAAGCTGATCGTTCTTATCGAGCTTGTGCAGGTTGGCACGCATGAGCGCCATATCGTCTTCGGTGAATGCGTCACGTTCGTCTTCGTCGTCGCGCTTAGGCACCACGCCGCTGAATGGGTTAAACGTCAGCTTGCCTTCGCCAATGGCGAGGTTGATCGTGGCGACGAGTGGCACCATCCTGCGGCGAAGCGTTGCACTCTTAATTTCTCCGCCCGCCTGATCTTCGAGGTGGGCCACGATGGCGCGGCCGTCGTCGCGTGTGCACAGTTTCAGCGGCTTGTTCACGACGGTTCGGAATATGTGCCAAATGTCGCGGGCCTGACGCTCGCGGAGACCGGTAATTTTGTTGTCCGCGATGTATGTTTCGAGCAGATCGTCGTCGCTCCCTTTGGTGGGAGGGGCGGCCACTCGCTTGGCGTCGTCATAGGCTTCAAAACTGACGTTGCGCGGTGCAGGCGAAAGGAGTTCCGCCGGGCCGCCATTCGGGCCGATGAATGCGCCGGTCTCAGGGTCGCGTATCTCTCGCTCAGTGACAAACACTTGCCTGCCGTCGATGACCTGCAAGCCAAACTGTCGATGCGTGCTATCCCAGAATGTCGTTACCGTGCGGCGGACGGTGCGAATTGACCGGCGCTGATACATCAGTTGCTTGTGCTTTTTAATAAGATCGAGCGCGGCAAGCTCTGCGGCTGCTACGTCTGACGTGCCGAGAGAGTGCTCAATGACCTTCTGGCCCGGCGGCTGGAGTCTGATATACAGGTTGGGACTGTCCTTGCGCCGGAACAAGTAACGCGGGAGCGGGGACATAGGGGACTCCAGAACCGGGTTTACTGACACCCTTTACATACGCTCTTTTAGCGGAGAAAATAGTGGGGGTCAAAACTCTCGGAATACTTGGTAAATAAGGGTTTTCGACTAGGCGCCCGTAGCTCAGCTGGATAGAGCGCTGCCCTCCGAAGGCAGAGGTCAGGGGTTCGAATCCCTTCGGGCGCGCCAGCGTTCCGCGCCTCGATACGACAACAGGAAAGCGGCCCGGCGCAGCGTGCCCCGCTGCACCGGGATGATTGCGCTACTTTTTCTTCTCGGCGGGACGGCCGTAGGTTCCGACAAAGCTCGCTTTCGCCAGCGTGTGGAAATGCAGCTCGTAGCCGACGAGCGCAGCCGACGCCTGATCGTTTTGCGCAAACTGCAGCTTGTCTTCGTCCACCGCAAACACCGTAAAGTGATAGTGATGCGGCTTGTCGCCTTGCGGCGGGCACGGGCCGCCGTAGCCGGGCGCACCGAAATCGGTGCGGGTTTGTAAGGCGCCCGCGGGCAGAAGGTTGGCCTTCGGGTCGCCGGCGTTTTTCGGCAGCGACGTTGTCGACGCCGGGATGTTGATCACCACCCAGTGCCACCAGCCGCTGCCGGTCGGCGCATCCGGATCATAAACCGTCACGACGAAGCTCTTGGTTTTCTTCGGCGCGCCGCTCCAGCTCAGCGACGGCGAAATGTTCTGGCCGGTGCAGGTGAATGAGTTGAAGACCTGCGCGAGCTTGATGGTCTCGCCGTTGCTGATTTCGTCGCTCGTCAGTTTCATGCCTCTGGCCTGCGCTCCGCATATCCCGAGCGCGCCAAAGCTAACCGCCACTGCCGCTAATGCTATTTTATGCATCGTTTCCTCCCAACCTAAGGTGGGCAAGCTAGCACGGGATGTTCGCTAAGCGAACTGGCAGTTAGGTCGCCGCTGCCGCCGCCGGATTTGCGCGCCAAACTTGCACGCCCGTTGCCTGCCACTTGCGTGCAGCGCCTGGGCGCAGCAAAATGACACTAAAGCAAGGCCGATGCGCTGCCGGCGAATGCCGGCGGATCAGAATATCGGCGCGCCAAAACTTCGGCGCACACCACGGAGGAGACCGAGATGAGCGGCAGCGTCCGTTTCGATTTCATGCACTTTATGCATTACCTGCACCTGCCCGAGAACCAAAAAGAATTTCACTCGGTCTGGGTCGACTTCCCGAACAAATTCTACGATCCCGAAAAGGGGCGAAAACTTTACGGCCGCTATCTCGACGAGCTGATACTCGCGGACCGGCTGGGCTTCGACGCCATCGTCGTCAACGAGCATCACAACACCGCCTACAGCATGATGGCGGCGCCGAATCTGGTTGCCGCCGCGCTCATTCCGCAAACCACGAACGCCAAAATCTGCGTCTGGGGCACGCCGCCCAATCTCGAATATCCGAACCGGCTGGCGGAGGAATACGCCATGCTTGACGTCATGTCGCATGGCCGGCTCGAAGTCGCGTTCCCGCTCGGCACCGGGATGGAATATTGGGCCAACGCGATCAATCCGGCGACGGCGCGGGCGCGCTACCGCGAGTCGATCGACATCATCCTGCAGGCCTGGACGCAGGACGGACCGACCACCTATTACGGCGATTTCTACACCTACCGCTATCTCAACCCGTGGCCGCGGCCGTACCAGAAGCCGCATCCGCCCTGCTACATCGTCGGCACCGGCAGTCCGGAAACGATCGAACTCGCCGCCAAGCTCGGCTTCGGCTACTCGTCGGTGTTCGTCACCAGGGAGCGCGCGCACGAGCTTAATCAGCAGCTCCGCAAGCGCGCCGCCGAACACGGCCATCACATCACGCCGGAACAGCTCCCGCTCCTGGTCATCATCTACGTCGCGGAAACCAAGGAGAAGGCCGAGGAGGAAGTGATCCAGCATATGCGTTTTTTCTTCGAAGACGCGCTGCGCACCACGCCGACCTTCCTGGCGCCGCCCGGCTATTTGTCGGTCGCCGAGCTCAAAAAGCGCGCGGCGCTCGCCGACAAGCTGCATGGCGGCTTCAGCTTCGATAACGTCAACGAGTTTTCTTCGTCGCGGTCGGCACCGCCGACCAGGTCGTCGAGAAGCTCGAGGGTTGGGGCGACCGAATGGGCACCAACCACTTCAATCTGCTCTGCGCCATCGGCGACATGCCGCACTGGAAGGTGGTGAAGAACCTCAATTTGATCGCGCAGGATGTCATTCCGCGGATGCGCTCCCGCGCCGCCGTCGAGCGCCGCGACGCGGCAGAGTAGCAAAGAGGATAGAGCCGATGTCCGCCTCAGCTTTTCCGCCGCAGTTCAAACGCGAAACCCACACCGTCAACGGCCTAAAGACCACGGTGCTCACCGCCGGCCGCGGCGAGCCGCTGGTGTTTTTCCACGGCGCCGGGCTTTGGCACGGCATCAATTTCGCCGTGCCGTGGACGGAGAAATTTCGCGTCATCATCCCGATCCATCCGGGCCTCGACGAAGCCGACGACGATCCGGCGATGACCAGCGCCAACGATTACGTGATGCACTATCTCGATTTGCTCGACACGCTCGGGCTCGACAAAATCCGCCTCGTCGGCTTCTCGCTCGGTGGCTGGCTCGCCGCGAACTTCGCGGTGCAGCAGACGCAACGGGTCGAACGGCTGGTGCTGGTCGGCCCGGCGGGGCTGCGCGGCAAGGAGCAGCCGAAGGGCGATCTTTTCCTCGTCCCGCCCGAGCAAATTGCGTCGCTGCTGGTTTCGAACTTCGACGTCATCAAGCCGTATCTGCCGGACAATCCCAAGGATCTCGACTTCATGGGGGCGCGCTATCGCGAAGGCGGTACGCTGGCGCGGCTGTGGTGGGAGCGTCCCTATGACACCAAGCTGCCGCGCTATCTGCACCGGCTGACGATGCCGACCTTGCTGGTCTGGGGCGAGGAGGACAGGCTGCTGCCGGTTCAAAACGCCGAATTGTGGCGCCAAGCCATCCCGAAGCTGCAGTTTCAGACCTTTAAGCGCGCCGGCCACCTGGTGCTCGACGAGAACCGCGACGCCGTGGACGCCGTGACGCATTTCCTGTCGTGACCGGGTCGCCGCCGGTCGCGCGCGGCGGCGATGGCCTTCGGCTGAAAATTTATTTCGCGTGGGCGAATTTATATCGCCGCGGCGGCCCGATTTCGAAAAGCGGCTGCGCGCCCGCCGATGTGATTGTCGGCGCCGGACTCTGCTGTTAATGTTTCAGACGACACGTGCTGAGGACAATGCTGGGGAGAGCAAGATGAATACTCTGCGAAGTTACGCTGTTCCGCTGGGCCGCCTGTTGCTGGCGAGCCTGTTTATTTGGGCCGGGTTCGGCAAGCTCATGAATCCGAGCGGCACGGCGCAATATTTCGCGCATGCGCATATTCCAGTGCCGCAGCTGGCGGTGTGGATCTCCGTCGTCATTGAATTGATCGGCGGTCTTGCGATTCTGTTCGGTTTCGTCACGCGGTGGGCTGCGCTTATTCTCGCAATATTCTGTTTGGGTACCGCTTTCGGCGTGCATCTGCCGGTCGGAGACCAACCGAACATGATCCACTTCTACAAGAATCTGACCATGGCGGGCGGTTTTCTCTACGTGTTCGCTTACGGCGCCGGCGCGTTCAGCATCGACCACGCCATCGGCTCCGACAAAGCCGTATAAGCCCCGATCGGCGTATGCTTGCGCGCCATTAACGTTCTTGCGGCCTTGCCGTTCGACGATCGGTAACCGTTCGCCGCTATAGGCTTTCGCGCCCGGCACTCGCCATCTGGCGAGCGGCCCGGCGCGGGCTGCCCCATTATGGCCGAGGAAGACGACCGCAGACGCCTCAAGCGCACCCGCGTCTTGCGCAACGCCAAGATCATCGTGCCGCGGCGCTCGCCGGTCATTTCGTGCACCGTGCAGAACATCACCGGCGGCGGCGCCTGTTTGAAGCTCGCCCATACGTTCGGCGTGCCGGATACCTTCGAGCTGACGTTCGAGCACGGCCGGACGCGCCGCTCGTGCCGCGTGATCTGGCGGACGAGCGACAAGCTCGGCATCCAGTTTGAATCGACCGAAGCCGAACCGGAAATCAGCGAACGGCAATTGGCGCTGCCTTTTTAGGGCGCGTGTTTCCGCCCGATCCTGTTGCAGAAAATGCTCGGCCAAATTGCTCGCACGGCGCATAGCGGACGTATCGCAGATATGGCAAAATCGGTGCGGACGACCAAACGGGGAGGTGTTTCGTGAAAGCTTTTGTCTTGGCAGCCGGCCTGTTGGCCATAAACGGAGTCGCAGCGGTCGCCGCGTCGCCGGGCGCCAACCCTTTCGATGGCACGTGGGCCGAAGTAATCGTTGGCGGAAACAAGGTATGCGACGTTGTCGTCAACACGTCTTTCACGGTCACCAACGGGCATCTCAGCCAAAGGAATTCCAGCGGTGAAGTGAGCCGGAACGGTTCGGCGCGAGGCACCGTTTTCGCCTCCGGCCTCAGCGGCACCTGGACCGGACATTTTTCCGGCAATAAGGCATCGGGCGGATTTATTCGCAGTGACGGCTGCGTCGGACATTGGAGCGCGGTCCGGCGATAGGCCGCGCCGGGCGGCCTAGAATTCCGCAACCGCGCGAACGAGCCGCTCGATATCTTCCGGCCGCGACAGGCGATGATCGCCGTCTTTCACCAGCGTCAGGACGACGTCGTCGCTGGCGAGCCGTGAGACAAGTTCCACCGCATGCCGCCACGGCACGTCGGGATCTTCGACGCCTTGCAGGATGCGCACCGGGCATCCGGTTTCGATCATGCCGCCCAGGATGAGATGCTTTCGCCCTTCCTCGATTAATTGCCGGGTGACGATGTAGGGCTCTTGCGAATATTCCGACGGCCGCGCCCAGACGCCCGTCGCCTCAAGCTCGTGCTTGATCTCGGGGGTAAACCGCTTCCACATCAATTCCTCGGTGAAATCGACCGCCGGCGCAATCAGCACCAGGCCGCAGACCGAGGCCGGCCCGGTTTGCGCTCGCGCCCGCAGCGCGAGAACCATGAGCAGCGCGAGCCAGCCGCCCATGGACGATCCGATCAAAAGCTGCGGGCCCCGGCAGCATGCGTCGAACACATCGAGACTTTCGCCGAGCCAGCGGCCGATCGTGCCGTCGGTGAAGGCGCCGCCGGATTCGCCGTGGCCGGAATAGTCGAAGCGCACGCAAGCGCGGCCGGCGTCTTGCGCCCAGCGCGCCAGCGCCGCGGCCTTGGTGCCGTTCATGTCGGACTTGTAGCCGGACAGCCAGAACAAGCCGGGAGCGGCGCCCGGGCACGCGCGGACGGCGATGCGTCGGCGCTCCGCAGCCGTTCCAATTTCCAGGAATTTCAGGCTGTTATCATCCATGCGCGCAGTAATGAAGACGGCGAACTTAAGCAGCGAGAAACGATTGCCCGATTATGTTTGGCCGCAAATTTTGCCCGCGCGCAAGCGACCGCCCGGCCGGGTAGTGTCCTAAGCCGGGAAGATTCGACGGCCGCTTTCTTGACGTTTTCGGTCCATTCTATGAGCCGAAACGCGTCCTGCCCGTCCTTCATTTTATAGATGGCGGGGTCAATCTTCACCGCCGATGACGCGTACCAGTACCAGGCCGCTATCAGACCGCTAATCAATGCACCGCATGCAAATGCAATCGTAATATATTTCAACTGCCGTTCCTATTTTCCGCCACGATGGCCGCCCGGACGGCATCTGCTGGCGACATGATGGGAGGCTGATGCAGCACGGCGAAAAATCGGCGCTTATCGCTTCCCTCGATCGGCGATGACCAGGCGTAAGCCCTATTGGCTGTGGTGTGGCCCTTCAGATCGAATACATGCACGATGCCTTCCCAGACTGTCATATTGCCGTGCCGTTCACGCACGGGAACGGATTGCGCCAGGATCGCCTTGCAAGTGTGCATGCGCTCGATGGCACGCCGTAGATCATCGCTTGCTTCGATCATTGAATCTTTGACGCGGGCCGCCGTCATCCGACAAGCTTAGCAAACGCCACATCGTAGTATTGGTCCATAACGAATGGGACCACCCACTCGGGAACATCAAATATCTCTGCAATATCGAAAGGAGCGATCTTTTGCGCGCCGTAGTCCTCTACATACCGATCGCGGAAGTTTTTCGGGCAGAGGATAATCGCCGCCATCCACCGGGTATCTAGTTCGGACTGCATCATCTCACTTGCATCGGCCGGCAGAGGTTGGTTCTGAATTTCCCTCAGTAGCGTGGTGAACTTTTCGCGTGTGTCCACGACCGCGCCAGGCGCATCAAAAACGTGCATCATTTCCTTGGTAAGTGCGTATCTTAACTCCCGCGGGTCGACCTTTAAGGCTTGGCAATAAATGGTCTCGGCGACAGCAAAGTCATCCGAATAAGGACTGGTTCTGTCGCGATCTCCTAGTCGGAAGTATGCTTGATGATTGGGTGCCGGATATTCGACTTCGTACACGTCCACCCGACCGATGTCCGGATGGTGAGCCGCAATCTGCCCGCGCAGATAATCGAAGCCCACCGGCGGCTTCAGCAATCCGGCTGCGAATGTGTACAAATCCGCGAATCTCATAGCCAGCAATTCCCTTGACGGGAACTGCTAGCTAGCGAGTTAGCCTGCGGGCGTCAAATGCGGGTCAACGTCCGTCACCAGTCGAGCCGAGCCGGCCCGAATCTGGACTTCTGCGCGAACAACTTGTTCCGCCAGTCCCTGCGCATCTGCCTTGTTCACGCCGCCGCACAGGAACTTGATATTCAAGGTCCCGCCACCCTCATCAGGGAAGAGCATAGCAGCAGCTCGGTCAATTTGACTTACCATTGCTCCCTCCTTTCGTGGTGCTCGCTTCTTTGACGAGTCTTGGAGCTCGCGGACTCGCCAAGGTTGTCTGTGTCACGCGCATATAATCGGATTTCGTGACAAAACCATGGTCCATTCGGATGAATTTTCCGTAACGGTGAATCCCAGGCAGCCTGGTTTTCGCCGATCAGAAACCCGCTGTCAACTCGTCCGCCGGCGAGATGTTCCGATAAATCGGCCATTTCCTGGGGGTGAGCACGAGAAAGACTCCTCAAATTTAGCGATTCTGTCGGTCTGTAGCGTCGATGGCACACCGTAGCCGGCGGGCTAATCCCTGCAATTGGTTGGCTCTCGCCTCTGCGAGCCGAATGGCCGCCGCCTCCCAACCTGCGGGAGGTGAACGCCTAGCCTTTGCCCCCTCCCCGAGCCTGGCTTGCCGAACCGTCGCCACTGAGACGCTAAGTGCACTGGCGAGATCGTCGTGTGTTATCGGCGAGAAAAGCTCGTCTGTCGCCTTCTTGAAGTTCATGTATGCACTCTAGTTGACAGCCCTTGGTCTGTCAACTATACTGCATACAACCGATCGAGGAAAGTGTCATGAACCGAACGCCACTCGCCCGCCGAACCCAAATCATAAATTGCTTGGTCGAGGGCAATTCGATTCGCTCAACCGAACGGATGACCGCCACCCACCGCGACACGATCATGCGCCTCATGGTCGAAGTAGGAACCGGCTGCGCCACTATCGCTAATGAGCAAATGCGGAACCTTGATTGCCGCCGCATCCAGTGTGACGAAATCTGGACGTATTGCCGAATAAAGCAGGCGCGTATTCCGCGCGGGACCGATCACACTAAGATTGGCGACCAGTGGACGTTCGTGGCGCTCGACCCTGATACCAAGCTGATTCCCGCCTACCGCGTCGGCAAGCGCACGGCGAGCACGGCGCGGGTTTTTATGGCCGACCTTTCCGAGCGGTTGAGCAATCGCGTCCAGATTTCATCGGATGCGCTACGCCATTACGTGGAAGCCGTTGACCGGGCTTTCGGTATCGACGTGGACTACGGGCAGATAGTTAAATTTTACGATGCCGAGCCAATCGGTCCGGGCCGTTATGCCCCTCCGCAAGTGACAGGTGTGGAGCGCACAGTGATCGTGGGACGTCCAGATCAGAACCATATTTCGACCAGCCATATCGAGCGTCAGAATTTGACCATGCGAATGAGCATGCGCCGATTTACCAGATTGACCAATGCTTTCAGCAAGAAGTTTGAGAACTTGCAGGCGGCGGTTGCTCTGCACTTTGCGCATTACAATTTCGTTCGTTTGCACAAGACGTTGCGCGTTACGCCTGCTATGGCGGCCAACGTGACGGATCGAGTGTGGTCGCTAGAGGAGTTGGTGGAGCGGACTAGCAAGTGATCGCGCAAGATTGGTTGTCATGGCTCGCCAATGTCGCCACCGTCGTAACTGGCATTGTAGCGTTGGCGGTGGCTCTGACCTTTTGGTGGTGGAAGCGCGCCCGACGTATTCGACTAGAAGAATATCTAAAAGAACAACGTAGCGACGATACCGGCGACGCTGGTATCCGCAACATCGTACATCTAATGGGAAATTGCGCTATGTCGGAAGCTCAAGTCCTGGAGGCCGCATTCGTCAGCCGCAAGATCAAATCTTGGGTTGCGACCGACGGCGAGCATGGCCCCGACCTTGAATTAATGTTCCAATTTGACGAGCGCGCCCACGCGCGGCGAAAAGCGAAAAAACCGGTCAAAAATTCAAATTAGGACACTACCCCCGGCCGCATGGTCGTTGACTTAGACGCAAAAACTCCCGATCTTCCACGTTCGCCGATAGCATTGCGGGTTATTTGCACCGATCCGCGCCTGGGTGTCATCGGTTCGTCGCCACCGCAGAGGAGAAACGCACCATTCGTCGCCCGATCAGAACCGCGCAGCCCGCCCCCAAAGAGGGTCCGCGCATCAACGAGGAGATCCGCGCTCGCGAGGTCCAGCTCATCGATAAAGACGGCGCCAACAAGGGCGTCACCGAGACAGGCGCCGCCATAGCCATGGCTCAGGAGGCCGGTCTCGATCTGGTGGAGATCGCGCCCAATTCAGTCCCGCCGGTCGCCAAGATTCTGGATTACGGCAAATACAAATATCAGGCGCAGAAAAAAGCCGCCGAGGCGCGCAAGAAGCAGAAAGTCGTCGAGATCAAAGAGATCAAGCTGCGGCCGATGATCGACGATCACGATTACGACGTGAAGATGCGCTCAGTGCAGCGCTTTTTCGAGGAAGGCGACAAGGTCAAGGTGACATTGCGGTTTCGCGGCCGCGAAATGGCGCACCAGGAGCTCGGCTATAAGCTGCTCGATCGGGTCAAGGCAGACACCGCGAAGATCGCCAAGATCGAGCAGGAACCTCGCTTCGAGGGCCGCCAGGTGGTGATGGTGCTGGCACCGCGCTGACTTCGGACGCCGCGCCCAACAATCGAACTCGTCGACAAATAAAGTGCCCCGGAATCGGGGAAAACGAGGGAGGCGGTAATGGCGACGTTCATCGTCATGTTGAGCTGGACCGACCAGGGCATCCGCTCGGTCAAAGAGGCGCCCAAGCGGATGCAGGCCGGCCGCGATTTGGCCAAGAAGCTCGGGGCAGAGATCAAGCAGATCTATCTTACCTCGGGCGATTCCGACCTGATGGTCATCATCGACGCGCCAGATGGCGACGTCGTTGCCAAAATGGCTTTGGCCGTCGGTTCGCAAGGCAGCGCCCGTTCGCGCATGATGCGGGCGTGGACCGAGGCCGAAACGGTCAAGATGATCTCCGAACTGCCGTAACCCGGCGGTCTGTTTTGGGCGTCGATGTTCGGGCCCCGGGAGCCGCGCCGGGGCGTTGGATATATTTGCCAATTCCGGCCGCCTCTGCCATAACCGCGCCCTTCCGCCGCCCGGCTGGTTAGGGCTGCCGTGGCGGCGGCGCTGTGCTTCGGCACACACCGCTCAATCATGAGCATTTTTCGGCCCCCCTTGCCTATTCTTTCCCGTTTGCGGGGGAGGGTAGGACAGGGGCTGCGGCCAAGGAGAGCAAAATGCCCAAGATCAAGACCAAGTCGGGCGCTAAAAAGCGCTTCAAGGTGACCGGTACCGGCAAGGTGCTTTACGCGCACGCCGGCAAGCGCCACGGCATGATCAAACGCACGAAGAAGCAGATTCGTCAGCTGCGCGGCACCGCCGTGCTGTTCAAGACCGACGGCGACAAGATCAAGAAATACTTTTTGCCGAACGGCTGACGACCGGCCGTTCACGGCCGCAACCCATCGAGCGTTTCGTCATTCAACAGGAGATCTGCCATGGCACGCGTCAAGCGCGGCGTCACATCCCATGCCAAGCACAAGAAAGTGCTCAAGGCCGCCAAGGGCTATTACGGACGGCGCAAGAACACTATCCGCATCGCCAAGCAGGCGGTCGAAAAGGCCAACCAATACGCTTACCGCGACCGCAAGCGGAGAAAGCGGACATTCCGCGCGTTGTGGATCCAGCGGCTCAACGCCGCGGTGCGCCCGTTCGGCCTCAACTACAGCCGCTTTATCGCGGGCTTGAGCAAGGCCGGCATCGTGATCGACCGCAAGGTGCTGTCCGACCTGGCAATCCGCGAGCCGGCGGCGTTCGAGGCGATCGTCGGCCAGGTGAAATCCGCGCTAGCCGCTTAAGGCGTCTTATGATCGACCGTGCCTACGTGCAAAGGATGGCGCGTTACAATCGCTGGCAGAATGAAAATCTGTACGGCGTTGCCGACACGCTGTCCGATGACGAGCGCCGCAAGGAGCGCGGCGCATGGTTCGGCTCGATCCACAAGACACTGAGCCATCTGCTGTGGGGCGACAAGATCTGGATGAGCCGGTTCACCGACTTGCCGAAGCCGGAGGTTGGGATTCCCGGATCGGTGTCGCTGTTTCCGGATTGGGACAAGCTGAAGGCCGAGCGCGTCGACTTCGACGGCACGATCGTCGGCTGGGCCGATAGCGTGGATGATCGTTGGCTCGGCGCTGATCAAACATTTTATTCCGCCGCAACCCAGCGCGAATGGACGCGTCCGCGCTGGCTACTCGTGACCCATATGTTCAATCACCAGACCCATCATCGCGGCCAGGTGCACTCCATGCTGACGCAGGCAGGTGGCAGGCCGAGCGATACCGACCTTACCGTCATGCCGGACTAGGCCACGTTCATGACCGACCCAGCGCAACTTGAGCAGAAAATCCTCGCCGAGGTCGCTGCCGCCAGCGACGACGCAGCGCTTGAGAGCATACGTATCGCCGCGCTTGGCAAGAGCGGTTCGGTCACGGCACTCCTAAAGACGCTCGGCGCAATGTCGCCCGAAGAGCGCAAGACCCAGGGCGCCGCGATCAACGGACTGAAAGATCGCGTCAACACCGCGCTTAACGCGCGCCGCGAGGCGTTCAAGAACCAGTCGCTCGAGGCGCGCCTCAATACCGAGACCGTCGATGTCACGCTGCCGGTGCGCGAGGCGGCGGCCGAGATCGGGCGCGTGCACCCGCTCACCCAGGTTGTGGACGAGTTGACTGCGATCTTCGCGGACATGGGTTTCGCGGTCGCCGAAGGCCCGGACATCGAGACCGACGATTACAATTTCGCCAAGCTCAATTTTCCGAAAGACCATCCGTCGCGCGACATGCAGGATACGTTCTTTTTCAATCCGAAGCCCGACGGTTCGCGGCTTCTGCTGCGCACCCACACCTCACCGGTGCAGGTGCGCACGATGCTCAGTCAAAAGCCGCCGATCCGCGTCATCATTCCCGGCCGCACCTATCGCCGCGATTCCGATCAGACCCATACGCCGATGTTTCATCAGGTCGAGGGGCTGGTGATCGACAAGGGTTCGCATCTCGGCCATCTGAAATGGATCTTGCAGGAATTCTGCAAGGCGTTCTTCGAGGTCGATCACGTCAAGATGCGGTTTCGGCCGTCGTTCTTTCCGTTCACCGAGCCGTCGCTCGAAGTCGACATCCAGTGCCGGCGCGACAAGGGCGAAATCCGCTTCGGCGAAGGCGACGACTGGCTGGAGATTCTCGGCTGCGGCATGGTGCATCCGAACGTGCTGCGCAATTGCGGGCTCGATCCGGACGAGTTTCAGGGCTTCGCCTGGGGCATGGGCATCGATCGCATCGCCATGCTCAAATACGGCATGCCGGACCTGCGCGCCTTCTTCGAGGCCGACGTCCGCTGGCTCTCGCATTACGGCTTCCGCCCGCTCGACTTCCCGACGTTGGCGGGGGGACTGAGCGCGTGACGCTTTTTTTCCTCCCCCGCTTGCGGGGGAGGGTAGGGAGGGGGCCAGCGGCCTCACCGCAACTGTGAGCAGCGACGTACTAAAAAAGCCGACGTGGCGCGTGAAGCCGAAGCTGCGCGCGCGTGCGCGAGCGTTGCGTATGGACTCAACTAGTGCCGAGCGCGTTGTTTGGAGCTTGATTCGGGCGCATCGCTTGAATGGC
The DNA here is from genome assembly GCA_963826295.1 of uncultured Alphaproteobacteria bacterium. Lineage (GTDB taxonomy): Bacteria > Pseudomonadota > Alphaproteobacteria > Rhizobiales > Xanthobacteraceae > BOG-931. The sequence goes on from CAWGWO010000003.1 coordinate 63,304, forward strand.
ATCGGGTTTCGCCGCCAGAACCCGATTGGACCCTACGTGGTAGATTTTGTGTCGCACTCCGCCCACCTAGTGATCGAGTTGGACGGCGGGCAGCATTATGAGGTTATGCACGAGGCGCGAGACGCACGACGTGACAGATTCCTTCGGCGGAGGGGATTCCGCGTTCTGCGGTTTAGTAATCACGATGTGATGTCGAACCGAGAGGGAGTCTGGGACCTGATTGCTGCAGCCATCGGCGCCGCCGTCGCCCCCTCCCCACCCTCCCCCGCAAGCGGGGGAGGGGTTGGCGATTCCGAGCGAAGGAAGTCGCGCCCGTGATGAAATTCGCCTTCGGCTGGCTCAAAGAGCACCTCGACACCGATCACGCGCTCGGCGAGATCGCCGACAAGCTGACCATGATCGGCCTCGAAGTCGAGCGTCTCGAGGACAAAGCCAAGATGCTGGCGCCGTTCGTGATCGCGCGCGTCACCGAAGCGAAGCAGCACCCCAACGCCGACCGGCTGCGGGTCTGCATGGTCGATACCGGCAGCGGCGATCCGATCCAGGTCGTATGCGGCGCGCCGAATGCTCGCGCCGGCATGAAAGGCGTGTTCGTGCCGCCCGGCGCGTTCATTCCCGGCAAGAACACGACCTTGCAGGTCGGCACCATTCGCGGCGTCGAAAGCCGCGGCATGCTCGTGTCCGAGTTCGAGCTGCAACTCTCCGACAATCACGAAGGCATCATCGAGCTGCCCGATGACGCCCCGGTCGGAACCAACTACGCGCAATGGGCCGGCATCGACGATCCGGTGATCGAGATCAACCTGACGCCGAACCGGTCCGACTGCACGGCGGTGCACGGTATCGCGCGCGATCTCGCCGCCGCCGACATGGGAAAATTCAAGGATACGAGCATCAAATCGATCCCCGGCGAATTTCCCTGCCCCGTGGCGGTGACGATCGCCGCGCCGGAGCTTTGTCCGGCTTTCGCGCTGCGTCTGGTGCGCGGCGTCAAAAACAGTCCGTCGCCGGACTGGCTGCAACGCCGGCTGACGGCGATCGGTCTGCGCCCGATCAATGCGCTGGTCGACATCACCAATTTCATCACCTATGACCGCGGCCGGCCCTTGCATGTGTTCGATGCGGCGAAGCTGCGCGGCAATCTCACGGTGCGGCGCGCCGGCGCCGGCGAAACGCTGACCGCGCTCGACGGCAAGACCTACTCGCTCGACGAGACCATGTGCGTGATCGCCGACGGCGCCGGTGTTAAATCGTTGGCCGGCATCATGGGCGGCGAACAGACCGGCTCTGCGGCGACGACCACCGACGTGCTGATCGAATCGGCGCTGTGGGACCCGATCAACATCGCCCAGACCGGCCGCAAGCTCGGCATCAATTCCGACGCCCGCTACCGCTTCGAGCGCGGTGTCGATCCGAATTTCATGCTGCCGGGTTTGCAAATGGCGACCCGGATGGTGCTTGACCTCTGCGGCGGCACGCCGTCGGAAGTGCTCGTCGCCGGCAGCCCGGACGCACCGGAGCGCGTCATCGATTTTCCGCTGTCAGAGACAAAGCGCCTTGCCGGCCTCGCGGTGGGGCTGTCGGAAGCGCGCCGCGTACTGGAGGGCCTCGGCTTCTTCGTCGCCGGACAGGGCGAGCGGGTGAAGGTCGCGGCGCCGTCATGGCGGCCGGATATTCAGGGCAGGGCCGATGTCGTCGAGGAGGTGGTGCGTATTCTCGGCGTCGACCGCGTGCCGCTGACACCGTTCGGTCGCGGCGAGGCGCCGCGCAAGCCGGTGCTCACGCCGATTCAGCTGCGTACCCGCAAGGCCAAGCGCGCGCTCGGCGCCCGTAACCTGGTCGAGGCGGTGACGTGGTCCTTTATCGGCAAAGCGCAAGCCGAGTTGTTCGGCGGCGGCAAGCCCGAGCTGTCGCTCGCGAACCCGATCGCGGCCGAACTTTCCGACATGCGGCCGAGCCTTATTCCCGGCCTCGTCGCCGCCGCCCAGAAGAATGCCGATCGCGGCTTTGCCGACGCCGCCTTGTTCGAAGTCGGTCAGGTATTTCGCGGCGATACGCCGGCCGACCAGTTCACCGCCGCCGCCGGTGTTCGGCGCGCGCTTGCCAAGCCGTCCGGCATCGGCCGCCACTGGTCGAAGCGCGACGGCGAGGTCGATGCGTTCGATGCCAAGGCCGACGCGCTCGCGGCATTGACGGCAGCCGGCGCGCCGGCGTCGGCGATGCAAATCGCGCCGGGCGGACCGGCGTGGTTGCATCCCGGGCGCTCGGGAACGATCCAGATCGGCCCGCAAAATGTGCTCGGCTATTTTGGCGAATTGCATCCGAGCACGCTTGAGGCGCTCGATGCCGAAGGGCCGTTGGTCGCCTTCGAGGTTATTTTGGAGCGCATTCTGGAACCGAAGGCGAGGGCGACGCGGGCGAAGCCCGGGCTCGAGCTTTCACCGTTCCAGCCGGTCGAGCGCGATTTTGCTTTCGTGGTCGAGCGCAACGTCAAGGCCGCCGACATCGTGCGCACGGCGCAATCGGCCGATCGCAAACTCATTACCGGCGTGACGGTGTTCGACGTCTATGAGGGGCCCGGCATCGAGCCCGGCAAAAAATCGATTGCCATCGCCGTCACCATCCAGCCCCGCGACAAGACCATGACCGACGCCGAGATCGAGGCGCTGGCGGCCAAGATCGTCGCTGAAGTCGGCAAGCGCACCGGCGGCGTGCTGCGGGCGTGAATGCCAACTCTGCTTGTCGCAAATCGATCAGGTCAGCGCGGTTCCTCGCGCATGATGTTCGGCACGGCGCCAAAATTTCGCGCCGGGCGCCGCGCGCCGCGAACCCGTCTCGGCTTTTGTTTGAACGCGGCACGCGGCTCGGATGATAATTCTTTCGCCGGACTGAGATGGCGCAGCGCCGCGTCGGCAGCGCGCTCACCGGATTCCCAAGCGCCGCCGACGGTGCCCCACAAGGTCTCGTGAGCGGCCTCGCCGGCAAACCAAACCGCGTTTTGCACCGGCTCCATCAGCACGCGCCGCGCGCCTTGCCAGCCTGGCGCAGCCGCCGAGAAGGCGCCGCGCGTCCACGGATCGTGGTTCCAGCGCGTGGCGTGCGAGCGCTTGATCGCCTTCTTGACGTCCGCGCCATAAAGGCCGGCGAGCCAATCGGCGGCGAAATCGACCATCGCGGCTTCGCCCTGGTTGGCGAGGTCGCGGCCGAAGGTGCCGGCAACGTCGACCAGACAAAGCGACGAGCCGGAGATATCGGCGACGACGGCGGCGGTGCGCGCATCGCTTGTTTTCTCAAACACCAGATCGTCGCTGTCGAAGCCGAGGGGATCGCCGGAAAGCTCAAGCGCGATGTGGTCGTAGCTGCCAAGCGAGAGCTTGGCGAAAGCGTCAAGTTGCCGCTTGGTGAGTTCGGGGCGGAATTTGATCGCGCCGGACGTGATGACATCGGTCGAGACCGTGACGATGACGCTGCGCGCGGCGATCGTACCTTTCGGCGTCTCCACCGTGACTTCGCCTCTGGTCATGTCGATCGCCAGCGCTGGAGTCGACAGCCTGACCGGTATACCGTCGGCGAAGCTGGCAAGCAGCGCACCGAAGCCCTGGCGGCATAGCGCTTCGGTATTGCGTTCGGCGGATTTGGCGAAATCTGCCGCCGACACCTGCGTCAATTCCTTGCCGCAGGCGAAAGGTCCGAACTGAAACTCGATGGAGCCGCGCCAATCGCCGAGGTCTTTCGGCAGTGCCTGTTCGCAGGCGACGTCGGCTTTGCGCGCCGCGTCCGCAATGGCGCGGTTGGCGCGAACCTGCAGCGCCAGAAAATCCTCAAGCTCGCCCTCGCGCGCATAGCGCCTGCCGATTCTGACTTTTTGGCTGGCCGGCGCCGGATAGACTTCGATGCCGCGCCGCACCGTCTGCTTGGTGATCGGATTGAAATCCGGCGAATGGATCCAGTGCGCACCGCGGTCATAGGGCACGCCGAAGATGCGCGTGTCGGTGATGCAGCGGCCGCCGATATGGTCGGCCGCTTCGAGCAGCGCGAATTTCCGGCCCGCGGCGGCGATCCGGCGTGCCGCGGCAATACCGGCGGCACCGGCGCCGACGATGACGACATCGACGTCAGCCGTGTTTTTCAGAACCGCGCCGAGCGCGGGGCGCGCCATGAGCGCTGCCGAGGCAACAAGAAGAGAGCGGCGGCTCAGGCGCGGCATGGTTTCCAAATGCTTGCTGGCTGGCGCCAGATTGCCCGAACGGCGCACGGTGCGCAAACCATGGTTGAGATTGCGTCAAAACGCGGCGGCCAAGGTGTGAAACCAAATCGCAACCGGCCGCGGCTAAAGTAACGGCAAACAAGACGCGACAAAGCGCGCGAACGGCTGGGAGGCCTCGCGTGAGCGTAATGCTCGACGGCATTGGGCGGCTCATCGCCCGCTATCTGCAAAGGCCGGTGCACGGCTACGAGCCGTTTACGCCGAGCGATCCCGAGGCGCTCCGCCTCTCGCTCGAACCCGGCGATGTCCTCTTGGTCGAAGGAAACAACCATATCGCCGGCGTCATCAAATATCTCACCCAATCGACGTGGTCGCATTCGGCGCTTTACGTCGGGCCGATCGCCGGCCATGCGGCCGAAGACGGCGAGCCGCATGTGCTGATCGAAGCGAACGTCGGCGAGGGCGTGGTCTCGGCGCCGCTGTCGAAATATTTCCGGTTTCATACCCGCATCTGCCGGCCGGTCGGCTTGACCGAGGCGGATTGTGTGACGGTTTGCGCCTACGCCGTCGGACGCATCGGCTTCGCCTACGATCTCAAGAATATCGTCGACTTGATGCGCTATCTGTTGCCGCTTCCGGTGCCGCAGCGCTGGCGGCGGCGACTGATCGCGCTCGGCTCAGGCGATCCGTCGCGGCTGATCTGCTCGGCGTTGATCGCGCAGGCGTTCCGCGCGGTGCATTATCCGATCCTGCCCAAAGTGACGGCGACCCGCAGCCGCCAGGCGCTCGAACAGATTTTAGAGATCAGGCATTCCTCGCTCTACTGTCCGCGCGATTTCGATATCTCGCCGTATTTCAACGTCGTGAAGCCGACGATCGCCAGGGGCTTCGACTATAAGGCGCTGCACTGGGCGGATTCGGCGCCGGCGCCGCTCGATGACGGCTCGGCGGCATTGGCGGACGACACGGCTAGCGTGCTCGCCGCCTGACGGGGCGCTCGCAGCCGCGGCGATGCGGGCGCAAATCGACGCCCGTCCGCCGAGTTTCAAGTATCGACGGAAATCAGTTCCGGCGGAATTTGAACGGCCGGATTACTGCCCGGGCGGCGTCGCCGGCGTTGGCAGCGGCTCCAGCGGCGAAAGCGTGCCGCCCTTGACGATGCGGGAGCCGTCCGGCTTTTTCTGATCCTTCGAATAGAGCTCGACCTTCGGCGGCTTTTGCTCCGGCCGGTAATCGGTGGAGGAGAGCCCGCCAGCGATGCTGGCGCCTTGCTCGATCTGCAGCAGCCCGTAGCTGATGTTGCCGTCAACCCGGCCGGTGGAGCGCAGGATCAGCAGGCATTTGACGTCGAGCTTCTCGTACACCTTCCCGGAGATTTCCGCGTTCTCGGCGACGGTGATGCGGCCCTTGATCGCGCCGGTCTCGCCAACAACCAGGTTGCCCACTGTTACGTCACCCTCGAGCACACCGCACACCACCAAGGTGTCAGGCACCGAGATTTCTCCCTTGATGGTGACCCCCTCGCCGATATAGAGGCGATTGGCGTCCGGCATGCTATGTTCTGTTGACGACATCTGTGACCCCTTTCCCCACAACTTGCGCTAGCTATGGCGTCAAGTTGTACGTTACCGCCATGCTTTTGTCATCGTCGGTGAACGTGGAATCTTTGCTTTTCCGCTGTCAGTCGCCGGCCGGGGGCGGTGGTATGATGTTGCTAAACTAGGGTGATCGCGCGCGTTTCTCCGCGCTTTAGCGCCACACCTCGTCGGCGATTTCAACCACCATCCGCAGCTTGGCCCACTGCTCATCCTCGGCAAGCTCGTTGCCTTCCTCGGTCGATGCGAAGCCGCATTGCGGCGACAGGCAAAGCTGCTCAAGCGCGACATATCGGGTGGCTTCTTCGATGCGCCGCTCGACCTCGGCTTTCTTTTCCAGCGTCCCGGATTTGCTGGTGACAAGGCCGAGCACGACGATTTTGTCGCCTTTCGGCAGGAACCGCAGCGGCTCGAAGCCGCCGGCGCGTTCGGAATCGTATTCGAGGAAATAGCCGTCGTAGTTCAACCGGCCGAGCAGGATCTCGGCGATCGGTTCGTAGCCGCCCTCGGAAATCCAGGTCGAGCGGAAGTTGCCGCGGCACACATGGGTTGTGATCGCCATGTCGGCCGGCTTGTTGACGAGCGCGCGTTCGACGACGCGGGCATAATCCTGCGCCAGCCGGTCGGCATGCAGGCCGCGATCGTTCGCCTTTTTCAATTCGGCCGGCGAGCACAGATAGGCCCACGCCGTGTCGTCGAATTGCAGGTAGCGGCAGCCGGCGTCATAAAACGCGCGTATCGCCTGCCGGTAGGTCTCGGCCAAGTCGTCGAAGATCGCGTCGCGGTCGGCATAGAGCTTGGTCGTGACTGCCCGCGGCTCAAGGCGGAAATGCAACGTCGCCGGGCTTGGGATACACATTTTCGGCATCACGCGCGTGTGCGCCTTGAGGAACTTGAAGTGCTCCAGCATCGGGTGAGTGGAAAACCCGATCTTGCCGGTAACGCGGATGCCGCGCGGCCGGCTTTGCACCCCGTGGAACTGGATACCGCGATCAAGCTCGTAAACCTCGACGCCGTCGAGCATGCCGTAAAAGTCGTAGTGCCACCATGAACGGCGAAATTCACCGTCAGTTGCGACCTTGAGCCCGACGTCTTCCTGCTTTTTGATGATCGTCTCGATCTCGCGGTCCTCAACCGCTTCAAGCGCCGCCGCGTCGATGGCGCCGGCTTCCCGCTTGGCGCGCGCCTCCTTCAAGGCGGCGGTGCGCAACAGGCTGCCGACGACGTCGGCGCGAAACGGCGGTGTGGTTCTCAACATCGGAGCTGACCGTGACGACTGGCTATGGTGATGACGACGGCCCCTAGGCCGCCGTCTGCCGCTGGCGCCAGCCGCTGCCATAGGCCTCGCGGACGTCGCGTGCGTAAGGCACCGGGGAAACCTTGACGCGGATTTCGGTCTGCTTGTGACGCTCGACCGTGGTTTTCTTAGTGCCGCCGTTTTCCTCGCCCCACACCAACGTCAAGACGTCTCCGAGTTTGACGTCGGGATCGACGACGCCGAGCGACAACATCTGGCGTTCATTCCAAGTCGTGCCGCTGAACATCGAGAGGCCAACGGTCCTGCCGCCGCTCTTTACGACATCGAACGAAGCCGAGCCGTAATTCGACAGCGGCAGATCGATGTATTTGTAATTTTCCACGCCCGGCTCGAAGAACGAGCGGAAAACCTTCGACACGTCGTCGGCGTTCCAGGCGAAGGTCACTTTGCGGCGATGCGGCTTGTCCTTCATCTTTTCCAGCGCCTCGCGGCCGATGAAGTCGTGGTCGAATTTGATGAACGGACCGTAGCCCATCTCATATGGCGTCGAATAATAGTCCTGGATGTTGCTCGATACGAAGCTGCCGGCAATCGAGCCGGTCGCCACGTAGGAATCCGGCTTCGACCATTCGCGGAACGCCTTCTGCTTCTCGCCGGTATAGACGGCGGGGAGCGGCGACGGGATCCATCCCGACTCCAGGGTGTTGGTCGCGTAGGCACGCGAGCCCACCGGGACGATGCCGAATTCCTTGCCGGCTTCGAGGATGGCGGAGCGGATCTCCTCGCCTTCGGCATAGGGGCCCCAGACTTCGAGGCCGGGCGCGCCGGCCATGCCGTGGCGCAGACAGCGCACTTTGCGGCCGGCGATATTGATCGCGTCCATGGTGAAGAATTTCACCTCGGGGATCGCGCCGCCATTGAGCTTTTCAAGGATCTTCCAGGCGTTCGGGCCCTGGATTTGATAGCGGTAATGGCGGCGGGTCACCGGCTTGCCGCCGGGCCGCGAGGGCGAGCGGTCATCGCGCTCCATCTTGATGTTGAACTTGCCGGTCTCGCCGTGAAATTGGATCCAGTCGACGTTCGGCGCGCGGCCGACGAAATTAAGCTGGTTCTCGGCGAGATGGAACAAAATGCCGTCGCCGATCACATAGCCGTCATACGAACACGGCACGAATTGCTTGGCGCGGTTGACGGGGAAATTGGCGAAGCTGTTGATGGTGAGGTAGTTCATGAATTTGAATGCGTCCGGCCCGGTGACCATCATCTCGGCCATGTGATGCGACTGGTCGAACATCACGGCGGTCTTGCGCCAGGCGAGTTGCTCGTCGCGCCAGTTGGTGAACTCGGACGGCACCACCGGATAGACGTAGGCGCCGATCTGCGAGTTGCGCAGCATCTCGACCGGATTGCGCGTCTTGAGCATTTCTTCGAGATTTTTCTCGGGCATATTCCTCTCCCAGTGCTACCGAACTCTCAGTCCAGGTAGAGTTCAGTAACAAGCCGTCCCCGAGGATTTCGTCAACAGCAAAACTGTCCCAGCGCCAGCAAATGGGCCAAATCCCAATGCAGTTTGGTAAGCTGCCGCTGAGTCTGATCGAAGGTGGGAAGGCAATGACCGCACATCGTCATGCGGCGCACGGCGCGGACGAAACCGCCGTTCGACGGCCACAAAGGTGCGGCGCAGTAACGCCCGGACACGGTTGGTGCTGCGCTCGCGCGGGCGCGCGACATCTGCTAGGTGGGGCCGCGCATAGCTGGGGGGCGCGACGCGACGGTCGTTGGATGCACGAGAAGCCGGTGTGGAGCGCGGAATGCTGACAAGGTTGCGCGCCGCGGCGCGCGTCTTCAACCGAAAGGTCAGCTTCCATCGCCTGGGTGTCGTGCTCAGCCTTGCGATCATCGCCGTCGCCGTGGTGGTGCTCTATCGCATCCTCCACGATATCGACGTCGACGAACTGCTCGACGCGATTGAGGCGACCGACTGGCGCACGCTCGGCACCGCCGGCTTTTTTGTCGCTGCCGGGTATTTGACTCTGACCTTCTACGATCTGTTCGCGCTGCGCACGATCGGCCGCTCCGAGGTGCCGTATCGCGTCGCCGCGTTGGGCAGCTTCACCAGCTACTCGGTCGGCCACAATGTCGGCGCCAGCGTGTTTTCCGGCGGCGCGGTGCGCTATCGAATCTACTCGGCTTGGGGTCTTAGCGTCATCGAAGTCACCAAAATCTGCTTCGTCGCCGGATTGACCTTCTGGCTCGGCAACGCCGCGGTGCTTGGTCTTGGCGTTCTCGATGCGCCGCAAGCGGCGCGCGCTATCGATCAGCTACCGCTCTGGATCAATCGCGTCTTCGCGCTCGCCATCCTGGCTTTGCTCGCGGCTTATGTCGCCTGGGTTTGGGTCAAACCGCGGATCATCGGCCGCGAGGGCTGGCAAGTGGCGCTGCCCGGCGGCCCGCTGACGCTCGTTCAAATATTGATCGGCATCCTCGATCTGTCGTGCTGTGCGCTCGCCATGTACATGCTGGTGCCGGACGAGCCCAATCTCGGCTTCGTCACGGTGGCGGTTATTTTCGTCGTCGCCACGCTGCTGGGCTTCGCCAGCCACGCCCCCGGCGGCCTGGGCGTTTTCGACGCCGCCATGATGGTCGCGTTATGGCAGTTCGACAAGGAAGACCTGCTTGCCGGGCTGCTGTTGTTCCGGCTGCTGTATTACATCATTCCGTTCGTCATCTCGTTGGCGGTTCTCGGAACACGCGAAATCCTGCTCAACCGCGCGGCGCGGCGCCTGACGCAGCGAGTTGCGCAACCGATGGCGGCCGTGGCCGAGTTGGCGCCGCAAAAATCCGACGCGACTTGAAACCAAAGGCGACCGGGACGACTGTGCTGGGGCGGGTCCGATGAGCCTGAATGAAGATCGCATAGCGCCGCGAAGGAGCGAGTGGGGCAATATGCGGTTGTTGGCCGTAACAGCGGCGATCGTGTTTGCGGGGTTGGTGGTCATCAACGCCCTCGCGGTCGGCTATGCCGTCGCCGGATTTGCCATCGTCGTGGGGGCGGCCTTTCTCACGATGCGCAACGGCGAGGAGGCCGGCGGGCTCGTGCGCCCGGTCGCGGTCGCCGAGCGCACCGGCGAGCCGCTTGAAGCCGTCGTCGCCGGCCTGCCCGACCCCGTCATCGCGCTCGACCGCAATGGGCGCGTGCTCGCGCTCAATGAGGGGGCCCGCGCTCTGGCGCCGGCTTTGCGGCAGGGCGAGCCGGTGTCGCTCGCGTTGCGCATGCCCGAACTGATCGAAGCGGTAGGCCGCGCCTACGCCACCGGCGCCGAACAGCGCGTCGAATATTCGGAGCGGGTTCCGATCGACCGTTGGTTCGAGCTGATCGTGATGCCGGTCAACCGGCCGCCCAATGCGGGCAGGCCTAATCTGGTCCTGATGACCTTTCACGACCTCACGCCGTTGCGGCACGTCGAGGAGATGCGCGCCGATTTTGTCGCCAACGCTAGTCACGAGCTGCGCACGCCGCTGGCGGCGCTTTCAGGCTTCATCGAAACGCTGCAAGGTTCGGCCCGCGATGACGAAAAGGCGCGGCTGCGCTTCCTCGCGATCATGCAGGAACAGGCGCGGCGCATGGCGCGCCTCATCGACGATCTTTTGTCGCTGTCGCGCATCGAGCTTAACGCCCACCGCCGCCCCGACACGGCGGTCGATCTCGTGCCGATCGTTCGCCATGTGGTCGACGGGCTCGAGACACTGGCGCGCGACCGCGGCGTCAGCGTCCATATCGAAGCGACAAACGCGCTGACGATTCCCGCCGATCGTGACGAGATGGTCCGCGTGTTCGAGAACCTGGTCGAAAACGCCCTGAAGTATGGCGCCCCCGGCAAGCGGGTCGACATCACGCTCGATCAGGGGATCTCGCCCGACGGCGCCGCCGAAGCGCGCGTCGGCGTGCGCGATTACGGGCCGGGGATCGCACCCGAGCACCTGCCGCGGCTGACCGAGCGTTTCTATCGCGTCGATGTGCGGGAAAGCCGTGCTCAGGGCGGAACCGGGCTCGGGCTCGCGCTCGTGAAGCACATTCTCAATCGCCATCGCGGCCGATTGTCGATCGAGAGCAAGCTTGGCGAAGGCGCTACCTTTATCGTCTATTTGCCCGCTGTCGCGGCCGAGGCCAACGGCTAAATCTTCATATATTACAAAGCATTACAATGTCATCCAACTGTCATGCTCGGCACATAGAACGGTGACGTGCGGGAGTTAATCATGCCGCTGCTGCGGGGTCGCTTCATCGCACGATCTTCGCCGCGGCGCGTTGCCTGAAAGAAGTTGAAACAGGACGAAGGTTCCCGATGGGGACCGCACGTCCGCGTGGGTGAGCCGCCTGCGTCGCCCAAAATCCGCTGACAGGAGTATTCCGTGAACCAACTCAGAATCCTCGCCGCCGCTGGCTTTCTAGCCGCGACTATTGTGCCAGCCGCCGCCATTGATATCTCTGGCGCCGGCGCCACGTTCCCGTACCCCGTCTACGCCAAATGGGCGGACGCCTATAAGAAGCAGACCGGGGTCGGACTCAATTACCAATCGATCGGCTCCGGCGGTGGCATCAAGCAGATCGAGGCGAGAACGGTCACCTTCGGCGCGACCGACGCGCCCCTTAAGGGTCCCGATCTCGACAAAAACGGACTCGTACAGTTTCCAATGGTGATGGGCGGCATCGTGCCGGTGGTCAATCTCGAAGGGATCAAGCCGGGAGAGCTTGTCATCGACGGTCCGACGCTCGCTGGAATTTTCCTCGGCACCGTAAAGAACTGGAACGATCCGGCGATCAAGAAACTCAACCCCGGGGTCAATCTTCCCGCCCAAGCCATCGCGGTCGTGCACCGCTCTGACGGTTCGGGCACGACGTTCAACTTCACCTACTATCTGGCGGCCGCGAGCGCGGATTGGAAGTCCAACGTCGGTTCGGCGACGTCGGTCGAATGGCCCGTCGGTATCGGCGCCAAAGGCAATGAAGGCGTTTCCAACAATGTGAGCCAGACCAAAGGCTCGATCGGCTACGTCGAATATGCCTACGCGCTCCAAAACAAGCTCGTATACACAAAGATGGTCAACAAGGACGGCAAAACCGTTGCGCCCACAAGCGAGGCGTTCCAGGCGGCGGCGTCCAACGCGGACTGGAATTCAGTGCCGGGATACGGCGTGATTCTAGCGAACCAGCCGGGCGCGGGCTCCTGGCCGATGACCGCGGCGACTTTCATCCTTATTCCGAAACAGCCCGGGGATCCGGGGGCTGCCGCCGAAGCGCTCAAGTTCTTCGCGTGGGCCTACGCCAAAGGCGATAAAATGGCCGAGGAGCTCGATTACGTGCCGATGCCGGCCAAGGTCGTGGCCGAAGTCCAAAAGACCTGGGCCAGCGCGATCAAAGACTCAGGCGGCAAGCCGCTCTACGTTGCCAGTGGAATGTCGCAGTAGGTGAAAAAGGGTTCGGTGCAAGACTGGCGAGGCGCCCGCCAATTGGCGGCGCGCCTCGCCCTTATGCCGTGGCCGGCTGTCCGCATAGCGCTTGTGCGGCGGCCGGTAGATCGTTCGAGTGGACCCTCCCCGGTATCCCCGAAGGAGCGGTCGTTGTTGATTCCGCCCGGAGGCAATCCGTGGTTTATGTAGCAGTGCAGGAAGGAGCGATCGTGTCCGTTGTGGGGATCACGCGCGCCAAAGTCCTTGACCGGCTGCGCGTCGGCGATGGCGTGTTCCGCCATATGACGCGTGCTGCGGCTGTGGGCGTTTTGTTGCTGTTGAGCAGCGTCATCGTCGCGCTGGTTGTGGGTTCGCTGCCGGCGTTTCGCGCCTTCGGCTTCGGCTTCCTGATCACTTCGCGATGGAATCCCGTCACCGAACATTTCGGCGCGCTGGCCCCAATCTACGGCACCCTTGTCACCTCTTTGATCGCCATGTTGATCGCCGTCCCGGTCGGGCTGATGATCGCCTTCTTTCTCACCGAGCTGTGCCCGCAATGGCTGCGGCGGCCGATCGGCATCGCCATCGAATTGCTCGCGGGCATTCCCAGCATCATCTACGGCATCTGGGGCCTGTTCATCTTCGCCCCCTTCCTGCAGCAGACGGTGCAGCCGTTTCTCATCGCGACGCTCGGCCACGTGCCCGGGATCGCGCCACTGTTTTCCGGGCCGCCCTATGGCATCGGCGTTCTAACGGCCGGATTGATCCTTGCGATCATGGTTTTGCCGTTCGTCACCTCGATCTCACGCGACGTATTTGATGCGGTTCCGCCGGTTCTCAAGGAAGCGGCTTACGGCGTCGGCTGCACGACCTGGGAGGTGGCGCGGTTCGTCGTGCTGCCCTTTGCCAGAGTAGGTGTTATCGGCGGCGTGATGCTCGGCCTCGGCAGGGCGCTGGGCGAAACCATGGCGGTGACTTTCGTCATCGGCAACGCGCATCGGATATCGGCCTCCTTGCTTGCCCCCGGCACCACCATTTCCGCGGCAATCGCCAACGAGTTCACCGAGGCGCTTGGCGACCTCTACACCTCTTCGCTGATCGCGCTCGGGCTGATCCTGTTCGTCATCACCTTCATCGTGCTGGCGATAGCCCGCTACATGTTGATGCGGATCGAACGGCGCATTGGATGAGCCTATGAACCCTCGCTACGCCGCCCGCCGCCGAAGCAATGTCGTCGCCACGACCTTGGCGCTGGCCTCAACCGTCTTTGGCCTGGGCTGGCTGGTTCTCATCCTGGGAGTATTGCTGTGGCACGGCTTCGGCGGGCTGTCGCCGGCGGTGTTCACACAGATGACGCCGCCGCCCGGCTCAAGCGGCGGACTGCTCAATCCGATCATCGGCAGCCTCATTCTCACTATCCTTGCCGTTTTGATCGGGACTCCGGTCGGCATCCTCGCCGGCACATATTTGGCGGAGTACGGCCGCTACGACCGCCTGTCGAGCGTGGTTCGGTTCATCAACGATATTCTGTTGAGCGCGCCGTCAATCGTGGTCGGCTTGTTCATCTACGAAGTGATGGTCGCGCCGATGGGCCATTTTTCGGGCCTGGCCGGCAGCGTCGCGCTTGCCGTCATCGTTATCCCGGTCGTGGTGCGCACCACTGAGGATATGTTGGCGCTGGTGCCGAACGCGCTGCGCGAGGCCGCCACCTCCATCGGCCTGCCGCGATCCCTGTCGATCACGCGCATCTGCTACCGTGCCGCGAGCGCCGGCATGGTGACCGGCGTCCTGTTGGCGGTTGCCCGGGTCAGCGGCGAGACCGCGCCGCTGCTCTTCACCGCGCTCAACAACCAGTTTTGGAGCACGAACCTGAACGCACCGATGGCGAGCCTGCCAGTCGTCATCTTCCAGTTCGCGCTCAGTCCCTACAAGGATTGGCAGGCGCTGGCCTGGACCGGCGCTCTCATCATCACCCTCACGGTGCTGGCCTTGAGCATCACCGCGCGTAGTCTCGTCTCATCGGGTAAACAGCCATGAGCGTTATCTCAGTCGCCGTCCCTTCGGTTACCGCCACGCCGTCAGATCGGGCGGGGCTCGCGGAGAAAGTCACGATCCGCAGCCTCGACTTTTTCTATGGCAACTTCCGCGCCCTGAAATCCATTTCGCTGCCGCTTTACGAGAACAAGGTCACCGCGTTCATCGGGCCGTCGGGCTGCGGCAAGTCGACTTTGTTGCGCGTGCTTAACCGCATGTACGACCTCTATCCGAACCAGCGGGCGACCGGCGACGTGATGTTCGACGGCGACAATATTCTTTCGCCAAAGCAGGACCTCAACCTGTTACGCGGCCGTATCGGCATGGTGTTTCAAAAGCCCACGCCGTTTCCGATGTCGATCTACGAGAACGTCGCTTTCGGCATCCGGCTCTATGAAAAGCTGCCGAAATCCGAGCTGGACGGGCGCGTGGAAACTTCGCTGCGCCGCGCCGCGCTGTGGGACGAGGTCAAGGACAAGCTCGCCGCCAACGGGCAGAGCCTTTCCGGCGGCCAGCAGCAGCGCTTGTGCATCGCGCGTACCGTCGCGGTGCGGCCCGAGGTCATTTTGTTCGACGAGCCGTGCTCGGCGCTCGATCCGATCTCCACGGCAAAGATCGAGGAGTTGATCGACGAGTTGACCGACGACTACACGATCGTCATCGTCACCCACAACATGCAACAGGCCGCGCGCGTTTCTGAGCTCACCGCGTTCATGTATCTGGGTGAACTGATCGAGTTCGATTCGACCAGCAAGATCTTCACCGCGCCGCACGATCAGCGCACTCAGGACTACATCACCGGCCGCTTCGGGTGACCCCATGACCGACATCAGCCCCAGAATTGATCATACCGCCAAGGCGTTCGACACCGATCTGCAGGAGATCACGCGCCGGGTCGCCGAGATGGGCGGACTTGCGGAACGCCAGATCGCGGATGCCACCCGCGCGCTGGTCGAGCGCGACACCGACTTGGCGGAGCGGGTGATCACCACCGATCCGACGATCGACGCCATGCAGCACGAGATCGAGGAAAAGGCGATCCTGACCATCGCGCGGCGCCAACCGATGGCGGTCGATTTGCGCGAAATTGTCGGCGCCATGCGCGTCTGCAACGACCTTGAGCGTATCGGCGATCATGCCAAGCACATCGGCAAGCGCGTCGTCGCGCTCGATCTCGATATGCATCCGCAAAAGCTGATCCGTGGCGTCGAGCACATGGCCTCGCTGGTGCAGGGCTTGCTCAAGCAGGTGCTCGATGCCTACGCCGGCCACGACCTCCAGAGCGCACTCGTGGTCTGGAACGGCGACGAAGAGGTCGACGCACTTTGCACATCGTTGTACCGCGAGCTCCTCACCTACATGATGGAGGATCCGCGTAATATCACGTTCTGCATGCATCTGATGTTTTGTGCGAAGGACATCGAGCGCATCGGCGATCATGCCACCAACATTGCAGAGACCGTTTATTACATGATCGAGGGTCGGCCGATCACTGACCAGCGCCCGAAAGGTGACAGCACGGACTTTGGCGCAGCAACACTGCTGAAATGATAGGAGGCACCGCGATGGGAGCAAACATCCTGATCGTGGAAGACGAGGAACCGCTGACGACGTTGTTGCGCTACAACCTCGAGGCGGAGGGCTACGAGGTTGACGCCGTCGCGCGCGGTGACGACGCCGATACGCGCTTGCGGGAGGCGGCGCCCGATCTCATCGTGCTCGACTGGATGCTGCCGGGGCTGTCCGGCATCGAATTGTGCCGCCGCTTGCGAGCGCGGCCGCAGACGCAGGCTTTGCCGATCATCATGCTCACGGCGCGCGGCGAGGAAAGCGAGCGCGTGCGCGGCCTGGCGACCGGCGCCGACGACTATCTGGTCAAGCCGTTCTCCGTGCCCGAGCTGCTGGCGCGCATCCGCGCATTGCTGCGACGGGCAAGCCCGGAGCGCGTCGCCACGGTGCTGTTGATCGGCGACCTCGAGCTTGACCGCGAGAAGAAGCGGGTATCGCGGTCCAGCCGTCCGGTCGATCTCGGCCCGACGGAATTCCGCTTGCTCGAATTCCTGATGGAGCGTCCCGGGCGGGTGTTTTCGCGCGAGCAGCTGCTTGACGGGGTCTGGGGCAGCGACGTCTACATCGACGAACGCACGGTCGACGTTCACGTCGGCCGGTTGCGCAAAGCGCTTAATCGCGGGCAGGGCGCCGATCCGATCCGCACGGTGCGCGGCGCCGGCTATTCGCTGGACGATCGCTTCGGCAGGGCGAGCTGAAATCCAGCTGCCGCCGCGTGTCGCAGATGGCTCAGCGCTGTGGGCGCCGCTCCCGGCGCCGCTCGCCGGCCGGCTGATAGGCGACGCGTGAGTGAAAGGCGCAATAGGGCAGGCCGTTGATCGTATTGCCCCCGCAGAAGAAGAATTCGCTGCTGCCGGGGTCGCCGATCGGCCAGCGGCAGGTCTGCTCGGTCAGTTCGAGAATGTTGCGGCGCTGCCCGATCGGAATGATGTTTTCAACCAGCCCCGGGGTGACGTCGGCTTCCACCTCGTAGGCATGGGCGAGCGCGGTGTTGCCGCGTACCCGGCTGCCGATGCGCATCATCGGCGAACGCGGCTTGCGTGCCCGCGGCGCCGCGCTGGACGTGCTCTTGGCGCGCCCCGACAGACCCAGCCGGTGCACTTTGCCGATGACCGCGTTGCGCGTAATGCTGCCGAGCTCGGCGGCGATCTGACTGGCCGAGAGCCCATCGGACCACAGCTTCTTCAATTGCTCGACCCGCTCGTCAGTCCACGACATGCTCAGCCCTCCTCCAAAAAGTGCCGGTCCAGCCATTTGCGGAATCCCCCATCGAGCCAGGTGGCGATTGCCGCCCGACACGCACGCTCCACCGACGCTTTAGGTGACTGTCCGCCGCACGAGATGTCGTACTTGACGATCAAAAGGCTACAATATGGCGGGAGTCTGACGCAAGACTCAACGCGGCTTGCGTCCACATATTCCTTCCCCGATGTGGACGATGTGGGGACAACCCAGCCGGCGGGGCGTGCTTTTTAGCGTGTTGACCGGCGCGGCGCCCGGAAATAAAATGTCCAACAGTGCCGCCCGCAGAGGCGGCACATTTTGTTTCCGCCGTGAAGATAGAAGGCTGCGCAGTGCGCGGACTTAGCCGTGACATCGCACCTGTTGCCGACCTACGCGCGTGTAGACCTTGCTTTTGAGCGGGGCGAGGGCGTTTGGCTGATTGCGACCAACGGCGAGCGTTATCTCGATTTCACTTCCGGCGTTGCCGTCAATGCGCTGGGTCATGCGCACCCGACGCTTGTGGCGGCGCTGACCGCGCAAGCCCAAAAGCTCTGGCACGTCTCCAATCTTTACCAGATTCCGGAGGCCGAACGCGTCGCCGGCCGCTTGTGCGAAGCGAGCTTCGCCGACGTGGTGTTCTTCTGCAATTCCGGCGCCGAGGCGATGGAATGCACCATCAAAATGGCGCGCAAATACCAATTCGCCAGCGGCAAGCCGGAGCGTTACCGCATCATCACCTTCGAAGGCGCTTTCCACGGCCGAACGCTTGCGACGCTCGCCGCCGGGGGACAAAAAAAGTACCTTGAGGGCTTCGGGCCGGTGGTCGACGGCTTCGATCAAGTGCCGTTTGCCGACCTCGCGGCAACCAAGCGCGCCGTCGGCGCCGAGACCGCGGCAATCCTGATCGAGCCGATCATGGGCGAGGGCGGCGTGCGCGTCATCGAGCCGTCGTTCTTGCGGGCACTGCGCCAACTCTGCGATCAGCACGGCCTGCTTCTGCTGTTCGACGAGGTGCAGACCGGCATGGGCCGTACCGGCGAGCTGTTTGCCTATCAGCGCGCCGGTGTCACGCCGGACATCATGGCGCTCGCCAAGGCGCTTGGCGGCGGCTTTCCGGTCGGCGCTTGTCTTGCAACCGCCGAAGCGGCGAAGGGCATGACGGCGGGCACGCACGGCTCGACTTTCGGCGGCAATCCGCTGGCGATGAGCGCCGCCAATGCGGTGCTCGACGTCATGCTGGCACCGGGATTCTTCGACCGCGTGCAACGGACCGCGCTCGTCTTCAAGCAGCGGCTTGCGGAAATCAAGGATCGCCACCCCACGGTGATCGCCGAAGTGCGCGGTGAAGGTCTGCTCATGGGCGTGCGGCTTGTCGTGCCGCCTGGCGAACTCGTCGATGCGCTGCGCGCCGAGCAGATGATCGCGGTTGCCGCCGGCGACAATGTGGTGCGGCTGTTGCCGCCCTTGATCATCAGCGAAGACGAGATTGCCGAGGGCATCGCGCGGCTCGACCGCGCCTGCACCAAGCTCGGCCAGGCCCACAAGGCGGCGCACCGGCAAGAGGCGGTGCGATGAAGGCGGTCCGCCATTTTCTCGATCTGATCGACGTGCCCGCCGTCGATTTGCGCAAGATGATCGATACCGCGCGCGCCATGAAAGCCAAGCGCGCCCGCAACGATCGCCCGCTCCCCGGTAAGACCCTGGCGATGATCTTCGAACGGCCGTCGACCCGCACGCGGGTGTCGTTCGAAGTCGCCATGCGCCAGCTTGGCGGCGATGCCATCACGCTGACCGCCGAAGAAATGCAGCTTGGCCGCGGCGAAACGCTGGCCGATACGGCGCGGGTGCTATCGCGCTACATCGACGTCATCGTGATCCGCACCCTCGATCCGCGGGCCGTATCCGAGCTCGCGCGCTACGCCAGCGTGCCGGTGATCAACGGCCTGACGCGGCGCTCGCATCCCTGCCAGGTGCTCGCGGACGTGCTGACCTTCGAGGAGCATCGCGGTCCGATCCGCGGCCGCACCGTGGCCTGGACCGGCGACGCCAATAACGTGCTCACCTCGTGGATGCATGCCGCGGAGCGTTTCGCCTTCCGTCTTCGCGTTGCGGCTCCGCCGGAACTCGCGCCGAAAAAGCCGCTGCTCGACTGGATCAAATCCTCCGGAGCGGACATCATCGTCGGCACCGACCCGGAAGAGGCGGTCAAAGGCGCCGATTGCGTCGTGACCGACACCTGGATCTCCATGGGCGATCGCAACGGCGCGCGCCGCCACAATCTGCTCAAGCGTTATCAGGTCAATGCGCGGCTGATGGCGCGGGCCAGACCCGACGCCATCTTCATGCACTGCCTGCCGGCGCATCGCGGCGAAGAGGTGACCGACGAGGTGATGGACGGGCCGCATTCGGTGGTGTTCGACGAGGCCGAGAACCGGCTCCATGCGCAAAAGGGGATTCTGTCCTGGTGCCTGGCGAATGGCCGGTGACCGGCGGCACGTAAGTCTCGCGCAGGGCTCACAATTCGAACGCGGCCACTTATATTGGCGCTGCAATGAACGATCCCAGCATCGCGATCCCGGTCCGGGCGCCGGCGCAAACCAGCCTCGACGATACGATCCTTCCCTTTGAGGTGAGCGCGCTCGATTTGCGCGGCCGCATCGTTCGGCTCGGGCCGGCCGTCGACGCCATCCTGAGCAACCACGATTATCCGCTGCCGGTCGCCAAGCTCCTCGGCGAGGCCATCGTGCTCACTGTCATGCTCGGTTCCGCCCTCAAAATCGAAGGCCGGTTCATTCTGCAAACTCAGAGCGACGGGCCGGTGGGTATGCTGGTTGTTGATTTCACGTCGCCCGGCAAGGTCCGGGGCTGCGCGCGTTTCGACGCCGAGCGCGTCGCCGCCGCGATCGCCACCGGCCAAGCCGCGCCGGGCCAATTGCTCGGCCAGGGTCATCTCGCCATGACCATCGATCAGGGGCCCGATACGAGCCGTTACCAAGGACTCGTGGCGCTCGACGGCGGCGACCTCGAACACGCCGCGCACGAGTATTTCCTGCGTTCGGAGCAAATTCCGACGCGGGTGCGGCTTGCCGTTGCTGAGGAATTCCGCGGCGGCGAAAACGGCGCCCGCCGGCGCTGGCGCGCCGGCGGAATTCTGTTGCAATTCCTGCCCAAATCGGCCGACCGCGCGCGGCTCGCCGACCTCGATCCCGGCGACGCGCCGCCCGGCACCGAGCCGCATTCGCTGCCTGAGGACGAAGCCTGGGTCGAGGGCCGTTCGCTGGTCGCGACCGTCGGCGACATCGAGCTGATCGATCCGGAACTGTCGAGCGAGCGTCTGGCCTATCGGCTGTTTCACGAGCGCGGCGTGCGCGTGTTCCGCTCGGCTCCGGTGGAGGCGCAATGCTCGTGCTCGCGGGGAAGCGTTGAAACCATGCTGCGCAGCTTTCCGCCGGAGGATCGCGATGACATGGTCGAGGACGGCAAGATCACCGTGACGTGCGAGTTTTGCAGTTCGACTTATGTCTTCAAGCCGCAGGACATCGCGGCGACAGATGCGGCGCTTTCATAGCGCCGGCGGCGGCTCAATTGAGCGTCGGTTTGCCTTCACTGCTGTCGAGCGAAAAGGCCGGAATTTCGATTTCGAAATGCTCGCCGTTTGCGCCGACCATGCCGTAGGTGCCGACCATGAAGCCGGACGGCGTTTGCAGCGGCACGCCGCTGGTATATTCGAACGATTCCCCAGCCTTGAGTACCGGTTCCTCGCCGACCACGCCGGCGCCGCGCACTTCTTGGCGGCGGCCGGTGGCGTCGGTGATGCGCCAATGCCGGGTTTTTAGCTGCACTGTGTCGCCGCTGTTATTGGTGATGGCGATGGTGTAGGCCCAGAAGAAATAATTGTTCTCCGGCGAGGAGCGGTCGGAGACGAAGCGTGGGGTCACCACGACCTCGATCTTCTGGGTGACGGCACGGTACATGGCGGCGAATCTGGCGCAATCTCGACGCTTTCTCAAGCCACTGTGGACAAAACCGGCTCGCGGCAGACTGCGCCACAATTGCTTGCGGATCGCCCAATCGGCGCACCAGACTGACCGGCGGCGTATGCGATCGGCGGCGCCGCCGGCCCCGGCGCGGCAATGATTGCGAACCCCATGGCGACGGCCCCACCGCCTCGGACGGTCACCAGCGAGCGCGATCTGCGGCTTGATTTGTTCCGCGGCGTCGCCCTGTGGCTCATTTTCCTCGACCATATCCCCGAAAACGTCATTAGCTGGATCACCATCCGCAACTACGGTTTCAGCGACGCCACTGAAATCTTCATTTTCATTTCCGGCTACACCGCCGCCTTCGTTTACGGGCGCACGATGCGCGAACGCGGCTTTGTGCTGTCGAGCGCCCGCATCTTGCGGCGCGCCTGGCAGATCTACGTCGCCCACATCTTCCTGTTTACGATATTCATGGCCGAGATCGCCTATGTGGCGGCGACCTTCGACAATCCGCTCTACGCCGAGGAAATGAAGATCCTCGATTTCCTCAAGCAGCCGGATATCACCATCTTTCAGGCGCTGTTGTTGAAGTTCAAGCCCGTCAACATGGACGTGCTGCCGCTCTATATCGTCCTGCTGCTGTTGTTTCCTCCGATGTTGTTTGTTCTACTGCGGGCGCCGAACGTGGCGCTGGCCGGCTCGGCCGTCGTTTATGCGCTGGCCTGGAAGCTCGACTGGAATTTGCCGGCCTATCCGAACGGCGTCTGGTTCTTCAACCCGTTTGCGTGGCAATTGCTGTTCGTGTTCGGCGCGTGGTGCGCGCTGGGCGGTGCGCAGCGGCTGGCCGGCGTGCTGCGCTCGCGGATCGTGCTCGGGATCGCCATTGCCTATCTGGTGTTCGCCTTCGCCATCACGTTGACCTGGCATTTCGAGTCGCTCGCTCGATTTGTGCCGACCTGGCTTGCGGATTGGATGTATCCGATCGACAAGACCAATCTGGACGTGCTGCGCTTCGCCCATTTTCTGGCGCTGGCGGCGGTGACGGTGTACTTCGTGCCGCGCGATTGGTCCGGTCTGAAATCGCCGATCCTGCAGCCGGCCATACGCTGCGGTCAGCATTCGCTGGAAATCTTCTGCCTTGGCGTATTTCTCGCCTTTGCCGGCCAATTCATCATCGCCGAATCCTCGGGTGGGCCGTTGCTGCAGGGTGCGATCAGCGCGTTAGGCATCATCATCATGATCGCTACGGCCAATTTGATATCGTGGTACAAGACCATAGAAGGGCGCAGCCCCTCGTCGCGCGTCAAAACTCCTGATGCGGACCTCGCGGGAGGCGGGGCATGACGCCAATCATTGCCGTCCTGGCCGCGATTTTATCGGCCGGCGCCGCCGCGGCGGCGGAGCCGGTGCCGAATTGCGAGGTGCCGGAGACGCTGATAGCCGCGGATCACGATCTGACGCGCGTCGGCAGTGAAATCAAAGACCATCGGCGGTTGAATATCAGCGTTGTCGGCTCCGGCTCCTCGGGGCTCTCCGGTCCCGACGGGGCGCGTTTTGCCTGGCCCGCGCAGTTGGAAGGCGCGCTGCGTGAGCGGCTGCCGGGCTACGAGATTAAAGTTACCGCCCATGTCCAATCGCGCCAGACCACGGCGGATATGGCTTCGGCGTTGCCGAAAATCCTGGCCGACGATCGGCCGGCGCTGGTGATCTGGCAGGCCGGTACGGTCGATGCCTTACGCGGTGTTGAGCCAGAAGATTTCCGCACCAGCCTCGATCAGGGCCTCGACGCGATTGCCGCGGCCAATGCCGACGTCATCCTCATGAACATGCAATACAGCCCGCGCACGGAATCGATGCTCGGGATATCCGCCTACGCCGACGTGATGCGCTGGGTCACCGAGCAGCGCGGCATTCTGTTGTTCGATCGTCTAGGCATCATGCGTTATTGGAGCGACGAGGGCACCTTCGACCTCTATGCCGCCACCGGCGGTTATGCTATGGCGCGAGGTGTTCATGAGTGTATTGGCCGAGCCTTGGCATTGCAGATTATCAATGCCAGTCGCGTCGATGCCGATAAAATGCAGACGACGCGTTGATGGCGCCTCATAACAAAAAATCGGACCGCCGGCTTGCCGCCGCTAGGGCCCCGGCCCTGACTCTCGCCTTGGCCGTTTCCATAGCCGTGTCCATAGCCGTGTCCATGGCGCTGATTGTTACCGCCGATACGCCCGTCGACGCACAGACGCTGGCGACCGGCGCCGTCGCCGCGACAGCCGCTTCCACAGCCGTTACGGCGCCGGCAGCGCCGGCGTTTTCGTGCCGCGCGCCCGCCGAATTTGCGCGCTTCAACAACCCGCTGCGCCACACCGCACAGCGCCTCGCGATGCGACTGCCGCTGACCGTCGTCGCCGTCGGCTCGTCATCGACGGCCGGGGCCGGAGCGAGTTCGGCGGCGGCAAGCTATCCGAGCCGTCTCGCGGTCGAACTAAAACAGCGCTTCCCCGGGGCCGACATCACCGTCATCAACCGCGGCGTCAACGGCGATGAGACCGTGCAGATGATGGCGCGGTTCGAGACCGGCGTGATAGCCGCTCACCCCGATCTCGTGGTTTGGCAGGTCGGTACCAATTCGGTTCTGCGCGACTATCCGCTCAAGCCGCATTCCGCGTTGCTCCGCGAAGGTATCGAGCAACTCAAGGGTGCCGGCGCCGACGTGGTGCTGATGGATATGCAGTTTGCTCCGCGCGTCGTGGCGAAGCCGGAAACGCCGGGCATGGAAGAGCAGATCGCGATCGCCGCCAAGGCAGCGAACGTCGATCTGTTTGGCCGCTTCGCCATCATGCGCGACTGGTCGGAAAACCAGCACCTGCCGTTTCCCGCCTTTATCTCGGCGGACGGCTTGCATATGAACGACTGGGGCTATGGCTGCCTGGCGAAGCTCCTCGCCACGGCGATCGCCGAAGCGGCGACCCGGCCGGTCGCGTCGGCCGCGGCTCATTCGCGCTAGGACGCGGAGTCATTAAATTCGGCTGGTGAGCGCCGCTCAATGCGCTTTGCGCTGAAGAGAGCGGATTGCTGCGTCGGCGCGAACTGACGCGAAGCGCCACACTCCGACATTCGCGCCTACAGGTATCTGGAACCTGAGCGTCCGAAAGTCATCTGATCCCAGCGTATTACGCGTGCCCCTTCATGGAACGCCCACTCTCAGTACCTGTAACTTGTGACAGTTTACGTCACGATACTTCCTTTCTATCACGACTGCCACGAAGCAAATCATTGGCTGACGACGGTTGCGTAACGATGCCACCTGCTTGGGAATGAGGGGCCAAATGGCAGATGCGCGCCAGAAAAATCCTTTGCATCGAGGATGATCATGAGACCGCTGCGCTGATCGCCGAAGAGCTAACCGACCGCGGTTTCGACGTCAGCATTGCCCATGGAGGGCAAGAGGGCCTCCTGGCAATCATGAAGGCAACGCCGGACTTGGTCTTGTGCGACATCAGCATGCCTTCGATGACTGGTTTTGAGGTTCTGGAAAGATTGAATGAGATCGCGCCGCGCTTCGGACGAATACCCTTCGTCTTTTTAACCGCGTTGGCCGATCGAGACACCGAACTCAAGGGGCGCCGGCTCGGAGCCGACGACCACGTCACTAAGCCAATCGATTTCGACCGGCTCGTGTTCATTATCAACGCACGGGTGGCTGGGATTGCGCGCACCAGCCAACTATCGACGCTTGCGAAGCTGAACGATCGTGAAGTCCAAGTCCTGACCTGGGTGGCGCGGGGCGAGACGTCCGCCGAAATTGCCGAGAGAATCCAATTGTCCAAGCGGACTGTGGATTTTCACATCAACAATGCTCGGATGAAACTGCACGCGACGACGCGTACCGACGCCGCAGTCAAGGCCGCTGCCGGGGGACTGATTAAACCATGAGGCAGACCTGTGTTGAAAGGCATGCTCAAATTCGGACTGACTCGTCGTCCAATCATTATGTTGGGCTTGCTGGTTTTCATCGGCGGCGGCCTCTTGGCTTTCAGCAAACTCAACATCGAGGCTTATCCGAATCCGGCGCCGGTCATTCTCGAAATCACCGCGCAGGCGCCCGGACTTTCGGCCGAAGAGATGGAGCGTTATTACACGATCCCGATGGAGGTCGGCCTCTACATCACTCCCGGGTTGGCCAACATCCGGTCGACATCGTTTTACGGCCTGTCCTTCGTTCGCGTCACATTCAAATACGGCGTCGACTATTACTTCGCCTTCACCCAGGCGCAAATGATGCTGCAGCAGAACGTCAGTCTGCCGGGCGGCCAGTCGCCGGTCATTCAGCAATCGAGTTTGGTCGGCGAGATTTTCCGCTACCAGATCGTCGGCCCACCGCATTTCGGGCTCACCAATCTGCGTACCGTGCAAGATTGGATCGTTACCCGGCGGCTCTTTGCCGTGCCCGGCGTGGTGGCGGTGAATTCATGGGGCGGAACCACCAAGCAATATGACGTAGACGTCGATCTGCACAAACTCGACGCCTACAACGTAACGATACCGCAAGTCATCACCGCGCTCGGCGACGCCAACATCAATGTTGGCGGCCGCGAGATCACCGTCGGCCAGCAATCGGTGAACATCCGCGGCATCGGCCTGATGGACTCGGGCGGCGATGCGGATTTGACGCAAGGCTGGCGCGTCAACGACATCGAGAATGTCGTGCTCACGCAGGTCAACGGCGTTCCGGTCCAGGTGAAAGACGTCGCCAAGGTATCGGTCGGCCACGTGCCGCGGCTCGGCATCGCCGGGAAGGATCACGACAGCGACGTCGCGTTGGCGATCGTCGTCATGGGCCGCACCTATCACACCAACGATGTCATACCTCTGGTAAACGCGAAAATCCGCCAGTTGAACACGGACGGCAGTCTGCCGCCGGGGGTCAAACTCGTCCCTTACTACGATCGCTCGTCGCTTGTGTCAGTCACGACCCATACGGTCTTGCATAATCTCATTTTTGGTTGCGTTTTGGTGTTCGTTATCCAGTGGGTGTTCCTCGGCAATTTGCGTAGCGCGATCATTGTCGGGGCCAACATCCCGTTCGCGCTGTTTTTCGCCGTGATCATCATGGTGATGATGGGACAGGACGCCAACCTGCTTTCGGTTGGTGCGGTCGACTTCGGCATTATCGTGGATTCGGCCGTGATCCTGATCGAGAACATTTTCAGGAATTTTCAGCATCCGGCCGAGCGCCAGAGTTTGTTGCAGAGCTTGGCGGAAGGGCGGTTTGGACCGGATCCGACGAGAACCGCCGGGGGCTCCCACGATCCGCACTGGACCGACCGGCTGCGGCTTATTTTTGCCAGCACGCTGCAAGTCGATATGGCGATCTTCTTCTCGGCGCTGATCACGGTCGCGGCATTCGTGCCGTTGTTCACTATGCAAGGGGTCGAAGGCCAGATTTTCAGCCCGATGGCGCGAACCTATGGCTTGGCGCTTTTTGGCGCCTTGCTCTCGACCTTCACGGTCACGCCGGTTTTGGCGTCCTTCGTTCTTCCCGAACGCGTGGAGGAAACGGAAACGGTCGTCGTACGCGCGCTGCGCGCGGTGTACCTGCCGATCTTGCGTTGGTCGCTCGTCCACCGCAAAACCATGCTGACCGCAGCGATCGCTTTTCTCGTCATTGTCGGTTTTCTGCTGACACGCCTGGGCAGCGAGTTTCTGCCGGCGCTCGAGGAAGGCAATCTGTGGATTCGCGCCTCGATGCCGCCGACGATCGGATTGGAGGCCGGCGAACCGGCGGTGGCGAAAATGCGCGAAATTCTCTTGCGCCACCCCGAGGTGATCACCGCGGTGTCCCAGCACGGCCGGCCCGACGACGGCAGCGACGCTTCGCCGTTCTCCAATGTCGAGTTGTTCGTGCCGTTGAAGCCGTATGACGAATGGCCGCCAAACTTCACCAAGGACATGCTCGTCGCGCAACTCCAAAAGGAGTTTAACGACGAGTTGCCGGGTATCGACTTCAATTTCTCTCAATACATCCAGGACAATATCGAGGAGGCGCTCTCCGGCGTCAAAGGCGCCAACTCGGTGAAGATCGTCGGCCGCAGCTTGCCGACGATCGAGCGGTTGGCGACCGAGGTGCTGCACCAAATGCAGCAGGTCAGAGGCATCACCGATCTCGGCATTTTCCATGTGCTTGGACAGCCTAATCTCAATATCAAGGTGAACCGGCAAAAGGCCGCGCGCTACGGGCTCAATACCGGAGACGTCAACACCGTCGTGCAGGCGGCGCTGGCCGGCACGCAGGCCACCACGCTGCTCGAGGGCGACCGCCAATTCGGCGTCGTCGTGCGGCTGCCGCCGGAATATCGCTCGAGCCTCGAAGCAGTCGGCAACGTCAAGGTCGGCTATCAGACGGCGAACGGAACCAACGCCTATATCCCCTTGAGAGAACTCGCCGACATCACACTCGATACCGGCGCTTCCTACATCTATCACGAGTCCGGAGAGCGCTATATCCCGGTAAAGTTCAGCGTCCGCGACCGCGATCTCGGAAGCGCGGTCGAAGAGGCGCAACGGCTGATCGGCAAGAACGTGAAGCTGCCACCGGGCTACCGCATCGTTTGGGCCGGCGAGTTTGAAGATCTTCGGAACGCGCAGAAGCGGCTTGCGGTGATCGTCCCGATCAGCCTGCTTTTAATTCTGGTTCTACTCTACGGCTTGTTCAACTCGCTGCGCGACAGCTTGATGGTGCTTGCCGGTATTCCATTCGCCGCGGGCGGCGGCATTATCGCGCTTTATGTTTCCGGTCTGAATTTCAGCATCTCTGCGGCCGTCGGGTTTATTTCCCTGTTCGGGGTATCGGTGATGAACGGCATTTTGATCATGACGTACTATAATGAAACCAAAGCCAGCGGCATGGGCACGATGGACGCCATGTTCCACGCCGCTTCGCAACGAATGCGGCCGATGCTGATGACGGCGTTGTCCGCCTGCATTGGTTTGCTGCCGGCGGCGGTCTCGGTCGGTATTGGCAGTCAGGTCCAGCGTCCGCTCGCCACCGTTGTTGTTGGCGGCATGCTCATCGGGCCAATCATCTTGCTCGTTGTCGTGCCGGCGCTGCAAACGCTTTTCCTGGATCGGGAACGTGGCTCCGGGGAGTCCCTTGGCAATGGCGAGCCTGGCGCGGATCAGCCGAGAGACCTTTGATCCGCGTCCGCGTGGCCATTGACGACGGGGACATCGGCCACCGCGGTCGAGTTGGGGGCGGTCAGATCGCGGATAGAGCGACGTTCAAATGTGAGGGCGCGCGGTTGCTGTCGCCCGCGCGTCACACCGTCTCCAGCGCGCCCAGCACGTCCTCGACGATGTCGTCGGGGTGTTCGAGACCGACCGAGACCCGCACGAGGCCGTCGCTGATGCCAAGCTCGTCGCGCTGCGCCTGAGCGAGGCGTTGATGCGTCGTTGTCGCCGGATGGGTGATGAGGCTCTTGGCGTCGCCGAGATTGTTGCTGATGCGGATCAGCTTGAGCGCGTCCTGGAATCGAAACGCCGCCTTCTTGCCGCCCTTGATGTCGAAAGCGACCAGGGTCGAGCCGCCGCACATCTGTTTCTGCGCCACCTTGGCTTGCGGGTGGTCGGGCCGGCCGGGATAGATCAGCCGCGCAATCTTCGGATGCTCGGCGAGCGCGACCGCCAGCGTCGCGGCAGAGTCGGTTTGCCGCCGCACCCGCACCGGCAGCGTCTCCAGTCCCTTGAGCAGGACCCAGGCGTTGAACGGCGACAGCGACGGTCCGGTCTGGCGCAACAGCACATGGACGTGCTTCTGGATGAATTCTTCCGAAGCCAGAATGATGCCGCCGAGGCAGCGGCCCTGGCCGTCGATATGTTTGGTCGCGGAATAGACCACGCAATCGGCGCCGAGCGCGAGCGGCGACTGGTAGATCGGCGTGGCGAAGACGTTGTCGACGACGAGCGTCGCGCCGGCTTCGTGGGCGATCTGCGCGACCGCCTCGATGTCGATGATCTCGAGCGTGGGGTTGGTCGGCGTTTCCAGGAAGAAAGTTTTGGTGTTTGGCCGCGCCGCCTCGCGCCATTGATTGAGATCGGTGCCGTCGACCAGCGTCGAGGTGACGCCGTAGCGCGGCAGATAATCCTCCACGATGTAGCGGCACGAGCCGAACAGCGCCTTCGCCGCCACCATATGATCGCCGGCCCGGAGCTGGCCGGTGAGTGCAAGCGTCACCGCCGCCATGCCGGTCGCGGTGGCGCGCGCCGCTTCGGCGTTTTCGAACGCCGCCATGCGCCGCTCGAACATCGCCACCGTCGGATTGGAGAAGCGCGAATATTGGAAGCCGGGCTCTTCGTTCTTGAAGCGCCGCTCGGCCTGGGCCGCGGTCTCGTAGACGTAGCCTTGGGTGAGAAACATCGCTTCCGATGTTTCGCCGAATTCCGAGCGCAGCGTGCCGGCATGCACGAGACGGGTTTCGGGACGGTAACGATCGGGCGCTGACGCGGTCATGTTGGCCCTCCTCTTTGGCCAGCAAAACAAAACCCGGCCGGGAGGAATGATCCTCGGGCCGGGCTCATGCGTCCCCGGCCTTTTAGCAATTTGTTTTACGTGGCTTGCAAGCCGGCCGGCTCAAATGACCACGGGATAAGGTGGCTCATACGCCGTGGCCGTCTTTCCGTCAAGCCGGGCATGGGGTTAGATCGCGCCACCGATATTCCGCCGCGCCCGGCGGCCCGATGTGGTGACGTGTGCAGCTATCCTTTGCGCCTTCCGACCGGGGAATCCTGCCCGACCGCATGATCGCGGCGCTGGCGGAAGATCGCGCCATTGTGGCCGCGCGCCCGTTCGCGCCCGACCAAATCCAGCCCGCGAGCCTCGACCTGCGTCTCGGCTCGATCGCTTATCGCGTGCGCGCAAGCTTCTTGCCCGGTCCGGGCACCGCGGTGGCGCGGCGCATCGCCGAATTGAAGCTGCACGAATTCGCCCTGACCGACGGCGCCGTGCTGGAGACCGGTTGCGTCTATATCGTGCCGCTGATCGAACGTCTGGCGCTGCCGGACGATATTGCGGCAGCCTCCAATCCGAAGAGTTCAACCGGGCGGCTCGATGTCTTTACCCGCGTGATCGCCGACGAGACGCGCGGCTTCGATCGCGTCGAGGGCGGTTATCACGGGCCGCTCTACGCCGAGATCAGCCCGAAGACGTTCCCGGTCCTGGTGCGCGAAGGTTCGCGGCTGTCGCAAATCCGCTTTCGCCACGGCGATGCGGCGCTCGACGGCGAGGCGTTGCGCACGCTGCACGCGCGCGAGCGGCTGGTCGACCGTGCCGAAGCGGTGATGGGCGAGGGCATCGCGGTGAGTGTCGACCTTTCCGGCGCTGGAGCGGGCAACGCCGCCGGAATCGTCGGCTATCGCGCCAAGCGCCATACCGCCGTCATCGAGGTCGAGCGGCGCGCGGTCTATGACGTTGCCGATTTCTGGGAGCCGATCGCCGCGCGCGCCGACCGCAGTCTCATCCTCGACCCTGACGAGTTTTACATCCTCGCTTCGACCGAGGCGGTGCAGGTGCCGCCCGATTACGCCGCTGAGATGGTGCCGTTCGATCCGCTGGTCGGCGAATTTCGCGTCCACTATGCCGGTTTCTTCGATCCGGGCTTCGGTTATGCCGGCACCGGAGGCCTCGGCGCGCGCGCGGTCCTTGAAGTCCGCTCGCGCGAGGTGCCGTTCATCCTCGAACACGGCCAGATCGTCGGCCGGCTGGTCTATGAGAAGATGCTGGCGCGCCCCGACCAGCTCTACGGCACCGACATCGGCTCGAACTACCAGGCGCAAGGCCTCAAATTGTCGAAGCACTTCCGGGCCTGAAAGCCGGCGAAGAGGGATGCGCCGCCGGCGCGGCGGCTTTGACGCAAATTGTTGTGGCATTTCGCCGGCAACGGCGTTCTTCTGTCGCTGGGGGCGGGTTGAAGCGACGCAAGGCAGCGTATGCGCGCACTTGTTGGGGGCTTTGCCGTCGTCGCTTTCGCTGCAGCGATGGCGATGGGTGCGGCGAAAGCCGTCGCGCAATCGGGCTATGATCGGCCGGGCAGCGATTATGCCAGCGCTCCGGTGATCACCGGCGACCCCGCGGTATGCGAATCGCGATGTGATCGCGATAAAGGCTGCCGGTCGTGGAGCTTTTCCTATCCGTCGGCTTCCGGCGAGCCGGCGATGTGTTGGCTCAAACGCGCGGTGGCGCCGCGCGTCAAGGCAAGCTGCTGCGTGTCGGGGGTGCGCGGCGGCACGGTTATCGAGCCGCGGCTCGGCGAACTGGAATACTCGATCGATCGGACCGGCGGCGATTACCGGTCGTTCGAGACGGTCGCCGATCCGCGCGGCAAGGCCTGCGCCGCCGCCTGTGAAGGTGAATTGCGCTGCCGCGCCTGGACCTATCGCCGGGCGGGCTACGGCACCGCCGCGCCGCATTGCTATCTGAAGGACGCGATCAAGCCGCCGCGCCACAAGCCGTGCTGCATTTCCGGCGTGGTGCGCTGAAGCAATCGAAACCGGGAAGCTTTGAGCCGGTCAGTGGACCGCCGTGAAGAAACGCGCCAGGCGCAAGCCCGACGGCCACTGCCAGACCGGCTGACGCTCGGTGGCCAAGTCCCATGACCCGAGCAAAATGTTGACCCGTCCGACGAGATTGGCGACCGGCAAGAATCCAACGCCGCCCATCGTGACCGGCACGCGGCTATCGGCCGAATTGTCGCGATTGTCGCCCATGACAAAAAGATGTTCCGGAGGAACGGTGACGGGGCCCATGTTATCCATCATGCCGTCGGTGCTTTCCTGAAAGATGAGGTGGGTCCGGCCGCCCGGCAACGTTTCGATGAATTGCGCGGCCGCCCGGCCCAAGCCGTCGGCGCGCTCATCGTTGCCCACGCCGTCCGGCGCAAGCCCGACCGGCTTTCCGTTGATCCATAGCCGACCCTCCCGCATCGCAATGCGATCTCCCGGCAGGCCGATGACCCGCTTCACCCAAATCTGCGAAGGATTGGCCGGAGCGCGGAACACCACGACGTCGCCGCGTTGCGGCAACGCCGCGGCAATTCGCTCACTCGCTGGAATGTTGATGAACAATGGCAACGAGGCCGTGCTGTAGCCGTACGGGTATTTCGTCGCCAAAAGCTCGTCGCCGATCTTGAGCGTCGGCTCCATCGATCCGGATGGAACGTAATACGGCTCAGCGATCGCGGTCTTCGCCGCCGTGATGAGCAGCAGGATCAGCGCCGTATCGACGATGAATTTTACCAGATTGCGCACGGCATGCGCCTCGGAGGAAGGCATCGTCGCGGGTGACGTCATCAGTTGCCGGTGCCGCCGACGGTGATGCGGTCGATGCGCAGCGTCGGCTGGCCGACGCCGACTGGAACGCCCTGGCCGTTTTTGCCGCAGGTGCCGATGCCGTCGTCGAGCGCAAGATCGTTGCCGATCATCGAAATGCGGCTGAGGTCGGTCGGACCGTTGCCGATCAGCATGGCGCCCTTGATCGGCGCGCCGCGCTTGCCGTTTTCGATGCGGTAGGCCTCGGTGCATTCGAACACGTATTTGCCCGAAGTGATGTCGACCTGGCCGCCGCCGAAATGCACGGCATAGATGCCGTTTTTGACCGAGGCGATGATCTCTTCCGGAGCACGGGTGCCCGCGAGCATGTAGGTGTTGGTCATGCGCGGCATCGGCACGTGGGCAAAGCTTTCGCGCCGGCCGTTGCCGGTCGGCTTCATGCCCATGAGCCGTGCATTCTGGCGGTCCTGCATGTAGCCGACCAGAATGCCGTCCTCGATCAGCACGGTGCGGTTGGTCGGCGTGCCTTCATCGTCGATCGACAGCGAACCGCGGCGCAGCGCGATCGTGCCGTCGTCGACGACCGTGACGCCCTCGGCCGCGACGCGCTGACCCATCAGGCCGGCGAAGGCCGAGGTCTTCTTGCGGTTGAAATCGCCTTCGAGCCCATGACCGACGGCCTCGTGCAGCATGACGCCGGGCCAGCCCGGGCCGAGCACGACGTCCATCTCGCCGGCCGGCGCCGGAACCGCTTCGAGATTGGTGAGCGCCTGGCGCACGGCGCTGTCGACGGCGTTTTGCCAATTATCCGTGACGATGAACCGCTCATAGCCCTCGCGGCCGCCATACCCGGCGCTGCCGGTCTCCTGGCGATCGCCGTCGCCGACCACGACGGAGATGTTGACCCGCACCAGCGGCCGTACGTCGCGATAGGTTTCGCCGTCGCCGCGGACCACCTCTACGGCTTGCCACGTGGCGCCGAGGCTGACCGAGACTTGGCGCACGCGCGGATCCTTGGCGCGGGCATAGGCATCGATGGTTTGCAAAAGCCGCGCCTTGGCTTCGAAGGCGGGACTGCCGAGCGGGCTCTCTTCGCCATAGAGCTTGACGTTGCTGCGCGGCGGCGGCCCGGAATATTGGCCGGAATAGCCGCCCTTGACGGCGCGCACCGCGTCGGCGGCGCGCGCGATCGCCTCCTCCGACACGTCGGAGGCATGCGCATAGCCGACCGCCTCGTCCTTGACGGCGCGCAGCCCAAATCCCTGCGAGGTGTCGTAAGTCGCCTGCTTCAAACGGCTGTTGTCGAAGACCAGCATCTCGGCCTGGCGATATTCGAGATAAAGCTCGCCGTCGTCGGCGCCGTCGAGGCCGCGCGAGATGATCTTGCCGAGGCGCGCCCGGTCGAGCCCGGCGCGGTCGACCAGCGAGGTGGGAGCAGAGGCCATGCGGAACTCCTGGGGCATTCTTATTGTGTAGCGTTTCACCCCAACAGATAGGCCATCGCGCGGCGGATTTCTACGTGGCCGGCTAGCCCGAGAGCCGCTCGATGGCGGCGCCGCAGCGGCCGAGCTTGTCTTCGAGCCGCTCGAAGCCGCGGTCCAGGTGATAGACCCGGTTGACGATGGTCTCGCCTTCGGCGGCAAGCGCCGCGATCACCAGCGAAACCGAGGCGCGCAAATCGGTCGCCATCACCGGCGCGCCCTTGAGCCGCTCGACGCCCTCGATGGTGGCCCGCTCGCCGGCGAGATGGATGCGGGCGCCGAGCCGCACCAGCTCCTGCACATGCATGAAGCGGTTTTCGAACACGGTCTCGACGATGTGCGAAGTGCCGCGGGCGCGCGTCATCAGCGCCATGAGCTGGGCCTGCAGATCGGTCGGGAACGCCGGGAACGGGGCCGTGGTCACTTCGACCGGCGCCAGATCGCCGCCGTTGCGCGCGACGCGGATGCCCTGGTTGGTCGGCGTGACCGTGGCGCCGGTCTGCTGCACCACGTCGAGCGCGGCCTGCAACAGTTCCGGCCGGGCGTTCTGCAGCAAGATGTCGCCGCCGGCCATGGCGACGGCCATCGCGTAAGTGCCGGTCTCGATCCGATCCGGCAGCACCGCGTGACGCGCGCCGTTGAGCTTGGCGACGCCCTCGACGACGATGCGCGGCGTGCCCGCGCCGGAAATCCGCGCGCCCATTTTGTTGAGGCAATCGGCGACATCGGCGATCTCCGGCTCGCACGCGGCATTCTCGATCACAGTGGTGCCGGCGGCGAGCGAAGCCGCCATGACGGCGGTGTGGGTGCCGCCGACGGTGACTTTCGGAAATACGATCTGGGCGCCTTTGAGCCCGTGCGGCGCCCGCGCCACCACATAGCCGCTGTCGATGTCGATGCGCGCGCCGAGCCGCTCCATCGCCATGATGAGCAGATCGACCGGCCGCGTGCCGATGGCGCAGCCGCCGGGCAGCGACACGCGCGCTTCGCCGATGCGGGCGAGAAGCGGCGCCAGCACCCAAAAGCTGGCCCGCATCCGCGAGACCAGCTCGTACGGCGCGGTGGTGTCGACGATGGCGGCCGCGGAGATGTGCAGGGTCTGGCCGTCGTCGGCGGTTTCGCCGGCGCGCTTGCCGCTGACCATGATGTCGACGCCGTGATTGCCGAGGATGCGTTCCAACAGGGCGACATCGGCAAGCCGCGGCACGTTATCGAGGATCAATGTCTGGTCGGTGAGCAAGCTCGCGATCATCAAGGGCAAAGTCGCATTCTTTGCTCCCGAGATCGGAATCGTGCCGCTGAGACGGCGGCCACCGACGATGCGAATACGATCCATGAACAACTCCGCAGCCCCGTGCGTCGGGGGTAAAAGCCTAGTCGCGTCCTTGATTACGGCGAAAGTCGGGAGCCCCCGGTTCGCGACCGGCAGTTCCGGACGCCGTCGGCGCGGCGTCGGCAGGTGCGACCCGGCCGCGCGCTTGCGCCTTGCGGCGCTTGAGGTTTTCGCGCAACGCCGCGGACAGCCGCGCCTCGCGCCTCGCCTTTTGTTCAATTTTACCGCCGTTGATTGTCATTGTTGGCTCCGGCCTACGGCAGCGGGATGAGGTGCGGCGCGTACAAACCGAGCGACAGGATACCAAGCCCGGCAACGCCGAGCAGGCCAGCAAACCAAGCGAGCGCGACCATGCCGGTGATCACCGCCGCCGAGGACAGCACGATGCCGATCTGAAACGCCGCCGAGGCAAGTTCGTAGTGATGATATTTCGCCATTGCGAGGTCGCGGTCGTTTTCCTCATCCTTAGCACGCTCCGCTAATTCTTTCCTGCCCTCGTGCGTCTTCGGATCCGATTCGTAGCGCGCGGCGGTCTGGCGCCACGCGTCGACTTGTTTGTCGATGGCTGCTTTGGCGGCTGGATCGCTCGCGCTGGCCCCGACAAGGCTCATCGCGTCGGCCGCCGCATTCACCACCGCCCTACGTATGTCCTTGGCCTGGTAAAACGCCCAAGTGTCGGACGATTTGACGTTGGCGTCGATGGCTTCGGTCTGCGCGCTCTTGCCGAGCGTTTCCGAGAACGAGAGGAACAGTGCCAGCACCGCGATCACCAGCGCGATCTTTCTGTTCGAGTGCGAAGCATGTTCCGCATGCTCGGCGTGTTCCATCGTTTCGTGTGCTTCCGGCATGTTTTGCCCCCCAATGGCAATGCATTGACAGATATATTCGTAGCATAAATTCGGCTTACGCCCGCGGATGGGCGCTTCGATAGGCCTCGATCAGGCGTTCGGCATCGACTTCGGTATAGATCTGCGTTGTCGCCAGCGAGGCGTGGCCGAGCAGCTCCTGGATCGCGCGCAAATCGCCGCCGCGGGCGAGAAGATGCGTGGCGAAGGAGTGCCGCAAAGCGTGCGGCGTCGCGGTTTCCGGCAGGCCGAGCGCGCCGCGCAATCGGGCCATCGCAAGTTGCACGACCCGCGGCGACAACGGGCCCGCTTTGGCGCCGACGAACAACGGGCCATCGGGCGGCAGATCGTGCGGGCACAGCGCGATGTAATCGGCGACAAGCTTTTGCACCTGGGGCAGTACCGGCACCATGCGCTGTTTGCGTCCCTTGCCGGTGACCGTGATGGCGTCGGCCGAATCAAAATCACCGCGCTGCAAGCCGAGCGCTTCAGATATGCGCAAGCCCGAACCGTAGAGCAACGCCAGCAGCGCCGCGTCGCGGGCGTGTATCCATGCCTCGCGGCCGTCGCCGGCGGCCAACTGCGGATCGGCGATACGCCTGGCGTCGGCGGTTGGCAGCGGCCGCGGCAGGGTCTTGCCGATTTTCGGCGCCCGCACCGCGGCGAGCGCGCCGACCTTGCCTTTGCCGCCGCGTTCGAGAAAGCGCGCGAAGCCGCGCAAGCCGGCGAGAGTGCGCATCAGCGAGCGGCTGCCGATGCCCGCGGACCGGCGCGCCGCCATAAAGGCGCGCACATCGGCCGGCGTCAGCGCCGCAAGCTCCTTGAGCGACGGCGCGCCGCCGAGGTGCCCGGCAAGGAAAGCCAGGAATTGCGACACGTCGCGCGCGTAGGCTTCGACGGTCTTGGCGGAAAACCGCCGCTCGTCGCCGAGATGGCGCAGCCAAGCCTCGATCTCGACCGCGACCTTGGGATGCACGAACTGCTCCGCGCCGCCGCGAAGCGCGAAAGGGGCAGCGCTCGCGGGGCGGTCGAGGGGCCGGCGGCGATCAGGCTTGTCTTGGTGAGGCACGTTATCCTCTGAGACGCGTCTCTCCCCATATTGAGGCCGGAGCCCTTTCCCCTTCCTAAACCGGCCAGAATCGGCCGAAAGTTGACCATGGCCAAACGCGTGGTGGATGTGCTGGTCCCGGTCGCCCTCGACCGGGCCTACTCCTACCGGGTGCCCGAGGCGCTCGAACTCGCCCCCGGCGACGTGGTCTGCGTGCCGCTCGGCGCCCGCGAAGCGACCGCGGTCGTATGGGCGGAGAACCCAACGCCCAATCCGCGGCTGGATAACCGCCTCAAGGATGTCGAGGAAAAGCTCGAAGTCCCGCCGTTGCGCCCCGAGCTGCGCAATTTCGTCGACTGGGTCGCGAACTACACGCTCTCGTCGCGCGGCATGGTGCTGCGCATGTGCTTGCGCATGGGCGAGCAATTGGGCGCCGCGCGCGAACGCGTCGGCGTGCGCCTTGCGGGTCCGGCGCCACAGCGCATGACGAGCGCGCGGGCGCGCCTCTTGCAGCTCATGGCCGACGGCATGGTGCGTGGCAAGACCGAGGCGACGCGCGAGGCCGGCGTCAGCGCCGGTGTGATCGATGGCCTGATCGACGAAGGCACGCTGCAGACGCTGGTGCTGCCGCCGGAGCCGGTCGCGGAAAAGCCCGACCCGGATTTCGCGCCAGCCGATTTAACGGCCGATCAGAAGGCCGCCGCCGCGGCGCTGAAAGCGACCGTTGCCCAAGGCGGCTATTCGGTGACGTTGCTCGACGGCGTCACCGGCTCGGGCAAGACCGACGTTTATTTCGAGGCGGTGGCGGACACGATCCGCAACGGCCGGCAGAGCCTGATCCTGATGCCGGAGATCGCGCTCACCGCGCAATTCCTCGACCGTTTCGCGGCGCGTTTCGGTACCCGTCCGGCGGAATGGCACTCGGAATTGTCGCCGCGAAAGCGCGCCCGCACCTGGCGCGCCGTCGCCGACGGCGACGTTTCGGTCGTGGTCGGCGCGCGTTCGGCATTGTTCCTGCCTTACGCCGATCTCGGGCTGATCGTTGTCGATGAAGAGCACGACCAGGCCTACAAACAGGAAGATGGCGTGCACTACCACGCCCGCGACATGGCCGTGGTGCGCGGCCATATCGCGCGCATTCCGGTGGTGCTGTCGTCGGCGACGCCGTCGATCGAGACCGAAGTCAACGCGCGCCGCGGCCGCTACCGGCGGCTCACATTGCCGGAACGCTTCGGCGGCCAGCAGATGCCTTCGGTCGAAGCGATCGATCTGCGCCACGAGCGGCCGCCGCCCGGCCGCTTTGTTGCGCCGACGCTCGCTGGCGCCGTGCAGGCCGCCATCGCGCGCGGCGAGCAGGCGCTGTTTTTCCTCAACCGCCGCGGCTACGCGCCGCTGACCTTGTGCCGCGCCTGCGGCTTTCGTTTTTCCTGCCCGAACTGCGACGCCTGGCTCGTCGATCACCGTTTCCGCCGGCAGCTCGTCTGCCACCATTGCGGTTTCGCCATGCCGCATCCGGTCGAATGTCCGCACTGCAAGGCGGCGAATTCGTTCGTCGCCATCGGGCCGGGCGTCGAGCGCCTTGAAGAAGAGGTGCGCGAATTGTTTCCGCAGGCGCGCATCCTGGTGCTGTCGAGCGATCTCGTCGCCACGGTCGACCGGCTGCGCGCGGAACTCGACGACGTCGCCGCCGGCCGCTTCGACATCGTCATCGGCACCCAGCTTGTGGCCAAGGGCCATCACTTCCCGAAGCTTAATCTGGTCGGCGTCATCGACGCGGACCTTGGTCTGTCGAACGGCGATCCGCGCGCCGCCGAGCGCACCTTTCAATTGCTGCATCAAGTGGTCGGGCGCGCCGGGCGCGACGCCGGCCAGGGTCACGGCTATCTGCAGACCCATCAGCCCGAGCATCCGGTGATGCGGGCGCTGATCGCGCAGGACCGCGAGGCGTTCTACGATGCCGAGATCGCGATGCGCGAGAGCGCGCATTACCCGCCGTTCGGGCGGCTCGCGAGCCTGGTCGTTTCCGGCGAGGACAAGCACGACACGCAATCCTACGCCCGCGCGCTTGCGCGCGCCGCGCCGCCTCACGACGATGTGCGCGTGCTCGGCCCGGCCGAAGCGCCGCTTGCCTTGGTGCGCGGCCGGCATCGCCTGCGGTTGTTGATCAAGTCGCCGCGCGCCTTCGACCTCTCGGCCTACCTGCGCGACTGGCTACACGCGGCGCCGAAACCGAAAGGCTCGCTCAAACTCGACATCGACGTCGATCCGCAGAGCTTTTTGTGAGGACTGGCCACGATGTTTGGTAATGATCCTCTTAAGATTTATTATTTGCTGGTCCTCGAAACCGATGCCCCGGAGGACATCACCCCTTTTCAGGGCTTTTCGATAAGCTGGGCGCATCTTAACTGGGCGCTACGTCGGCTGACGACCCTTCCAGCCGATGTTCTGGAACGAAGCTACAAACTAGACGACGTAATAACGCAGCGAATGGGGGGCGCGCGTTCGCTGATGTGGATACCAATCAACATCGGAGCACTCGAACAACTTTCCGCTGAGCAGATTGGCATATTCACGGTCTGTTTTTCGGGAGAGCAAGGCAGTCTGCGCAGAGCACGAACGTGGGTCAAAACTATTCCATATCCAATACTACATGTAGCCAACGTGAAAGCTCAGGACGTGCTTCACATCGACGAATTTAGCGAAGGCCACCTGCGCGATTACTGTTGTAGAGCATTTGAAGTCCGCTCTGACTCGTTAAGTGACCCCCAGCGAGAAGCCGCAAAAACCTCTCTGGCAAAATGGAATGATCCAGAATTTAGGCCATCCGGTCTTTATGAGCACCAACATAATATTGTTACCCCGAATCAAATGTCGCTTATGCGAGCTGCGCGTTCTCTTGAGCCCGGAAGGCCTTTCGTGGGCATGACAGAAGACGATTACACTAAGCTGATACTGGAGAGCGCTGCTGCAGTGATAAAAGTTCGCGAGGAAGTTGGATTTCGCCCCCTTCATCGCATGACCTTGATTGACCCGCCATTGATACTCACCGAGCCGGCCCTATACAGGTTCACCTATGGAAAAATGAAACGAGAAGGGCCATTCGCAGAGCCGGTCATGGCCAAGACGTTGCGGTTTTTGCAGAAGCAAAAAGGCCTCTGTACGACCATCAAGACTGAAAGCATCAAACAGCTTATGAGTTCGCGAGAGGCGCAATGGCTCGTTTCCATCCGGCAGCGTGAATTAAAGACACACACTCTTGGTGTGGGTTTGCACGCGGCACAGACCTGTTCAGCGGTGATGCGGTTGTCACCCGGAGTCAATCATGTCTTTCCAAGCCTGTCGGCCTTTGCCCAGAGCGTGCGCTCAGAAAAGCCAGCAGCTCGTCTTAAAGCGCGCCGATTATACACGACGATTCAAAACGGTCTCAAAGAAGCTGTCGGGGAGCGAAGGATTAGCTTTATAAAAGGAGTAGGAGGCCCAATTAAGATCGTATCCGACGCTCCGATAGAATGGCTGCCAATCGGCAATCTACCTCTCTCCCTGCGATTCTTATGCTCGCGAATAAATGCTACGCCCGGCAATCTTGCCATGGGCTTACTCGCGCCGTCACCGCGTCTAACGTTTTCACCGAAAGAACTTCAAAAGATTCTTTTGCTATCTGCCTTTAGCGCCGACGATCCTTTGAAGATGTTATTAAGACAGGCGCTAGAAGCAACAAAAGATGGGTGGGAAGGTAAGGTTGATCTTGTAACGAAGACTGCGCAGTCCAAGTCGGAATTTGTAGACGCATTAAATAATTTTGACGGTCATATTCTTATTTTCGACGGTCACGGTGCTGACAACTCCAATGATCCTGTGGGTAAACTGATAATAGAGTGGTTCGGAACTCTGCACAGGACGATAGGTGGAGTTTCTGCCTGACGGCGGGCACGCTGTGCCCAGCAATCAGGAGAGACCGTGACAAGACGACCGCGTCGGAACCACACACCGGGTTTCAAAGCGAAGGTGGCGCTTGCGGCCATTAAGGGCGATCGCACACTTGCTGAGCTTGCGGAGCAATTCGACGTCCACCCCAATCAGATCACATCGTGGAAAGCGCAGCTCGAGGGCGGGGCTGCCGATGTTTTCGGTCCGGGGGGCGGCAACGGAGCGGCGCCGCCTGCCGTTGATGTGAAGTCACTGCACGCGAAGATCGGCGAGCTGACGCTCGAGAACGATTTTTTAGAGGGAGCGCTCAGCAAAGCCGGGCTGCTGAGCGCAAGGCGATGATCGACCGTGCGCACGATCTGCCGATCACCAAGCAAGCGGAAGCTCTGAACATCAGCCGTAGCAGCGTCTACTACCTGCCGCGGCCGGTGTCGGAAGCCGACCTTGCGACCATGCGGCGTCTCGACCGACTGCATCTGGAGTTCCCGTTCGCCGGAAGTCGGATGTTGAGAGGCCTTCTGGCGGCCGAAGGGTGCAAGATCGGCCGCCGTCATGCGAAGACACTGATGCGGCGGATGGGTATAGAGGCGCTCTATCGCCGTCCGCGCACGACGAAGCCTGAGCCAGGACACAAGATCTACCCGTATCTGCTGCGCGGCGTCGAGATCACACGGCCAAACCAGGTGTGGGCGATGGACATTACCTACATCACGATGGCGCGTGGCTTCGTCTATCTGGCCGTTGTGCTCGATTGGTTCAGCCGTCGCGTGCTGTCGTGGCGTGTATCGATCACAATGGAGGCGGCATTCTGCGTCGAGGCGCTTGAGGACGCTCTCGCCCGCTACGGCAAGCCCGAGATCTTCAACACGGATCAGGGCAGCCAGTTCACCGGTGCGGCGTTCACTGGCGTGCTGATCAAAAACGGGATCGCCATCAGCATGGATGGCAAGGGCGCTTGGCGGGACAATGTGTTCGTCGAGCGGCTTTGGCGCAGCGTCAAATACGAGGAGGTGTATCTGCGGGCCTACGACGGCGTCAGCGACGCCCGCGCTTCGATTGGCCGCTACCTGGACTTTTATAATGGCCGACGTCCACATTCGAGCCTTGACGGCATAACACCCGATCACGCCTACTTCACGTCGCTGCCTCTCCGCTTGGCAGCTTAACCCCGGCAGAGGGCTCCATTATCGATGCGGAAAAGAGAAAGGGGATAATTGGAGATGAGCGGATGGATGTCTGGGAATTACGAGGGACTACGCGCGTACCGCCTATAGTCATATTAAGCGCCTGTGATACTCATGGAATTGACGCAGCCAGCCACGCTACGGTTGGCAATGGATTTCTGGCTCTCGGCGCTCGAACCGTTCTCGCCACCCTCCTTCCCGTCGGTGGGTTGTCATCTGCGGGATTTATAGCTCGGCTCGTTTACAGAATTGCCGACTTTCTGCCAGCAGCTCTACGTGCGGAGACGCGAGTCCTAAATTGGACAGAAGTAATAGGAGAGATGATACGCATGCTCTTAGCAACGGAAATGCTCGATCAGCTTGTTAGTTTTCCAACGCCGAAGGGTACACCGCGATGGCAGATGCAGTTTAAAGCAAATGGAGATATCAACATGGGCGACGAAATGTGGTTTGACAATTTAATTGAAAATATTGCGGCCTATCGCGGCGAACAGAAGGACGCGGTCGAACAAAGGGCGAAAGGAGTTATGGCGCACTCGGAAGCAATACGATATGCCCAGCTTGGGAGTCCTGAAACTATTTTAATTGACGACGGGCGAATTCGAGCGAGCGTGATGGAGGAGTATGGCGCTCACCCCAATTCTATTTGACCCATCACCTAGGACGGGCAAATCGACATGCTACATTTCAGTATGGACCGCGGGGTCATAGGCGAGCGGAGCGACGCAGTTTTTTGAACGGCTACGCTCAGCGGTGACGAAGAGAAAGCCGCCTACGGTTCGCTGCGCTCAACCCGTCCCCGTCCTACACACTGCTTGTGCTCGCGAGAGACGCCTTGCCAGAAACGCCGGGCAAATCATCGCTTTTTCTTTTTGGTTTTCTTCTTTGCGAAAATCGCGTTCCAGTTTTCCTTGTAGGCTGCGGTGACCGGTTTCTGGCCTTCGCCTCGACTATAGTTGGCCGGCGCCGCGGCGGGGGTCTCGCCGCCCGCTGATTTGGCCGCCTCTGCCGGCGCGCTTTTGGCCGTCGCGGCGTCGCTCTTTGGGGTCGTGTCGGCTTTGGCTGGGGTCGTGTCGGCTTTGGCTGGGGTTGCGTCGGTTTTGGACTTTTTGGTCTCGCTCGCCATCGTCTTTCCTGCGCCTCGCCTACGTCTAACCTGCACGTCTAACCTATGCCCTGGACGCCCGGATTGATCTGCGCAGCAAGGCTAGCAGAGAACCTCCGGTTACCGCGCCCAGGATGTACACAATCGCGGCTAGAAGCGCGAGCGGCGCACGGACACTGAAACCCAAAAACGACATCGTGACCAATTCGCGGTTCTGGATGCCGAAAATCACCACGACGGCGACGAACAGGATGACGATTGTCAGATAAACCCAGCGCATGGCGGCCTCGTCTTGCGGATGGAAACGGTGCGTCGCGCGCAGAATGGGTTGAGTGAAACGAAACTCGTCGGCCTTATAATTCCAACCCCGATCGTGGTTTCGCCGCGCTCAATCCATCCCGCCAGCGTCGCAGCTATCTTACCGTCTTCCAATACTCCATGAAAAATCCTCTGGCATCGAGCATGCCGACCGGGGCCGC
Source organism: uncultured Alphaproteobacteria bacterium (assembly GCA_963826295.1). GTDB lineage: Bacteria > Pseudomonadota > Alphaproteobacteria > Rhizobiales > Xanthobacteraceae > BOG-931. The sequence goes on from CAWGWO010000003.1 coordinate 107,349, forward strand.
GGCCTCGGCTTTGCCGCCGGCGCAGCGCCACGAATAAAGCGTGTCGTGGCCGGTGACATAGGCGGGAATGAAATCCGCATTGGCGTGCGTCGCGCACCATTGCGTTGCCGCCGGCAAATTCTTTCTGGTGTCGGCCTTGTCGCACGGCAGGTTGGCGCCGACGGAGCAGACCTCCACGTCGCCGCCGGCACAGCGGTAATAGGTGGCGCGCAGCGCAACGTTGCCGCTGAAATTGAACAGGCTTTTGACCGCGGCGGCGAGCGAGGGCGGCGTCGGGTGCAACGTGTCGTCGGTGCCGACGCGGGCGCAGTAGGCGTGCGGGCCCTCATGCGGCGCCGGGGCCGCATTGCCGGCGCGGGACACCGGCACGACGCCGAGCGATACAAGGAAAGCTGCGAGCGCGAGGCGAGGGATCGTCTCGAACTGCAAAGCGCGCCGGGTCATCGTTCCACGGCGGTGCAATGTTCGACCCGCGCCGGGCTTTCAATCGCGCAAATACTCGTCATAGTGACTTTTGCTTTTCGCCGCATTCCTTGCACGTGAACGCCACCCTGGTCTCGCCCGGCGCGGCAAAGACGCAATTCGGTGCGCCGCACTTTCCACATCTGGCGTCAATACGGGTCTTGCCTTGCTTGACAGTGATGGCTTTGCGTTCCATCGCCTCTTTGATCAGGCGTTCGGTTTCTTCGCGCATATCTTGCTTTGACATTTCACCCCTTTTTGCCGTCAGCGCCGTGGGTCATGTGCGGCCAGCGTAGCGCGGATTGAGCGCGAGCGAAATCCGTGCGCTGCGCATTGCTTGCGCCGGGCTATTGCCAGCGCGTGCGCTGACTTTGCGAATAGCGCGGCGCCAGGTCGTCGGCGTCAACGATCATTTTGCCGATCGGCCACAATGCCAAGCCGGCGAGCTTGACGTGCGCCCAGGCAAACGGAATGCCGATGATCGTTATCGCCAGAACGATCGCGGTGACGAGATGGCCGAGCGCCAGCCACCAGCCGGCGAGGATGAGCCACACGATGTTGCCCAACAAGCCCAGCGCGCCGGTGCCGACATCCTCCTCGCCGTGATACTCGGCGCGCGATACCGCTTTGCGGCCGAACGGCAACAGCGCGTAGGACGCGATATTGAACGCCGCCCGCGCCCACGGAATACCGATGATCGTGATCGCCATGATGGCGGCTGCGACCAGCCAGCCGAAGGCCATCCAGAGGCCGCCGAAACAGATCCAAAGCACGTTGAGCAACAGCGATACCGGCGACATGACGCGCTCCGCGGTGCGACGCCTTGGCAGCTAGTCACGCCGCCGGCGCTCCGCCAGCCGGATCGACTGCGGTCCCGTTTTTCTTGACTTTTGTCCCCTATTCAGCTACATTACAAAGAATGGCGATTATCTGCCAGTTGACAAATCCTCTCAGCCATGGCAATATATTCCTACGCTAAGGCTTAGGGATAGAACGTCATGGCAAAGCGCCCGAAACCAGTCCCACAAATGACCACGGCTCAGTTCGAGGCCCTGTTTCCGGCCGGAGATGACGAAGCCTGCCTTAGCTATTTGGTGGCGCGGCGTTGGCCGCAGGGCATCCATTGCCCACGCTGCGGCAATGCGGACCTTTACGACGCCTCCAGCTACAAGCCGTTTCACTGGCAGTGCCGGGAATGCGCCCCGGACGGTTATCGGTTCTCTTGCCTGACTGGCACAATTTTCGAGAACACCAAGAAGCCTCTCCGCGACTGGTATCGCGTCGCCCATTTGATGCTTTCCAGCAAGAAGGGAATGAGCGCCCTCCAAATTCAGCGAATGCTTGGCTTCGGTAGCTACGAGACGGCCCATTCCATGTGCCACAAAATCCGGGCCGGACTGATCGCGCCCGAACAAAAGCTTGGCGGCATTGTGGAAATGGATGAAACGTGGATTGGCGGCAAAGACAAGAACCGCCACTGGAACAAGCGTGTTGGCCATCGCGGTGGCGACAAGACGCCGATCATCGGCGCGGTCGAGCGCAAGGGCAATGTTGTAGCGCGAGTTTTGAAGCGCGTGACCAGTGAGGAAATGCTCAATTTCGTCAATGAAGCCGTTTCCGAAAAGGTTAGCCTGCTGGCGACGGACTCGGCGGCCTATTACAGCGACTATCTGCGCGTCTATCAGCACGCGACCGTTGACCCATAGCAAAGGCCAGTACGTGATTGGTGCCGTTCACACCAACACGATTGAAGGCTTTTGGAGCATCTTCAAGCGCGGCGTGGTCGGCACGTTCCATAAGATGAGCGCTAAATATATGCCGCTGTACGTCGCGGAATTTCAGTTTCGTTATAACAACCGCAGCAATCCCGATATGTTTGGAACGGCGATAGCAGGCTGCTGAGACGAGGTCACTGGCATCCGTCTCAGCTAGAGACGAACGACGCCAGCGAACCCAGACCCGAGCAATTAGAGTTGCCGCTGTCATGGCCATCGTCCCAAACAATGAAGGACAATCAAGGCAGCAAGGGCGATTAGGCCGCCTATTGTGGCGATTCCGGCTAACGTCTGCAGCGATCCGGAGCGTCTGCGCGGCCCGGGGCGGATAAGTCCCATGAATAGCGGCAGAGACGGCAACCTCCAATCAGAATACGGGTTTAATTCGCTTTGGGCGGAGCGCGTCGCAAAGCTAATAATTGTCGGCTTAGTTGTCGAAATTGCCGCCGTTTTCATTCTGAGGAAACCGTTTTTAGAGGGCGTACTTACGATAGTTTCTAATGTTCTGATCGTCGCCGGTGTTTGGGGCGAACTAATTCTTGAAAAGCGAGCAAAAAGAGCTGGCGACGGCATCGTTGCGGAAGCGAACGCAAGAGCCTTTGAAGCCCAAGCCGCCCTGGAAAAATTCAAGGCTCCCAGGCGCCTGTCGCCTGAACAACGGGCGCGGATCGGCGAAAAGCTCAAACAATACGCAGGCCGACAATTCGTCGGATCAATTGCGCCGGGAGTGGAAGATGCTCGAAATTTATGGAGACAAATAGCCGGGGCATTGCGAGAGGCTAATTGGACGCCTCCCCCGAGCGTGGTCGGAGAGGCCTTTCCAGCCGGATTCTCTGCCATGTCAAGGACAGGAGTGCATGTTTTATATTGGGTAGGCGCTTTCGTTTCATCGCCTTCTATCCAGGTACACGCCGAAGCACTGGCGTCCGCGCTAAATGATGAGGGCATAGACGCATTGGCGTGGCCGGCCCACGGAAGCAGCGTAGAGGCCACTCCCAACGCGATAAGAATCGAAATTGGGTTTAAGCCCTGAAATCCTAGCGCCAGCCTGTCACGCAGGCATAGGATAGGCGTCCTACTACCTTTGTCAACTGGCAGATAATCGCCCAAAGAATCTCGCTCAGTGAAGGACGCCTTCGGCCGAGGGTACTCCTGAAGGTGGAGCGAGTGCGGTGCCCGCGCGCGGAACGATACACTCCGCTTCCGGGCAGCTTCGGGCATCATGTTGGCCGGCACTATGACCGGTCCGGGAGGTGCATTCCCTGGACTGGGACAGGCGGGCGCGGCTAACGACCGCGTCAAAGCGCGAGGTCTTCGCTCCCCGGTTGGAGCGAGCGTACCGGATCGAACGTCCTGCCGCGTCCCAGGAAGCCTGGCCTGAAGCTGACGCCGAACGGGCGCAAGCCCCGACGGTGTGAGCCGTGGTGGAACGCCGACAGGCGAGCGCGCCCCCTCCCGACCCTCCCCCGCACGCGGGAGAGGGGAAAGAGACAAGGGCGCGCGCCGCATCGCAAGATGCGGAGGTTACCAAACACGTTTGTCGGCGTTCTGCTTTCCTTTTTTTCGTCGTCGTAGACGGTGAATGGCGAGACATCAGCCGCTCATTCCCCGCGCCAGCGGGAATCCAGACTGGGTCCCCGCTTTCGCGGGGACGAGCGGAGGTCAATTCGCCGTTGTCATTGGCAAACCTCGGGCGCGGATCGCGTTGCGAGATTGCTTTGCTATGCCGTCATTGCTTCGCTGCTACGGGCCGTCGAAGACAGGTGGCGCGCCGTTTTGCCTCGAATGACGACGGCGCAATGCGAACGAGGTGAACTCGGACATCCAAAATCTTTTCGCCCGGGTTTCCTCACACTATGCTCCATCGCCTAGCAAAAGGGGGAGGCGTCGGTTGTCACCAATCGCGAAAAATGAAGGCCGCTTGACCGCCCCGCCACATCCGGCATCGTGTCGCCGATGACGGCAACCATCGGAACGATATTGCTACTGCTGGGCGTGCTGGTGGTCGTCGCCGTCGTCGCGCGGCGGTTGAACACCGCGCCCTCAATTCTCCTCGTCATCGCCGGCATTGCGCTCGCGCTCCTTCCCGGCCTGCCGCGAATTGAGCTTGCCCCGGAACTGGTGTTGTTCGGCATCCTGCCGCCGCTGATCTATTCGGCCGGCGTCTCCATGAGCTGGCGCGAATTTCGCTTCAATCTGCGACCGATTACGCTGCTGGCGTTCGGCTGTGTGGTCTTCACCAGTGCTGCGGTGGCGGCGATGGCGCACTTCGCGCTGGGTATGCCGTGGGCGGTTGGCTTCGTGCTTGGCGCTATTCTGGCGCCGACCGACGCGGTGGCTCCCCTCGCCATCGTCCGCCGCCTCGGTTTGCCGCGCCGGCTTGTCGTCATATTGGATGCGGAAGGTCTCGCGAACGACGCTACCGCTTTGATTCTTTACCGCTTCGCCGTCGCCGCGACCGTCACCGGTTTGTTCTCGTTCACCCAGGCGACCGAAGATTTTCTCCTCATTGTCGTCGGCGAAATCACCTACGGCGTCGGCGTCGGCTACCTCAGCCTGCGCCTGCGCCGCTGGGCTCGCGATCCCCGCGTCGAGATCACGCTGTCGCTGATGACTCCCTACATCGCGTTTCTGGTCCCGGCGCATTTCGGAGGATCCGGCGTGCTGGCGACGGTCGCGGCCGGGTTGTTCGTGAGCTGGAACGGACCGCTGCTCATCCCGGCGGCGACGCGGCTGCAAGGCATCTTTTTTTGGGACTTGATCATCTATTACCTCGAAGGCTTCGTCTTTCTTGTGACCGGCATGGAGACGCGAGCGCTGCTCGACCGGACGAACAGCGTATCGCTTCGCGAATTCGCCGTCGCCACGCTTTTGACCGTCGCCGTGATCGTGGTGGCGCGCTTTATCTGGGTCTATCCGTCGGTCTATGTGCCACGCTGGGTCAGTCCGTCGCTTCGCCGCCGCGATCCGCTGCCGCCGTGGCAATGGGCCTTCCTCTTGGCGTTCGTCGGCGTGCGCGGCGTGGTTTCGCTCGCGGCCGCGCTCGCCCTTCCATTTACGACGCTGAACGCGGCGTCGTTTCCGAGCCGCGATCTCATTCTCGTCGTCACCTTCGGCGTTATCGTCATCACGCTGGTCGGCCAGGGGCTGATGCTTCCGGTTATCGTGCGCTGGCTTGCTTTGCCGCACGATGCCGAGGACGAGCGCCGGCGCGAGCAGGACGCCGAAATCACCGCGCGACTGGAGGCGCTAAACGTCGCGCAGGACCGGGTGAAGCGGCTCACCGCCAGCGGCAAAGTACCCGAGGATGTGCTGGCCATCCTGCGCACCCGGCACGACCATCATGCCGGCCAAGTGCCCCGCAACGCGAAGGACGGGCTCAAAGCCGTCGCGGCCGCGGCGGAACTGCGCGCCGACTTGATCGCCGCCGAACGCGAATACATCTACCGCCTCCTGCAGCAGGGCCAGATCACCGATGAGGCGCGCCGGCGGATCGAACGCGAGCTCGACCTCGAGGAGGAAAGCCTCGCGTTCAAGCGCGCCAGCGTGATCGACCCGCCGCTGTAGCCGGGCGTTTATTTTTTTCGCGCCGGCTTTCTCCGGTGCGGCGCGCGCCGGGTGAACTTCTTTTTTTCGGCAACGGCGAACGCCCGGCCGGCCCAAACGGCGAGCTCGTCGGGATCGTCATAGAGCCGCTCGGGCAGCCGCCAATACGACAGCGACGCCCGCCCGACACGGCCTTTACTTTTGGCGCGGGTGTAGACGAAGGGCCGGCTGCCTTCGCGTTCGAAATCCGGGATGCTCGCGTCGTCGACTTTGAGAAAGATCGCGGCGTCGAAGATAAGCGCGAACATCAGGCCGTCGCACCAGACGCCGGCGCCGCCGAACATGCGCTTGACCGTCACCGGACGGAAAGGCGCGAACAATTCGCGGACGAATTCGGGGTCCAATTTTGTCAGACTATCTTGAGCGGGATCGCACCCAAAAAGTCGCGCTTGCCGATTTCGACGCCGCAATTGCGCAGAATCGCATAGGCCGCCGTGAGGTGAAAATAGAAGTTCGGCAGGACGTAGTGGTCGAGATAATCGGTCCCCCGCATCTGCCCGTTGGTGCCGCCGCCGACCGGGAATTTGATGTCACGGTCGGCCGAGGCGTCGATGGCTTTGGTATCGAGGCTTTTCAGGTACTCGATCGTTTTGGCGAGGCGCGCCTTAAGCTGCGCCACCGTCGTCTCGTTGTCTTCGTAGCTCGGCGGTTCGACGCCGGCGAGGCGGGCCGCGCCGCGTTTTGCCTGGTCGCTGGCGACCTGAACCTGCCGGGTCAAATCGAACATATCCGGCGCCAGCCGCGAATGAAGCAGAACCGCGGGATCGATTTTTTTGGCGGCGGCGAAAGCCTCGCCTTTGTCGAGAACCGCGGACAACGCGCTGAGAGCTATCGTGAAAACCGGGATGGAAGATTGCGACATGGACAATGGCATGGAGCGTTTCCTTAAAATCTACGTTCGCTGGGACGTGTGCGGTGGAGGTAAATGATCGGCGACAATCGGACAATAGCGGAATCGATCAAGATTGCTTTAAGTCTGGCTAGGATGCTGCAGGCCTCGCGGAGCGAATTATGACAAAAATTTATTTGGCCGGCCCGTTGTTCACGCTGGCCGAACAGAGCTTCAACGCCGAACTGGCGCGGTTCCTTGAACACAAGGGCTTCGCGGTCTGGCTTCCGCAAGAAAATGAGCCGCGCCGCAAAACCGCGCGCGCGATTTTTCAAATGGACGTAAAAGCGCTCGATTGGGCCGATATGGTGGTTGCCTGCATGGACGGCCCGGACCCCGACAGCGGCACGGCGTGGGAGTGCGGCTACGCTTATGCCAAGGGAAAGCCGGTGATCTGCTACCGCACGGACTTTCGCATCTCCGGCGATACCAAAGGCGCTCCCTACAACCTCATGCTCAGTGAAAGCGCGACGTCGCGTTTCGAAGTGCCGTTCCGCACCGGCAGCGGGCAATTCCATCGGCGCCTCGTTGCGCATATCCGCAAAGCGCTGCCGTCGAAGCGGGCAAGACAAAAGCGCCGGTGATGGCGGTATCGGCGCCGGCCGGCGCTTTCGCTCCAGCCGTACCAAGTGCTAGGCTTAACTTTGAACGCAAGGAGGACGTGACGATGAAATGGTCGATAGCTGCCGCACTGCTTGTGTCTCTCTCGATCGGCGTCGGCTCGGCATGGGCGGAGGACGCCAAATCCGAACCCGCACAGCCTGCCGCGTCGGCGAAAATGAGCAGCGCCGACAAGAAAGCCATCGCCAAATCGTGCTCCGATCAGGCGACCGCTAAAGGGTTGCACGGCAAGGCGCGGAAGAAATTCAGGTTCGCGTGCAAGCACAACGGCGGCAAGGCCGAGTAAGGACCATCACCCTTCCGGACGGCCGGCGACCGTGCGGAGGAGCGCGGCGGCTCAATTACGATGCCGCGGGAAGCGCTACCGTGGTGTCGGCGTATTCGACGGTGTCGTAAATTGTTACGTGCAGAAGCGGATAGCCCTTTTTGATCGCCAGTCCCGCCGATAAGGCGGTTTCCGCCGTCAAATACGAGGCCTTGGTCTGGCGGTCCACTTGCAGCAGATAGCGGCCCAGTTCCGGGCGCTTGCGTTGCGACAAGAATTCTTCAGGTTCCGATTCGGATTTCTCCGGTAGTTTTATCTCCGGCATCTTGATGCGCGGCGCCATTCAATTCTCCTTTCGGGAAGCACTATATGTAGGCGCTTGACGGTGAGAATGCCAGACTATTCAGATAAGCCGGTCCGGTTAGCGGCCGGCACACGAGGGCCGCTGGCGTTTTGCCGCCGCCGGATGCAAGGTAGCGCCATGGATGTTCTCTTCGCGCAGGACGATTTCTCCGTCGTCGTCAAAAACCGGGCCTCCCCGCCGCGACCGTGGCGCTGGGAAATATATCGGGCCGGCCGAAAGAGCCCGATAGAATGCTCGGCGATCTTTTACGAAACCGTGGCGGCCGCCGGCCGCGCCGGAAAGGACGCGCTGCGGCGACGTTTGAGCGATTATCCGTCCGGAATATGACGTCCGCGGCGGCGTTGGTCCGCCGGCCGCGTATTGTTTGATCCACGTATTGGTTGACCTGCGTATTACCTGTTCAGGGCACCTGCAAAACGAGTTTGCCGCGAAAGTGGCGCGATTGGCTCAGGCGATGCGCTTCGGCCGCTTCGGATAAGCGATAGAGCTTGATCGGGGGTGCGCGGACGGCGCCCGATGTCACCAATTGCACGATGCGCTCGAGCGGCGCGCGGCCGCGCGCCACTTTCGGCCGCAGCGCCGTGACGTCAGGGCGATCCGGCTTCGGCGCTTGCGCGCCAGACGCGATGAAGGCAGCGCGGCCGCCAGGCTTGAGCACGGCGAAGGATTTTTGCGCCACCTCGCCGCCGACAGTGTCGAGCACGGCATCGCAGCCGCTTACCACGCGGCTGAAATCTTCCGCATTGTAGTCGATGACTTGGTCGGGACCGAGGCCGCGCACATAGTCCAAGTTCGCAGAGCTCGTGGTGGTGACGACGTAGGCGCCGATGTGCTTGGCAAGCTGGATGGCGAAACCGGCGACGCCACCGGCGCCGCCCTGGATCAGGATTTTTTCACCGCGCTGAAGTTTAAGCGTCGTCTCGAGCGCGACGATCGCGGTCAGCCCGGCGAGCGCCAACGCCGCCGCCTCGACATGCGGGATTCCGGCCGGCTTTTTGGCGATGATTGCGGCCTTGATCGCGAGCTTTTCTGCGTACGCGCCCTCGCTTCCGGCGTCGAGCACGCCGAATACCGCGTCGCCGACTTTCAGATCGTCGACGCCGGCGCCCAGCGCGGCAACCGTTCCGGAGAAATCGCGGCCGAGCACCAGGGGAAATTTGGCGTCCGAATATTCACCGGCGCGCACCTTCCAATCGGCGGCGTTGACACTTGCCGCCGCGACGTCGACCACGACCTCGCCAGGCGCGGCCGCGGGGTCGGGCAAGTCGCCGTATTGCAGGACTTCCGGCCCGCCGAATTTTTCGATGAACACGGCTTTCATCTATTGTTGTCCGGAGGAGGGGCGAACGATTTGCGGCAGCATCCTATCTTCGGCCGCGAAATAATGCCGTGCATAAGCGACAAGCTGCGCATCGCTCGGATGATCGACCGTTTCCACCCCGACTATCTTTTGCATCAGTCCCGGGTCGTGCAAGTGAATGTGTTTGATGAGTTCGATTTTGGCGTTTGCCGGGCCGGTAATAAGAACCGCACCAGCGTCGGCGATGGACTGCGCCACGGCATGAAGAAAGTTGTGATCCTCCGCCGCATGGCCGGCCCCGATGGAATTCGCCTTATGGTGAATGTGCCTGGTCGGATCGTTCGGGTGCAATACGAGCCGTTCGGCGTCGGCCGGGCTGAAATGAAAAACGCGCGCTTCATGATGGTCGATCCAGATAACCGCGTGAAAGTGATGCGTGGCCATCGAATTTGATCCTTTTACTAGGTTCAGCCGTCCGCCATAGTGCTTGGTTAAGGGAGCAACGCAATGGCGCACGGTGTGTTCGTTGACGGCGTGTGGCACAGCCAGTGGTATGACACCGCCAGCGGCGGCCGCTTCGTGCCTGCCGAACCCGTATTTCGCAATTGGGTTACTGCGGATGGAGGTCCGGGGCCCTCCGGGGAGGCCGGCTTTGCCGCGGAGCGCAACCGCTATCATCTCTACGTCTCGCTCGCTTGCCCTTATGCGCACCGCACCGTCATCTTCCGCAAGCTCAAGGAACTCGAGAGCGTGATCTCGATGTCGATCCTCGACCCGGTTATGGGCGAGCAGGGCTGGGAGTTCGGCTCAAGTCCCGGCACGACCGCAGATACCATCAACGACAAGCGTCGTCTCGGCGAAATCTATCTGCTTGCCGATCCGCGCTACACCGGCCGCGTCTCGGTGCCGGTGCTGTGGGACAAGAAGCGGCACACCATCGTCAACAACGAATCGCCCGAGATCATCCGCATGCTCAATTCGGCATTCGCGGATTTGACCAATAACCGCGCCGACTATTATCCGCCGGAGCTTCGCGCCGAGATCGACCGCGTCAATGCGCGCGTTTTCAGCGACGTGAATATCGGCGTCTATCGCGCCGGCTTTGCCACCGTGCAAAGCGCGTATGAAGAAGGCTGCCGCGTCGTGTTTGCCGCGCTGGACTGGCTCGAAGACGTCCTCTCGCGCCAGCGTTACCTGGTCGGCGCGCGGTTGACCGAGGCCGACTGGCGGCTGTTCACGACGCTCGTCCGCTTTGACGCGGTGTATTACGGCCACTTCAAGTGCAATCTGCGCCGCATCATCGACTATCCGAACCTGGCGAATTACTTGCGCGAGCTTTATCAGACGCCCGGCATCGCCGACACGGTGAATTTGGAGCACATCAAGCGGCACTATTACATGAGCATGACCGCGATCAATCCGACGCAAATCGTACCGCTCGGGCCGCAGCTGGAGTTTTCCGCGCCGCATGACCGCGACCGTTTTGCGCGCCAAACCTAATACAGGCGGCTTCGACTACGACAGTTTTGTGAAGTTATTGCTGCGGTTCAAATAACGAACGTAGTGGTGTCCGGTTCGCTTGACGGGCAACAAACATATTTCGGATAAGTTTGTCACGGGCGGCTGTATTGCAAAGTTCAAATCTGGACCATCACGAGAGAGAAGAGCGCGGTATCATGACCCGTTTCGCTGTTGCATCCACAATCGTTGTTTTCATGGGCGCGGCCGCGTTTATCGCCGGGCCGGCGGCGGCCGCTCCCGATAAAGCCGCGGTGCAGGACGCCACCGTCAAATGCAAGGCGCAAGTCAAGGAACAGGCGCGGTTCCAGGAAATGTCGTTGTGGGCGAAGCACAAGGCCGTCAAGAAGTGCGTGAACGATATGGTCGCCGGCCACTGACGAGATAACCGACTTCAGTCCTGGATCTGGGAAAGAAGCAGCGCATCGTCGGCGGGGTCGATGATGCCGGCGAGCGATGTGCTGCATTCTGCGCATTCGATGCGGTAGATCTCGAATCCGCAGGCATCGATCTCGGCCACGGGGCTTCTGGTAAAGACCAACCCTGCGCTGCATTTCGGACATGCGACTGTCCGGATGTCGAGCGCCGCGTCGACCGTCTCGATGCTCAGTGCCGTGTCGTAAGAGATCATCAATGCACTCGCCGCGCCGGCACAGCCGGAACCGCATTCATATACGCGAGGCAATGCAAGAGTGATTGAAAGGGATGCGTCGAATTTTATCGATCGCGCTAAACGTCTACTAGTCGCACAAAATGCCGGCGCAAACCCGCAAGCTCACCCGGCAAGCCGGGTAGCGTGCGGTTCAACAAACGGGTCGGCGTCGTCTTGCAGCGGCGGGCTTTCGCGATTGCTGAGCAGTCGGCTGCGTTCGAACAGCTTCTGCCGCTCGACGAAAGTCGCAGGAATAAACGGATATTGCCGCCAAAGATCATCTACGGCAGTCGGGTATTGGATCGCCATCAAGGATAGCGGCTTTGTCAAATTCGGGTACGGCCTCGGCTCGCAGATGAGCTGCTGGTTGAAGGCCCGGCGGTAGAACGCCTGATGCTCCACCCTCACGGCCGCGAGTACGAGGTCGGCACGGAAGTGCTGGGCCGCCACCATCGAAAGCCGAAGTGTCGCGTAGGGCAAACCGCGGTGAATTCGGGAAAGGCGCTCATCCGCGACAAAACGGGTCGGATCGATAATGACTTTGCCAGCATCGAGTTCCGGCTGCAAAATATCCGGAAAGGCTTTTAAAGAGAGACAGGAGGGGTGCTGCGCCGAGGCTACGTGAATGCGGATCGAAGTGGCTAACTCGTCCTCGATGTACAATCCGAAGAGATAGGCATTGGGGGTTTCGTCGTAGGCGTCGGAAAACCTCCCGGACGAATTGCGGGAAATGGCTCCTTCGCGCAGATAGGCTTGATAGCGCAGCCGAAAAATCGCTTCCCGGTCTTCGGCGGTGTCGGCCCGCCGGCAATCAATCAGTGTTAGCAGCGTCGCCACACGATCAGAGATGTTTCTTTCGAGCCTTGTGGTATCCGAAACGGCCAGATGCGGTATTTTAGCACTCATGCTGTCACTCTGCTCTGCAGTCGGCGCGACGCGGCGCCAACGGCAAAGAGGTTAACAGATTCTTAACCGGATAACAATTTCCGGTGGCTGTTAGGGTTAACCTCGCGCTGCTCCGGAAAGCGGCGCTGCTGCGACATGACGGGAAGATAACGGCTGCAGCCGCTCAGGCGGCGTCGCTGCGCAACCGAGCCATGCGTGAGAAATTTTCCGTGGGCTCGACGTAGGACGCGTAGAGCAGCTTGCGCAAATCCGCCGCCGGCATCGGTCTGCACAGCAAGTAACCTTGAACCTCGTCGATGCTGTCGTCGCCGGCGAGCAGTTCAAGCTGGGCTTCGGTTTCGACGCCCTCCACGACCACCCTTAAGCCGAGTTGCGCGCTCAGCCGCGTGATGCCGCGCAGCAATGTGATGCGACGTTCATCCTCGCCAAGATCTTGCAAAAACGACTGGTCGATCTTCACCTTGTGCAGCGGAAAGCTGTGCAGGTAGCTGAGACTCGAATAGGCGGTGCCAAAATCGTCCAATGCAATCTTCACCCCGGATTCGGCCAGCTGATGCAGATCGGCACGCGTGCGGCGCGTATTTTGCAGCAACGTCGTCTCGGTGATCTCGATTTCAAGGCGATGTGCGGGAAGATTGGTCGCGGCCAGCGTCTCGCGGACCAGCGCGGGAACATTGGAACGTTCGAACTGGATCGACGAAAGGTTGACGGTGACGGTCGTATCGCCCGGCCAGCGCCGACATTCCAGGCACGCCTTGTACAATACCTGATTGCCGATTTCGACGATGAGTTCCATTTCTTCCGCGACCGGAATGAACTCCGCCGGAGAGATCATCCCGCGCTTATGATGCGGCCAGCGCAGCAAGGCCTCGCAAGCATCGATGCGTTTGGTCTTCAAGTTGAACAGCGGCTGGTAGTAAAGCTCGAACGCTTCATTTTCGGTGGCGTGGCGCAAATCGAATTCGAGGGTTCTACGAGCCTGCGCGCTCGCTTCCATTTTGGTCTCGAACCAGCGCCACGTGCCACGACCATCGGATTTCGCCTGGTAGAGAGCGATGTCGGCGTTTCGCAGAAACTGCTCGGGGTCGATCGGGTTCTTGGCGACGGCGATGCCGATGCTTGCCGTCACCATGACTTTGTTGCCGTCGAGCTCGTAGGTGCCGCCCACGGCGTCAAGGACGCGGGTGGCGAGAGCCTCGCACTGATCCAGCGACTTGATCGGCGCTTGTAAAATGACGAATTCGTCGCCGCCGAAGCGCGAAATGACGTCGACGTCGCGAATATTGGTGCGCAACCGCTCGGCGACGGCTTCCAACAGCATGTCGCCGCGGGTGTGTCCAAGCGTATCGTTGACCTGCTTGAATTGATCCAGATCGATGAAATGAATGGCGCACATATTGTCCGACCGCCAAGCGTCCAGCGCGCGCTCCATGCGGTCGCGCAAAACCGTCCAATTCGGCAGGCCGGTCAGCGCATCGAAACGCGCCAATTGGTTGATCTTGGCTTCGGCGATCTTTCGCTCGGTGATGTCTTCGACAAGAACGACCATGCCGCCGTTTTCCATCGGCTGGACGGTATATTCGAGGGTCCGTCCGTTCTGCATGTCGGCAGCGAAGGCGGTATCGTCGCTCGCGGAAAGCCGCGCGTCCAACCGCTCGATGAGGTCCTCGGCATTGGCATCGGAAAAGAGGCCAGTCTTCACGACGCTCTCGACCAAATCGCGCGCCGTCGCTCCTTTCAATTCAAAATCCGTCGGCAAACCGAGTTGTACGCGAAGCTTCTCGTTGGCGACGACGATGCGGCGCTCTGCATCGAACATGCACAAGCCGTGCGGCATGTTGTTGAGGGCAGTGTCGAAGCGCGTGGCAAGCAGCGACATGTCGCGCGACGTGATCACGGCGTCTAGTAATGTGCGACGCAACCTGTCCGCTATCGATTTTATTCCGAGAAAGGATGGCACCAGCAGGCCGGCAAAAATCCAATGATACCAATTTCCGTAAATAAGGAGGGCCGCGGTCATCGGGGTCCACGTGCATAGAATCTGCACCATCACAAAGCGGGCGTTGGCAAAGTTTCGTCCGAAGATGCCGGCGACGTAAGCGCCCGTCATCGAATAGCTGACAAGCTGAGTAAAGGGATCGGAAGTCCGCCAGAACGCGATGAAGCACCACATGCCAAGCAGTGCGTACAGCGCGGAAGCTCCGATCACGTAGCGGTGCTCCCACCGCCGGCCATCCTCTATGCTGACGATTGTTGCGCGGGCGCGGAAATAAGCAAACATCACCAAGCCGCGCGCGCAAGCGACAGCTATGATGGCCAATGCGCAGTATAAAAGAAGCGGTTCGCCGGTCTTCCAATAGGTGATGAAAACAGAACCCGTGACAAAAATCGTCCCCAACAACAGGGTTCGACGGTCCTGATAGAGCGAATCCACCAACGGCAGATAGATTTCTGCCGGAAGCGTTTCGTATCTAGTCCGGCCTACTCGGAGCCGCGAAATCATCTCCTTGCACCGTCTCCATCGCGAGGGCCTGAAATTGCCGCGACTATGGCCGCAAAGGTATCTCCAGCGGGTAAATGTGAATGGACTCTTTTTGGCTGGTATTTGCGTATTCGTGGAATTCGGCGGCGGTCCTTAGGAAGCGATTATCCATCCGCGATGCGTTCCCACGCGCCTTGCGGGCAAAGCAGTTTTTGCTCGCGAAAAACGCGAGCGCGGCGGAGCGGACGTGGTTTCCGATTGGTTACTAAAATAGATTGCGGATTTGGTCCTGATGTCGGTTCCGAAGCTGCCAGCTTCGGCTCAAGCGTGCCTGTTGGCGCCGAAACTGCCGTCTTCAAAAATCGACCGCGTTAGCTAATCTTTTGGAAGTCGCCGTGCCGGCCAAGGCCATCCTTGAAACGGGTCGCGCCGGCAACGCCGTCTTCAATGAGCGCTTGTCGCCCATTGTACCATTCCTGAATGAGCGCATCGCGGATGCCGAGGCCGTGGCTCTTGATCGCCGAACGCCGGTCGGCGCGCACGCAGACTTGCGGGAAGCGGCTGATGTCCTGGGCCAACTCCTCGGCCTTTTTCCGAGCGCCGCCTTTCGCGGTAACGTATTCGCAGAGTCCGATGTCCAGGCACTCCTCAGCCGGCACCTTGCGGCCGGTGAGAATGATCTCCAGTGCGCGACCTTGCCCGACTATGCGCGGCAGCCGCACGGTGCCGCCGTCGATCAGCGGCACGCCCCAACGCCGGCAGTAAACGCCGAAATACGAGTCCTGCGCCATGACGCGGAAATCGCACCACAGTCCAAGCTCCATGCCGCCGGCGACCGCGGGACCTTCGATTGCCGCGATGACCGGCTTGTCCAATTCGAGCCGCGACGGCCCGAGCGGGCCACGTGGAATTTCGCCGCCGTTGCCCCGCGATCCGGCAGGGGGAATATCGAGCTCGCCCAGCGGATGCGCGGTGTCGAGAGTGGAGACGTATTTGAGATCCCAGCCGGCGCAAAACGCGCCGCCGGCGCCGTAGAAGACCGCGACGGAGGCGGAATCGTCGGCATCGAATGCGAGAAATGCGGCAGTCAGCGCATCCGCGCTCGCGGGGTCCATGGCGTTGCGGGCTTCGGGCCGATCATGGATCACGGTCCAGACGGCGCCGTTCTTTTCGATCCTGACGCTCATGGCGACTTCCTCTCTTGCGTTTGTTCAAATCTGCCGGTTCCACCGCCGGCAAAAAAGGCATGGTGGCGGCTGGCTGCGGCTCGTGGCAAGCTTAAATCGTCGCGCAACAATCTGACGCGACAGCGATCCGATGCGAAAACGGCGAGACTTGCGGGGAGGATAAAGCTTTGGCGAAACGGCAGGCCACGGTGGCCGTGATCGGCGCCGGCGATTTCATCGGCGCCGCTATCGCCAAGAAATTCGCGGCCGAGGGCTTCACCATCTTTGCCGGACGGCGCAACGCCGACAAGCTCCAGCCGCTCGCCGACGACATTGCAAGCGCGGGCGGTGAAATCGTCGCGCGCGGCCTCGATGCCCGCAAGGAGGATGACATCGGCGCATTTCTGCGCTCGGCCGACGCCCACGCCCCGCTCGAAGTGTGCGTCTTCAACGTCGGCGGCAACGTCAACTTCCCGCTGCTCGAGACAACCGAGCGGGTCTTTCGCAAGGTCTGGGAATTGGCCTGCTATGCCGGGTTTCTGACCGGCCGCGAGGCGGCTCGGCTGATGCTGCCACGCGGCAAGGGCTGCATCTTTTTCACCGGCGCCACCGCGAGCCTGCGTGGCGGCCCGGGCTATGCGGCGTTCGCCGGCGCCAAGTCCGGCCTGCGCGCGGTCGCCCAAAGCATGGCGCGGGAGCTTGGGCCGCAAAACATCCACGTCGCGCATCTGGTCATCGACGCCGGTGTCGATACCGCGTTCGTTCGCGAGCGCATCCGGCAAAAAGGCGGCGACGAGGCGCTTGAAAAGCTGGACCCGGATCAACTCATGCACCCCGCTTCGGTCGCCGAAGCCTATTGGCAGCTCTATCGGCAGCCGCGCGACGCTTGGACCTTCGAACTCGACTTGCGTCCCTACCGGGAAGTTTGGTGAGATGGCGAAAGTTGAATTTCACTTCGACTTCGGCAGTCCCAACGCCTATCTGGCGCACTTAGTCGTTCCCGAAATCGAGCAGCGCACCGGCGCCAAGTTCGAGTACGTGCCGATCCTCCTGGGTGGCGTTTTCAAGCTCACGAATAATCATTCGCCGGCGGAGAAGATGGCCGGCATCAAGAACCGGCTGCAATACGAACAACTCGAAATGCAGCGCTTCATCCGGCGTCACGGCGTCACGCAATTCAAGTTCAATCCGTTCTTTCCGGTAAACACGCTGTTGCTCATGCGGGGAGCGATCGCGGCCCGGTTTGACGGCGTGTTCGAACGCTATGTCGATGCAATGTTCCGCTACATGTGGGCCGAGCCAAGAGATATGGACGACCCTGAAGTGGTGCGCGGCGCGCTGCTGGAATCCGGGTTCGACGCCGCTCATTTGCTCGGCCGTACCCAGGAGCCCGAGGTCAAGGACCGCCTCCTGAACAACACGCAAGCCTCGGTCGAGCGCGGCACGTTCGGTAGCCCGACTTTCTTCGTCGGCGACGAGATTTTCTTCGGCAAGGACCGGCTCGGCGACGTCGAGGAAGAGATCGTCCGCGCCAAATAGTCTAGGCGTCCGCGGCGGCAATGGCGTGAAAGAACGTGCCGGTCACGTGGCCGCGCCGGCCGCCGGCCATCGGTAACGCGCGGCCCTCGCCATCGGCGATTTCCGCGAATGGCGTGTCGTCGCCAGCCGCGATTAGCGACGCGTAATGAAATTCGTGGCCGCGAACCAGCGCCCCGCCGCGGCCGAGAACGCCGTCGGCCGAAAGCCGCGCGGTGCGATAGCCTAGATGCAGTTTGCGCTTGGCGAAGCTTGTCGCATGGCCGAGCAGGCCGGTCATGGGGTGGCGGCGTCCGGCGGCGTCTTCAAGGCTTTCGCCCAAAACCATGTAGCCGCCGCACTCGCCGTGCACCGGACGCGTTTGCGCAAAGCGCCGCAGGCCGATGGAAAATCCGCGTGCCGCGGCGAGCGTCTCGGCGTGCAGCTCGGGATAACCGCCCGGCAGCCAGCAGCTGTCGGCGCTTGCCGGCGGCGGGACGTCGGCAAGCGGCGAGAAGGGCAGGATCTCAGCGCCGGCTTTGCGCCAGGCATCGACGACGTGCGGATAGACAAAGCTGAAAGCCTGGTCGCTGGCGAGTGCAATCCGCTGACCGGGCGGCGGCAGCGCTTTGGCATCGTGCGAAACCGCGGGCATTTTGAACGGCGCGGCGCAGGCGACGATGGCGTCGAGATTGAAATGGCGCTCGGCGGTAGCGGCCAGGCGCTCGATGAGCGCGCCAAGGTACGCATGTTCGGCGGCCTGGACGAGACCGAGGTGACGCTCCGGCAACGCCAGCGCCGCTTGCCGCGGCAGGATGCCGAAAATGGGAATGCCAAGCGCGCCGATCGCGCTGGCGACGAGGGCGCCATGCCGTTCGCTGCCGACACGGTTGAGGATGACGCCGGCAATGCGCACCGCGGGATCATGCCCGGCGAAACCGCGCACAACAGCGGCGGCCGACTGCGCCTGCTGCGCCACATCGAGCACCAGCACCACCGGTAACGCGAAATGCACGGCCAGATCGGCCGTCGCGCCGCGCCGGCCGGCCGGAGCCGCCGCGCCATCGAACAGCCCCATGACGCCTTCGATGGCGATGAGGTCGGCGCCGTCAGCCGCTTGCGCGGCGAGCGCGTCGAGAAGTAACGCAGACATCGCCCAGGAATCGAGATTGACGCTGGCGTGACCGGTGACGGCGGCGTGGAAGGCCGGATCGATGTAATCGGGCCCCGCTTTTGCCGCGCGCACCACGACGCCGCGGCGCGTCAGCGCGGCCAACAGTGCAAGCGTTACCGTGGTTTTGCCGGCGCCGGATTGCGGTGCGGCAATGATGAGGCCGCGCGCCGTCATCGCGGCGGCTTTCCTTTTTCGTCACCGGATACGTTCGCCGCAAACAGCCGCTCGCGAAAATTCACGATCTCGCCGATCACGACGATCGCGGGCGGTTCGAATTTTTGCGCCTGCGCCTCGCTTGCGACTTTGTCCAGCGTCGAGATGAGGATGCGCTCTTTTGGCGTCGCCGTCGAAACGATGACGGCTGTTGACGTTTGCGGTGCGAGGCCCGCAGCCATCATGGCCGCCGCAATGCGCTCCAGATTGTGCATCACCATGTAGAGCACGATCGGCTGGCCGGTGCGGGCCAGCGGCGCCCAATCGAACTCCTCTTCATCCGCACCATGTCCGGCGGCGAAGACGACCGCGCGATTGATGCCGCGCAACGTCGCCGGAATCGATGCCGCGGCCAGCGCCGCCAGGCCCGCGGTAACGCCAGGAATGACGCGGAAGGGTACGCGCGCGGCAGCGAGCGCCATGACCTCCTCGCCGCCGCGGCCAAAAACGAACGGATCGCCACCCTTGAGCCGCAGCACCCGATGCCCGTCGCGCGCCAGAGTCACGAGCCGTTCGCTGATGTCGGCCTGGGTCGCGGACGGCTTGCCGCCGCGCTTGCCGGCGAATTCGAGCCGCGCGTCCTTGGCGGCAAGCGCCAGCACCCGTTGATCGACCAGCGCATCATGCACGACCACGTCGGCCTGTTGCAGGCCGGCGAGCGCGTCGAGCGTGAGCAAGCCGGGATCGCCCGGCCCCGCGCCGGCAAGCCAGACGTGCCCAGGCGCAAGGACCGGAACCGCCTCACGCCGTCCCGCGAGTGCGTCCCAGGCGGTCATGACGGCAGACGCCGTTTATGTTTGCGTCGGTGCGCGCGCAACTGCGCCTCCCCGGAAACGGCGGCGATACTCGGTGTCGTAAAGCGCGCTGTCGCGGAAATTTTGCGCCGCGAGCGCGCGGCCGACCAGGATGAGCGCTGTGCGCTCGATCTGCGCCGTGGCGACCTTGGTGGCGATGTCGCCGAGCGTGCCGCGCAATATGCGCTCGGCGGGGGAGCTTATCTGCACCACGACCGCTGCCGGGCAGTCGGCCCCGTAGAACGGCGTCAGCTCCGTGACGACGGTGTCGACCGCATGAATCGCAAGGTGGATCACGAGCGTTGCGCCGCTCGCCGCGAAGGTCGCGAGCTTTTCGGCTTCGGGCATGCGCGAGGCGCGGCCGCCAACGCGGGTCAGCACGACGCTTTGCGCAACTTCCGGAATCGTAAGCTCGCATTCCAGCGCCGCGGCGGCGGCGGCGAAGGCCGGCACGCCGGGCGTGAGCGTATAGGGTATGCCGCGTCGCGCCAGCCGGCGGAGCTGCTCCGCGAGCGCCGAGTAGATCGAAAGGTCGCCGGAATGAAGCCGGGCCACGTCGAGGCCGGCGGCGTGAGCCGCGACGAACTCGGCGTCGATGTCGTCGAGCGCGAGCGGCGCCGTGTCAACGAGGCGGGCGCCGGGCGGACAATAGGCGAGCAATTCGCGCGGTACGATCGAGCCGGCATAGAGACAGACCGGGCAGCGCGCGATTAGATCGCGGCCCCGGACGGTAATGAGATCAGCCGCGCCCGGCCCAGCGCCGACGAAATGCACCGTCATGGTTTGGTCCACCGCCATTGCGTCACCGGCATGGCGCTGCGCCATCCGGTCTTTTCGCCGACCGGCGCCGCGCGCGAGAGCGCGATGCGGATCAGCTCGCCACCCAAGGCCGCGTGGCGGGCGAGTAACAACGCCTCCGTCTCCAACGTCACCGCGTTGACGACCAGCCGGCCGCCAGGGCGCAATGCTCGCGTCGCGGCGTCGAGGACACCGGCGTCGCTGGCGCCGCCGCCGACAAAGACGGCATCCGGTGGAACAAGTTTGGCCAGCACGGCCGGCGCCGCGCCTTCCACGATGTCCAAATGCGGCACGCCGAAGGCGGCGGCGTTGCGGCGGACGCGTGCCGCGCGGTCGTCGCGCTGCTCGATGGCCACGGCACGCATCGACGGCGGATCGGCGAGCAGCCATTCGATTGCCACCGAACCCGAGCCCGCGCCGACGTCCCAGAGAAGTTCACCGCGGCGCGGCGCCAGCGACGATAAAGTGACGGCGCGCACCTCGCGCTTGGTGATCTGGCCGTCATGCTCAAACAGTTCGTCGGCAAGCCCGGCGCTGCGGGCAATGATCCGTGCGCCGGCTGCGGCGTCGACTTCGATCGCAACGGTGTTAAGCGCATCGACCAAGCCGAGATCAAAGTTTGCGGCTGCGCAGGCCCGCACTCGCTCACGCGGCCCGCCGAGTTCTTCGAGGACCCTCAGGCGCGAAGCGCCAAAACCCGTCGATGCCAACAGCCCCGCCAGTGCGCGCGGTCCGGCGTCATCGGACGTCAGCGCCAGGATGCGGGCGCCGGGCTGCAAATGCGGACGTACGAGGTCGAGCGTGCGCCCGTGCACGGAGATTAGAACCGTGTCCGGCAGCGACCAGCCAAGCCGCGCCGCCGCCATGCTGAAAGCCGACGGCGCGGGCAGGACGATCATCTCGCGCGCGTCGATCTTGCGTGCCAGCACCGCGCCAACGCCGAAATGGAACGGATCGCCGGACGCCAACACGCAAACCTGGCGTCCGCGGTGTCGTGCGACCTCGTCGGCGGCGCCGTCGAACGGGCTCGGCCACGGCCGCGCCGCGCCGCGAATGAGCGGTGCTGCGAGGCTCAAATGGCGCCGGCCGCCGAACACGATTTCCGCCGCGCCGATCAATCCGCGCGCCGCCGGGCTCATGCCGTCGACGCCGTCTTCGCCGATGCCGACAATGGACAGCCAGCGCGGCGATGCGGCAGTGTCGCGTTCGATCGCGTCAGGCAGCGGCATGGCAAAAGTTCTCATTCTTGGCGGCACCACGGAAGCGCGCCTGTTGGGCGACCGCCTCGTCAAGCGCGGCGGCTTGGACGTGACGCTGTCGCTCGCCGGCCGCACCGCGACGCCGGTCGAACACGCGGTACCGGTCCGCAGCGGCGGTTTTGGCGGCGCCGCGGGCTTGGCCGATCATCTTGCACAACAGCGCATCGACGTCCTGATCGACGCCACGCATCCCTACGCGACGATCATTTCGGAAAACGCCGTCGCCGCGGCAAGCCAAATGGGTGTGGCTTTCGTGGTGTTGCGACGTCCGCCGTGGAACGCTGTCGCGAACGATCGCTGGATCGAAGTCGACGACACCGCCGCGGCGGTCGCCGCCATCGGGCAACAGTCCCGCAATGTATTCGTCACGCTCGGCCGTAACGATCTCGCGCCGTTCACGAGCGCGCCCCAACACAAGTATCTCGTCCGCAGCGTCGATGCGGTCGATCCGCCGCTGCCGCTGCCATGCGTGATGTACATCACCGCGCGTGGGCCGTTCAGCGAAGCTGACGACCGCGCGCTGATGCAGAAGTATGGCATCGAGGTCATCGTCGCCAAGAACAGCGGCGGCACCGCCGCCTACGGCAAGATCGCCGCCGCGCGGGTTCTCGGCGTCCGCCTCATCATGCTGCGCCGGCCACCAGCGCCGGAGGCTCCGAGCGTCGACACCATTGATGACGCGATCGCCTGGCTCGATCATGCGCTCGCCTCGGCAACGGCGCGCGGGGTGTAAACCAGGGGCGAACGCCCTTCACGCGCGATCACGCGCGTCTCGCGCGAGCCGACAATGATCAGCGTCGCCATGTCGGCGGGCGTCGACGCCGCGGCGGCGAGCGTCGTGACGCCGATGTGTTCGTCCGGCCGTCCGACCGCGCGGCCGAAGACGACCGGCGTCGACGCCGGCAGATGTCCGCGCAACCGCTCGAGGGCTTTAGCGAACTGCCAAGGCCGCGCCCGCGACACCGGATTATAGAGGGCGATCGCAAAGCCCGCGCCGGCCGCGGCGTCGAGCCGGCGCTCGATCAGGTCCCACGGTTTGAGATTGTCGGACAGTGACAGCGCGCAGAAATCATGGCCGAGCGGCGCGCCGATCCGCGCCGCGACGGCAAGCATCGCCGTAATGCCGGGAATGATCGAAATATCGAGCGCCCGAAAACTTTCCAGCCCGGTTTCGATCTCCTCGCAGACCGCAGCCGCCATGGCGAAAACACCGGGATCGCCGCCGGAGACGATGGCGACGCTCGCGCCTTGGGCCGCGTGGCGCAGCGCCGCCGCAGCGCGCGCGCGTTCCTCGCGATTGTCGGAGGCGTGACGGCTTTGGCCGGCGCGCGCCGCTACGCGGGCGAGATAAGGCGCGTAGCCGTAGAGCGCATCCGCGGCGGCCAAGGCCGCGTCGGCTTCCGCCGTGAGGTAACGTGCGTCGCCCGGTCCCAATCCAATAACGGCAAGATGCCCGCTCACGGCCGTTCCTCCCAGCCCGGCACCAGCACCATCGCGAAATAGGGCGCGTCGTCGTCCGGCTTCGCCGCGAGCGGAACCATTTTCGCGTCCGCCATGGTGCCGCGCTCGACATAGACGGCGTGCTCAAGCCTGCCGCTGGTCTCGAGCGCGCGGCGCAATTTCGGCAGATGGCGTCCGACCTTCATCACCACGGCGGCGGCGGTGTCGGCGAGGCGCCGCGCAAGCTCGCCTTCCGGCAGCGTCGCGGGCAAAACGGTGAAAACATCGTCGCCTTGCGCGATCGGCATGCCCGCCGCCGACCAGCAGCCGGACATGCCGGTGACGCCGGCGACGATATCGGTGGCGAAACGCGGTGCCAGCCGCGCATGCAGGTGCATGTAGGAGCCGTAAAACAGCGGATCGCCTTCGCAGATCACGGCGACGATGCATCCCGCCACGAGATGCGCGGCAATCTTCTCGGCCGCCGCGTCGTAGAAATTGCGGATCGCCTCGCGGTAGCCGTTGCTGCAGGTCGGCTGTTCGGTGGTGATGGGATAAAGAAGCGGCAACTCGATTACGCCTTCACGCAGATGCTGCGCGGCGATGGCGCGCGAATGGCTGGGATTGCCGGCCTTGGCGAAATGGGCGACCACGTCGGCTTCGCCCAGCGCGCGCATCGCCTTGAGCGTGAGCAATTCGGGGTCGCCCGGCCCGACGCCGATACCCAAAAGCGTTCCCGTGCGGCCGGGTTCGCCGCCGCTCACAGCCCGCTCCTCGCCAAGGCGTTGATGGCGGCCGCGGTCATGGCGCTGCCGCCCATGCGTCCCCGCACGGTCAGGAACGGTACGCCGCGCGGATCGGCGGCCAGTGCGTCTTTCGCTTCCGCGGCGCCGACGAAGCCGACCGGAATGCCGAGGATCGCCGCCGGCTTTGCCGCGCCGGCGTCGAGGAGTTCGAGCAGGCGGAACAACGCCGTCGGCGCATTGCCGATGGCGACCACTGCGCCGGCGAGACGGTCGCGCCATAAGTCGACGGCGGCCGCCGAGCGGGTGGTGGCGGCGGCTTCCGCGAGCTTTTGCACGCGCGGATCGTTGAGCATGCAAATTACATCGTTGCCTGCGGGCAACCGCTTCCGCGTCACCCCGTGCGCCACCATTTCGGCGTCGCAAAGGATCGGCGCGCCCCCGGCGAGTGCGCCGCGTGCCGCCGCAACGAGGTCGCGGCCAAAGACGATGTGCCGCGACGCTTCAACCTGACCGCACGCGTGGATCATGCGCACGACAATGTCGGCTTCGTCCGCGGAAAAGCCCGATAAATCCGCTTCCGCCCGGATGATAGCGAACGAACGCTCGTAAATCGCCGCGCCGTCGCGCAGATACGCAGCGCGCTCAGACATGACTGATCTCGCGTTTTTGCTCGCGTGCATGCCTTGCGATCGCAGCGGGAAGTTCGTCCGCGGCGACCATGGCGAACGGAGCGTCGCCGGCGCGGCCGTCCGCGATAAGCGCGCAGCCCTCCGGCGTGCCGACGGCGGTGAGTGCTGCATTAGCCGGATGCGCGCAACCTTTGGCGCAGCCGGAAACGTGAACGGTAAACGAGCCGTCGAGCAGGGACGCCGCCGCCGCCGCGACGCGCGGCGCCAGCGCCCGCGCCGCTATCGCGGCGGATGCGCAGATCGGCGCGCCGGCGCAGGCGACGACGCGGCGGCGCGGATCGTCCGCGCTCACGACAAAACCAAGGCGCGCGGCGGTCGCGATGAAGGAGTTGCATGTTTCCTGGCGAAGCCCGACGGCCATAAGCACTCGGCCGGGCGCGGTACGCATGCCGAACGCGCCTGCGGACGCGGCGGCCTCGCTCAGCCGCGCGAGCGTTTCGGCGTCGGCGTGCCCGAAGGCAAGACCAATGCCGCATGCCAGCGATCCGTCCCGTAACCGATGCACGCCGATTGACTGGCCTGAAGGTTCAGGCGCGCGCGAACGCGAATCCGGCTCGGGATTTCTGGAAGATGGAAGGAGATCGGCAAGCGCCTCGACAAACGGCTCAGCGCCCTCGCTCCGGAGAATATCGCGTGCTCGGGCCTCGCGGCCATGTTGGGCTATGACTTCAAGAAGCCGCGCGACGGTTTCAACGGCGTCGCCGGGCGCGACGTCGCCGAGTTCGGCGGCTCTCGTCCGATCGCCGCCGACGCCGACGCGAAGCATGACGGCGCCGTCCGTTATTAGGGCGCGCAGCCGCACGTCTGCTGCGATCGCATCAAGTCCGAGCGCGTTGCCGCCATCGACGACAATGGAAACCTTAGCGTCGAGCCTTGCGGCAAGCGAAGTTTCAGCCAGCGCCCGGCGCAGGCCGGCGGCAAGCGCGCCGGCGTCCAAAATCTCTCCGGCATCGAGTCCGGCCAGCGGATTGGCGACAACGGGAATGCCGTCCGCCGCCGCGATATTAAGCGCGGCGACCGCCGCCGCGAAGTGCGGCGCCGACGCGGCGCTCAAGCCCCGGACCTGGATGTTGCCGCGCGCCGTTATTTCGATGATCCCGTTGCCGTGACTTCGTGCCCGTTCACAGAGTTCGGCGAAGGCGTCGAGCGCGATGGTGCCCGTCGGCGTCAGCCGCACCAAGAGGCCGTCGCCTGTAAGCATGGGCGCCGATAATCCGGGACAGGCGCCGCGCCGTTGCCGCGCTATCGTGGCGGACACATTCATGCCACTGCCTCCGCGCGCAGCATCGCGAGGCCGGCATCGACATCGTTACGGCGCGGATGCCAAAAGCCGCGCCGGCGCGCTGCATCGAGGCGCTCGGCAATTGCCGCCGCAGCCTGCGGATTCTCACTCAGCAGGAAGTCGCGCACGTCCGGAGCGGCGATGTAAGCCTCGTGCAGGAGATCGAACAATTCACTGCTCACTGCGTCAGTCATTTCGGCGAATGCCGCGAGCCGGTCGACAGTCTCGGCAAGCTCAGCAGCGCCCCGCGGGCCGTGGCGCATCTGGCCGGCGATGAAGCGCGGATTGATGGCGCGCCCGCGTACGATGCGCGCCAGCGCCGCGGACAGTGTACGGGCGCGCGGGCGCTGTGGGTCGGTCACGTCAAGCATGATGAGATCGGCACTGCGGCCGAGCATTTTCGCGGCTGCGGCAAAGCCGCCGACAAAGGCGGCGTCCTCGGCGCCTTCGAGCAGATCGCGGCCGGGATCGTCGCCAGCATGGACGAGGAGGTCGGCTTCGGCAACGCGCCGGGCGAATGCGCCTGGAGCCATGGTGCCGTCGCCCGCCGCGCCGCCATAACTGTGCGAGGCGGCGGCGAGGTAAGCTGTGCCGATAGTCGGCGTGTCGGCGTTGCGGCCCAGCAAATCTTCGACGCCAGAGCCATAGGCGCCGGGAGCATTGCCGAAAATGCGATCGAGACGTGCTGCGGCGGTGCGGCGCGCGCCGGCGAGCGGATTCTCATCGTCGTCCTCGTCGCGTGTGGCGACTGCCTGCACGGCGGCATCGATCAGCGCGATCTGCGCCGGGAAAAGATCGCGGAACAGGCCGGAGATGCGCCAGGTGACGTCGACGCGTGCACGGCCCATTGCACCGGTCGGCAGCACTTCAACTCCGGTGACGCGGCCGGTAGCGAGGTCCCAAATCGGGCAGCAGCCCATCAGCGCCAGGCCTTGCGCAATCTCCTCGCCGCCGGTGCGCAATGTGGCGCTGCCCCACAGATCGATCACGGCGTTGCGGGGCGGCTCGCCGTGGGTCTGCAAATGCGCGCGCAAGACCTCGGCCGCGGCAACGCGGCCTAGTTCCATCGCGGTCGGCGTCGGCAGCGTGCGCGGGTCGGCGGTAAAGAGGTTGCGCCCCGTTGGCAGCACGTCGCGTCGGCCGCGGCTCGGCGAACCGGCCGGGCCCGGCGCGATCCGGCGGCCGTCGAGCGCAGCAATCAACGCCGCGCGTTCGGCATCGGCGCTCGCGCGCCACAGTACGTCGTCGTTACCGAAAGCAGCGCGGCCACAGACGTGCAGGCCGTCTTTCACAGCGAGGTCTTTGAGGTCGCACAGCCAGGCGTCGATCTGGCGTAGCGCATCGCCGGGCGCCACATCTTTCGCGACACCGGCTTCGCGCGCCAGTCCACTGCGCTGCGCCGTCTCGACGATGAGACTGGCAAGCCGCTCGCGTCGCCGGCGGTCGAGGCCATCGGCTTGGGCATATTCGTCGACCAGGCGTTCGAGTTCGCGCGCATCGCCGGAAAGCCCGTCGGTAACGAGCGGCGGCGGCAGATGACCGATGGTCATCGCGGCGATACGGCGCTTTGCTTGCGCCGCCTCGCCGGGATTGCTGACGATGAACGGATAGATCACCGGCAACGCGCCGGTGACGATTTCGGGAAAACATTCGGCGCTCAGCGCGACCGCCTTTCCGGGCAGCCATTCGAGCGTGCCATGCGCGCCCATATGGACGAGCGCATCGGCGTTCGTGACGTGCTGCAGCCACAGACCGAACGCGACCAGTGCGTGGCGGGGCGGCAGCGCAGGGTCGTGATAATCGGCGCGCCGCTCGGCTGACCGGCCGCGATCGGGCGGCAGCGCAACCAGAATGTTGCCGAATCTTTGCGCGTGGAAATGAAAAGCGCCGTCGCGGATATCAGGATCGTCCGCCGGTTCGCCCCAGGCTTCGCGCAGCTTCATTACTGCCCTAGCCGGCACGCCCTCAAGCAAAGTGCAGTATTGTGCCAGCGTCAGCTTCGCCTCATCCGAGCCGGCTGCGAGACCGGCAAGTAAATCGCGCGACGTTTCCGGCGCGCCGCTCACGCTGTAGCCGGCCTCGGCGAGGTCTTCTATCAGCGCGACGGCGCTTGCCGGCACGTCGAGGCCCACCGCATAGCCGGTGCGGCCGGCCGCGCCGGGATAATCCGGCAGCAGCACGGCGACGCGCCGCTCGCCGCGCGGCCGCGCGCGCAAACGGATCAACGCAGCGATGCGGTCGGCGACAATGGCGATGCGGTCCGGCTCGGGCCGACTCACGACGGCGCTGAAGGAAAGCCCTTCCTGGGTCGGTAACGGGTCCTTGAAAGCGACCGCGCCGGCGAGGACGCGGCCGTCCAGTTCGGGCAGCACGACATGCATGGCGAGATCGGCGGCGCCGAGCCCGCGCGCGCCGTCGCGCCAGGCCGTGCGTTTCGTAGTGGCGCTGACGACTTGCAGAACGGGCGCATCCGACGTTTCCAGCGGCGTCGGCTCGCCGCTGTCGCCGCCGGCGGCGAATGCGGTCGTCGTCACAATCACCGCCGGGTCAAGTTCTGCGAAGGCGTCGCGCAGGAATTGCGAGGCTTCGCGATCCTTGAGGCTCGTGACGACGAGCGGCGCCGGCGCAAGTCCGCGTGCCGTGAGCGCCGAGCACAGCGCGTCGATCGGCGCGGTGTCGGCAGCGAGCAGCAGCGCGCGATAAAAGATGATCGGCACCACCGGCCGGCCGGGATCGAGCGCCGCGCCGAGCCGCGCGACGGTGACAGCGCCTTCGCCCGGCAAGTAGCCCGCGAGACGCGGTACGGGTTTTGGATCGCAGCGGTCGAGATCGAAGCCGCAGTGCCGGGCCAGCCGACGCAGCAGCGCGCGCAGATTTTCGCCGCCGCCTTCGCGAAAGAAACCCAGTAGTGTTTCAAGTTCAGCGGGCGGCAGCGTGGAAGCTGCCGCAAGCCGGTCGTCGTCGCGATCTTCGCCGGGCAGCACCGCGAGCGCGATGCCACGCTCGCGACATATGAGCGACAGCCGCTCGATGCCGTATTTCCACCAATCCAGCCCGCCGAGGAGCCGCACCACGATGACTTTGGCATGCGCGGCAACGCGGTCGAGCCACAGATCGACCGACATCGGATGGCGCAGATCGCGCAAATGCGCGAGGCGAATGCTTGGCAGCGCCGATCGCTCCGCCTCCCAGGCGGCAGCGAGGCTGGCAAGGTCGCTGTCCGCGAACGACAGCACCACGATATCGCCCGGTGTTTGGCCGAGATCCACCGCTTCGACGATCTCGTCGAGACTGGTCGATGTCGTCGTCAGCAGATGCATTATTAGACCTTATTTTCGTCTGCGCATGATTTTGTCCGAAAACCGGCTGCCACCCCGGATCAAGTCCGGGGCAGGCTTTTTCGGGATCATGCGCCCAGCGCGCGCGTCACCGCCGCGCGATCCAATCCCTTCAAACCGATCACGACAAGGTGGCCTTGGCGCGCTTCGCTTGCCGTCCACGGCCGGTCGTATTGGTGAGTGACTCGCGGACCAACCGCCTGAACCAGCAGGCGCAGCGGCTTGCCGATCACCGCAGCAAAGCCTTTGACCCGCAAGACGTCGAACTTCTCCGCCAGCGCGGCAACGCGCTCGGCGAGCGCCGCCGGATCGGCGATCTCGCCGAGCGGCACGGCGAAGGAATCGAAATCGTCGTGGTCGTGCTCCTCCTCGGCGTCGTGCCGGGTGCGGCGGTTGGCAATGTCGCGTTCGGTGCCGACGCCGAGGCCGAGCAGCAGCGCCTGGTCGACTTTACCGTCGGCGACCGCGATCGTCTTGACGCTGCGCGGCAGCACGTTGGCGATCGCGGCCCGCGCTTTCTCCATGCCGGCTGCGTCGATGAGGTCGCGCTTGTTGAGCACCACCAGATCGGCGCAGGCGATCTGGTCCTCGAACACTTCTTCGATCGGATCGTCATGGGTGAGCGAGCCGTCGGTCGCGCGTTGCTGCGCCAGGGCGCCGAGGTCATGGGCGACGCGGCCTGCGGCGAGCGCCGCGCCGTCAACAACGACCACCACGCCATCGACCGTTACGCGGCTCTTGATCGCCGGCCAGTGGAATGCCTGGACCAGCGGTTTCGGCAGCGCGAGCCCGGACGTTTCGATGACGATGTGCTCGACTCCGTCGCGCGCGAGAATGGCGTCGAGCGCCGGCACGAACTTGTCGGCGACGGTGCAGCACAGGCAGCCATTGGCCAGTTCGACGATGTTCTCTTCGGGGCAGGCGGCGTTGCCGCAGCCCTTGAGGATTTCACCGTCGATGCCGATGTCGCCGAATTCGTTGACGATGACGGCGAGCTTGCGGCCTTGTGCGTTGGCGATCACATGGCGGATGAGCGTGGTTTTGCCGGCGCCGAGAAAGCCGGTGACGATGGTGCAGGGTACGCGCGCAAGTGTCTCGTTCATTCGCCAACCTCTTCGAAGCCGATAGGAGGAACGCGCGCGATCAAGCCGCGCTTCAAGGGCGCCGGGCGTCCGCGCCACGGCAGAATACCGTCAGCCGCGCCGGCAAGAAGCCGCGCGCCTTCGACCAGCGCGCCGGCGCAATTCGCATCGAGGCCGCCGAACACGTAAGTCCAGGAGGCATTGCAGCGTAGCGCCGCGCTCGGGCCGCGCGAGCAATTGGCGAGACAACGCAGCGGCCGCACCTCGACTTCGGTACCGGCCGCGGCGCGAGCGGTCGCTTCGGCAAGGATCGCGCCGGGCCGCAATGCGCTGTCCGGTTCGCCGACGGGCCGGCAGGTGATGCAAACATAGATTACCGGGGCGTCAATTGACGCCGCACGCTGCGGCTCGCTTGCTGGATCGAAACGGCTCACCCGTGCTGCTCCGCGCGGCGTCAGACGGGTGCAATGCCAACCGGTTTGCGCCGAGGCACCCCGCCCGGTTGCGACCGCATCGACGGCAGGTCTCCTGGCTCGCGGCTCGCCGCCCGTCACCGCCTTCCCGGATTGCTCCAGTGGCTCTGTGGTTCGGGCTTGCCGCTTACAGTTGCGGGGGCAGCTGCGGATTAGGAACCGATGTTCCGCACCGCATTCCCTGTTCGCTCTCTTAGCGAGAGACCGTCGAATACCGGCACTTAACGGTCGCCTGCGAGGCTTTGTCAATGGCGGGCGCCAGCGGCTATAGTTTGCCATGCTTGGCGCTGGCGTACCGCTTACCTTCGTGCTCGGCGGCGCGCGCTCGGGCAAGAGCCGCTATGCCGAGGGCCTGTTCGCCGCCTTGCCGCCGCCTTGGACGCCGCCGTGGACCTACATCGCCACCGCGCAAGCGGGCGATGAGGAAATGGCCTTGCGCATCAAACACCACCGCGCGCGGCGCAGCGCGGATTGGCGAACCGTCGAGGCGCCGCACGATCTCGCGGCGGCGCTTGCGGCAAGCGCCACAATGCCGGTGCTGGTCGATTGCCTGACATTGTGGCTGTCGAACCTGCTGCTCGCGGATGGAGACATCGAGAAAGAAATCGAGCACTTGGAAAACTCGCTCACGGACATCGCGGCGCCGGTTGTTCTGGTCGCGAACGAAGTAGGCTCCGGCATCGTTCCGGATTATCCGCTCGGCCGAAAATTCCGCGACTTGCAGGGTATTCTCAATCAGCGCATGGCTTCGCGGGCAGACCGCGTGGTTCTCATGGTCGCGGGTTTGCCGCTCGCGGTGAAAGGCGCGTTATGAGCGAACCGGCGAACGCGACCCGACCCAAAGCCGACGTTGAACGCCATCGCGCCAAGATGGCAAAACGCAAAGCCGTGCAGGACGCCGAAGTGGCGGGCAAGACAGTCGAGAAGGGCCTCCTGATCGTGCACACCGGCACCGGCAAGGGAAAATCGACGGCAGCCTTCGGGCTTGCTTTGCGCATGATCGGCCGCGGTCATCGCGTCGGCGTCGTCCAGTTCATCAAAGGCGCATGGCACACCGCCGAGCGCGACGCACTGACGAAGTTCGGCGATCAAGTCTCCTGGCACACGATGGGGGAGGGCTTTACCTGGGAAACGCAGGACCGTGGCCGCGATGTCGCCGCCGCCGAGCGCGCCTGGTCGAAGGCGCGCGAGCTCATGGCCGATCCAGCTTATGCGCTCGTCATTCTCGACGAGCTTAATATCGCGCTGCGCTACGATTATCTCGGCCTTGATGCGGTTCTCACTACGCTCACAGAGCGCCGGCCGGGACTCCATGTCGTCGTTACCGGACGCAACGCCAAGCCGGAGCTTTTGGCCGCCGCCGATCTTGTTACCGAGATGACGTTGGTCAAGCACCACTTCGCCGCCGGCGTAAAGGCGCAGCCGGGCATCGAGTTCTAACGACAATGCCGGCGCGCGCCCTGATGTTCGCCGGCACCGGCTCGGACGTGGGCAAATCCTTGATCGTGGCCGGGCTCGCGCGCTCGCTCACCAAGCGCGGCCTCGCTGTGCGGCCGTTCAAGCCGCAGAACATGTCGAACAACGCGGCGGTAACCGCGGACGGCGGCGAAATCGGCCGCGCGCAAGCTTTGCAGGCGCGCGCCGCTTGCACGCCGCCGAGCGTGCACATGAATCCGGTGCTGCTGAAACCGCAAAGCGATATCGGCGCGCAGATCGTGCTGCAAGGCCGCGTTTACGGCAGCGCCAAAGCGGCCGCGTATCAGCATATCAAGCGCGATCTCCTGCCCCACGTGCTCGACAGCTTCGCGCACTTGCGCAATGAGGCCGATATCGTGCTGGTCGAGGGTGCCGGTAGCGTCGCGGAAGTCAATCTGCGCTCAAACGACATCGCCAACATGGGATTCGCCATCGCCGCCGGTGTGCCGGTGGTGGTGATCGGCGACATCGACCGGGGCGGCGTGATCGCAAGCCTGATCGGCACCAAGGCCGTGCTGGCGCCCGAGGATGCGGCGCTTATTTGCGGCTTCATCGTCAATAAATTTCGCGGCGATGCGGCGCTGTTTGCCGCCGGCATGGAGCGGATCGCGCGGGTGACCGGATGGGAGCCGCTCGGCTTGATTCCATATTTTGCCGATGCGCGCTTGCTGCCGGCGGAGGACGCGCTTGCGCTCGAACAAAGCCCGGCGGCTAAATCGCGGCCGCGGATGCGCGTCGCCGTGCCGATCCTGCCGCATATCGCCAACTTCGACGATCTCGATCCGCTCGAGGCCGAGCCGGAAGTCGATGTGGTACGGGTACGCCCCGGAGCGGCGCTTCCCGGCGATGCCGATCTGATCGTATTGCCGGGCTCGAAGGCGACGATCGCCGACCTTGCGGCACTGCGCGGCGCCGGCTTCGACATCGACATTGCCGCGCACCATCGCCGCGGCGGCCTCGTTTTGGGGCTGTGCGGCGGCTTCCAGATGCTCGGGCGCGCGGTCGCCGATCCGAGCGGCATCGAAGGGCCGCCGGCCACGGTCGAAGGCCTCGGCCTCATCGAGGTGACGACGACGCTGGTTTCGGAAAAGCGCCTCGAAGCGGTGCGCGGCGCCACCGCCGACGGCGCGCCGTTCGCGGGCTACGAGATGCATATGGGCGTGACCGAAGGTCCCGACCGCGCGCGGCCATTTGCCCGGCTCAGCGACGGATCGCCGGAGGGCGCGGTCTCGGCCGACGGCCGGGCAATGGGCACCTATGTCCACGGACTATTCGCCGACGACCGGCAACGCGCGGCCTGGCTCGCCCGCTTTGCCGCCGGCGCCACACGCATCGCCTATGACGGCTTGATCGAGCAAACGCTGGATGCCTTGGCGGCGCATCTCGCCGCGCATCTCGACCTCGATCGTTTGCTTAGACTGGCGCGATGACCAGGATCGCGGCAACGACGAGGATGGCAATCAGGATCGCGTCAGCGCGCCGGTAGAGCGCGAGCGCGCGCACGATGTCGGCGGCGTTGGCTTCGCGGCGGCCGTCGCCCATCGTCGCGTCTTCGACGGCGACCCCGCCGTAGACGCGCGGGCCGGCGAGTGAAAGTCCGAGCGCTCCCGCCATCGACGCTTCCGGATAGCCCGCATTGGGCGAGCGATGATGCGGCGCGTCGCGGCGTACGGCGCGCCACGCGCCGCCGGCGGAGGTGTCGCTTCCCAGCGCCGCCGCGGCGACGACAAGCAGCGCCGAAAGGCGCGAGGCCGGCAGGTTGACGAGATCGTCGAGCCGCGCCGCCGCCCAGCCGAAGGCGATATAGCGTGGCGTCCGATGGCCGATCATACTGTCGGCGGTGTTGATCGCCTTGTAGAGTGCGGCGCCAGGGAGCCCGGCGATGACCATCCACAGCACCGGCGCGACGACGGCATCGGAAAAATTCTCCGCCAGGCTCTCGATGGCGGCACGGGCGATGCCAGCGGCGTCGAGCTTGTCGGTATCGCGGCCGACGATGCGCGATACCGCCCGACGGCCGGAAGCGACGCCGTCTTTGTCGAGCGCAACGGCGACGTCGGCCACGTGCCGGTACAGACTTCGTTGCGCCACCAACGTGCTGGCAACGAGGCCGGCGATGAGAATGCCGAACGGGGCTCGCAGCAGACCGCGCTCGACAACAACAGCCAGGGCTGCGACGACCAGAAGGAGAATAAAGACGGCGAGGATTCCCGCAGCCCGCTGCCGTCCGGCCGACGTTGTCGTATCATTGAGCCGCCGCTCAAGCAAACCGATCAGGGATCCCATCCAAGTGATCGGATGGCCGATCGCTCGAAGCAATCGCCGCGGGTAGCCGAGACAGAGCTCGATCAGCATGGCGGCCAGTGCTAGCGCGATAGACATGATCCTCACCGGCGGCGCGGACGAGCCGCTCGCTCATGGCGGCGACCTCGGCAGTGCACGGCGCCTGTTCCCCGGCGCACCCGAACCCTTCATCGACCTCTCGACCGGGATCAACCCCAAATCCTATCCGCTGCCGCGTTTTTCCGCGGATGTTTATGCGCGGTTGCCCGACGCGGCGGCGTCGGATGCGCTCGCCGCGGCTGCTGTGCGCGCTTACGGCGTTCCCTCGGCAGCGCATGTCGTCGCAGCACCCGGAACGCAGATATTGCTGCCGCTTGTTGCCGGTCTGGTGGCGCCCGGCCGCGCCGCGGTTTTAGCGCCCGGCTACCCGGAGCACGCGCGGGCCGCGGCGCTTGCAGGGCACCGTGTTCAAGCGGTGCGCGACGTTGCTGACTGCGGCGATGCGGACATCGTCATTGTCAGCAATCCCAACAATCCCGACGGCAAGATGTTCAGCCGGGAGACGTTGCTCGCCGTAGCCAAGAATCTGCGCCGCCGCGGCGGCGTACTCGTCATCGATGAAGCCTTCATGGACGTTGGGCCACCCAACACGAGCCTCGTAGCCGACGTCACGTATGGCAATCTCGTGGTGCTGCGTTCGTTCGGCAAATTCTTCGGACTGGCGGGCGTGAGGCTAGGCTTCGCGCTTGCCGCGCCGCCGATGGCGGACAAGCTTCGCGCCGCGCTTGGCCCTTGGGCGGTGTCGGGACCGGCGCTTGCCGTTGGCGCCAAGGCACTGGCGGACGCGGCATGGATCGAACGAACGCGGCGGCGGCTTGAGAAGACGGCAAAGAGGCTCGATACCGCGCTCGCCGGCTCGGGCCTTGAGATCGTCGGCGGCACGAGCCTGTTCCGTCTGGCGCGCGCGCCGACGGCGCGTGCGCTGTTCGCGCATCTGGGCCGCGCCGGCATTTGGACGCGCGCCTTCCCGGATAACGCTAATTGGCTCCGCTTCGGCCTGCCGGCGAATGAGCGGCAATGGCGGCGGCTGAACGCCGCCCTGGCTTCCTTCAAGGACCGCTAAAAAGCTATCGTTCGCGCGACCGCAATCAAGGTTGCAGGCCGGAGAGTTCAGCGTGGGAGAACGGGCAGCGATCGCCTTCGATGACGCGTTCCGCACGCGGCTGCGCGATCTTCTGGTTTGGCGTCGCGACGTTCGGCGTTTTCGGCGCGATCCGTTGCCGCCGGGCGCGTTGGAAAATCTCATCGAGCTGGCATGCCTGGCGCCTTCGGTCGGGCTGAGCCAGCCTTGGCGTTTTGTCATTATCGAGCAGGACGTCGCCCGCGCCGCTATCCGCGACAACTTCGCGGCTTGCAACGCGCAGGCGCTCGCCGCGCAGGACAGCGATCGCGCCGGTCTTTATGCCCGACTCAAGCTCGCCGGGTTGGAGGATGCGCCGTGCCACCTCGCGGTCTTTGCCGATCGCTCGACCGTTCAAGGTCACGGGCTCGGCCGCCACACCATGCCGGAGATGATCGAGTATTCGGCGGTCACCGCGGTACATACGATCTGGCTTGCCGCTCGCGCCCAGGGCATCGGCATGGGCTGGGTGTCGATCCTCGATCCAGCGGCGGTCGCCGCGCTTCTTAAGATTCCGCCGGATTGGAAATTCATCGGCTATTTCTGTCTCGGCTATCCGCAGATCGACGACACCGTCCCCGAGCTTGAACAGCAGGGATGGGAAGAGCGACGGCTTTCTTCGACGGTTACCATCAAGCGTTAACAGCCGAACTTTCAGAACGTGCCCGCTGTATCAAAACAGGGCAGATTCGCTGGCATTTGGCTTGCTCACTCCCGATCGAGGCTCGGTGCGTGTTCCGGAAGCGGGAATCCGCTTGCAGAAACCGCGCCGCGTCAAAACGAGCGTGGAGATCGATTGAATCCAATCGGCACACGCTCGCAGGGAGAGAGCGGTGTTTACCAATCGTGCCGCCGAAAAGTCTTCGGCTTTACATTCGGTCGTGCGGGTCGGCGCCGGCGCGATCCTGTCGGTCCTGACTTTGACCTCGGCCTATGCGGGCAACGTCATCGGTTTGAGCTGCGTCGGCGGAGCGAGCAGCTTCAACTGCGTGGCGCAGTGGGCGACAGCCGGCGATCCTTACGTCCGCGGCGTACCGGAGGCACTCGGCGAGGCGCAGAGAGCGCAAGTCGCGGTGCGCGACCGCAAATGGATCGCGCAATGCCATCCGATCGTCGAGCGGGACAGGTATGGGGTCGCCCGCTACCATTACGCCGCGCCGGGCTGTGAATTCGGCTTGAGCAGAGAGTGAGACGACGCGGCCCGCTTGGGCCGCGTCCGCGTTTTAAGACTTTAACGAACCGAATTCGCCGATCTTGCCGGACGCCGCATGGCCGACGTCGTTGGCACGAGGCCGGGAAGGTATTTGGCGATAACGACAGGGTCGAGTTGTTGCTCGGCGCCATCGGGCAGCCGATACCAAGTTTCATTCCGTCCGAAGAGCTCGAGGCCGAGGTAACCGCGCACGGTCAGGCTCTGGCCGTCGGGGCTCAGCGTCATGGTCGCGTTGTAGATGTTGCCGTCGCGCGGATCGAGGATCGTGCCATGCTCATAGCGCAAGCCGACGCGTTGCATTCCGCGGATGATCGGCAGCCCGAGCAAAGGGGCATCCTTGCGGTCGTCCCGGCAATGCGTGCACGTGGGCGGCGTCGGCCCGTCGCTTTCTAACGGAAAGAGCTTTGCGGCGACGCCCTGGTAGGTTCCGCCGTTGTCGACGAACAGAAACCATATGACCGTCTTGCCGGTCTGGTCGTCGATCTTTTGCCACAACCCGGCCACCGACGGCTCTGCCGCCGCAAGCGGTTGAACAGCGGCGAAAAACGCCACAAGCCCCGCGATAAGCGGCTTTGTCCACTGCGCTGTCATGGCCTTCTCCATCCGTTCACGGCGGTCAATTCGACGACATGCATCGTTAATGGGCGCGGAAGACTTCCTTCCACAATGCGGT
Organism: uncultured Alphaproteobacteria bacterium; assembly: GCA_963826295.1. Classification (GTDB taxonomy): domain Bacteria; phylum Pseudomonadota; class Alphaproteobacteria; order Rhizobiales; family Xanthobacteraceae; genus BOG-931. The sequence goes on from CAWGWO010000003.1 coordinate 144,983, forward strand.
GATTTAAGGACGTCTGGCGCTGTGGCAAGCTGCGAAAAAGACGAAATGACCGGGTCCGTGGTCCTTGCGCGCATCCGGGCCGCCTGTTCCAATGATTGTTCCGCCCGGCGGATCAAAATCCGCCGGCGGGCATTGTCGTTTGGGGTTGGGGAAACAGCCGTCCATGCCGCGCTCTCCTTCGATGTCGCGTTCCAGCCTTGCCTTGGACAATTTGCGGGCGGTCGTCATCCTTATTGTGCTCGCTTTCCATTCGGTGTTGGCCTACGTCGAGTGGATTCCATCGCGCGCATCCGGATTTGACCAGCCGCCCTACGGCTGGCGCGCGTTTCCGATTTTGGACGGCCACCGCTGGTTCGGCTTCGACCTGTTCTGCGCTTGGCAGGACGTTTATCTGATGTCGCTGATGTTTCTGCTTTCCGGCTTGTTCGTCTGGCGGAGTCTGCAACGCAAGCAAAGCTGGGGCTTCGTGCGCGACCGGCTGCTGCGGCTCGGCGTTCCCTTTTTTTTCGGCGTCGTCGTGCTCGTTCCGATTGCCGTCTATCCGGCCTATCGCGTCACCGCCGCCGATCCGACCATGGCCGACTATGTGCGTAGCTATTTCGCGTTGCCCTTCGTGCCCAATGGCCAGCTCTGGTTCCTCTGGCAACTCCTGGCTTTGAATGTCGTCGTGGTCGGTGTGAATTTGATCGCACCGAATGCCATCAGGAGCCTCGGCCGGTGGTCGGCAGAGTTGGGCCAGCGACCGCTCGCTTATCTTGCGGCGTTGGCCGCGGCGGCCATGTTGGCCTACGTGCCGCTCGCGCTCGTCTTCACGCCCTGGGACTGGTCCAATTCCGGCCCGTTGGCGCTGCAGTTCTCGCGGCCGCTTCTGTACGCCGTCTTTTTCTTCGCTGGCGTAGGAATCGGCGCGGGCGGCATCGATACCGGCCTCATTGCCGCCGATGGCGGATTGGCGAGGCGCTGGTGGCTGTGGCTGGCGGCGGCGCTGGCGACGCTATTCGTCTGGATGGGCATGACCTCGTTGACCCTCGACGGTCCGGCGCCGATTGCGATCGAGGTCGCCTCCGATGTGAGTTTCGTTCTAGCGTGCGTCGCCGGCTGCTCCTTTCTGATCGCAGCGAGCCTGCGTTTCGGGCTGCGACGTTCGCGGGCGCGCGCGAGTTTGTCGGCAAACGCCTACAGTCTTTACCTCGTGCACTACGTGTTCGTCGTCTGGCTGCAATACGCGCTGCTCTCATCCAGTTTACCCGCGGTCATCAAAGGGCCGATCGTCTTCGTCGTTGCACTGATCATGAGCTGGATCATCATTCTGGCCGTTCAGCGCATTCCGCTCGGCGCGCGGCTGATCGGCGCGCCAGCGCCCGTAACCGCCCAAACGGCGACGCAACTGCCCGCCGCCGGCGGCATTTAGCGGCTTCATCAGATTGTCTCGTCGTAGGAACTCGTCTCGTTGTAGGAACGGATTTCCGGCAGTTGTTAGCCTAAGGCCCGGCGCAAAGCGGCGTCGAGCACTGCAATGCCGTCATCCACGTTACCCGCAATATGTGCGTGCAACGCCCGACGGCCGCGTTCGGTCAGCACGTGAAAGTCGCCGCGCGCTTGCGCCGCCTCGATGACGCCGAAACTTGCCTTGCGGCCCGGTATCGCAAGATCCGGCGCAGCGTTCGTTGTGATTTGCAGAAAAACCCCGGAATTCGGCCCTCCCTTATATGCTTGTCCGGTCGAATGCAGGAATCGCGGGCCGAATTGCAGAGCAGTCGCGACGCGCTTTCGGTCACGCACCGCGCCGCGCAGGGCTTGCAACGTCTCAAGCCGCGCATCCTCGGCATCGATGTAAGCCAGCAGTGCGAAGTAATCGCGGTCGGTGAGACGCTCCAGGTGCGCCTTGAGCCAACCTTCGAGTGTCGCATCGGCGCCGAGCTTGCGCAGCGCCGCCTCGTTGCGCGCGTCGGCGTAGAGCGCGATGCTGCCAGCTTCGAACACCGGCGGCGCCGACGGCAGCGATCCGGATTGCTCGAACGCATCCGTCATCTGGCGGGTCGCGACCTTGCTCGCTTCGACGTCGGGCTGGTCGAACGGGTTGATCCCGAGAATCGCGCCCGCCGCCGCGGTCGCGATTTCGAAGCGGAAGAATTCCTGCCCAATGAGCGCGGGCGAACCGAGCTCGATGTGGATGAGCGGTTGGCCGCTATGTTGGAGCGCATCAACCGCCCGGTCCTGCGCCGGGTCGGGATTGGCAGTGTCGCGAAGATAGACGAAAAGCCGATGCTCGTCGTAAGCCGTCGGCACGCCTAGCGGCTCGTCGGCGATGGGAATAACACCTCGTCCGATCTTGCCGGTGGATTCGGCGACGAGTTGCTCCGCCCAGGCGCCGAACGTCGCGATCGACGGCGAGGCGATGATCGTGAGCTTGTCGCGGCCGGCAAGCGCAAGGACGCCGATCGCGATCCCGAGTGCGATGCCCGGATTGTGCTCTTGCGGCGTCTCGGGGCCGCACGCTTGGGCCATGATGCGGGTCGATTCGAGAAACGCCTGCGGATCGTGGCCGATCGCGGCGAACGGCACCATGCCGAACGGGGAGAGCACGGAATAGCGCCCGCCGATGCTGGGAACGCCGAGGAAGACCCGGCGATAGCCGTTGGCTTCGGCTGCCTTTTGCAGTTTCGAGCCCGGATCGGTAACGGCGACGAAATGTCGGCGCGCCGCTTGACCGAGTGCGGCCGATGCCTTGGCAAAGAAGTAATCCATCAGGACATTCGGTTCGAGCGTGGTCCCGGACTTGCTCGACACGATGAATAGCGTCCGCTCGATATCGATGCCCTGCTCGAAGCGCCGCACCTGGTGCGGGTCGGTCGAATCGAGCACGCGGAGCGTGGGATAGCGCGGCGCCGATCCGAGGCTCTTTGCCAGCACCTCGGGTCCGAGGCTCGATCCGCCCATGCCAAGGAGCAGCACGTCGGTGAAGTTTTCCGCCTGCAACGCCCGGCCGAATTCTTGAACCACGGCGATCTCGCCGGGGGCGCGGTCGATGATGTTGAGCCAGCCCAGCCAATCGCCTTCGTCGCTCCCGGTCCATAATGCGGCGTCCGCGTTCCACAGCCGGCGCGTGTTTTGTTTCGACCGCCAAACGTCATGAGCCTTGGCGACTTCGCGCATGAGCGGTTGCGGCAGGGCGATCGTCTGCTGGTTCAGCATCTGCATCAAATTGGACTCGCTCCGACCAAGTTCCGGACCGGGCACGCGGTTTCGCGCAATAGGACACTCCGCAGGAGCGGTAAAGCCGCAAAGCCGGCGCCGCGCGCAAATGGCCCACGACCCAATCGCCGCGATCGAACGTAATAGTATTTGAATGACGCCGCGTGAATGTTATGTGGACCCGCGAAGCTCGCGGCCGCTTGTGGGATGGGGGCCGCGACTTTCGTGAAGATCGTGTGACAACCGCAAAAGTGAATTGGGCGGCGCGACATGCGGCTGAACGTGCCAATTTCAGTCGGCGGCTGGGGCAGGTTCTTCAGCCGCTGGGACGTGCTCGCAGTCCTGTTGATCCTCGGTCTGTTGGTGTTTTTGGCGGAAGCGAGCCGCCATCTCCTCGCCCCTTTGTCCGAACTGCAACGCCGGCCGGTATCGCTTAATCCCGCCAACTTGCCTGAATATGCTGCCCGCACCACCTTGCGCATGCTCGTCGCGATGGCGCTGTCGCTCATCTTCACTTTCACCTATGCGACGCTCGCCGCCAAGAACAAACGGGCCGAGCGGCTGTTGGTGCCGTTGCTCGACATTCTGCAGTCGGTGCCGATTCTCGGCTTTATCTCGATCACCGTCGTGTTCTTCATGGCGTTGGCGCCCGGCCGCGTGCTGGGCGCCGAATACGCCGCCATCTTCGCGATCTTTACCAGCCAAGCCTGGAACATGGCGTTCAGCTTCTATCAGTCGCTGCGCACGGTGCCGAGCGAGTTGATAGAGGTTTCGCAGAATTTTCGGCTCAGTCCCTGGATGAGTTTCTGGCGCGTCGACGTTCCGTTCGCGATGCCGCAGCTGATCTGGAACATGATGGTGTCGATGTCGGGAAGCTGGTTCTTTGTCGTCGCCGCCGAGGCAATCAGCGTCGGCAACACCAACATAACGCTGCCCGGCGTCGGTTCGTACATCGCGCTCGCCATTGAGGATCGCAACCTCACGGCGGTCGGTTACGCGATCGCCACCATGCTGATCGTGATCCTGATCTACGATCAGCTTTTGTTTCGCCCGCTGGTGGCATGGGCGGACCGGTTTCGCTTCGAGCAGGAGCCCGGCGTGACAGCGCCGCGTTCGTGGGTGTTCGATGTGCTGCGCCGGTCCCGGCTCGTCGACCGCATCAGCCGGCCGTTCGCCGCCCAATGGCGACGCTTGTTGCGGGCGCGTTGGTCGGAGCGTTCCGTTGCGGCCAAGCGCGAAGCCCCGACGCAGCGCCACCCGTGGATTACGCTGCAATGGGCGGCGATCGTCGCGGTGCTCGCAGCGGCCGCCACGTGGGAGGTCGCGCACTTTGTCATCCACGACATCGCGCCCGCCGACGTGATCACCGTGGTGCTGCTGGGTCTCGCGACGCTGAGCCGCATTGTGGTGCTTATCGCGGTCGCCAGCGTGATCTGGGTGCCGATCGGCGTCTGGGTCGGCACGCGGCCGCGTGTCGCCAATCTGGTGCAGCCGGTGGCGCAGTTTCTCGCCGCCTTTCCCGCCAATTTGTTGTTCCCGATCGCGGTGTCGGCCATCGTCGCGCTGCGGCTCGATCCGAATATCTGGCTGAGCCCGCTGATGATCCTCGGCACCCAATGGTACATTCTGTTCAATGTTGTCGCCGGGGCCGCCGCGATTCCCGCGGAATTGCGCGCCGCGGGCGTCAATTTCCGCGTCCGCGGCTGGCTGTGGTGGCGGCGCATCGCGTTGCCGGCGGTGCTGCCCTATTACATCACCGGCGCCATCACCGCGTCCGGCGGATCGTGGAACGCCAGTATCGTCGCCGAGGTCGCGACGTGGGGCAATGAGCGCCTCGAAGCGAAAGGCTTGGGTGCCTATATCGCCCGTGAGACGGAGGCCGGCGACTTCCACCGCATCGTGCTTGGCATCGCCGTGATGAGCCTGTTCGTCGTCATCATCAATCGCATGTTCTGGCGTCCGCTCTATCTTTATGCGGAACGCAAATTCCGGCTTGGTTGAGGCAATCGCATGGACACCGCGCTTCTCAATATTCACGCGCTCCGCCAGACTTTCCCACGCGCGGACGGCGGCGAACTGCTGGTGCTCGACGGCATCGAGCTGGAACTGGCACAGGGTCAGATCGTCGGCCTTCTCGGCCGCACCGGATCGGGCAAGTCCACTTTGCTGCGCTCGATCGCCGGCCTGATGCCGCCGTCGGCCGGCACAATCACCTATCTCGGCCAGCCGGTCGTTGCGCCGGCGCCCGGCATCGCCATGGTGTTCCAGGGCTTTGCCCTGTTCCCCTGGCTGACGGTCCTGGAAAACGTCCAACTCGGCCTCGAAGCGCTCGGCTTGCCGGAAGCGGAAATCCGCAAGCGCGCGCTCGCCGCGATCGATCTCATCGGGCTCGACGGCTACGAATCCGCCTATCCGCGCGAACTGTCCGGCGGCATGCGGCAACGCGTCGGCTTTGCTCGCGCTCTCGTTGTGCATCCCAACATCCTGTTGATGGACGAACCGTTCTCCGCTCTCGACGTACTCACCGCCGAAACCCTGCGTACCGATTTCCTCGAACTTTGGGGCGACGGCAAATTGCCGATCAAGGGCGTCGTCCTGGTGACCCACAACATCGAGGAAGCGGTGCTGATGTGCGACCGCATTCTGTTATTTTCGTCAAATCCCGGACGGATCATTTGCGAAATCGCCGTCGATTTGAAACAGCCGCGCAACCGGCTCGATCCCCGCTTCCACGACCTGGTCGAGAAGATATATGCGGCAATGACGGCGCGGATACCGACGCCGCTTAAAATCGGCACCGCGGCGGGCACGGTGGCGACGACGATCGACACCATTCTGCCGCGCGTTTCCGCCAACTTGTTGTCCGGCCTTCTCGAGACGCTTGCCGCCGAGCCCTTCAACGGCAAAGCCGACCTGCCGGTCATCGCCGACGAACTGCATCTCGAAGGCGACGAGCTTTTTCCGGTGTCGGACGCGCTCCAAATTCTGCACCTCGTCGAAGTCGAAGGCGGCGACATCAAGCTCACCGACATCGGCAAGCAATTCGTCGAAGCCGGAACGGACGACCGCAAAACGATCTTCCAGCGTCAGCTCCTGACTTATGTTCCGCTCGCCGCCCACATCCGCCGCGTGCTGCAGGAGCGCGCCAACCACGTGGCGCCGAAGAGCCGCTTTTTCGACGAACTGGAAGACCACATGAGCAGCGAAGACGCCGAAGCTACTTTGCGCTCGGTCACCGCCTGGGCCCGTTACGCCGAAGCCTTCGCCTACGACGACGACTCGCAGACCTTCAGCCTGGAAAACCCGACGTAAGCGGCATCTTCCACGGACCCGGTTATTTTCGCGCCGACTCTCCTAAAATCGGGACAGGCCTGTCGGGCGTGAACAAAGTCGTTCTCGCGAACGTCCAAACGTCGCCATTCTAAATTTCTAAACCTCACCATCCTCTTCCGGTATTTTCGCCACGCGTCGCCGTCGCTCCGTTTCAGCGTCATACCTTGCCCTTTGCAAATCCATTAGCGCGCGAGGTAATGCGAACGTCAGCAAAAACGAAGTCACGCCAAAGAACAAATAACTTCTTTCAATCCAAATACGCCAAAGATTGTGTTCATCGAGCGCGCGCTCAAGAACTACGCCGACAAACAGCAGAGCAACCGTCAATAAATAGAGAGCGAAAAGCGCGGTATGCCAAAAAAGCAAACCATCCATCCTGTCGCGCCCGAGTTCGGCAACTCGCCACGAGCCATGCGGGATCAACACAGGGTCGCCGATCAACGCAATAATCGCTATTAGGAAGCCAGCAAATACTGTAAACACCGTAACAAAAATCAAAATTAAATCTGCATTCTTCTGGACGTGCGGCTGTACATAATAAGCAGCAAACCCACCCACGATCATGCAGCCGGAAGCAAACAAAAGTTGACGCATCTATTGCTCCAACAAGCCTGACTCTTGGAGCGACCTGTAAAAACTTGCCAACTCTCTCCAAGCTTTGTCTCTATCAACGGTCTTGCCTTCGCCATCGATCAGAACCTTCTGACGCAGAAATATCTCCTTGGGTCCGATCTTTTGTCCAGTCTTGGTGATGATTGCAAAATCGTCGTCATCTTCGGCATTTCGGACAATGTCTGCCGCGACATCCTCGATCAGCTTTTCGCCGATTTTGAAGTCTTTGGAAAAGCGTCGATCAGACTTAAGCGTAAGAACGACCTGCAATCCATCGCGGGTATAGTCATTGGGCTTTTTATGAAAGACCTTAAATTGTTTTGCGGCAGCACCCACGATCTCCTTCGTTCATAGTTTGCGGTCGCTTGAAAAACCGTCGCTTTGAGTTCTATTTCCTTGACGCCCTGATGATGTAGCAATCGGAGTTTGCTTACATCTGCGACTTTCAAAAGCTGAAATCGTGTTGCGTCCCTGCGAAGTTCCGCCTTCCTAAAAAGGTCGTATATGAAGGCCGCGATCGCGGCGTCGCGAAGGCCTGTTGAGCATAGGCAAACATGGTTTTGACGCACGAATAAAAAGGCATCTGCATCTAGCCACTCGCCATCCGGCGGCGGCTCCGCTACGTCCAAATCCAATTCGGCGGCACCGGGCTTGCCTTTAGGAACAACAGACGCATATTCGCCGGGAGTATCTACAGCTAGATGCAAGAATATTCCGCCAGCAGAAAGTTCTCTCGGCTTCAAACTTTTTGTTTGGTGGCCACTGTGAACAATCGTTCTCTCTTCAACAGTTCTAAGATTAGCGTGAGCATCCTTTAGACATCGCTCCAAGGTTAAACCCTGAATTTCGTCCAACCACCCCGCGCGTCGGTAGCTCAGCGTCTTTTCTCTTTTCTCAGGCACGACTTGTTCCCCCCAAACTCGCCTGGAGGGAAACAATTGCACAACTTAGGGATAGGGCCAACGTGACATACACGCTGACTAAGTTGGTGACTAAGCATCCTGTACCTCGCCGGGCCTGCTTTGGAGGGGCGCCAAGTTATTGGCGTTATGTTGGTCCCTAAAATATGTTGGTCCCTAAAACAGCGACGCTAATGAGCTGTAAACTAGCGGAAGTCAACAGAGCGAGGACAACCGCAGGCGAACTAGTTGGAGCTGTGGGGAAATCCGAGGAATGCGTGACCGGCGAAATCTGCTCGGGCCGTTGGGGAAACGCAGATGATTCGCGCGCTCAACGTCATATGGGGCTATCATCCAAAAGACTACGCCGCGCTGCGCCGCGCCTTGGTCGCGATCGCGAGCAGCGCGCGCTCGGCGATGGTTTCGGCAAGCGTCGCGGTGCGCCGCGAAGCGAGCACCGCCTCGGCAAGCTCGTTCATGGCGGTGGTCAACCGCGCCGCGGTCCATTGCCGCAACGCCGCCTCGACCGCGGGCTTGCGGCGAAAGTGCACGGGCGGCATTAGACTATCGACCGAAAAGCGCCCGCCGGCCGTTTCGATCGCGCTCCGCCATTTGTGCAGCTGCGCGAGCTGGCGCTGGGCGGCAAAGAAGATCGAACCGACCGACGTTCCGGCGATGCGCACCTTGGCGAGCTGCGCCTCGACGTCGGCGGGCCGGCCGGCGAACACCGCATCGATGAGATCGTCGGCTTCCAGGCCCGACGCGTCGGAAACGACCGCGGTGACGTCTTCGATGCCGACCTCGCCGCGATCGCGCGCATAGAGCGCGAGCTTGCGAATTTCGTTGCGCGATGCGATGCGGTCGCCGCCGAGCAGCGGGACGAGCACGGCGCGCGCGTCCGGCTTGAGCACGAGGCCGGCGGCGCGCATTTCGGTGTCGATAAGCCGTTCCAGGTCCCGCTCGCCATCGGGATAGCACGGCAGCGCCGCGGCATTCTTCGCCCGCTCGCACAGCGCCCGCAACGGCGCGCTGCGCCGCAGATCGCCGGCCTCGATCACCACGCGGCACTCGATCGCCGGCAGCGCCAGCACTGGCTCGACCGCCGGCGCGAGATTGCGGCCGCCAGCCTTCAGCCACACCGCGCGCCGGCCGCCGAACAGCGGGATGGTTTGCGCTTCCTCGACCAGCCGGGCCGGCTCCGCGGCAAGTTCTTCGCCTTCGAGCCGCACCAGCGCAAACGGATCGTTCGGATCTTCGACCGCGGACTTGATCAACGCGCTCGCGCGCTCGCCAACCAGACCGGCATCCGGACCGTACACCAGCACGACCGGCCGCGCCGGGTCGGGGCGGCTGACGAACGCTTCAACGTCGGCGTTTTTGACGGCAACCAATTTTGCGAGCCTTTCTTGCGACAAGCCTTTTTTTGCGACAGTCTCTAAAGCAAGCGTCTAAGCGATGCGTTCGACTGGCCCGGATATGGTAGTCCGCTTGCGGCCGTGAAAGCGTGCGCCGCCTCGGGCGGAGCAGGCGTCAGGTGCCGGCGACGAAATACGAAGCGAGGCGGCTCCGGATCGCCTGGGCGACGACCTCGATAGCGCGGTCTTCCGCGTCGCGCCGCGCGCGCTGCCCGGCGAAGCGCTGCTCCGGGCCGGGAATGTCGTAATCGACATGCGCAAAAGCGGTGTCGCTGACTACGACCTTGGCGGTCGCAATCTCCACCAACCGGTAACCCGCGATGACCGATTGAACCTGGGTGTCCGGCCGTCCGCTGACGGGGTCGAGGTAGGCGGTAAATTGCGAACCGGCGACCGTGACGATAAGCTGATAGGTCGGCGCGAAGGTATTGCCGCCATTGTGCAGGTCGAATTGCAGCGCGTTGCGCATGCCGACGGCGATGCGCTGGTTGGGCGTGCCTTTATTGGCCTTGATCTCCGGGATTTCGATACCGGCGAACTTGTCTTGCACGCCTTCGCTGCCGGGCGGCGCTCGGCCATAAAGCGGCTGCCAGCAGCCCGCGGTCAGTCCCCCGGCGGCTAGCACCACGGCGACACGGGCCGCTGCGGTGAGCACCCGCCGGCGTTCCGGAAGTTTACGCCACCACATTGACGATCCGCTGCGGCACGATGATCACCTTCTTTGGCGCCTTGCCGTCCAGCACCTTTTTTACCGCATCGAGAGCGAGAACGGCAGTCTCTATTTCGGCCGCACCGGCGTCGCGCTTGACGGTTACGTCCGCGCGTTTTTTGCCGTTGATCTGCACCGGGAGCGTCAGCGTGTCCTCGATCAACAGCGCGCGCTCGACCTGCGGCCACCGCGCTTGCGCGACCAGCCTGTCGTGCCCGAGCGCGGCCCAGCATTCTTCAGCGAGGTGGGGCATCATGGGGGCGAACAATTGCACCAGAATGTTAACCGCTTCGTTCATGGCCCATCGAAAATCGGCGGTCGGCGCGACGTTGCCGTCCGCTCCGACATCGCCAATGGCCGCGCTCATCGCGTTGGCGAACTCGTAAATGTGCGCGACACAAACATTGAAGTGCAGCTTTTCAATGTCATCGGTGACTTTAGCCAGGGCCTGATGCGCCGGTTTGCGTAACGCCGCCGCGGCCGGCGAAAAGTTCTGCGGTCGTACGGCCGGCGCCGCGCTTGCGATCTCGGCCGCCTCGCCGATGAGCCGCCACAACCGCTGCACGAAGCGCCAAGCGCCCTGCACGCCTTTTTCCGTCCAGTTGACATCGCGCTCCGGCGGCGAATCCGACAGCATGAACCAGCGCGCGACGTCGGCGCCGTAGGCGCCGATGATGTCGTCGGGATCGACGGTGTTGTGTTTCGACTTCGACATTTTCTCGATCGGGCCGATCTCGACCGGCTCGCCGGTCGCGATCAACGTCGCGCTGCGCCCACCGCCGTCGTTTTCGATCTTCACCTCGGCGGGCGCGGCCCATTCGCCGTTCGCACGGCGATAGGTCTCGTGCACCACCATGCCTTGCGTGAACAGGCCGGCGAACGGCTCGTCGAGGTTGATGTGGCCGGTCTTCTTCATCGCCCGGGTGAAAAAGCGGCTGTAGAGCAGATGCAGGATAGCATGTTCGATGCCGCCGATATATTGATCGACCGGCATCCAAGCGTCGGCCATTGGCCGATCGGTCGGCGCGCTCGTGATCCAGGGGTCGGTAAAGCGGATAAAATACCACGACAAGTCGACGAAGGTGTCCATGGTGTCGGTCTCGCGCGTCGCCGCTCCGCCGCACTTCGGACAAGTCGTGTGCTTCCAGGTCGGATGGCGGTCGAGCGGATTGCCCGGATGATCGAAGCTCACGTCTTCCGGCAACGTCACCGGCAGATCCTTTTCCGGTACCGGAACGACGCCGCATGTCGGGCAATGGATGATCGGAATCGGACAGCCCCAATAGCGCTGCCGTGAAATGCCCCAATCACGCAGCCGGAAATTGACTTGCCGCTGGGCGACCGGACGATTGCCGGCGGTCGCCGCCTCCAGCCGGCGCGCGACGTCCGCTTTTGCCTCCGCGATCGTCATGCCGTCGAGAAAGCGCGAGTTGATCATGCGGCCGTCGCCGTCATAGGCGGTGTCGGTGATGACGAAAGTCTTCGGGTCGACGTTTGGCGGGCAGACCACCGGCACATTGCCGAGGCCGTATTTGTTGACGAAATCGAGGTCGCGCTGGTCGTGCGCCGGGCAGCCGAAAATGGCGCCGGTGCCGTATTCCATCAGGACGAAGTTCGCGACATAGACCGGCAGCCGCCATTCCGGGTCGAACGGATGGAGCGCCTTGATGCCGGTGTCGAAACCCATCTTCTCGGCGGTGTCGATGTCGGCCTGCGCGGTGCCGCGATGCCGGCACTCCTCGATGAAGGCCGCGAGTGCGGGATTATTCCTGGCCGCCGCGGCGGCGAGCGGATGGTCCGGCGCCACGGCAATGAATTTCGCGCCGAATAAAGTGTCCGGCCGCGTCGTGAAGACTTCCAGTTCGTGCTCGCCGCCCGGCGTCGTCGAGCGATCGAGCGCGAAGCGGATGAGCAGGCCCTCGGAGCGGCCGATCCAGTTTTTCTGCATCAGCCGCACTTTTTCCGGCCAGCGCTCGAGCGTTTCGAGCGCGTCGAGCAGCTGCTGCGCGTAATCGGTGATCTTGAAGAACCATTGCGTCAGCTCGCGCTGCTCGACGACGGCGCCGGAGCGCCAGCCGCGGCCGTCGATTACCTGCTCGTTCGCCAGCACGGTCCGATCGACCGGATCCCAGTTGACCTTGGATTTGCGGCGCTCGACCAGGCCGGTGCCGAGAAAATCGAGGAACATCTTCTGCTGATGTCTGTAATAGGCCGGATCGCAGGTGGCGATTTCGCGGCTCCAATCGAGCGACAGCCCCATCGATTTGAGCTGCGCTTTCATCGCCGCGATGTTGTCGTAGGTCCACGCTTTGGGATGGACCTTGCGTTCCATGGCGGCATTTTCCGCCGGCATGCCGAAGGCGTCCCAGCCCATCGGATGCAATACGGAAAAGCCCATCGCCCGCTTCACCCGCGCCACCACGTCGCCCATGGTGTAGTTGCGCACGTGGCCCATATGGATGCGCCCCGACGGGTAGGGGAACATCTCCAGCACGTAGTATTTCTCGCGCACGTCGTCGTTCGGCGTCGCGAAGATGCCGCGCTCATCCCAGATTTTTTGCCAGCGGGCTTCCGCCTCCGCGGCGTTGTAGCGTTCGTTAGCCATTGGATTTGCAGTCGTTTCCGGCCTCGTGAGGTTGCGGGAGGTGACACGAAAGGCCACGGCGGTCAATGCAGCCTCACTCTGCCGCATGGCCGGAGGAAAATCCGATATAGTTCGCTCGCATCCCAATTCGAGGGCGGCGCCAGATCGAATGTCAGGCCGCCGATAGCGTGTTCTCCGATCCGACGGAAAAATGAGCGTCGAGGACACCGTAACGCTGCAGACGGTCAACGGCTGGGCCATTGTGCCGTCGTCGCTGCGACGACCCGATGCGACGCCGCGCTTTCATTTGAATTTTCCCGCCGATCTCTTCAACGACGTAGGTGCCCAACATCTGGTCGGCAACGAAGTCACCACCGGATACGAGCCTCCAACCCGCGATCTGATCGAGCGCATCTTGCGGCGCGGCGATCTGTTCGTCGATGTCGGCGCGCACTGGGGCTTTTTCAGCCTGCAAGCCGCGACGCATCCCGCCGGAGAGATCGAAGTTATTTCATTCGAACCGGAGATCCTCAATACGACCATCCTGATCGAGAACGTGGCGCGAAATAATTTGTCCGGTGTCGTTTCCGTTATCGGCGCGGCGTGCGGCCATAAAAGCGAATTGGCGCCGCTGGTGACGAACTCGACGATGGGCCACAGCATCCGCGGCGTCAGTCTGGCGAAGTTTGCCAAGGGGCCGGCCAGATGGGTTCCCGTTGTCACGTTGGACACGGCGCTGGCGAGTTTTCCCGCCTTCGCCCAGCGGCGCCTTATTCTCAAGATCGACACCGAAGGCTTTGAGCCCAACGTCGTCGTCGGGGCGAAGTCGCTCTTGGCCAGCGGCCGGATCGCGCTGATCGTGTGGGAATGCGGCAATGCTTTCGCCGACGGCAGGTTGCGCGGCGCCATGATTCAAATGGTCGGCTTGCTGAGCGGCTGCGGATTCAGCCATTTCCGGCCGGGAAACGGCGGCGTCGGCCCGACCGTCGCATTCGACCCGGAAGCTGCGTACGCTGGCAACGTTTTCTCCGTCGCGCCGCAGCTGGCAAACGACTTCAGCCTCGAGTTCCGCGCTGCGTGAAATCATCGATCTCCATCTCCCCACGTGCGGGAAGGCTGAACGAGCAAAAGCATTCTCGCGACGCGATCCGCGCCCGAGGTTTGCCCATGACAACGGCGAATTGACCTCCGCTCGTCCCCGCGAAAGCGGGGACCCAGTCTGGATTCCCGCTGGCGCGGGAATGAGCGGCTGATGTTTAGCTATTCACCGTCTACGACGACGAAAAAAGGAAAGCGGAACGCCGACAAACGTGTTTGGTAACCTCCGCATTTTGCGATGCGGCGCGCGTGCGAGCGGCACGCGCTCGCCTGTCGGCGTTCCACCACGGCTCACACCGTCGGGGCTTGCGCCCGTTCGGCGTCAGCTTCAGGCCAGGCTTCCTGGGACGCGGCAGGACGTTCGATCCGGTACGGTCGCTCCAACCGGGGAGCGAAGACCTCGCGCTTTGAGATGCATGATCCGGAAAAGTGGAAACGGTTTTCCGAAAAGATCATGCACCATTCGTGGGCGTTACCCGCGCCCGCCTGTCCCAGTCCAGGGAATGCACCTCCCGGACCGGTCGTAGTGCCGGCCAACATGATGCCCGAAGCTGCCCGGATGCGGAGTGTATCGCTCCGCGCGCGGGCACCGCTCTCGCTCCACCCTCAGGAGTACCCTCGGCCGAAGGCGTCCTTCACTGAGCGAATTCTTTGCAATGTAGCTGAAAGAGGGACAAATGTCAAGGTGCGTCACTTTTGAGGCGACGCATGCTCCTTACGCGGCGGCGTGAGTCACGTCGCCGAGGGCCGCCTTGTTGGCCGCGAACCAGGCCGCTTCTTCGCCGGGCCGCGGCATGATCAGCCCAGCTTCCATGATCGTCGCCGCGTCGGCCTCCTCGACCTTGATAACGAGATTCCGTTCGGGCTGGCCGGTGAGCCGCGACCAGGCGGCCGACAGCGATTTCAAAAGTGCTTGGCGAGTCTCCAGCGTCCGCCCGGCACGAACGATTGCGTTGATCAGCGTTCCGTTCTCGCGGATGGCGCCGGCGAGATAGTGCGAGCCCAGCGGCAGTTCGCTGAACACCACATTGACGAACGCCTCCGGCGCACCGGTCCACTCGATGTGGATGTGGGTGATCTCTCTGGCGATGGCGGCTTTGGCCTCGGGGCTCAGGCTCTTGCTGGTGGCGCATTGATAGATCGGCATGGAACTCTCCTTCGGCTGGACTTCCGGACGCTTGGCCGGTAA
The DNA here is from genome assembly GCA_963826295.1 of uncultured Alphaproteobacteria bacterium. Classification (GTDB taxonomy): domain Bacteria; phylum Pseudomonadota; class Alphaproteobacteria; order Rhizobiales; family Xanthobacteraceae; genus BOG-931. The sequence goes on from CAWGWO010000003.1 coordinate 160,017, forward strand.
GTTGTCAGTGACAACTTATATACAGCTACCAAGTTGTCACTGTCAACTCCCCGGAGATTTGTCGTGGCTAAAGGCCCCCGCCGCGCCGTCCCAACCCCCTACCATCACGGCAATCTGGCCTCGGCGCTGATCGAGGCGGCACTCGCTTTACTCGACGAGACGCAGGATTGGGCTTTTTCGCTGCGCGAAGTCGCACGCCGCGCCGGGGTCAGCCACAATGCGCCATACAAGCATTTTCCGGAAAAGCGCGATCTTCTTGGCGCCGTTGCCGCGCGCGGCTTTGACGCCTTGGCCGGGCGGATGCGTTCGGCGCTCGCCGCGGCGGCAGGCCCGCGGGCGAAACTTATCGCCATTGGCTGCGCCTTTGTCGCGCATGGCATCGCCAACCCGGCGCTCTACCGGTTGATGTTCGGTGCCGCGCTGACCCGTCCGAAGGAAGGCCGCCCCGCGATCGAAAAAGCGGCAGCTGCAAAGGTGCAAGCGATCGTCGAGGAAGCTCTCGCCGACGGCGTCCGCTCCGGGGCGTTGCCGTCAAACGTGGCCAGTCCACGCCAAAGCGCCGCGGCGTCGCTGGCGATGTGGTCGGTACTTCACGGGCTCACCATGCTGGCGATCGACGATTTCGTCGGCCCGCCGCTGGAGGTTGAAGCTTTGGTCGAGCCCATCCTCGGCGCGCTGATCGACGGCATCGCGTCGCGGCCGCCGGCCATCCCCGCGTACATCTGGATCGCGCCGCGGCTTTAGGCGGCGCGAGCATTCGCATCGAACCATCGCGAGCCAAGTGGACGCCACCCAGCGATGTGTAGAAGCTCGCGATTGCATCTCGTCAGGGCACCGCGATGATGCGCGAATAGCCAAACCGCGCTGCGCCGTCTTTCGATCAGGCCGCCTGGACCGCACGCTCGGTTTCGAGTTTCAACTCCACGGGCACCGGCGCGCGCAGAATATCGAGCACCGGGCAGTGCGCGTCGACCGCTTCCCTGAGCTTGGCAAGGTCGGCCGCCGGCGCGGAGCTTTTTAAACTGACGACGCCGCGGATCGAATTGAAGCCGGCGCGGACGTCGTCCTTCACCCCGAAAAAGCCGCGCAAATCGAGCGACCCTTCGAGCTTGACCGATACGCCGTCGAGCGGGATGCCGAGCGCGGTCGCATAGGCGCGGTAGGTGATTTCCTGACAGGTAGCGAGCGCCGCCAGGACCAGCTCGACCGGGTTCGGCCCGGTGTCGGTTCCGCCGAGGCTTGGCGGCTCATCCACGGTCACGGCAAACTGACGGATCTTCGTCTCGCTGCGCAGGCCGTCAACTTGGCGCGAGTCGGCCGAGAAAGTCGCAAACGCGTGAGCGGGGTTGTCGCGCAGATCGGCCTGCGTCGCGACGATGATGTCCTTGAGCGCCATGGTCTATCTCTCCTCACATTGACGGTGCGCAACTGACCGCGCCAATGTAGCTTCAATCGCCGGGAAACTCTTTAGTGATTTTATTTGTTTGCTAGCGCGGGCATTTCGTATTTGCCGCAAAAGCAGCAGCAATCTTTTTTTCAGGCGAATGGCGGACGCCGAATGGGACTAAGCGCCCTCGTCCAAAAACTCTTGGACGGCCTCGAATAGCGCGAAACGATTTGCTTCCATCATCACATTGTGCGTGCCCTGGGAAAGCTCGACCAGACGCTTGCCGGGCGAATTGACCAGAAGTGGAAGCAGTGTACGTGCCATGGTCGGCGGCACGTCGGAATCCCAGGCCGCGGTGACGAGCAATGTCGGCGCGGTGATTTTCACCGGGTCGTAATAGGGCTTGCCGGCCCACCAATATTCCGCGCAATCGGCCATCACGCCGTTCGGCGCGCGGAGCACCGGAGGATTTGCTTTCGCGCCTTCGGGGTCGGTGGCGAAGGTCAGATCCGCCCAGGTATCGAACGTACCCTCTGCGATAAGCGCCGTGCTGTTCGCCTCGGTCACGCCCTTGTACCAGCGCGCGCGTGCGTCCTCGCGCGTTACGGTGCGGTAGCAAGGCAGGCGCTCTCCCGCCGCCGCCGCCGCGAGCCGGCCGGTCATGCCGACCCAGATCGGTGCGTAGAGCACGAGCCGCTCGACCTTGTCCGGATTGGCGACGACATAAGCGGGGCAGGAAAACGTCCCCCACGACCAACCGAGCAGGACCAAGCGCGGAATGTTGCGCCGCTTGCGGATCACGTCGGCGACGGCGGCAATGTCCCTGACCGCGGTTTCGGTGCGCACGATCGGCGGATTGGCGTCAGGCTTTTGCGCCATTTCCGGCGGCCGCGTCGACTTGCCGTAGCCGCGCAGGTCGAGGAGATAGACGTCGTAGCCGCGGGCCGCGATGTAATCCATCCACGAGACGCCGCCGATCTTCAGATCGAAAGTGGTGTGTGCCGGATAAGTGGCGCCGTGCACGAACAGCAGCGTGCGCGCCGGCGTAAATGCCGCCAGGTCCGCCGGCCGCTTGTTGCGCACGAAGATTTCGATGCCGGGATCGAGCGCCGGCACCATGAAGTCTTCCGTTATGAGTTGCGGCATTTGCGCCACGGATCGCGCGGCGGGGCCGGCTAGCGGAGCCACGTCGTCCATGTTCCTCCTCCCTTTCGCGCATCATAATGTCCACTCTCGCCAAGGAGAGAGGGAAATTCTTGGCGGCGAGGTGATCAGTCGACGGTCGGCAATTCAAAACTGAATTGTTTGAGCACTTCGGGATCGTCGGTGCGCTTCGAAGCGTCAAGAATTTCGACGCCGACAATGCGGCCCTCGTCGTCGTAATCGACGACGATGCCGTCGGCGACTTCGGCGCTATCCCTGATAGGGCGGTCGGTCAGGTTGAGGTAGATCGCATCCGCCGCATGATCGACTCTCACACGCATGGCTTGGTCCTGTCGAAATAAGCGGTGATCACATATTCCGGATCGCGTTGCGTCGTTATGACCCGCAGCATAACACGCCGGCCCGGAAGCCGCTTGAGGAAAGATAGCCGGTTCCCCTTGGCCTCAGTCTCGTCAGGATGAAGGATCGTGTCTTCGATCCACTCTTTTGCAATGCCGCGGCGTTCGATCTGAAATTCGGCGTGCTCGTCGTAACGAATCACGGACGTTGCCGATTACAGCATCGAGGGCAGGACGCGGTCGGGCGGCCGATGGCCGTCCATGAAAGTCTTGATGTTGACGATGACCTTCTCGCCCATGTCGACGCGGCCTTCGAGCGTGGCCGAGCCGAGATGCGGCAGCAGCACCACCTTGCCGGTCTTGGCGAGCTTGACGAGCTTCGGGCTCACCGCCGGCTCGTGCTCGAACACGTCGAGGCCGGCGCCGGCGATCCCCTCGGCTTCGATCAGACGCGCCAGCGCGTTCTCGTCGATCACTTCGCCACGCGCGGTGTTGACGACATAGGCCTCGGGGCGGACGAGTTTGAGGCGGCGGGCGGAGAGCAGATGATAAGTCGCCGGCGTGTGCGGACAATTGATCGAGATGATGTCCATGCGCATCAGCATCTGGTCAAGGCTCTCCCAGTAGGTGGCGCTGAGGTCCTCCTCGATGCGCGGCGCGACCCGGCGGCGGTTGTGATAATGGATCTGCAAGCCGAACGCCTTGGCCCGGCGCGCGACCGCCTGGCCGATGCGGCCCATGCCGACGATGCCGAGCCGTTTGCCCCAGATGCGGTGGCCGAGCATCCAGGTCGGGCTCCAGCCGGCCCATTCGCGGTCTCCGGTCAGCACCTGCGCGCCTTCGGCGAGCCGCCGCGGCACCGCGAGAATGAGCGCCATGGTCATATCGGCGGTGTCTTCCGTGAGCACACCCGGCGTATTGGTCACGGTGATGCCGCGCTGCAGCGCGGTCGTGACGTCGATATGATCGACGCCGTTGCCGAAATTGGCGATCAACTGTAATCGCTCGCCCGATTGGCTGAGCACCGCGCGGTCGATCTGATCGGTCACTGTCGGCACGATGACGTCGGCGATCTTGGCGGCGTCGGCAAGATCGCTCTGACTCATGGGCTTGTCGTCGAGATTGAGCCGCGCCTCGAACAATTCGCGCATCCGCGTTTCGACGCTGTCCGGCAGCTTGCGGGTCACCACCACCAAAGGCTTCTTGCCCGACGCCATTCGCTCCCTCACGCGACTTGCTTGCGCGAACCGCCTGAAAAACGGCCGTAACCCGGCCGTTCAGGTCTCGTTAACCCGCCTCGCCGACACTCAGAGACCGGGTGGCGGATCATCAATCTTCTCTAGCAGATGGCTGCGCTCTCACAAAGTGCGCCGGGTCACCGGGGCGTTGTCGCGTTCGGTCAAATGGTAGGTAAGGCATCGTGGCATTGCGCCATAATAGGTGCTTGAACGTTTGGGAGGGGGCTGCGTTGGCGGCCCTGTTCGCGCTCATCCTCGCCGGAACCACGGCGCGGGCCGCCGGCGACACGGCGACCAGCGGGCTGCCGATCCCCCGCTTCGTCAGCCTCAAGGCCGACCGGGTCAATGTCCGCGGCGGCCCGGACAAGGATCACGACGTATCGTGGATTTACACGCGCGTCGGCTGGCCGGTCGAAATCACCGCCGAGTTCGAGAACTGGCGGCGCATCCGCGATTCAGACGGCACCGAGGGCTGGGTCTATCACTCGCTGCTGTCCGGCAAGCGTACCGCGGCGGTGCAAGGCAAATCGAAGACCGATCTCGCGCCGCTCCACACCAAGCCGGATCGGCAAAGCCCGGTGACGGCGCAATTGCAGTCCGGTGTGCTTAGCGCGGTCAAGCGCTGCACCGGCACCTGGTGCCGCATTTCCGGCGACGGCTTTGACGGCTGGATCGAGCAGAACCGGCTGTGGGGTGTTTATCCCGACGAGAAGATCGAATAGCGGGGCTGAGTCCGCCTCGGGGCGGCGGCGCACACCGCGTCAGCCTTGAACGCCAGCGCTTTTGCTGAGCGGTTCGAGGAGGGAAATCAGGCCTCTGAGGATTTTCTCCGGGGTGGGCGGGCAACCGCGAATATGCAGGTCCACCGGCACAACGTTTGAGACGCCGCCGACCACCGCGTAACTGCCCGCGAATACGCCGCCATCGGCGGCGCAGTCGCCGAGCGCGACCACCCATTTGGGGTCGGGCGTCGCGTTGTAAGTCCGCTCAAGCGCTTCGCGCATGTTCTTCGTCACCGGCCCGGTCACGAGCAGAACGTCGGCGTGACGCGGCGAAGCGACGAAGCGCAGACCGAAACGCTCGAGATCGTAGAACGCATTGTTGAGGGCATGGATTTCAAGTTCGCAGCCGTTGCAGGAGCCGGCGTCTATTTCGCGGATCGCCAGGCTGCGGCCGAGCCGGCGGCGCGCGGCGTGTTCGACATTTGCTGCCAGTTCGGCGAGCGCGGCTTCGTCAAGCGGCGGCGGTGGTTCCGTCAACGGGGAATGGGTCAGGCTCTCGAACAAAGTCCTGCGCATCAGAGGTCGTGTCCCGAATATGAGCAGTTGAACGATTTGTTGCAGAGCGGGAAGTCTGCGACGATGTTGCCTTCGATCGCGGCTTCGAGGAGCGGCCACTGAAACCACGACGGGTCACGCAGATGGCAACGCGCTACGGTCCCGCCGGCCACGCGCACCCAGGCCAATATGTCGCCGCGAAATCCTTCGGCGATGCCCAGCCCTTCGCCGCTGCCGCCGCCGTCGATTGCGGTGGCGATGGCTCCTTCCGGTAAACGTCCGACGATCTGTTCGACCAGAGCCAGGCTCTGCTCGACCTCCCGGATCCGCACCCAAACGCGCGCGTTGACGTCGCCATCGGTCAAAACCGGAACCGCGAAATCGAGCTGGCCGTATGGCGCGTAGCCCGGCGTCTTGCGTGCATCGAAATTGCGCCCGCTCGCCCTGCCGACAAAGCCCGGAGCAGCGAACTGCCGCGCCCACTCCGCACGGACGACACCGGTGCCGGCGGTTCGGTCCTGGAGCGAGGCCGTGTTGTCGTAAAGCTCGATCAGACGCGAAAGCCGGCGGCGGATCTGCTGCACTGCCTTTCCTATGTGGTCCGCGCCGTCGTCGGTCAGATCGTAGGCGACACCACCGGGCACCACGCGATCCATCATCAGCCGATGACCGAAAGCGGCGGCCGATGCGCGCAGGATGTGCTCGCGAAAGACGGCGCAATGCGCGTGCATGATGGAGAAAGATGCGTCGTTGCAGACGGCGCCGATGTCGCCCAGATGATTTGCCAGCCGTTCGAGCTCCGCCATCAACGCCCGCAGATAGCGCGCCCGCGGCGGTGCTTCGACATTCAACGCGGCTTCGACGGCGTGAGCGAACGCAATGCCGTAGGCGACGGTGCTGTCGCCCGAGGTCCGAGCCGCAAGCCGCGCCGCCCGCTCGATCGTCGCCCCTGCCATCAACGATTCAATGCCTTTATGCACGAAGCCCAGGCGCTCTTCGAGCCGCACCACCGTCTCGCCGCCGGCCGTGAAGCGAAAATGTCCGGGCTCGATGATCCCGGCATGAACGGGACCGACGGGTATTTGGTGCAGATGTTCGCCGTCTACCGGGAGGAAGGCGTAAGTGGGCCGCGCCTCCGGTGCAGCGCGTCTCGCCCCGAGCGGATGCTGCACATCCCAAAAGCCGAGATCGAGCCAGGGACGTGTGTCCGGCGATCCCACCGCCTCAAGACCGTACAGGCTGCCGATGGCGCGTTCGAGCCGGATCGCGGGCGGATGTACTGCGCCAATCGATGGAAACGTTGCATCGGGGCATGCCAGACTCAACACCATCATCGCGCCGTTCGAGCCTTCGCCAACCGCCATATGCACCGAAACCTCCGCGTCGGCGTCGGCCCAGAGACCGAACAGCGTGGCGTCTCCGTTTGCGAGTTCGTCGGCCGCGCTGCGCCAGGCATCCGCGGTCACGACAAAACGCGGCCACGGCCGGTGACCGTCGACCTGCTTGCCCTGGGCAGCGATGTTGGCAAGCCTCGTCATGTTGGCAAGGAACTCATGTTGGCGTTCACGTTGGCGAGGAGGTCATGTTGGCAAGGCGTTCATGTTGACAAGGCATTCTGGGCTAACCGAGCAAGCCGGCGATGTTCTGAAACCACGCGACCAGCGCCGGCGGCAGATAGACGCCCGCCGCGAGCACGATGGCCAGATGGGCAAACATCGGCACGTAGGACGCGGTGGTTTTTCCGTCGGAGCCGCGTGGTTCGCCGAAGGCAACGCCATTGATCCGCAGAAACAAACCGGCCAGGCCGACGAGCAGGCCAAAAACAAGAATGATTGCCAGCGCCGGTGCGCGGGCGAACGTCGAGCTCACCATCAGGAATTCGCTCATGAAGATGCCGAGCGGGGGCAATCCCGCAATCGCGACGACGCCAAGCATCAGGCCCCAGCCGAGTATTGGATGCGTTTCGGTAAGGCCGCCCATCTCAGAGATGCGCTGCGTGCCCTTGACCTGGGCAATATGGCCGACGGCGAAGAATATCGCCGACTTGGTGAGCGAATGCATGGTCATATGCAGCAGGCCGGCAAAGTTGGCGAGTGGCCCGCCCATGCCGAAGGCAAACGTGATAATGCCCATATGCTCGATCGACGAATAAGCAAACATTCGTTTGATGTCGCGCCGGCGGTAGAGCATGAATGCGGCGAACACCAGCGACGTCAGCCCGAGCGTGACCATCAACGGTCCCGGCGCGAGCGCAGACGGGTTTGCCGCCAGCAGCATCTTAAAGCGCAGTACCGCATAGAGCGCCACGTTGAGCAGCAGTCCCGACAGCACCGCCGAGATCGGCGTCGGCCCTTCCGCATGCGCGTCGGGCAGCCAGGCATGCAGCGGCGCCAGCCCGACTTTCGTGCCGTAGCCGAGGAGGAGAAAAACGAAGGCAACATCGAGCAGAGCCGCGTCGAACGCACCGGCCCGCTTGACGAGCACCGTCCACGTCATGGCGTCGAGGCCTTCGCCGATAACCGGCCGCGCCGCCAAGTAGACCAGTATGGTTCCGAACAGCGCCAGCGCGATGCCGACGCTGCCGAGAATGAAATATTTCCAGGCCGCTTCGAGCGCCTCATGGGTGCGGTAGATGCCGACCATGAGCACGGTGGTCAGTGTCGCGAGCTCAATGGCCACCCACATCAGCCCGATGTTGTTCGCGACCAGCGCCAGGTTCATCGCGAACATCAGCACTTGATACATGGCGTGATAGAAGCGCACGAACGGCGGGGTCAGACGCCCGATCTCGAGCTCGTGCCCAATATAGCTTGCGCTGAACACGCTGGCGGTGAAGCCGACGAACGTCGTAAGGACGATGAATGTGGCGTTGAGGTCGTCGATCATGAGGTAAGGACCCGGCTGCGGCCGCCGGAACAGCAGCGCCAGCGCGCAGCCAAGCGTGAGGATCGTGGCTACGACGTTGAGCCGCGCCGAAATGCGGTAGTCCGGCAGCATTGCCAACAGCGCCGCAGCGGCGGCGGGGACCAAAAGCACGCCGGTTACAGCATCCAACGTCATCTGCGCTCTCCGCGATAGAGGTCGAGCGCCCGCACATCGACCGTGTCGAAACGCTCACGGATTCGGAACAGGAAAATTCCGATCACGATGAAGGCGACGAGGATCGAGAAGGCGACGCTGATCTCGACCACGAGCGGCATGCCCTTGGCGCCGGTCGCCGCCAGCACAAGACCGTTCTCCAGCGACATGAAGCCGACAACCTGGCTGACCGCGTTGCGCCGCGTCACCATCATCAAGAGGCCGAGCAGGACTACCGAGAGCGCGAATGCGAGATCTTCGCGAGCCAGCGGATCGGCGCCGTGGGTTACCCGCAACATCACGACCATCGACAGCGCGACGAGGCCGATGCCGGCGAGCATGGCGGAGCCGACACCGACCACCTTCTCGATCTCGCGATGGATGCCGAGGCGCACGATGATCCGATGCAGCGACACCGGGACGATGACCGCCTTGAATACAAGCGCGACCGCAGCCGTAACGTAGAGATGCGGCGCGTCCTGAATGAAAGCCTGCCAGGCGACCGACGTCGCGAGCACCAGCGCATGGACGGCGTAGATGTTGAGCAGCGAGTACAGGCGATCCTGATAGAGCTCGAGGAAACTGATCAGCACCAGCGAGCCGGCCAGCAGATGCGCAACGTCGAAATCGATTCGGCTCATCAGAAGCTTTCAGACACGAAGCGTAGAAGGGTTGCGAGCAGGCCGAGCATCAACGCGGCACCGAGAAATTCCGGCACGCGGAATACACGCATCTTGGCGATCGACGTCTCGAATACCGCGAGCAGGAAAGCACCGATTGCAAGCTTGCCGATGTAAGAGGCAATTCCGACTGTGAGCGCCAACGGTGCGGCGCGCTCCGGCTCAATACCCCAGGGGGCGAACAGACAGGCGAGCAGCGAGACGTAAAGGAGGAGCTTGAGCGATGCGGAAAGCTCGATCAGCGCCAAATGCCGTCCGGAATATTCCAGCACCATGGCCTCGTGCACCATGGTCAGCTCAAGATGCGTCGCCGGGTTGTCGATCGGGATACGGCCGTTCTCCGCGATGGCAACCATGACCAGGCCGAAGACCGCCAACCCAAGCGAGACGCGCAAACCGACCTGCGGCGACGCCATGAATTCGGCGACAGTCGAGAGCTGGGTGGAGCCGGCGATCAGCGCAAGCGTGAACACAACCATGATCATCGCCGGTTCGGCGAGCGAAGCGATCATCACCTCGCGGCTCGATCCGATGCCGCCGAAACTCGTTCCGACGTCGAGGCCGGCGAGCGCGAGGAAAAAGCGGGCGCTCCCCAGCAGCGCGATAATGGCGATCAGGTCGGCGGACCACGAGAACAGCAGGCCGGTTCGGAACGTCGGCACCAGCGAGGCGGCGACCCACGTGGCCGCGAAAACAAGATAGGGAATCACCCGGAACAGCCATGAAGCGCTTTCGGCAAGAACCACGTCCTTGCGCGTCAGGCGCAGCAGATCGAGATAAGGCTGCCACAACGGCGCACCGCGGCGCTGCAACAGTCTCGCTTTTATCTTGCGCAGAAAGCCGGTGAACAGCGGCGCCATCGCCAGTACCAGAAGCATCTGTCCGCCTTGAATGGCGAAATCGCGAATCAAGACCATACGGCGAGCACCACGAGCAAAAGGACCAGGGCGCAGAAAACGAGTGTGAGAAATTGCCGGATGGTCAGAAACTGGACCCTGTTGAGCCAGCCGGCGACGGCGCCGATGCCCCAGGCAATGGGGGCATAAAGTGAATCCCACATCGGATCGGAAAGCGTCACCTGCAGCCGCGCCGGTCGGGTATCTCCGGGCGGCGGCATTTCGACGATTTCTCGGGCGCGGAAAACCACCGTGCCGAAAACCCGGCGGATCGGTTGGGCGAAACTCGTCGCGGTGTATTGAGTGTCCGGGCTTGCGTCGGGATAACCGCAATCCCAGGCCGGCGCCCGGCGCAGGCGGTTCGAGGCGAGACGGTGAATGGCGACTGCAGCAAGAGATCCCGACAGGACCATGAAGACGAAGACGAGGAGGCCGTCATAGGAGCTGCGGCTCGCCGCAATCGGTATGATCGACAGCCATTGCGAACCAAGCTGTGCCGGCATTCGCGCACCGATGAGCGCGTTGCTGACAGGCGCCAGCGCGTCGATGAATAGACCCGGTAAAATCCCCGCCAGCAAACAAAGCGCGGCAAGAATGGCCATCGCGGCGAGCGAGAAGTGGTCCGTTTCCGTTGCCGACTCGGCGGCGCGTGTCCGTGGCCGGCCGAGAAAAGTCACGCCATAGGCTTTGACGAAACAGGCCGCCGCGAGCGCCGCCGCGAGCGCGAGCAGCGCGCCCACCGCCGGCACCAGGAGCCTAAGTCCCCATGACGGCAGTTGCGGGCTGAGCAATATCGCCTGGAATGTCAGCCATTCGGAAACAAATCCGTTGAGGGGCGGAAGCGCCGAAATCGCCGCGCAGCCGATCAGGAAGACAAACGCCGTCTGCGGCATGCGGTGAATGAGCCCGCCGAGATGCTCCATGTCGCGCTCGCGGGTAGCGTTGAGCACGGCGCCGGCGCCGAAAAACAAAAGGCTCTTAAAGACCGAGTGATTGAAGACGTGAAGCAGGGCCGCCGTGAAGGCCAGCGCCGCGGCCAACAACATGCCGTGCGCCTTGAAAGCCAGAGCCAGCCCCAGTCCGATGAAGATGATGCCGATATTCTCGACCGTATGATAAGCCAGCAGACGCTTGAGGTCGTGCTGCATCAGGGCATAGAGCACCCCCATCACGGCGGTGATGCCGCCGACCGCGAGCACGATGACGCTCCACCACCAGGCGGGGCTGCCGGCAAGGTCGAACACGATGCGGACGAATCCGTAGACGGCGATTTTCGTCATCACGCCGCTCATCAGTGCGGAGACCTGGCTCGGGGCCGCCGGATGGGCCAGCGGAAGCCACGCATGCAGAGGCACGATGCCGGCTTTCGATCCGGCGCCGATGAGCGCCAGCACCATTGCCAGCGCGGCTGTCGTCGCGCCCGGTGGCGCGGCACGCATATGAGCGAAGGTGTAGAGCCCGTTCGGCCCCGCGAGCAGGCCGAAGGCGAGCAGCAGCGCGAGTGTGCCGAAGCTCGCCATGACCAAATAGACGTAGCCGGCCCGGATGTTTTCCGGGACGCGATGGTGCGACACCACCAGCGCCCATGACGTGAGCGACATGAACTCCCAGGAGATCAGGAACGTGAAGGCATCGTCGGCAAGGACAACCAGGGTCATGCCGGCGAGGAAGGCGGGGTAGAACGGCAATACCCGCCCCGGTGCGGTTTCGTGGCGGCCGTAGCCCAGCGCGAACAAGCTCGTCGTCGCCGCACCGAGACCGGTAACGGCGAGGAAGAACGCAGACAACGCGTCGAGGCGAAAGTGTGCACCGATCCAGGGCACGCCGAGCGGCAACGTCAGCGCTTCGGGCGCGGAGGCGCCGAGCAGATGTACAATTGCGGCGCCGAACAAGATTGCTGCAATGACTGTGCTTGCGCCGTAAATGATCGGCGTTGCCGCGCTGGAGCGGCCGAGCGCGATGGCGCACGCGCCGAGCGCGAGAAGCATAGCGGCGCAGGCAATCGCGATCGTCAGTGTCATGTAGCGGCCTTCTTCAGCCGCACGCCACGGCCGCCGCCCGGACTCACGGCGTTGTCGGTCATAAGTTCGATGCCGAGTGAGTTGAGCGCGGCGATCAGCTTCATCAGCAAATCGACGTTGCCGCGGACCACGCCGTCGCTCGCTTCCATGCGCTGTATGGTCGGCAGGGACAGGCCGGCGGCTTCAGCGAGTGTGCGTTGATCGATGCCGAGAAGTGCGCGCGAAGCCCGGATCTGACCAGCCGTGATCATGGAATCACCTTATAATTGATATTTTAAACATGAATTATTGTTATTTTCAACCCTATACTGATGTTTTTTGCGCGCAAAAATCCGCCCAAAGTGCCCGGCAGCGCATCGCAGGCACGGCGTCGCGGTCGCGCGAGATACGCGCGGCGGGACTAAACCGACGATTTAGGAAAGTGCCGCTCTATTTCGTGCGGCGCAGCCGCACAACCACATCGATACGGGCGATCTCGAAGCCCTCCGGCGGTACCGGCGCCTTGCCGACCACAACGTCGGAGGCCGGGATATCCATAAGATCGTCCTGGTCCTCGATGAAGAAGTGGTGATGCTCGGAGTTGTTGGTGTCGAAATAGGCTTTCGAGCCGTCGATGGCGACCTGCCGCAGCAAGCCGACCTCGGTGAATTGGTGCAGCGTATTGTAGACGGTGGCGAGCGACACCGGCACCTTGGCGCGGTTCGCTTCCTCGTACAGCATTTCGGCCGTCACATGCCGGTCGCCCTTGGCGAACAGGATCCAGCCGAGCGCCATGCGTTGCCGCGTCGGCCGCAACCCTACGTCGCGGAGCTTCTCCTTGACGTCATGCCAGGGGCAGCCGGTCAGACCGTCGCCGCTAGTCGCATCCGCGGCCTGGGCGGCCGACGCGGCGGGGGTCGGGGAAGCGAAAGGACGCGAAGGGGTCATTTCCGGCACCTTACTGGCTCTATAACCGGCATAACGGATAACCGGCATGGCGGGCAGCGACCTGAGATCGTTGCAAGTGAAATCATTATACGCCGGCCACCGTTTGCTGCAACTCCCACCTCTCAAGCAGCCAAAACGCCGCTGCAAACCTGCCGCGCTGCGGCAGGGTCGGCGGCACGGAGAGGGCGATATGGGGGACACGCTTTGCACCCATATCCCCCATATAATGTCTGCTGGCGTATAACGTCTGCCGGCCTGTATTGCCTGCCGGAATGTATTGCCTGGCGGAATGTATTATCTGCCGGCATGTGTTATTTGCCGCGATGTGTTAGGGGTTGCCCGCGATCGGCTTAGGGGCGGAGACGCAAAGAGCATGAACGAGCGCCGTTCAAACTTCGACTATGAGGATCTCCTAGCGTGCGGCCGCGGCGAGCTTTTTGGCGAGGGCCCGCAATTGCCGCTGCCGCCCATGCTGATGTTCGACCGTATTTCCGAAATCGCGGAAGTTGGCGGCGACCATGGCAAGGGACTTGTTCGCGCCGTGCTCGAACTCAAGCCGGAAATGTGGTTCTTCCCCTGCCACTTCAAAGGCGATCCGGTCATGCCGGGCTGCCTCGGCCTCGATGCGCTGTGGCAGCTGCTTGGGTTCTTCCTCGGCTGGCTCGGCTCGCCGGGCAAAGGCCGCGCGCTCGGAATGGGTGAAGTCAAATTTTCGGGCCAGGTTCTGCCGACCATGAAGAAGGTCGTTTACGGGCTCGACATCAAGCGGGTGATGCGCTCCAAGCTCGTGCTCGGTATCGCCGACGGCTGGCTGTCCGCCGACGGTTCGGTGATTTACCGCGCGCTCGATCTCAAAGTCGGTTTGTTCCATAACGCCGCGCCGCAGGCGAATGGCCGTAAGCGCATGATCGGCCGGTTCTAACTTCCGAAGGAAAGTTGACGAGGCGAAGATGAGACGGGTGGTCGTCACCGGAATGGGCATCGTCTCGTCCATCGGCAACAATACGCAAGAGGTGCTGGCCTCGCTGCGCGAAGCGAAGTCGGGCATCGTGCGCGCCGACACATACGCCGCAATGGGCTTTCGTTGTCAGGTGCACGGCGCGCCGACGCTCGATGCTTCCGAAGCGGTCGACCGCCGCGCTATGCGTTTTCTCGGCGGCGGCGCCGCCTGGAATCATGTCGCCATGGAGCAGGCGATCCGCGACGCGAGCTTGGAACAGTCCGAGATTTCCAACGAGCGTACCGGCATTGTCATGGGCTCTGGCGGGCCGTCGACGCGCGCCATCGTCGAGGCGGCGGACATCGCCCGGACCAAAGGGCCGAAGCGGGTCGGTCCGTTCGCGGTGCCGAAAGCGATGTCGTCGACAGCCTCGGCAACGCTCGGAACCTGGTTCAAGATCAAGGGCGTCAGCTATTCGATCTCGTCGGCCTGCGCGACCTCGAACCATTGCATCGGCAATGCCTACGAACTGATCCAGAACGGCAAGCAGGACATGATCTTCGCCGGCGGTTGCGAGGAACTCGACTGGACGTTGACGGTGCTGTTCGATGCCATGGGCGCGCTGTCGTCGAAGTTCAACGACACGCCGGCAAAGGCCTCGCGCGCCTATGACGCCGACCGCGACGGCTTCGTCATCTCGGCCGGCGCGGGCGTCCTGGTGCTCGAGGAACTCGATCACGCCAAGGCGCGCGGCGCGAAAATCTATGGCGAGGTCGCCGGCTACGGCGCCACCTCGGACGGCGCCGACATGGTGGCGCCGTCGGGTGAAGGCGCGGCGCGCTGCATGCGCATGGCGCTCAAGGACGTGAAGCTGCCGGTGGATTACATCAATCCGCACGCCACCTCGACGCCGATCGGCGACCTCAAGGAGATCGAGGCGATCCGCGAGGTCTTTGGCGCCGGCGAAAAGTGTCCGCCGATCTCCGCCACCAAATCGCTCACCGGCCATTCGCAGGGCGCGACCGGCGCGCATGAGGCGATCTATTCGCTGTTGATGATGAACAGCGGCTTCATCTGCGAAAGCGCCAACATCGAAAATCTCGACCCGGCTTTTGCCGACATGCCGATCGTGCGCGAGCGCCGCGACGGCGTGAAGCTCAATTGCGTGCTGTCCAATTCCTTTGGCTTTGGCGGCACCAACGCCTGCGTCGTGTTCAAGTGGCTGGATGCCTAGCGCATGCCGGGCTTGATGCAGGGTAAGCGCGGCCTGATCATGGGGGTCGCCAACGACCACTCGATCGCCTGGGGCATCGCGCGCATGCTTGCGGCGCATGGCGCCAAGCTCGCATTCACCTATCAGGGCGAGGCGCTGGCCAAGCGGGTCAAGCCGCTCGCGGCTTCGGTCGGCGCCGATCTCGTACTGCCGTGCGACGTCGAGGATGTCGGTTCGGTCGACGCTGTGTTCGCCGACCTCGCACGCGATTGGGGCACGCTCGATTTTCTCGTCCACGCCGTCGCTTTTTCCGACAAGACCCAGCTTACCGGCCGTTATGCCGACACCACGCGCGAGAATTTCCTGCGCACCATGCTGATCTCATGCTTCGCCTTCACCGAAGCGGCGAAGCGCGCCGCCGCGCTGATGCCGAACGGCGGCGCCATGCTCACGCTCACCTATAACGGCGGCGACCGCGCCATGCCGAACTACAACGCCATGGGCCCGGCCAAGGCGGCACTCGAAGCCTCGGTGCGCTATCTCGCGGTCGATTTCGGCGCGCAGGCGATCCGCGTCAATGCCATTTCGGCCGGGCCGATCCGCACGCTCGCGGGCGCCGGCATCGGCGACGCGCGCTACATGTTCGCGTTCCAGCAGCGTCATTCGCCGCTGCGTCGCGGCGTCTCGCTCGACGATCTCGGCGGCGCGGGACTTTATCTTCTGTCGGAGCTTTCCACCGGCGTCACCGGCGAAATCCATTTCGTCGATTCCGGCTACAATGTCATTGCCATGCCGCACCCGGATGGGTTGCGGGCCGATCACGGGCGCAACGACGATTCGGGGCAGTAGCCAATTCCCGCAAGTCCGACCTCGCCCGAGCGCTTCTTCGTCTCATGCGACTTTCGGGAGCCGGACCTTGAGGCGCGGCGCCGCGTAATCCAGAAAAGCGCGCAGCTTGAGCGGCAGGAGTTGCCCGCTGCCGTAGACGAGATTGACCGGCCATGGTGCCGGTTCGAATGCCGCCAGCGCGATTTGAAGCGCTCCCGCCTCGACCGCGCGTGCGATCTGATAAGACAGCACGCGCGTGATCCCGATGCCCGCGATAGCCGCGTCGATCGCGGCCTCCGCGGTGTTGACGACGAGCCGCGAGTGGATCGCGACCGGCTTTTCGGACTTGCCGGCGGCAAACGTCCACGCATCGGGCGCGTTCAGTCCCTCGAAGCTGATGCAATCATGATTGCCGAGTTCGAGCGGACTTTTCGGTACGCCGCGCTTTGCAAAGTAAGCCGGGCTTGCGCAAACGACACGGCGGATTGAGCCGACGCGGTTCGCTTTGAGGCTGCTGTCGGGCAGCGTTCCGATCCGGACGGCGAGATCGACCTTTTCCTCGACGAGATTGAACGGGCGATCGGCGAGCACGAGACGGACGTCGATGGCGGGGTAGGCAGTGAGAAACTCAATCGCGACGGGCAACACGTGCAGCCGGCCGAAAACAATCGGCGCCGTAACGATCAGGTCGCCTTGCGGCGCGCTGTATTCTCCCGACGCCGCGCGCTCGGCCTCTCTCACATCTTCGAGAATGCGCTTGCAAGCGCCGACATAGGATCGGCCGGCATCGGTGAGCGTCAGCCGCCGGCCCGACCGGTTCAAGAGTTGCGTCTTCAGATGCTTCTCGAGTTCGGACACTTTGCGGCTGACGGTCGTCAGGGGCGCCCCAAGCGCGCGGGAGGCAGCCGACAAACTGCCGGTCTCCACCGCGACAAGCAAAACCGACATCAATTCCAGGCGGTCCATCCGTTCTTCCATAATTCGGAAGGATGCGTACCATTATTAGCACCTTATTCCATATTTTGAAGATGCCTACGTGCCTCAAAGCGGCGGTTGGGCGTGGAAACCGAGCCTCATTGCCGGCGGAGGACGCAATCATGCTGCATAAGAATAGCGCCGTACCGACAGCATGAGCGATTACACTCCGTCCACGCGCGAAGAGAAGCCGACGCCGCGCCGTGGTGCTTTCGGCGCGCAAGGCGCCGCGGAGCGCTTCGGCAAGGACAGCGCCTCAAACCGTCTGCGGCGGCCCCCGTTCAGCGCCGAGAGCGCCGTGCAGAAAGTGCGCATGGCCGAGGACGACTGGAATTCGCGCGATCCGGCCAAGGTGACGCTCGCCTGCACGCTCGACAGCCGCTGGCGAAATCGCGCGGAGTTCTTGCAAGGCCGCGACGCCATCGAAGCGTTCCTGGTTCGCAAGTGGAAACGCGAGTTCGACTATCGGCAGATCAGGGAGTTGTGGACGTTCCGCGATAATCGCATTGCCGTCCGTTTTGCCTGCGAGTGGCATGACGATAGCGGCAATTGGTTCCGCAGCTACGGCAACGAGAATTGGGAATTCGACGAATCCGGCGCGATGCGCCGGCGCATCGCCAGCGTCAACGATCTATGGATTCAAGAGATCGACCGCAGGTTCCTCTGGCCGCTCGGCCGCCGGCCCGACGCTCATCCTTCCTTAAGCGGTATCGGCCTGTGAAAGCGGCGCCGCCAGGTATGGACCGGGTTTATGCGAGCGACGTCGCGTTCACGCCGGCGGTCAAGGCCATCCAAGCGCGCAACGGGTCTCGGCGCGCCTATCAGCGCATGGAGGAAAACGGCTCCTGGGAGACCCGCATCACCCCCGATCTCGCCGCTTTCATCGCGGCGCAGACTAGCGTTTTTCTCGCCACGGCTAACGCCGAGGGCCAGCCTTACATGCAGCACCGCGGCGGCCCGGCCGGGTTCCTCAAGGTGCTGGACGACAAAACCATCGCCTTTGTCGATTTCGTCGGCAACAAGCAATACATCACCCTCGGCAATCTGGCGGAAAACCCCAAAGCTCAGCTATTCCTGATCGACTACCAGCACCGCCAACGCGTCAAGATCTGGGGCGAGGCGCGCGTTGTCGAAGGTGATGCCGATCTCACCGCAAAGCTGATGCCGCAAGACTACAAAGCGCGTCCGGCGCAGGTCATTATTTTCACCGTGTCGAGCTGGGACGCGAATTGCTCGCAGCATATTCCGCAGCGTTTCGAGGCGGCAACGCTTGCCCAGCGCGATCAACGCATCGCCGAATTGGAAGCCGAGCTCGCGCGGCTACGGCCACAATGAACGTACGGAACCGCTAAATCAAAGTTTCTCCAGATGCGGCATGACTTCGCTCTTGAACAAGGAGAGCGAGCGTAGCGCGTCGGACAGCGTCATCCGGCCAAGGAAGAGATAGGTCAGCAGATAGTTGATGCCGAGCTCGCGCGTCTGCCGTTCCAGTTCGGCGCGCACGGTCTGCGGCGACCCGGCGATCACGCCGCCGTGCGCCACCATATCCTCGTAGCTGGTGCCGTGCGGGATCACCACGCGCGGGTTGGGGCCGGTATCGCCCAGCTTGACGCGAAGCCAATTGAGCATGGCGAGATGCGCTTCCATCGCCGGCTTGAAGACGCGATGCGCCTCGGCATCGGTGTCGGCGACGAAAATGTGCCGCTGACAGCCGATCGCCGCGCCACCGGCGAACTCCGGCTTCGGTTGTGCGGGGCCGCCGCGCTTGGCGAGCGCCGCGCGATAAGCGTCGATGCAGGCTTTCGCCGCGGCCGTAGCGCCGAGCGTGACGAAATGCATGCCCTGCTCGCCGGCCCAGGTCGAGCCGACCGGGCTCGATGAGGCGTACCAGAACGGTGGGTGCGGCTGCTGCAACGGCCGCAGCGCCATCGGCACCTTGTCGTAGGAATAATATTTGCCTTCGTAGCTGAGCTGATCCGTCGTCAGGCCGGCGCTGACGCACTTGTACGCGTCTTCGAAGATGTTGCGCGATTCGTCATGCTCGACCTTGTGGAATTTGAGCTCGAACGGCGACACGCCGCGGCCGACGCCGACATCGAGCCGGCCGTGGCTCAAATGATCGAGCATGCAGATCTCCTCGATCATCCGCAGCGGCGAATAGAGCGGCAGCAGATACACCAGCGGCCCGAACCGCATCCGCTTGGTGACGCGCGACACCGCGGCGAGATAAACGCTCGGCGACGGCGTCATGTTCAGCGGCGTGGCGTGATGCTCGGCGACCTGCAGGCAGTAGATTCCGGCCTCGTCCGCGGCCGCGGCGAAGGTCAGCCGTTCGTCGAGCATGGTCGCGAGCGGCCGCCCGGCGTCTTCGACATGGTCGAAAAGTCCGATTTTCATTGCTCAATCACCATTCCTGTTGCGGCTTCGCCGAGCCAGCCGGGTCATTCTCTTGCCTTCGTCGGCGGCGCACGCCACATGTGCGCCCGTCATGCAAGCCGCCCCCGCCATAAAAGTCGAGCGCCTCGTCAAAGTCTATAAGCGGGTTACGGCCGTTGACGGTATCTCGTTCTCGCTCGCGCCGGGCACGGTGACCGGATTGCTCGGTGGCAACGGCGCCGGCAAGTCGACCACCATCGCCATGGTCATGGGGCTCACCACGCCGACGTCGGGCCGCGCCATGGTGTTGGGCGCCGAGATGCCGCGCCAGCGCTACCGCGTCCTGCATCGCATGAATTTCGAAAGTCCCTATGTCGAAATGCCGATGCGGCTCACCGTCCGGCAAAACCTGACCGTGTTCGGTATGCTCTACGGCGTACCCGATCTACCCGGCCGGATCGACGAACTGGCAGGCGCGCTCGACCTGACCGCTCTGCTCGACCGGCCGACCGGGCGGCTTTCCGCCGGGCAGAAGACCAGGGTCTCGCTCGCCAAGTCGCTGATCAACTCGCCGGAAGTATTGCTGCTCGACGAACCGACCGCTTCGCTCGATCCCGATACCGCCGACTGGGTCCGTTCCTGGCTCGAACGCTATCGCCGCGAGCGCCATGCCACGGTGCTGCTCGCTTCGCACAACATGGCCGAGGTCGAACGGCTGTGCGAACGCGTCATCATCATGAAGCTCGGCCGCATCGAGGATGACGACACTCCGGCGCGGCTTCTCGCCCGCTACGGCCGCCGCACGCTGGAGGAGGTTTTCCTCGACGTCGCGCGCGGCCGCGACGAAGCGCGCGAGGCCGCGCAATGAACGCGCACGCCGAGAGCGCGCTCGCCTTTTCGCCGCGCCGCGTCGCGGCAATGATGCTGCGCTACTGGTACCTGCTGCGCTCGTCGTGGCCACGGCTGCTCGATCTCATCTACTGGCCGCTGGTGCAGATGATCACCTGGGGTTTCATCCAGTACTACGTCATGCAGAATGCCGGCTTCTTCGCGCGCGCCGGCGGCACCTTCATCGGCGCATTGCTACTCTGGGACATTCTGTTTCGCGGCCAGCTCGGTTTCTCGATCGCCTTCCTCGAAGAAATGTGGGCGCGCAACATCGGCAATCTGATGATGAGCCCGCTGCGACCGCTCGAGTTCATCGTCGCGCTCATGGCGATGAGCGTCGTGCGCCTGGCGATCGGCGCGGTGCCGGTGTCGCTGCTCGCGATCGGCTTTTTCGGCTTTAATCTCTACGGCCTCGGTTTCGCGCTGGTGGCATTCTTCATCAACTTGATGCTCACCAGTTGGGCGGTGGGCATCTTCGTTTCCGGCCTGGTGCTGCGCAACGGTTTGGGCGCGGAGAATTTCGCCTGGTCGATCATGTTCGTCTTCATGCCGCTCGCTTGCGTCTATTATCCCGTCACGACGCTGCCGGTCTGGCTGCAGCCGGCGGCGTGGCTGTTGCCGCCGACTTATGTCTTTGAGGGCATGCGCGCGTTGCTGATCGAGCACACCTTCAGGCTCGATCTGATGCTCGATGCGCTCGGATTGAATGTCGTGTTCTTTGCCGGCGGCGTGTTCGGCTTCTTCAAGCTGCTGCAGAGCGCGCGCCGCCACGGCATGCTGACGCAAACGGGCGAATAGCGGCAACGTTGCCCGCTCCCCATTGCGGCAACTTCAAATCCGCCGCGCGTGTAACGAATGACGAAAAAATTGATTTTGCGATGATGACATGACATATGACCCGCACATGCTGCATTGCAGCAGACCGGGACAGGGAACACCTTATGGCCATCGGAGAGTTCGGCGGCGCCGCCGCCGCACCGGATAACGGCCTGTTGCTGTCGACGCCGCTCTATTGGCTCTATGAAACGGGCCACGCGGCGCTTAATCCGGCGCGCGCGCTTGCCGATGCGACGCGGCTGTTCTTCAAAAACCCTCTCAATCCGTTTTATTACACGACGTTCGGAAAATCGATCGCGGCCGCGGCCGAAGTATTCGAGCGATCGACCCGCCGCTACGGCCGCCCGGACTGGAACATCTCGTCGACGCTGGTCGGCGGTGAGCGTGTGCCGGTGCAGATCACCACCGTGTGGGAGCGGCCGTTCTGCCGCGTCATCCGCTTCGAGCGGCTGTTCGAACATCGTCCGCGCCGGCCGCAGCCGCGGCTATTGCTCGTCGCGCCGCTGTCGGGCCATTACGCGACTTTGCTGCGCGGCACGGTCGAGGCGTTTCTCCCCAATCACGACGTTTACATCACCGAGTGGAGTGACGCGGCCACGGTGCCGCTTTCCGAAGGCCGCTTCGACCTCGACGATTACATCGATTATCTGATCTCGATTTTCCACGCGCTCGGCGGCGACACCCACGTCGTGGCGGTGTGCCAGCCGGCCGTCCCGGTGATGGCCGCCGTCGCACTGATGGAAGCGGACGACGATCCCTACGTGCCGATCACCATGACGCTGATGGGCGGGCCGATCGACACTCGCGTCAATCCGACGGTTGTCAATCAGTTGGCCCAACGGCGCGGCGCCGATTGGTTCCGGCGCCACGTCATCACCAAAGTGCCGTTCCCGCATCCGGGCTTCCTGCGCGACGTCTATCCGGGATTTTTGCAGCTCAACAGCTTCGTCAGCATGAATCTCGAACGGCATCTCGAGGCGCATCGCGACCTGTTCCAGAATCTCGTCAAGGGCGACGGCGACTCTGCGCAAAAGCACAAGGAATTCTACGACGAATATCTGGCGGTGATGGACCTCTCGGCCGAATACTATCTGCAAACGGTCGATACCGTGTTCGTGCGCCATGCCTTGCCGAAAGGCGAGATGATGTACCGTGACCGGCTGGTCGATCCCAGCCGCATCAAGCGGGTCGCCTTGTTCACGGTGGAAGGCGAGCATGACGATATTTCGGGCGTCGGTCAGACCGAGGCGGCGCATCGGCTTTGCGTCAACATTCCGCCGGAGCGGCAAGCGCACTGGCTGCAGCCGGGCGTCGGCCATTACGGCGTGTTCAACGGCTCCCGCTTTCGCTCCGAGATTGCGCCACGCATCGCGGACTTCGTGCTGTCGATGAGTGAGGGCTCCGGCGCCCGCCGCGACGATCTCGCGGCGCGGCGCGTCGCCAAGCGCGCGGGCGGCGCGGGCTGATTGTTCGGCATTCTTCTCGGCGTTTTCGTTGGCATCGATGCACGCGCTTACGTTGTTCGGTCTTTTCGCCGTCGCCGCCATGCTGATCTTCTATGCGCTGGAGGATCGCAGTCCGTGGTGCATTGTGGGATTCGCCGTGGCCTGCGCGCTCGGTTCGGCTTACGGCTTCTTGCAAGGCGCGTGGCCGTTCGGGGTTGTCGAGGCGATATGGGCGGGCGTCGCGGTTCATCGCTGGCGGAAGAAAGTCCGGCACGCTTAGCCGGTCGCCGCAATGCGGCTGTCAAGTTACATCCTCTTTATCTGACAAGCCGCAACGGTTGTGGCACTATCCGAATCGGGTTGGCTTCTGGGTCGCCTGGCAATGTTGCACCGAGCGCTGCTCTATCGTCGCCCGAGTGAGCCTCAGGCGATCGAGGTTATCTTCGACAAATCGGTTTATCTCGTGCGCCTGCGGCGACACCGGCAGGCGCGGCGCTACACGTTGCGCATTGCGGCCGCGACGCGTGAGGTCGTGCTGACCATTCCGCCGCGCGGCACGCTCAAGGAAGCGCGCGCATTCGCGCAGAAGCACGGCGGCTGGATCGCGGCGCGGCTGCATCGATTGCCGCAAGCGGTGCCGTTCGCTGACGGGATCGTTGTCCCGCTGCGCGGTCTGCCGCATCGGATCGCGCATCGCCACGGCGCGCGCGGCACGGTATGGACCGAGACGCGGGACGGCGAAAATCTGCTCTGCGTCGCCGGCGGCGCGCCCCACATCGATCGCCGCGTCGGCGATTTCCTGCGGCGCGAGGCCAAGCGCGAGCTTGAGACGGCGAGCAAAAAGTTCGCTGCAGGGCTCGGCGTCGCAGTCAGGCGGGTCACCGTGCGCGATCAGGCGAGCCGCTGGGGTTCGTGCTCGACCTCGGGCGTGCTGTCATATTCGTGGCGGCTGATCCTGGCGCCGGGCTTTGTGCTCGACTATCTCGCGGCCCATGAGGTCGCGCACCTGGTCGAAATGAATCATTCCGCGCGTTTCTGGCGTCTGGTGCAACGCATCTGCCCGGATCACGCCCGCGCCAAGGCCTGGCTCGACGTCAACGGCGGCGATTTGCATCGCTACGGCGCGTAAGGCGCTAATGCTGGATGGTGCGTACGGCGACGAGATTGTCGCTTGGCGGCAACAGCCCGAAAGTCAGCTTCATCGCCACTGCGAGCAGCGTCACGGCGAGGACAATCCGCAGCGCGGCCTCCGGGATGCGGATCGCGAAATAGCTGCCGATCAGGACGCCCGGGATGGAACCCAAGATCAGCGTTGCGAAAATTTGCCAGTCGATCGTACCCAAAAACCAATGGCCGACGCCGGCGACCAGCGTTAGCGGCACGGCATGGGCGATATCCGAACCGACGATGCGCGCCGTCGGCAGCTTCGGATAGAGCAGAACGAGAGCGGTGACGCCGATCGCGCCGGCGCCCACCGACGAGATCGAGACCAGAACGCCGAGCAGGACGCCGACGGCGACCGTAAGAAGCGCGATCCGGCTTTCCGGGAGTGCGCCGATGCGCGTGGCGTAGCGCGCGACCAGCGCCTTGCGGAATACCAGCGTTGCCGCGGTGAGAAACAGCGCGAAGGCAAGCGTCGCGCCGATCAGCTGCTGTGTCACCAGGCCGCCGATGTCGAGACGGCCCAGCACGGCGATCGTCACGATCGTCGCCGGCACGCTGCCGGCGGCAAGCCGCCGTACGATCCGCCAATCGATCGTGCGGTTGAACCCGTGGACGAGGCTGCCGGCGGTCTTGGTCGCCGCGGCGTGCAAAAGGTCGGTGCCGACCGCGACCGCCGGGTGAATGCCGAACAATAAAATCAAAAGCGGCGTCATCAACGAACCGCCGCCGACGCCGGTCATTCCGACCAGCATGCCGACGGCAAAGCCGGCTATCGCGTAAAGGGGATGAAAGGCGGTGACGTCGGTCATGGCCTCATCTCACCGCGATCTGCGGCGGACCTCAGCGTCTATGTTAGCGCGACCGCGCCGGCCTCGGCAAACCGGCGGCGGCTCCATAGGAAAGGTTGCGGGAAAGGTTGCGGCGAAACATCGGGTTTGACGAGAATTGGCTTTGCCGAAAATGTTTTGCAACGACGGAACCTGATCGGCGGCGGCGCCGGTGAAAATCGTCACGGGCGTGTAACACGCCGGTTACGCCGGTTATGTAACTCGCCGGTTGTTTGCTGCACTGCGTTGCAGCCGTGTGGGGTACTGCGGCCCTTGCGACCCGTGCGGCTGCGTTGGTTGCCGGTATTGCCACATGCGCGGGCGTTTTGCCGCACGGGATAACACTAACGCGTGATCCGCATTGTATCCAAAAAGCACGAACATACGTCGTGCGTATTAGGCCGACCGGGCGGCTCCCCATCCCCCGACACCCGCCGCCCGGTCTAATAAGCCTAAGTTTGAGGCAACAACCTAAGAACCCCAAGCGCGTAATCTGCTTGGGGTTCTTTTTTGTGGCAATCCCGCGTCAACTCCAGGCTTTGTCCCGGCCAATCCGTGACATCTCCCTACGATATTCGCGTTATTGATACCGCTATGCCCCTGCATGCGGCGCCGGCGAGTGCAGGATCGCGACGGCGAATTTAGTGCTTCACCAAATCGCCGAGCAAGCTCGCCGCGACGGCGAGTTTCGACAGGGTGAGGCCGGAATTGGCGATCTCGTGGATCGCGCCGCGGATACGCTCGACTTCACCTTTGCGCGGCGCCACCCAGGCCTCGACGGCGCCGGCGCCGGCAATACCGTTGCCCACCATCGCGGCGGCGAGGCGGCGTTCGGCATCGCCGATTGAATCGCGCGCCCGGTCGAGCGCCAGCCGGTCGAAATAATCCGCAATCGGGATGTTGCTCGCGGCGCTGGCGATGCGGTCGAGGCGAAAGAAAGCGCCGGTCGCGAAATAGGTGGCGGCGACTTCGCCGACTTTCTTTCCGGTACGGTCGGCAACCGAGACGATGTCCGGCGCCGCCGTCAGCGCGGCGAGATTGGCGATCGTTGTGGCCAGATCGTCCGGCACGCCGGCCTCGGTGAGGTCGTGGCGGCGCGCCGCGCGCGCCCTTAGGGCATCCTCCGACAGCGCGCCGTCGAGCGCGGCGGCGACGGCGGCGATGCCGTCGCGATAATGCGCCACCACGTCGGCCAGTCCTTTGCTCAAGTCGACGTTGCGCAGGAACCACACGATGCGGTCGAGCAACAAGTCCTGAACCGCCGCATAAAGGTCGAGCTGCACGCTGCCCGCCACCTGATTGTCGAGCATGTCGATGGCGCTGTTGAGCGCGGTCATGTTGTAGCTGTCGCGCACCGCGGCGAAGGCTGAAGCAATGGCGGCGGGCGCCGCGCCGGTCTGGTCGGCGATACGCACGATCAACGAGGGACCGCCGCGGTTGATCATCGAGTTGGCGAGCTGCGTGGCGATGATTTCGCGCCGCAGCCGGTGATGTTCGAGCGCATCGGGGAACTGCGCGGCGATCTCTTTCGGGAAATAGCGGCCGAGCTCGCGGGCGAGATAGCGATCGTCGGGCACGGCGGATTGCAGCAAGTCTTCGTACAGCGTGAGCTTGGCATAAGCGAGCAGCACCGAAAGCTCGGGCCGCGTGAACGGCTGCGAGCGGCGCAGGCGTTCGGCAAGCGCCATGTCGTCGGGCAGATACTCGACCGCGCGGTCGAGGTGGCCGTGCGCCTCCAATGTCTGCATCAACCGTTGCAGGAAGCCGAAATCCTCCATGCCGCGGCGCTGCGACAACGACAACGCCAGCGGCTGCAGGTAATTGTTGCGCAACACAAGCGCCGCGATCTCATCCGTCATCGCCGCAAGGAACACGTTGCGGGCGGCCAGGGTCAGCCGCCCGTCGCGCAGCGGGATCGAGAGCGCGATCTTGATATTGACCTCCATGTCGGAGGTGTTGACGCCGGCCGAATTGTCGATGGCGTCGGTATTGAGCCGCACGCCGTGCAGCGCCGCCTCGATGCGGCCGCGCTGGGTCATGCCGAGATTGGCGCCTTCGCCGATCACCTTGGCACGCAATTCCTTGCCGGTGATGCGGATCGGATCGTTGGCGCGGTCGCCGGCGGCTTCGTCGCCTTCGTCGGCGGCGCGGACATAGGTGCCGATGCCGCCAAAGAACAACAGATCGGCCTGCGCCTTGAGAATGGCGCGGATCAATTCCTGCGGCGTGAGCTTTTCGGCGACGCCGAACAGCTTTTGCGCTTCCGGGGACAGCTTGATCTCCTTGGCGCCGCGCGGGTAAACGCCGCCGCCCTTGGAAATGAGCGACTTGTCGAAATCCTGCCAGCTCGAGCGCGGCAGATCGAACATCCGCTGGCGTTCGGCGAAGGTGCGTTCCGCATTGGGGTCGGGATCGATGAAAATGTCACGGTGGTCGAAGGCAGCGATAAGCTTGGTCGTCTTCTCGCGCAGCATGCCGTTGCCGAACACGTCGCCCGACATGTCGCCGACGCCGACCACGGTGAACGGCGTCACGCCGATATCGACGTCCATCTCGCGGAAGTGCCGCTTGACCGATTCCCAGGCGCCGCGCGCCGTGATGCCCATTTTCTTGTGGTCATAGCCGGCCGAGCCGCCGGAGGCGAAGGCGTCGCCGAGCCAGAAGTCGTGGGCGATGGCGATTTCGTTGGCGATGTCGGAGAAGGTCGCCGTGCCTTTGTCGGCGGCGACGACGAGATATGGATCGTCGCCGTCGTGGCGCACGACCTCGCCCGGCGGCACGACGCCGGTGGTGCCGAGCCCGATATTGTCCGTGATGTCGAGCAGCGTCGAGATGAAAAGCCTATAGGTGGCGGTGCCCTCAGCCTGCACCGCCTCGCGCGGGCCGCGCGGCAAGTATTTCGGCACGAAGCCGCCTTTGGCGCCCACCGGCACGATGACGGCGTTCTTGACGTTCTGCGCTTTCACCAAGCCGAGGATTTCGGTGCGGAAATCCTGCGGCCGGTCGGACCAGCGGATGCCGCCGCGCGCCACCTTGCCGAACCGCAAATGCACGCCCTCGACGCGCGGCGAATAGACGAAGATCTCGTACAGCGGCCGCGGCAACGGCATGTCGTCGAGCTTGCGGCTGGCAAACTTCACCGCGATCAGGTCCTTTTCGTGCCCGTCGCGGTCGTGTTGATAAAAATTGGTGCGGATTGCCGAAAGCACCGCATTGACGAAGCGGCGCAGGATGCGGTCTTCGTCGAGGCTCTCGACCGCCTGCAACGCGGCTTCGATTGCCGCCGTGACGGAAGCCTCGCGCGCCGTGCGCTCGTCCATCGGCACCGCGAGATTGGGATCGAAGCGGGTGTGAAACAGTGTGACGATCTGCGCCGCGATACCGGCATGCTTGCGCAAAGTCGTCCACATATAGTCTTGCGAATAGGGCACGCGCACTTGCCGAAGAAACCGCGACAGCGTGCGAATAAGCGCGACGTCGCGCCAAACCAGACCGGTCCTGAGCACCAGCGCGTTGTAGCCGTCGTTTTCGGCGCGGCCCTCCATCACGGCGATGAAGCAGGCCTCGAGCAGGAGTTCGAGGGCCGCAAGGTCGACCGGATTTCCGGAAGCGCTTTGCACGTCCATGTCGTGGAACCACACCTCCGGCGCGTCCTGGGGCTGGATGTGATAGGTGCGCTCGTCGACGACGCGGAAGCCCATATTCTCCAGGACCGGCACGCGGTCCGACAGCGAAATCGGCCGGTTCAGGCTGAACACCTTCAATCCGGCGTGCGCCGGCTCGGCGCCGCCGCGGCGATAAAGGTCGACGCCGAGCGGACGGTCGGCCGCGAGGTCTTCAAGGACACGAATGTCGCCGACCGCGATTTCCGGCGGATAGACCTCGCGGTAATCGACCGGGAAGGCCTCGCTATAGCGCGCGAACAGGGTGCGAGCGGTATGCGGATTGTGCGCGGCTGCGAGCGCCTCTTCGAGGCCGTCGGTCCAGTTGCGTACGATGTTTTCGACCGCATGTTCGAGGATCGCGCGATCGACGTTCGGTGTCTCACCCTCGTAGCGGCCGATGATGAAGTGGACACGCACCATCGGGCCTTCCGGGAAGAACGGATAGAAGGCGCGCACGCGGCCATTGAATTCCGTGGCCAGGTAATCGCCGATCAAGGCCCTGATGCGGCTGTCGTAACGGTCGCGCGGAACGTAGACCAGGACCGAGACGAAGCGGTCGAAGCGATCGCGGCGCGGCAGCACGCGCACGCGCGGGCGCTCGTCGAGTTGCAGGATGGCGAGCGCAAACTGATAAAGCGTCTCTTCATCGATCTGGAACAACTCGTCGCGCGGGTAATGCTCCAGCACGTTAACCAGCGCCTTGCCGGAATGGCTCGATGGATCGAAGCCGGCGCGGGTGATGATGCGGTCGACCTTGCGCCGCAGATAGGGAATGGCGCGCACCGAGCGGGTGTATGCGGTCGAGGTCAATAAGCCGCAGAATACGCATTCGCCGACCAGCCGGCCGTCGTTGTCGAAGCGCTTGACCGCGACGTAGTCGAGATGCACGCGCCGATGCACACGCGAGCGCACCGCCGCCTTGGTCATGATCAGGAGCTTCGGTTCTTTGAGGAACTCGCGGATTTCCGGCGTGATCGTGACGAGCTCGTTGCCGCGGCGCAGAAGCCGCATCTCGCGCGACCGCAATAGGCCGAGACCGGTCTCGAACTTCGGCTCGAGCGCATGCTCCGCTTCGGTGTAGGCATAGTCGCGCGCGCCGAGCAGCGTGAAATTGTCCGCGGCGATCCATTGCAGGAACTGCACCGCCTCGGCGATCTCGTCGGCCGGCAGCGGCGGCGGATTGGCTTTGAGGTCGGCCGCGACCTCGCTCACGCGCGCCAGCATGGCCCGCCAGTCCTGCACGCCAAGGCGTACGTCGGCGAGCACGCCTTCGAGCGCGCTGACGATCGCCGCGCGCTCGGCGGCGTCATCCAAGCCGGCGATATGGATGTGGATGAAGCTTTCGCGCCGCCCCTCGCCTTTGTGCGCGCCCTTGAACGCAACAAGCCTTCCCGCGTCGTCGCGTTCGACAGTGAAGACCGGGTGGGCGACGACGCGGATGTCGAGCCCGCGTTCGGCGAGCTCACCGAGCACCGAGTTGACCAAAAACGGCATGTCGTCGTTGACGATGTCGAGCACGGCTACGCCTGGCGTCAGCCGGGCGGGCTCAAACGCGATCTTGGCCGCCCCGGCTTTGCGCTCCATCAGGAACGACCAGGCCTGCTCGCCGATGGCGGCGAGCTCCTCGGCGGGATAGTGTTCCAGATCGTCGGATATGTTGTTGCCGTAGAGATTGGTGAGGAAGGTCGGGGGAAAATCCCGCCAGCGCCCGGCGATCAGTTCAGCGGCGGCATCGAGGGCCGCTTTGTGGGCGCCACCCTCGGCGGCACGGGGTATGTTCTGGACAGCCACGACTTCCCCCTCTCCCCCGACGCAATGCTGCGATTATGCGACCGCGCGGCGTGCGCGCCGGCCAATGCAACAATGTATTCTCTATAATGTCACTCTATCCGTCCGCGTGCGACAAACCCACGACATTCGGCAAAACGATGACGTTCGCCAAAACCTGACAAAAGCGGCCGCCGAAAGTTCGTCGAGAGGCTACCCGGAAAGAACCATTATGGCCAAACGCAGCAGCAAAAACCGGCCCGACAAGCGCGTTCGGAGCCCTCGCGTGTCCGCGGTCGCTGGCGACGATACCACCGTAACCGCCCTGAAACTGCCGGCGGCGCCGCTCACCCCCGAAATGGCCGCCTATTTCGCCAAATGCCAGGACAAGCTCGGCTTCGTGCCTAATGTGCTCAAGGCCTATGCTTTCGACATGGCGAAGCTCGGTGGCTTCGTCGCCATGTATAACGACCTGATGCTGGCGCCATCCGGCCTGAGCAAGCTCGAGCGCGAAATGATCGCGGTCGCGGTTTCCGCGCATAACCGCTGCTATTACTGCCTGATCGCGCACGGCGCCGCGGTGCGCGAGCTTTCCGGTGATCCGGCGCTCGGCGAATTAATGGCGATGAATTTTCGCGCCGCGCGTCTATCGAAACGCGAACGCGCGATGCTCGACTTCGCCGTCAAGCTCACCGCCGAGCCGTGGCTGATAGCGGAGGAGGATCGCGCCGCTTTGCGCCACTCCGGCTTTAGCGACCGCGACATCTGGGACATCGCCGCCGTCGCCGGCTTCTTCAACATGTCGAACCGCGTCGCGTCGGCGACAGATATGCGGCCGAACAGCGCCTATCACGCCCAGGCGCGGTGAGCGCGGCGTAAATCCCGGAGGGTCACAATGCCTGCGCATAGACCAAGATTAGTCATCGCCAGCATGCTTGGCGTGTTGGCGGTAGCTTTCGCCACGTCCGTTTTTGCCGAGCCGGCGGCAAAGCTCTCGCCCAGCGATATTCAGGCGGCCTTCTTCAACGGCAAGCCGTTCATCGCCACCTCGCCCTCGAAGCTCAGATTTAAAATGATTTTTACCGCCGACGGCAAGATGAAGCGCCAGCCGATCGGCGGCGGCCGCAGGGGCGAGGGCACCTGGAGGCTTTCCAAGGACGGCTTCTGTACCGCCTGGAAAGGCGCCAAGGACAATTGCTTCGTCGTGGTGGCCGCCGGTAAAGCCAAGTGGTCGGTGCTCAGAGGCTCGACGGTCATGGCGACCTGGAGCAAATAAACGCGAACTTGGCCGGTCTCAGCCTTAGCGCACCTTGCGCTTGCCGAAAGTAGGCTGCACCTCCGGAATAGGCGGCATCTGCCAGGTGCCGATGACAGGCATGCTGGTATCGCGGTTGATGATTACCTCCAGAACGGTCGGAATGTTGGAACGGATCGCTTCGCGATAGGCGTCGCCGAATTGGTCGGGATGCTCGATGCGGATGCCGCGGCCGCCCATGGCCTCTGTCATCTTGGCGAAGTCCGGATTCCACAATTGCCCGGTCCGCTCATTGACGAAGCTCGTGCCGATTTCCCGGCCGTCGTGATAGAAGCGCTGCAAATCGCGGATCGTGCCGATGGCATAATTGTTCTGCAGCACCCACACCGCGGGCAGATTGTGTTCGACGGCGGTGGCGATGACGTGCGGCATCATCATGAAGCCGCCGTCGCCGCACAAAGTCACGCAGGGTGAATTGGGCCGCGCGAGCCTCGCTCCCATGACGCCGGCGACGCCGAAGCCCATGGCGGCGAAGCCGCCGGCCGTGAGGTGGTTGCCGGGCGTGCGCGGCCGCCAATATTGCTCCGACCACACCTGGCAGTTACCGACATCGTCGACCATGACGGTGTCCGGCGGCGAGATCTTATTCATGTCCGCCAGCATGCGGCGCGGCTCGATCGGTACTTCGTTGGAGCGCTCGAAGGGTTCGCAGAAATTGCGCCAGTCCATGCGCCAGGCTTCGATCTCCTTGTGCCAGGGGCTGCTGAAGCCGAAGCGGATGCTTTTGGCGCGGGCGATCTTGAGCGCCTGGGCGAGGAACGCCTTGGCGTCTCCGACCATGCCGATCTCGACCGGATAGTTGCGGCCGATTTCTTCCGGATCGATGTCGACCTGGATGAGCCGCGTCGGCGGGATGTTGTAGACATAGCCCGGAAGCCAGGAGCCGGTGTGGAGGTCGTTGAAGCGGGCGCCGATGGCGAGGATGACGTCGGCGTTGCGCGCCGCCTCGGTCGCCGGATATTCACCCCAGACTCCGGCAACGCCGATATTGAGCCGGTGATCGAACGGCAGCGCGCTCTTGCCCATGAACGAAGTGTAGACGGGAATGTCGAGTTGTTCGGCCAGCGCCTTTAATTCGTCATAAGCACGCCCGATGCGCACTCCGCCGCCGGCAAGGATCAGCGGCCGTTGCGCGCCGGCGAGAAGGGTGAGCGCCTTTTCGACAGTCTCGTCGGCGACCGTGGTGCGCCAGTTGAGAGGCTGTCCGTGGGCCGCCGGATCGGGCGTCGAGACCGGCGCGGTTCTCATATAAAGGTCGTAGGGCATATCGAAATGCACGGGCCCCGGCCGCCCGGTGCGCATCATCGTGAAGGCATCGGGCAGCGCCTTGACCAGGTCTTCGACTTTGCGAACGCGCCAGGATTTTTTGACAATGGGCGTGAACATCGACGACATGTCGCCGTGGTAGCGGTAGTCGTCCTGCAGGGCGCCCGTATCGAATTGCGTCGTCGGCACCTGGCCGGTGATGAGAAAGAACGCGGAGCCGTCGTAGAACGCGTTGGCCACCGCGATCATCATGTTCATCGGGCCGGGACCGGTGGAGGCATAAACGGCGAGCGGCTCTCCGGTAAGGCGGTAATAGACATCGGCCATGAAGCCCGCCGACTGTTCTATGCGCGGCGAGATGTGGCGGATGCGATCGGTTTGTTTGTAGATGCCGTCGAGCAGGCCGATGGCGCCGTGTCCCGCATAACCCAGGATGTAGGGGACTTTCTCCTTGACCAGATATTCCGCGATAATGTCGGTGCCGCGGATTTCGTTGGAACCGCTTGCATAGCTCGAGCTGCGCGGCTGCGACACGGGAGAGGAAGGCGCCGGCGAGGAATAGGCCGACGCCGCGTCGCTGCGTGTCTCGCTGGAGCGGCTGTAGCTCGAACTTCGCGTCTGCGATCCATAAGATGAATAGCCGGGCGATGTGAATTGCGAGCTGTAAGATTCGTACGGTTTTGACCGCTCGTCCATCGCCCGTCCTCCCTTGATCTGCTTTTCAGCGGCCTGCTTTTTGGCGACCTGCTTTCGGCTGATTGGGTTCTTTCGGCGGCCCGTTGTCAAGCACGTCGCGGATCGCAACTGCGCGGCGCGCGGGCTATTCGCCGGCGTCACCCGTGCGCTGACAAATCCTTGATTGTCGGGTGCTCTCCGGACAGCGGGTTCTTCGGATCCCAGGCGTAGCTTAAAGTCTCGAACCGCATGGCGCGGGCGTCGACCATCACAAGCCGCCCGACCAGCCCTTCACCGAAGCCGACGATCTCGCGGATCACCTCCAGCGCCGCCATCGAACCGACAACCCCGGCGAGGGCGCCGAGGACGCCGGCCTCGGCGCAAGCCGGCACCGTGCCGGGCGGCGGCGGTTCAGGAAAGAGACAGCGATAAGTCGGATTCGGCTTGCCGTCGGCGCCGCGCTCATGGGCGCGGATGGTGGTCAGCGTGCCGTCGAACGGGCCGAGCGCCGCCGTCACCAGCGGTTTCTTCGCGAAGTAGCAGGCGTCCGAGACGAGATAGCGCGTCGTGAAATTATCGGAGCCGTCGGCAACCAGATCGTAGCGGCCGATCAAATCCAGCGCGTTCTGCACGGTCAGCCGTGCGGCGTGCTGCTCGACAGCGATGTGCGGATTAAGGCCGCGGATCACGGCGGCGGCGCTTTCAACTTTCGGCCGGCCGATGTCCGGCGTGGCGTGGATCACCTGGCGCTGCAAATTCGACAGCGAGACCGCGTCATCGTCGACGACGCCGAGCGTGCCGACACCGGCGGCGGCAAGGTAAAGAAGGAGCGGCGCACCGAGTCCACCGGCGCCGATCACCAAGACACGCGCGCGGCCCAGCGCCGCCTGGCCCGGGCCGCCGACTTCCGCCAGCACGATGTGGCGCGCGTAACGTTCGATTTCTTCGGTGCTGAGCATGCTGTGAACATAGGCACTAACTGCCCATGGAACCACCGGAACCCGCCGGGTTCCGTGGTTGGCGTCAGCCCCTCCTTCGGGTACGTTGTGGCAGGGATCGGGTGATGGAATTAAAGGTTGCGGCTATTGTTGTCGGCCTCGCGGCGGCGGTGACACCGGCGTCCGGCAAAGACGTCGACGTTCGCAACCCGCCGGCGAACGGCACGCACGTCGCCGCGCTGCCGAACACCGCGGCTGCCGAGCACACTTCGAACGCGCACCACCGCGCCCGGAGGCTTGCGCAGAAGCACAAGCCCGCCGACGCCGCGCTCGCGACCGCGGACGGAGTGCCGCTCGCGGCGCCGCCGAGTTTTTCGGCCGACGCCGTTGGCTGGCGCCTGATCGAGGATCCCGCAAGCGGAGCCCGTTTTGGCCTGCCGGAGAAGCTAGTGCCGCACGTCGCGGCAACGCGCACGGGCAGCCATTGGAGTTCGGCGCAAGGACAGATCCAGGTCGAGACCTTCCGGCTCGGCGAGGCCGCGCTCCCGGCGCTGTTCGAGCAGGAGAAGAAAGCGTCACGGCGGCAGATCGCTTCGAGCGAACTGAAAGCCGATTCCTTCGTCATCACCGGGACGCAGGGACTGAAGAATTTTCTGGTGCGCGCGCAGGCGCACGGCAGCGAGGTGCGCGGCGTCACCATCCTGTACGATCAGGCAACCGAGGGCACGATGGAGCGCGTCGCCGCCGCGATGGCGAGTTCGTTCGTCGGATTTCCAGATCCGAACGCCGGTTTGCCGCCGGGCTTAAAGCGCGCGGTCGAATACGGCACCGCGATCGTGGTCGGCAGCGGCGGCGATTTGATCGCGCCTGCGCACCTCACCGACAAGTGCCGGGCGATCACCGTGCCGCCGCTTGGGCACGCCGCGCGCGTCGCGGTGGACGCGACGAACGATCTCGCGCTCATTCGTCTTTATGGGGCGCGCAATCTTGTCGCTGCACCATTGAGCGGTGAC
This sequence comes from uncultured Alphaproteobacteria bacterium, assembly GCA_963826295.1. Lineage (GTDB taxonomy): Bacteria > Pseudomonadota > Alphaproteobacteria > Rhizobiales > Xanthobacteraceae > BOG-931. The sequence continues at coordinate 195,155 of CAWGWO010000003.1, forward strand.
GCCGTCTCCGCGGGCGACCTGACGCTGGTCGGCGTCGCCGACCCGCTGGCGCAAGCGGGCGGCGCTGCCGCGAGCACCGCCGCCGCCCACGTTACGGCGCAAGGCATCGAGCCGGTGCCGAAGCTCGGCTTTGCCGGCGCGGCGGCGCTCGATGCCGCCGGCGGGTTGGCCGGCATGGTCGATCTGAAGCCGGCCGTCGTCGCCGGCAACGCGGCGGCAAGCCAAGCGGCGACGCTTGTGCCGGCGGCAACGATCCGCGCCTTCCTCAAGGCTCAAGGTGTGGCGCCGGGAACGTCTGCGGCCGACCACGCTACGATCGGGCAATCGGTCATGCGCATCATCTGCGTGCGCCAATGACCGCGGCCGCTTCGCGCAAAACCGACGGTTCGCAAAGGCCGGCTGCAAAGCCCGGGCAGCGGCTTTTGAGCCGGGCGATGAACAATTTACCAATCGCGTTTAGTTTGGCTTCGGCAGCCGGCGCCAAAGTTCGCAGTGTTAAAGTTCTCGGTATCAAAGTTCGGGCGCTCAGCCTTTGGGGGATCAAGGGTCTGGGGATAATGAGGGTCTCGCAGGTCGGCGATAGTGTTGCCGCCGTCGCCTTGGTTGGCGTCGTTGCGATGGCCGTCGCCTATCAGGTGTTTTTTGCCGAGCGATTGCCCGATGCCCCGCCGCCGAATGTTGCGGCCGAAACCGGTCATATCGCTGTGTCGCCGATCCTGGCCGATTTCGCCGATATAACAGCCTCGCTCACGGCGCGGGAGGGCCCGCTGCCAGACGAGACGGCCCCCCTCGATACTCCGGAAAAGGACCAGTCGAGGCTCGACCAGGAAGACACCCCGGTCGCCGATTATCCCTACGACGCAACACCGTCGAAACGCGATTTGTCGTTCCTCCGCTTTTACGTCTACGCGGAAATTCCGCTCGACGAAAAGCCGGCCGACATCGTTCTGGAAACTTTGAAGGATGTGCCGGTCGGCACCCCTGTCGAGGAGATCAAGTGCGCCGCCGACGCCTTCCGCATGAATTTCAGCTTCATGAAAGCGGTTGCCAAGATCGAATCCGATTTCGATCCCAAGCAGCGCACCGGTTCGTATATCGGCCTGTTCCAGCTCAGCCATTACGAGTTCGCGAAATACGGCTCCGGCGACATCTTGAGTCCGCGCGACAATGCGATTGCGGCGGCCTACAAATTCGTCGCTGAGGCGACAATGTTCGAATGGTGGTCGCACCGGAAGCCGACCATCAGCGACCTTTATTTGATTCATCAACAAGGCTGGCAGGGCGCCGCAGAACACGTCGCGCATCGCGGGTGGATCGCCTGGAAGTCAATGTGCGCCACCGACGAGGGCAAGGAAAAAGGCGAGAAGTGGTGCAAGCGGGCGGTGTGGGGCAACACGCTGCCGGCCGTCAAGCGCATCTGGAAGTCGGTCGACAACCTGACCTCCGGCGACTTCGTCGATATGTGGCGGCAACGCCTCAATATGTTCTATGCCCGCTACACCCAGGAAGCGGACGCCGAGCCGAAACACTGAGCTGATCGCCGCGCGCGCGTCGGGACGCCTCGCTCCGAGGCCGGGCGAAAGCGCCCGCGCGCTTCGCCCGCGTCGCTAAATGACGAAGGTTATTTGTTCTCGAACTTGGCCGGCCGTTTGGCGACGAAGGCCGCCATGCCTTCTTTCTGGTCGGCGGTTGCGAACAGCGAATGAAACACCCGGCGCTCGAAGTGCACGCCTTCGGCGAGCGAGGTCTCGAACGCGCGGTTGACCGCTTCCTTCGCCCCCAGCACGGAAGGCAGCGACATCGCGGCGATGGTGTCGGCGACCTTCAGCGCCTCTTCCAGCAGATTAGCCGCCGGCACGATGCGGGCGACGAGCCCCGCGCGCTCCGCTTCGGCGGCGTCCATCATGCGGCCGGTCAAGATAATGTCCATCGCTTTCGCCTTGCCGACCGCGCGGGTTAAGCGCTGCGTGCCGCCGATGCCGGGAATGATGCCGAGCTTGATCTCCGGCTGGCCGAATTTCGCATTATCCGCGGCGATGATGAGATCGCATTGCATCGCCAGCTCGCAGCCGCCGCCGAGCGCAAAGCCGGCCACCGCGGCGATGATCGGCTTGCGCATCCGCGCGGCGTGATCCCAGTTCGCGGCGAAGTCGCCGAGAAAAGCCTCGGTGAAGGTTTTATCGGCCATCTCTTTGATGTCGGCGCCGGCGGCGAACGCTTTGTCGGAGCCGGTGATCACCATGCAGCCGATCGCGGGGTCGGCCTCGAAGGCGTCGAGCGCGGCGCTCAATTCGCCGATGAGCGCGCGGTTGAGCGCGTTCAACGCGGCCGGCCGGTTAAGCCGGATCAGCCCCACTTTGCCGTGGGTCTCGACAATGATGTTCTGATAACTCATGGACGCTTTCCTCGATGATCTCTCGCTCCCTGCGTGCGGGAGGGGCGAATGTCACTTCTGGCACGCCGGACAATAAAACGTCGAACGGCCATTTTGCACGATGCGCTTGATAACGCCGCTGCAGCCGGGCTCGCGGCATTTCTCGCCTTCGCGACCGTAAACCCGAAAGTGATGCTGGAACATCCCAAGTTCGCCGTCGGTGAGCTTGTGGTCGCGCAGCGATGAGCCGCCGTCCTTGATCGCCGCGTTGAGCACCGCCTTGATGGCCTCGACCAGCCGTTCGGCGCGCCGGTTCGGCGCGCCGGAGCGGGTGGCGATGGTCGACGCAAGCCGCAGCGGCGAAAGCCGGGCACGGTGCAGCGCTTCGCAGACATAAATATTGCCGAGGCCGGCGACGATCCGCTGATCGAGCAGCGCCGCCTTCAGGCTGGTCCGCTTGCCGCGGCAAGCGCGCGCCAGCATCGCGGCGTCGAATTCGTTGCCGAGCGGTTCGGGACCAAGCCCGCGAAGCAGCGGCTCGTCGTCGAGGTTGCCGCGCGCGACGATTTTCATCGAGCCGAAGCGGCGCGGATCGTTGAACGTGACGATCGAACCCGACGACATGTGAAAGACGACATGGTCGTGCGCCGCATGCTGGGCGCGCTCGTGGTAATAGCGGGCGAGCGCTTTGGCGCCGTCCTCGCGAAACACATGAAACGAGCCTGACATGCCGAGATGCATGATCAGCACGTCGCCGGAGGAGAGGTCGGCCAGCAGATATTTCGCCCGCCGGCCGAGGCCAATCACGGCTTTTCCTTGCAGCCGCTTGGCAAAATCCGCCGGCAGCGGCCAGCGCAGATCGCCGCGGCGCACCTCGACTTTGGCGAAGCGTGCGCCGTCCATCGCCGGCTCCAGGCCGCGGCGCACCGTCTCGACTTCAGGCAACTCCGGCATGCGCGATTAACCGTTCGTCATCTCGGCAATCAAGGCAATGTCCGCAGACATAGCGTCGCCTGAGCCGCCGCGCTATGGTTTAGGCGCAGAGCAAAAGGAAAAGACAGCGATGGCGGACACTGCTTCGTTCGGCGCGCGCCAAGTACCACTGGCCGACAAGCAAGCGCTGGTCGACGACGTATTCCGCAGCGTCGCGCGCCGCTACGACCTGATGAACGACTTGATGTCGTTCGGGCTGCATCGCGCCTGGAAGGATGCGCTGGTGACGGCGATCCACGCGCCGAAAACCCGGCCCTTCGCGCTCATCGATATCGCCGGCGGCACCGGAGATATCGCGTTGCGCGTCATGCGCGCCGCCGGTGGCGCGGTCCGCGCCACGGTTTGCGACATCAATACCGAGATGCTGGCGCGCGGCCGCGCGCGGGCCGCCGCACGCGGGCCGGCAATCGAGGAGCGGATGAGCTTCATCGAGGCCAATGCCGAGGCCCTGCCGTTTTCCGACCGCAGCTTCGATGCCGCCACCATCGCGTTCGGCATCCGCAATGTGCCGCGGATCGAGCTGGCGTTGGCCGAGGCTTATCGCGTGCTCAAGATCGGCGGCCGGTTTGCGTGTCTGGAATTTTCCGCCGTGCACGTGCCCGGGCTCGACAGGCTTTATGATGCCTACTCGTTCAACGTCATTCCCGCGCTCGGCCGCGCCGTGGTCGGCGACGCGGAATCCTATCGCTATCTGGTGGAATCGATCCGCCGCTTTCCCAAGCCCGAGGACTTCGCGGCAATGCTGCGCGCGGCGGGTTTTGCCCGGGTTTCACATCGTTCGATGAGTGGCGGCATCGTGGCGCTGCATTGCGGCTGGCGTTTGTGATTTCCGCTGTCACGCATCTGTTTCGGCTCGCGCGCGCCGGGTTCGTCTTTGCTCGTGAAGGCGTGTTCGGCGTCATCGATCCCGCCGTCATTCCGCCGGCGGCGCGGCCGCTGATCCGTATCGTGCGTCTCATCGAGCGGCCGTCGAGTGGCGCTGCCGAAACGCGCCTGTCGGCTGCGCTCGGCCGGCTCGGTCCGAGTTACGTCAAGCTCGGCCAGTTTCTGGCGACGCGCCCGGACGTGGTCGGCGCCGCGCTCGCCGGCGACCTCGAGCGGCTGCAGGATCAGATGCCGCCGTTTCCGCAACGCGAGGCGGAAGCCGCCGTCGCCGCTTCATTCGGCCGGCCGCTCGAGCAGATTTTTGTCAGCTTCGGTCCGGCGGTCGCCGCCGCTTCGATTGCGCAGGTGCACCGCGCCGAAGTTGCCGCGGCGGGCGGCCCAAGGGTCGTCGCCGTGAAGGTGCTCCGCCCCGGCATCGAGGGCCGCTTCCACGGCGACCTGCGCGCCTTCGATTTCGTCGCCCGCCGCGCCGAGGATTTTGCCGCCGAGGCGCGGCGGCTGCGCATGATCGAGGTCGTCGACACCTTGCGCCGCACCGTGACGCTTGAGATGGATTTCCGGCTCGAGGCGGCCGCGCTTTCGGAAATGGCCGAGAACACCAAGGACGATCCGGATTTTCGCGTTCCCGCGATCGACTGGGATCGCACCACCAAGGAGGTGCTCACGCTGGAATGGATCGACGGTACGCCGTTGTCCGACCGCGCGCGCCTCGTCGCCAAGGGCTTCGATCTGCCCCGGCTCGCCCGCGCTCTGATTCAGAGCTTTCTCCGCCACGCTTTGCGCGACGGCTTTTTTCATGCCGACATGCATCCCGGAAATCTGTTCGTCGACGACGAGAGCCGGCTGATCGCGGTCGATTTCGGCATCATGGGCCGGCTTGGCAGCAAAGAGCGGCTGTTTCTGGCCGAGATCCTGCACGGCTTCATCACCCGCGACTACCACCGCGCCGCCGAAGTGCATTTCGAGGCCGGCTATGTGCCGGCGACCCATTCGGTGGAGAGCTTCGCGCAGGCGATCCGCGCCATCGGCGAGCCGATCCACAACCGCATGGCCGAAGATATTTCGATGGCCCGGCTGCTCACCTTGTTGTTCGAGGTGACCAACTTATTCGACATGCGTACCCGGCCGGAGTTGCTGCTGCTGCAGAAAACCATGGTGGTGGTCGAAGGCGTGGCGCGCTCGCTCGATCCCAAGCTCGACATCTGGTCGACCGCCGAGCCGGTGGTGCGCGAATGGATGACGCGCCATCTCGGCCCTGCCGGTGTGCTCGAAGGCGCGGCGCTGGGCGTGAGCGAGATCGGGCGTTTCATCGGTAGCGCGCCGGGCCTCCTCACCCGCGGCGCCCGCGTGCTCGAGCACCTCGAGGAGGTCAGCCGCGGCGGCGAGATCGACAAGACCGAAGCCCGCCGCGGCCGCTGGTCGGTGCTGGCGCTGTGGGCGATCGCTGGCCTGCTGCTGTGGATCGTCATCCTCCTGATCCGGTGATTGCATTGATTGCAACGCAATCAATCTCCTGCTACGCTCGAAGCTCAGCGGAGATCGGCGATGGCGAGCCTCACCGTCCGGCAACTCGACGACAAGCTCAAAACCCTGCTCCGGCTGCGCGCCGCCCGCAACGGCCGTTCGATGGAAGACGAGGTCCGCGTCATCCTGCGCCAGGCGGCGGAGCAATCCGGCCGTGACGCGCTGCAGCTTTTCGAGCCGCCGCACCAGCGGGTGCGGCAGGGTGCGGCGCGGCAGAGTGCGGCACCTGCCGCCACCGCGACACGGCGGGTTCTCCTGATCGTCGGCGGCGGAATCGCGGCCTATAAATCGCTCGATCTCATCCGCCGCTTGCAGGACCGCGGCGCGCAGGTGCGTTGCGTCCTCACTGCAGCTGCGCAGCATTTCGTGACGCCGCTCGCCGCCGGCGCGCTGACCGGCGAGCGCGTTTACACCGAACTGTTCGACCCGGCGAGCGAGTTCGACGTCGGCCATATTCGGCTGGCGCGCGACGCCGACCTCATCGTCGTCGCGCCCGCGACCGCGGATCTCATCGCCAAGATGGCGGGCGGTCACGCCGGCGATCTCGCGACCGCCGTGCTGCTTGCGACCGACAAGCCGATCCTGCTGGCGCCGGCGATGAATCCGCGGATGTGGGCGGCGAAAGCGACCGTGCGCAATCTGGCGCAGCTCAAAGCCGACGGCGTCCGCGTCGTCGGCCCGAACCGGGGCGAAATGGCCGAGCGCGGCGAAGCCGGAATCGGCCGGATGTCCGAGCCGCTCGAAATTGCCGCAGCGGTCGAAGCGATGCTGCGCGGCGCCGGCTCGCTTGCCGGCAAGCGCGTGCTGGTGACGTCGGGGCCAACCAGCGAACCCATCGATCCGGTGCGCTTCATCGCCAATCGCTCGTCGGGCAAGCAGGGCCACGCCATCGCGGCGGCGGCGGCCGCCGCCGGGGCCGACGTCGTCCTCCTCAGCGGTCCGGTCAATCTGCCCGATCCGCCGGGCCCATCGGTGGTGCATGTCGAGACCGCGGAGCAGATGCTGGCGGCGGTGCAAAAAGCGCTGCCGGCAGATGTCGCCGTCTTCGCCGCCGCCGTCGCCGATTGGCGGCCGCAGCGCGTGAGCCAGAGCAAGATCAAGAAACACGGCCGGCCGCCGGCGCTCGCTTTGGTCGAGAACCCGGACATTCTCTCGACCATCGCGCACCTGAAATCCGGGCGGCCGCGACTGGTGATCGGCTTTGCCGCCGAGACCGACGATGTCGTCGCCAATGCCAAGGCTAAGCTGCAGAAGAAAGGCTGCGACTGGATTCTGGCCAACGATGTTTCGCCGGCGACCGGCATCATGGGCGGCGACAGCAACACCATTCACCTTGTCACCAAGAATGGCGTCGAGGACTGGCCGCCGCAGTCCAAGGACGAGGTGGCGCGCGCGCTGGTCGAACGGATTGCCGCGGCGCTTGAGGAAACCAAGCCGTGAGCCGCCACGATGTCGAAGTGCCCATCAAGCGGCTGCCGCACGCCGCCGATTTGCCGCTGCCGCAATACCAGACTGTCCATGCCGCCGGCCTCGACCTCCTCGCCGCCGTGCCGGCTGACGCGCCGGTAATCCTGGCGCCGGGGGCGCGCGCGATGGTTCCGACCGGCGTTGCGCTGGCGCTACCGCCAGGCCACGAAGGCCAGATCCGGCCGCGCTCGGGTCTTGCCGCTCATTACGGCGTCACTGTGCTCAACGCGCCGGGCACAATCGACGCGGATTATCGCGGCGAGCTCCAGGTCATTCTGATCAATCTCGGCTCCGAGCCGTTCCAGGTCCGGCGCGGCATGCGTATCGCGCAAATCGTCGTTGCGCCGGTGCAGCACGCAAGACTTGTTGAATCCGAAAGCCTGGATACAACCACGCGCGCCACCGGCGGGCTCGGTTCCACCGGATAGTTGAAAAAAGATTCCGGGACTCGCAGCGAACAGCGCGTGCGCTGCAACACACGGCGCATGGAAGATGACGCGCGGCGGCGAACTATTCGCCACCAGAGACGTTTATTTCACCTGCATGACTGTGCTTGCGCGCAAAGGAATTCTTGCAATTGCCGCGGTCATTGACGTGGCACTGCAATCTGCGGGGCGACCGATCTCGGCCAAGACGCTGGCAACCCGCCACGGCTTGCCGCCGCGGCATCTTGAGACCGTGTTGCAGTCGCTGGTGCGCGATGGAATCCTCAAAGGCGTTCGCGGCCCGCACGGTGGCTACGAACTGGCGCGCGAGCGGCAGAAGGTCAGCGCCAACGACATCCTTCGCGCGGCGGGAACGGTCGACGGCGAGGACGAAGGCACCAACTCCGACCTGGTGGTCAAAGTCGTGCTACCGGCGCTGTCCGGTGCAGAAGTCGAATTCGCCCAAGCGCTGAGCCGCGTCAATCTCGACGATATGGCGCGCCACGCCAAAAGTCTGAACAGCGGCGACGGCTCGGGCGCCGAGAATTAATCGTGCGCACCGGCGCGCTGGCGTTCACGATCTGGACTCTTTCGGTGCGATTCCGCTTGAGAGTAAAGTCGGGCAATTCGCGCTTGCGCGCGAAGGACCCGCTGGCGATGGCGGTCAGAGCCAGCAGAGGCGAAGGGGCATGCCGGATACGATCCGGGGGAGCGGGGGCTTTGCTCGTCCGTGGCGCGGCGGATTCCGTGTAGCCGTAGCCGCAACGATCCTCTTTCCTTTGCCGGCCGATGCCGACGCGCCGCCACGGCTCGTGCTGCAGGAACTGGTGCTTGGCGCCTCGCGCAGCATCGACAGCCATCAGGTCGCAGTGCTGGTATTGCTGGTCGGGCTCTCACTGTCCGCGGTCGTTACCGCCATCCTGCTGCGGCGGGTCAAAGCCCGCGCGGCCCGGCTGGAAGCTTCAGCCCACGACGAAATTGTCGCATTGCGCGCCGACCTCGACCGCGCCAACGCGCTGCTGCTGTCCGAGCCGCAAGTCATGGTAGACTGGCCGGCGGCGTCCGATGAACCGAGCATCGACGGCGATCCCGCGGTCGTCGGCGTAGCTGCGCCGCACCGCGTCCTTGCTTTCGGCTCTTGGCTCGATGCCGCCAGAGCTGCCGCGATGGAACGGGCGGTTGATGCGCTGCGCACCCGCGGCGAAGCGTTTTCCATGGCGTTTACGACATTGAGCGGGCGGCCGGTCGAGGCGCAAGGCCGCGCCCTCGCGGGGCGCGCCGTGCTGCGGCTCAAGGATGCCAGCGGCGTCAAACGCGAGCTGTTGGATCTTGCCGGCCGCCATGAGGCGCTGCTCGGCGAAGTCGCTTCGCTCCGCGTCTTGATCGAACGGCTGCCGTCGCCGGTTTGGACGCGCGACGCCGGGGAGCGGCTGATCTTCGTCAACGACGCTTATGCGCGCGCAGTCGAAGCGCAAAGCGCAGCCGATGCCGTGGAACGCGGTCTCGAATTGCTCGACGGCACGGCGCGTCAGAATATCGCCCAGGCGCGCACCTCCGCGGGCGCCTTTGCCGGGCGGCTTCCGGCGGTCGTCGCCGGCGCGCGGCGCAGCTTCGACGTGGTCGACTTTCGCACCGAGGGCGGCAGCACCGGGCTCGGCATCGACGCGACCGAAGCGGAATCCATGCGCAGCGCGCTCGCGCGCATGGTCGATGCGCACCGCCGCACGCTCGACCAGCTTTCCACCGGCGTTGCCATGTTCGATGCCGGCCAGAGGCTGACCTTCTACAATGCCGCCTACCGGGCGCTGTGGAATCTCGACGCCTTCAGGCTCGACCAGGGGCCGACCGATTCCAATCTGCTTGAGGAATTGCGCGCGGCGCGCAAGCTGCCCGAGGAGCAGGATTTCCGGCAATGGAAGGCGCAGCTCCATGCGGCATATCGCGCGCTCGAGCCCAAGGAGCACACCTGGCATCTGCCGGACGGCCGCACCATGCGCGTCGTCACCACGCCAAATCCCGACGGCGGCGTTACCTATCTCTTCACCGATGTGACCGAGGGACTCGATCTGGAACGGCGCTTCCAGGAACTGATCCGCGTTCAAGGCGAGACGCTCGACAATCTTGCCGAGGGCGTCGCGGTGTTTGCCAGCGACGGCCGCGTCCGGCTCTCCAATGCCGCGTTCGCCCGGATGTGGGGGCTGGCGCCGGAAATGCTGGCCGAGCGGCCCCACATCGAGACCATTTCGGCGTCGGCGCAGCCGTTGCACGGCGACGATCCGACCTGGCAGGCGCTGCGCCAGGTGGTGACCGCCATCGAAAGCCGCGAAGCGATATCGGGGCGGCTCGAGCGGCGCGACGGCAGCGTCGTCGACTGTACCACCGTGCCGCTGCCCGGCGGCGCCACGCTCGTCACCTTCCACGATGTCACCGACTCGGTAAATGTCGAGCGCGCCTTGCGTGAGCGCAACGACGCGCTGGAGGATGCCGACAAGATCAAGATCGATTTTGTCCATCACGTGTCGTACGAGCTGCGTTCGCCGCTGACCAACATCATCGGCTTCGTTCATCTGCTCGGCGATCCGTCGACCGGGCCGCTGGCGCAGAAGCAGCGCGAATACCTCGATTACATCACCGTCTCGACCAATACGCTGCTGGCGCTGATCAACAACATCCTCGATCTCGCCACCATCGACGCCGGCCGCATGCAGCTCAATCTCGGCGCGGTCGATATCCGCGAGACCATGGCGGCGGCCGCCGAGGGCGTGCAGGATCGCTTGGTCAGCACCGGGCTGACGCTCGAGATGCGCGCGGCCGACGATATCGGCAACTTCATCGCCGACGAACGGCGGGTGCGGCAAATCCTGTTCAACCTGTTGGCCAACGCGGTCAGCTTCTCGCTGCCCGGCACCACGGTGACGCTGGTGGCGGTCCGCCGCACCGACGCGCTCGTCTTCGCGGTGACCGACCGCGGCCCCGGCATCCCGCAAGACGTGCTGGAGAAGGTGTTCGACTGGTTCGAGACCCATTCGCTGGGCTCGCACCATCGCGGCACCGGGATCGGCCTCTCCCTGGTGCGCTCGTTCGTCGAGCTGCACGGCGGCACGGTGGATATCGTATCCGTGGTCGGCGAGGGCACGACGGTGACCTGTACCTTCCCGCTCGCCGCCGCCGCGAACCAGACGGCGGCGTAGAGCATGACCCGCAAAAGCGGCAGCCGGTTTGCGAAGCATCACGCAAAGAATCGAGAACGATAGCCGGTTTCCGCCCGGTTCCGGATTTCGCCGGCACTCAATCCGGGTTACTTGTTCGAGAGTGAGAGCGAGGCGCAAGGGGCGAGCATGAGCTTTTATCAGAATTTCGATCTGACCAACGAGTTCAACATCCTGCGATTGATCTGCGGGCTGTTCCTGGTGCCCCATTTCTTCGCCAAGATCACCAATCTCGAACTCACCTACAAAATCTACGGTGATTTCAAGCTGTACCCGATCAAGCTTTGGGTTTTCTCCTGCAGCACCATCGAGGTGATCTGCGCGATCGGCATGGTGTTCGCGATCTACACCCGTTACGTCGCGCTGTTGCAGGCGGCGTTTCTGTTCGTCGCCGCCTGGGCGGTGTGGCGTTACAGCCGCGGTAAATGGCTGTGGCAAATCGGCGGCTTCGAATACTGCCTGTTTTGGGCGATTTGTTGCGTCGTCGTCGCCATGCATGGCTGAGCGGATGGCGATGTTTCTGACCGCGACCGGCGGCGCGACGTTCAGCGTGACCCTGCCGAATGAGCAGGCGACCGCCCGGTTTGCGGCCGACGTTGCCGCGGCGCTCGAGCCCGGCGAGTTGGTGACCTTGTCGGGCGCGCTCGGCGCCGGCAAGACCGCCTTTGCGCGCTCGCTCATTCGCCATCTTGCCGGCGATGACGAGCTCGAAGTGCCAAGCCCGACCTTTACGCTTGTGCAGAACTACGAGTTGCCGCGCTTTCCGCTCGTGCATGCCGATTTCTACCGGCTGTCGGGCGCGGCCGAGTTGGCCGAGCTTGGGCTCGACGATCTGTCGGAGCGCACCGTTGTGCTGCTGGAGTGGCCTGATCGTGCAGCCGGATTCCTGCCGCCCGACCGCCTCGACATTACTTTCACTTTGGCGCCGCAGCTCGGTCCCGAAGTCCGCAATGCCCGCATTGTCGGCTACGGCGCGCTTAGCCGCCGTGTCGAGCGCATGATGGAACTGCGCGCTTTCCTCGCCGAGTGCGGATTTGCCGAGGCGGAGCGCGACCGTATGGTCGGCGACGCCTCGACGCGGATTTTCGAGCGCCTTACGCTTGACGGCAGGAACAGTGTGCTGATGAACGCGCCGCGCCGGCCGGACGGCCCGCCGGTGCGCGACGGCAAGCCCTACTCCGCCATCGCCCATCTCGCCGAGGACGTCGTGCCTTATGTCGCGGTTGCGAGGGGACTGCGCGACCGCAATCTCTCGGCGCCGGAAATCCTGCACGCCGATCTTGAGCGCGGCTTGATCGTGATGGAGGATCTCGGCATTGAGCTGATCGTCGCCGGCAATCCGCCGGCGCCGATCGAGGCGCGCTACGAAACCGCCGTCGATCTTTTGGTATCGCTGCATCGACGGCGATTGCCCGAACGTCTGCCGGTGGCGCCGAACCTCGACTATCGGCTGCCGCGCTACGATCTGGCGGCGTTTCTGATCGAGGCCGAACTGCTGCTCGACTGGTATATGCCGGCGGCCGGTGCGCCGGCGAGCCAATCGATGCGCGAACAATTCCTGGCGTTATGGCGCGACGCGCTCGAGCCGGCGCTCGACGCGCCCGCCACATGGGTGTTGCGCGATTATCATTCGCCCAATCTGCTCTGGCTCGCCGACCGCGAGGACGTGGCCAGGATTGGGATTCTCGATTTTCAGGATACGTTGATCGGTCCCACCGCTTACGACGTCGCCTCGCTGCTGCAAGACGCGCGCGTCGATATCCCGGAGGCGCTGGAACTGGCGCTGCTCAGCCGCTATGCGCGCGCCCGCCTCTACGATCAACGCTTCGACGCGGCTGCTTTCGCGCGGTTCTACGCCACGCTGGCGGCGCAGCGGGCGACCAAGATCCTCGGCATCTTCGCCCGGCTCGACCGCCGCGACGGCAAGCCGCAATACTTGCGTCATATCCCGCGCCTATTGGGCTATTTGCAGCGCTCGCTGGCGCATCCGGCGCTGGCGCCGCTGTTGGCCTGGTATGGCGCCAACGTGCCGCCGCTTGATCGTCTATAATGCGGCGAATCGGCGGACGTTAACGGATGGGTGGGGACGTTCATGATGCCGGGAAGTGCATTCGTGCTGGCGGCCGGTCTGGGCACGCGGATGCGGCCGTATAACGGCCATGTGCCGAAGCCGCTGGTGCAGATCGGCGGCAAGTCCTTGATCGATCATTCGCTCGATCGCCTCGCCGAGGCCGGCGTCGAACGCGCCGTGGTCAATGTGCATCACCTTGCCGACACTCTGGAGCGTCATCTCGCCTCGCGGCGCAGCCCGCAGATCGTCATCTCGGATGAGCGCGGCGCGCTTCTCGGCACCGGCGGCGGCATCGCCAAGGCGCTGCCGCAGTTGGGCTTCGCGCCGTTCTTTTTGGTGAACTCCGACACGGTGTGGCTCGACGGCGTCAAGCCGAACTTCACGCGGCTGGCGGAAGCCTTCGATCCGGCGGCGATGGATGCGCTGCTGCTGTTGGCGACGACCGCCGGCAGCGTCGGCTATGCCGGCCGCGGCGATTACGCGATGGAGCCCGATGGCAGCCTGCGGCGGCGCGGCGAGGGCGAAGTGGTGCCGTTTGTTTATGCCGGCGCGGCTATTCTGAGCCCCGCGCTGTTCGACGATGCGCCGGCTGGCGCCTTTGCGCTCACGGCGTTGTTCGATCGCGCCGAGGCCGACGGCCGTCTCTTCGGCCTGCGCCTGGAAGGCGTCTGGATGCATGTCGGCACGCCCGAGGCGGTCGCGGCCGCTGAAGCCGCCCTCGCCGCCACGTATTAGAATCTGATAGACGCATTTACCGGCCGCGGCCTGGCACGACGTGCTGCGCCGCTCCTGCGGGATTGCCTGAAGCTCGGCGGCCGTAAAGTCCCGGTTCTCCGGCGCGTCGTGTCGCGCCGAGCCGCGCTTGGAACAACGCTCGAATGAAACCGCGCGTCTTCAACATCCCGCCGTCGGCGCCGTTTCTACCGACGCTGATCGAAGCGCTGACCGGCGGCGGGCTCGGGTTTCGGCTGTCTGACGATCCGCTCGCGCTTGCCGCCGCCACGCTTTATCTGCCGACCCGGCGCGCTTGCCGGCTTGCGCGCGACGCTTTTCTCGGCACGCTCAATATCGACGCGGCGATCCTGCCGCGCATCGTCGCGCTCGGCGACATCGACGAGGATGAGATCGCGTTTGCCGAGGCCGCCTCCGGCGGCATTGCGGCGGACGCGCTCAATTTGCCGCCGGCGCTCGGCACGCTCGAACGCCGGCTTCTGCTCGCGCAACTGGTCGGCAAATGGGCCGATGCGCCGGAGGTTCGCGGCGTGCGCGGCGTTCCGCTGGTCGCGCAGACGCCGGCGGCTGCTTGTGCGCTCGCCGACGACCTCGCCCGCCTGATCGACGACATGACGACGCGCGGCGTGAAGTGGGACCGGCTCGACGATCTCGTGCCCGAGGCGTTCGACCGCTATTGGGAACTGACGCTGAGATTTTTGCAGATTGCGCGCGAACAATGGCCCGACGCGCTTGGCAGTCTCGGCCTGATGGAGCCGGCGGCGCGGCGCGACGCGCTCATCAAGGCGGAAGCGGCGCGGCTTTCCCGCAAGACCGACGGGCCGGTCATCGCCGCCGGCTCGACCGGCTCGATCCCGGCGACCGCCGAATTGATCGCGACCATCGCGCGCCTGCCGCATGGTGCGGTGGTGCTGCCGGGCCTCGATACCGATCTGGACGAGGCGTCCTGGCGGCTGATCTCCGGCGACGCGGGCAAGGCAATAGAGCCGGCGCCGGGACATGCGCAATTCGCTCTCAAGGCCCTGCTCGAACGTATCGGCATCGCGCGCGAGGCGGTCGTGCCGTTAGCGGCGGCGACCGGCCGCGAGCGGCTTATCTCGGAAGTCTTACGTCCGGCGGCGGCGACCGATCTGTGGCGGCAGCGCGCCGAAGATGCCTCCTTCGGCGTCGCCGCGGCCGCGGCGCTGCAAAACATCGGCGTCATCGAGGCGGCCAATGCCGAAGAGGAATCGCTCGCGGTGGCGGTGGCGCTACGCGAAGCGGTGCAAGACGGCAAGACCGCGGCACTGGTCACGCCGGACCGCGCGCTTGGCCGCCGTGTGCTCGCGGCGCTGGCGCGTTGGAATATCGCGGCGGAGGATTCCGCCGGCGTCGCGCTTGCCGACACACCGGCCGGAATTTTTGCTCGCCTTGCGGCGGAAGCTGCGCTCGGCGGGCTTGCTCCCGTTGCGTTGCTCGCGCTGCTCAAGCATCCGCTTGTGCATCTCAGCTTGATCGATCGCGGCCGCGCCGTCGCCGCGCTCGAGCGCGCCATCCTGCGCGGTCCGCGGCCGCGCGCCGGCAGCGCCGGGCTGTCGCACGCGCTCGAAACCCTGCGCGCGCAGCTCGAAAAATTCCACCGTGACGAGCCCACCGATCTGCATCGGTCCGATCCGCGTCTGAGGTTGACCGAAGCCGA
Organism: uncultured Alphaproteobacteria bacterium; assembly: GCA_963826295.1. Lineage (GTDB taxonomy): Bacteria > Pseudomonadota > Alphaproteobacteria > Rhizobiales > Xanthobacteraceae > BOG-931. Next base: position 210,513 of record CAWGWO010000003.1, read on the forward strand.
GCTTGCCGCCGCCGCCGATCTTGCCGCCAGGCTCGGAGCCGCGCTGGCGCCGCTCGAAAGCGTTGCCGGCCGGTCGGAGCCGTTGAGCGAGATCGCCGCTCGCCATCGCGACGCGTTGGCCGCGTTGTCGGTTCACGGCGGCAACGAAGGTGCGTTTGCCGGTGCCGACGGCACACGACTTGCCGATGCGCTCGACGAGTTGGCGGCAAGCAATGCCGCCGCCGGGATTTTGGTCGATACGTCCGATTACGTGGAGCTGTTCGTCGCCGCTCTTGCCGGCCGCAACGTCAGGCCGCCGCCGCAATCGGCAGCGCGCGTACGCATTCTCGGCACCATCGAGGCGCGCCTCACCGAAAGCGACCGGGTCGTGCTCGGCGGCCTGGTCGAAGGGAGCTGGCCGCCGGAGAGCCGCAGCGATGCCTGGCTCAGCCGGCCGATGCGGCTTGAACTCGGCCTCGATCTGCCGGAGCGCCGCGTCGGTTTGGCCGCGCACGATTTCGCGCAGGCTCTCGGCGCGCGTGAAGTGATCCTGAGCCATGCCGCCAAGATCGCCGGCGCGCCGACGGTGCCGTCGCGCTTTATCCAGCGCCTCGCCGCCGTCGCCGGCGAACGCTGGCCGGCGGCGGTCGAGCGCGGCGCCGCTTATCTCGCCTGGGCGCGTGAACTCGACCGGCCCGAGACCGTCGCGTCCGCGCCGCAGCCCGCGCCGAAACCGCCGCGCGCCGTGCGCCCGAAGCGTCTTTCAGTCACCGATATCGAGAGTTGGCTGCGCGATCCCTACACCATCTATGCCAAATACATTCTGCGGCTGACGCCGCTCGATCCGGTCGATGTCTCGCCGGGCGCCGCCGAGCGCGGCACCGTCATCCACGCCGCCGTCGGCGAGTTCACGCAGCGCTTCGCCGCCGGCCTGCCGTCCGACCCGGTGCGGCATCTCATCGACATCGGCCGGCCGCACTTCGCTCCGCTCGACGATTTCCCCGAGACGCGCGCCTTCTGGTGGCCGCGTTTCGAACGCATCGCCCGCTGGTTCGCCGATTGGGAAGCACAGCGGCGTCCCGCTATCGATGCCATCGCCGCCGAAATTCGCGGCGCGATCGACATTGCGCTGACGGAAGGCGCGTTCAAGCTGGTCGGTCGGGCTGATCGCATCGAGCGTCAGACCGACGGGCGTTATGTGATCCTCGACTACAAAACCGGCTCGGCGCGCACCGAAAAGCAGGTCCGCACCGGGCTGGCGCCGCAGCTCACCCTCGAAGCCGCGATCTTGCGCAAGGGCGGCTTTCCGGACATTCCGGCCGACGGTTCGGTCGCGCAGCTCGGTTATGTCCTTCTTAAGGGTGGCGCCCGCCCCGGCGAAGCGAAGCTGATCGATTTCACGCAAGGCTCAACCGACAGCCAGGCCGATCGCGCGCTCGAAAAGCTCACCGCGCTTGTCAAAAGCTTCGATGACGACGACCAGCCATATCGCTCGCTTGTCCATCCGATGTGGACGACGCATTACGGCGACTACGATCATCTCGCCCGCGTCAAGGAATGGTCGGCGACCGGCGGCGAGATCGACGACATTTGGGGCAGTGAATGAGAACGCTGCGCCTCATCCCGGACGAAGTGCGCCGGAAGCAGAGTGAAGCGTCCGATCCCGGCGTATCCGCCTGGGTCGCCGCCAATGCCGGCTCCGGCAAGACCCACGTGCTGGTGCAGCGCGTGATCAATCTGCTGCTCGCCGGTTGCGCGCCGGAGAAGGTGCTCTGCATCACCTTCACCAAGGCGGCCGCCGCCAATATGGCCAAGCGCGTATTCGACACGCTCGCCGAATGGACCACGCTCGCCGACGCCGACCTCGATGCGGCCATTCGCGAGAGTTCCGGCATGGCGCCGGATGCGCGGCGGCGCTCGTTGGCGCGGCGCTTGTTCGCCCGCGCGCTTGAGACGCCGGGCGGGCTGAAAGTGCAGACCATTCACGCCTTCTGCACGCAATTGCTGCATCAATTTCCGTTCGAAGCCAATGTTGCCGCGCGCTTTGCCGTGCTCGACGACGCCGAGCGATCGGAGCTTTTGGAGCGGCTGACGCTCGGCGTATTGCTCGAAGGCGCCCGCACCCCGGACAGCGCGCTCGCTCACGCCCTCGAGACGGCGATGACGGCGGCGGCAGATCAGACTTTTCGCGACGTGGTGCGCGAAGCGATCGGCCGGCGCGACCAAGTCGTCGATTTCGTCGCGCGTTCGGGCGGCGTCGCGGCGGCCGTGGCTCATCTGTCTGCCGTGCTTGGCGTCGGTCCGCAGGACAAGATCGACGATGTCGAGGCGCAATATTTTTCGGGCGAGATCATCGCGCCGTCGGAATGGCCGGCGATCAGCAAAGCCTTGGCCAAAGGCGGCGCCAACGATCGCGATCAAGCGGAGCGCTTCACCGGCCTCGCGACCCTGGTCGGTCTGGAACGCGTCGATACTTATCTCGATATTTTTTGCACCGGCGGCGCGCGGGCGCCGCGCAAATCGATCGTGACCAAAGCCATCGACGATGCGGCCTTGCGCGAACGGCTAGGCGCCGAACAAGCCCGCGTATGCACGCTTCTGCAAAAGCGCCGCGCCGTGGCCAGCCGCGACCGCAGCGCGGCGCTGCTCATAGTCGCGCACGAAGTGCTCACGCGCTACCGCAGCGAGAAAGAGCGGCGCGGCCTGCTCGATTACGACGACCTCATCGACAAGACGCTGGCGCTTCTCTCCGACTACAGCGCCGCTTGGGTTCATTTCAAGCTCGATCTCGGCATTGACCATGTCCTGGTCGACGAAGCGCAAGACACGAGCCACAAGCAATGGGAAATCGTGCGCCGGCTTACCGAGGAGTTCACCGCCGGCGCCGGCGCGCGCAGTCTCACGCGCACCATGTTCGCCGTCGGCGACGAGAAGCAGTCGATCTACTCGTTCCAGGATGCCGCGCCTCGGGAATTCGCCGAGATGCAGCACCGCTTTCAAAAAGCGCACGAGCAAAGCGGCCTGCCGTTCGTCGTCAGCAAGTTCGAACATTCCTTTCGCTCCGGCGAAGCCATTCTCGGCGCGGTGGATGCGGTGTTCAAGAACATTGCGGCAAGTGTCACGTCGGATGGGGACGGCTTCCCGCCGCACAACGCGCTGCCTGACGCCGCGCCCGGCGTGGTCGAAATCTGGGAGCCGGAAAAGCCCGACGACCGCAAGGAAATGGAAGGCTGGGACGCGCCGTTCGATACCGTGAGCGAGACCAGCCCGCGTGTGAAGCTGGCGCGGCGCATCGCGCGCAACGTACGGCGCATGGTCGACGGCGGCGGCGTCCACTATGGCGACGTTCTTATTCTGGTGCGCCAGCGCGGCGAATTGTTCGGAGCGATCATCCGCGCGCTCAAGAACCAGAAGGTCGAAGTCGCCGGCGCCGACCGCCTGATGCTCACCGAGCATATCGCGGTCATGGACCTTGTCGCGCTTGCCGACGCGCTGCTGTTGCCCGAGGACGATCTGGCGTTGGCGACGGTGCTGCGCAGCCCGCTGTTCGGCTTTTCCGACGACGATCTGTTCGCGATCGCCTACGGGCGACGCCACGCCGCGCTGCGCACGGCGCTGGCGGCGAAAGCGGACGAGGCCGCGATTTTCGCCGACGCCGCGGCGCGTCTCGACGCGCTCGGGGATGCGGCCCGGCGCCAGACGCCGTTCACATTTTACGCGCGGCTTCTGGGCGAGGGGGGTGCACGGCGGCGCTTTCTCGCCCGGCTTGGCGCCGAGGCCAACGATGCGCTCGACGAGTTCCTCAATCTGGCGCTCGACTATGAGCGGCGCGAGACGCCGTCGCTGCAAGGCTTCCTGACTTGGCTCCGCGATGCGCGCGCCGAGGTCAAACGCGACATGGAAGTCCGGCGCGACGAAGTGCGGGTCATGACCGTGCACGGCGCCAAAGGGCTCGAAGCGCCGGTGGTGATCCTCGCCGACACCATGACGCCGCCCGCAGGCCCGCGCCCGCCGCGCCTCCTGGAGCTTGCCGGCGGCGCCATGATCTGGGCCGGCCGTAAGGCCGACGACACGCCGGAAGTCGCAGCGGCGCGCGCCATCGCCACCGGCGAAGCCGAAGACGAATATCGCCGGCTTCTTTACGTCGCCATGACCCGGGCTGCTGACCGGCTAATCATTTGCGGCGCCGATGGCGTCAACCGGCGGCCGACGGGCTGCTGGTACGATCTCATCTGCGAACCGCTCAAGCCGCTGCTCCTCGAAGAAGAAGACGACGCCGGAGATAAAGTCTGGCGCTATCGCAGGCCGCAATCCGCGGCGGTGGTTCTCGCCGCCGCGACGCCGGCGGTGGCAACTGGCGGCGGCGGACCGCGTGGCTTGCCGTCGTGGCTGCGCGAGCCGGCGCCGCAGGAAGCGCCGCGTGGGAAATCGCTCTCGCCGTCTTCGGCTTTCGAAGAAGAAATCGGCCTCGCGGCTGCGCGTGCTGCAGGATCAGCCGCCGCGCGCGGCAAGGCGCTGGCCCGCGGGCGCATCGTTCATCGCCTGATGCAGTCGTTGCCGGATGTTCCGCCGTCCGAGCGAAAGGCCGCGATCGCGCGTTATCTCAAAAACGCTGCCGCCGATTTCACTGCCGCCGAACAGGCGCAAATGGCGCAGCAGTCGCTTGCTATCCTCAACGATTTGATTTTCGCCGAAGTGTTCGCGCCGGGAAGCCGCGCCGAGGTGCCGATCGTCGGACGCGTCGCGGGCGCCGATGGTACGGCGGTGGCCGTATCGGGTCAGGTCGACCGCCTCGCCGTGAGCGGCGATTCGGTGCTGATTGCCGATTATAAGACCGACCGGGCCGTGCCGGCGACGGCCGCCGAGGTGCCCGGACCCTATCTCGGCCAGCTAGCGCTTTATCGCGCCGTGTTGTCCCGCATTTACCCGGAACGAACGATTCGCGCCGCACTTGTGTTCACCGCGGCGCCCAGCCTCGTCGAGGTTCCAGGCGCCGTACTGGATGCGGAACTTCGCGCAATCGCGGGATAAGTCACGCCCCGGTGATGCTCCCTTGACGCCCGGGAATGCCATTCATAGGTTCGTGGCCCTGCCGGTCTTCCTCCCGACGAGCCGCAACAGCGAGGTCTGCTATGGTCGATAAAACTTCCGACGCGACGTTCGATCAGGACGTGCTCAAGGCCAGTGGGCCGGTGGTGGTCGATTTTTGGGCGGAATGGTGCGGCCCGTGCCGGATGATCAGCCCGGCGCTGGAGGAAATCTCCAATTCGCTCAACGGCAAGGTCAAGATCGTCAAGCTCAACGTCGACGAGAATCCGGCGACCACGACCAAATACGGCATCATGTCGATCCCGACCCTGATGTTGTTCAAGGACGGCCAGCTCGCTTCCCGCCAGGTCGGCGCAGCGCCGAAGCAGAAGCTCGAGCAGTGGATCACCGGCTCGGTTTGATAGTCTCGTCATTGCGGGCGACGCGGAGCAAGCGAGCGTAAACGCGCGATTGCGCGTTGGCTCCTCGTACTGACGTTTCGATACCTCAATGTCGAAAATGCCGGACGCCGGTGAACACCATGGCGATGCCGGCCTCGTCTGCCGCCTTGATCACCTCGTCGTCGCGCATCGAGCCGCCCGGTTGAATGACTGCGGTGGCGCCGGCCTCGATGGCGACGAGCAATCCATCCGCGAAAGGAAAGAATGCATCCGAGGCGGCGACCGATCCTATGGTCGCCGGCTCGTCGCGCCCGGCCGCCTTGGCGGCATCGATCGCCTTGAGGGCTGCGATGCGCGCCGCATCGACGCGGCTCATCTGTCCGGCGCCGATGCCGACGGTCGCGGCATCCTTGGCGTAAACGATGGTGTTCGACTTGACGTGCTTGGCGACGCGAAAGGCAAAACGCAGATCGCGCAATTCGGCTGCGCTCGGCACCCGCCTGGTTACCGGCTTTAGCTCCATGTCGTCGATCACGGCGTTGTCGCGGGTCTGCACCAGCAGCCCGCCGGCGACGGTCTTAACGACGAGCCCTTTGGCGCGCGGATCGGGCAAGCCGCCGGCAATCAGGAGCCGCAAGTTCTTCTTGGCCCCAACGATGGCGATCGCTTCATCGGTTGCGTCGGGAGCAATGATCACCTCGGTGAAAATCTCGGTGATGGCGCGTGCGGCCTGCGCGTCGAGCCTGCGGTTGAGCGCCACAATGCCGCCGAAGGCCGAAACCGGATCGCAGGCGAGCGCCTTGCGGTAAGCGTCGGCGAGGCTGCCGCCCTCGGCGACGCCGCACGGATTGGCGTGCTTGATGATGGCGCAGGCGGCGGTGCGAGCGGGATCGAACTCGGCGACGCATTCGTAAGCGGCGTCGGTGTCGTTGATGTTGTTGTAGGAAAGCTGCTTGCCCTGCGACTGGCGCGCCGTGGCGACGCCGAAGCGCGGCTCGGGCGCGCGATAGAACGCCGCCGCCTGATGCGGATTCTCGCCGTAGCGCAATTCCTCGATCAGCCGGCCGCCGACCGCGCGGTAATCGGTAGCGAATTCGCCAAGCTCACCGGCGAACCAATTGGCGATCGCGGCGTCGTAGGTGGCGGTGCGCGCATAGGCTTTCGCCGCGAGCCGGCGGCGCAGGGCCAGCGTCGTCATGCCGGCGTGCTGCGCGAGTTCGTCAAGAACTAGGGCGTAGTCGCCAGGCTCGACGACGACCGCCACGTCGCCGTGGTTCTTGGCGGCGGCGCGGATCATGGCCGGGCCGCCGATGTCGATATTCTCGATGCAGGTGTCGAACGACGCCCCCGAGGCCGCCGTCTGCTCGAACGGGTAGAGGTTGACCACCACGAGATCGATCGGGCGGATACGATGCGTTCGCAACGCTTCCTCGTGCGCGGGATTTGACCGCACGGCGAGGATGCCGCCATGGACGGCGGGATGCAGCGTCTTCACCCGGCCGTCCATCATTTCCGGGAAGCCGGTGACTTCGGCAATGTCCGTCACTTTCAGTCCGGCGTCGGCGAGCGTCTTTCGCGTGCCGCCGGTCGAAATGAGTTCGATGCCATAGCCGGCGAGCGCGCCGGCAAATTCCACGATGCCGGATTTATCGGAGACGGCGATGAGGGCGCGCGATGCGCGGCGCAAATGTTCGGTCATCTTTTATCCTCCACCGCGGAGGGTAGCGAAGCGGGGGAGGGGTTTACTATCACAACGGCAGCCTCGGCTCCTCCGCCTCGCGCGCGGCGCGGACCACATCGGCGGGCGTCAGATTGGCCTGTTGGAAGCTCCACACCACATGCGGCGTGGCACCGGCATGGCCACGGATGAGCAGCACCACCGCCCGGCGCGGACCGTCACTGCCGGCAAGATAGACATCGTCTTCGAGTTCCACTTCGCTGCCGCCGGCATTGAAGGTCCACACATCCTTATTCGGCATCCTCAGCAACACGCCGTGGCCGTCGGTGAGGCGGGTCGCCTTGACCGACGGATGCAGACGAAAGCGCACGGCGAAGCGGTCCTGGGTGGTGCGCACTTGCGGGCCGCCGTCGGCCGCGAGGAACAGGTCCTCGCCTTCGAGCCGGGTGCCGTCGGCCGAAAGCGTCACGGTGCGCTCATGGACGATGCCGAAGCGGTCCGCGTAGCCGTCGTGGCTGGCGCGCAACATGACCGCGCCCTGCTGCTCGTCGCGTGAAACCGAGACGTGGCGCGGCCCGCCAAGCATCGGCGCGCCGCCGAGCACGCGGCGGAATACCGCCGATTCGACGAATTGGGCCGAGGACACGTCGTTGAAGGTGACGGTCGAATGCGCCGCGGTCGCCCGCGCCAGCGGCCGCCACTCCTCGCGCGCCACAGCCGGCATGCCGCAATTGACGACGATGAGGCTTTGCCGCGGCGAAGAGAATTCGAAGGCAAGGCAGCCGGCATGGGCTTCAAGGCTCAACTCCATCGGCGGCGCGCGTCCGGTGTCCATGATCAGGACGCCGCCGCCGGATTCGAGCCGTTGATAGGCTGAGTGGTGTGCGTTCGACAGCGGCGCGCCACGGGTTTCGTCATAGGCGAGCAGCGTCAGCAACAGTTCGACAGGCGTCGGGCCCATGCCGTTGAAATGCGCGAACGTCCCATCGGAATGACGGAAAAAACGCACCATCGGCATCATGCGGTCGATGGCGTTGAGGAGCGGCTGCGGCGGTGCGATGTTGCGCGAGGCGAAAATCTGCCGGAGCGGCAGAAATTCGATCAGCAATTCGGTGATCGCCGCCGGATTGCGGCTGACGTGACCGCCGTCGGGCAGGATCTGCCGGTCGATTTCGGCGGCAAGCCGCGCCGTGGCGGATTTGATGTGGCGCGCCTGGCCGGCAATGCAGAGGGCCGCATAGGCGAGCGCGATCGCGGCCTCCAGGCGGTCGACACCGCGCTTGGCGTCGCGGGCGGTGTGGCGCAGATAGCGCACTTGCCGGATCAGGCTGCGCAGGAAGCGCCGATAGAAACGGATGTCGGCGTCTTGCAGAAGCAGCGGCGCTTGGCTCAGCCAGGAGATGATGCGCCGTGACAACACGTCCGGGCGCCAGCCGACCGCGTGCCAGGCGCCTTGCGCCGCGATCCATTCGTCGACCAGCGCGCGGGCATTGATGCGGGCGATGCCGGAATCGCCGCCGCGCAGGTGGCGCAGCCAGCCGAAGCCCAGAAGCGCGGCGGCCCACTCGTCGGACGGCGGCGCCATCTCGAAGACCGAGCGGCCGTCGCAAACCACCACCTTGCCGGCGAAGGCAAAACGGCCGGCGTAAATCTCGCTCGCGCGCGTAACATCGGCGGTGCGCAGATCCTGCGGCGCGATCAGCAGCCGGTCGGCCTTGAGCGGGAAGATCTTCCAGCGCAGCACCGGATGGCCGTTAGCGCGGCCGGCGAGCTGCCGTAGCCCGCCGCGCAGCAGAAGCCAGAACAGCTTTGCTTGGTTCGCGACCGAAACGCGCGCCATCGCCGCGCCCGCCCTCCTTCGGCGAGGGCGGTCGTACCGCTTCGCCGATTCGGAATCATAACGGAATGGCGGAGCGGCGGCCAACGCGCGGTACTTTCCTGAAACGCTAGCGTTTGACGAGCCGCGCGGCATAGAAGCCGTCGAGGCCGGCCAGCCGAGAATCGGCATCGGGTAAATGGCAGGGCAGGGTGCGGAGCGTGCCGTCCTTGCCGATAAGCTCCGACCGCCCGAAGACGTCCGTGTCGGCCAGTGGCGCCCGTTGCATGCTTTCGTCTCGCGCCAGCAGCCCAGCGACGATGCTGGCGCCTTCCTCGGATTCGAGCGAGCAGACGCAATAAACCAGAATGCCGCCCGGTTTGGTGAGGGCGGCGGCGCGCTGGATCAGCCGGCTCTGCAGGCCGGCGAGCTTGGTAATGTCGTCCGGACTTTTGAGCCACGCCACGTCGGGATGACGCCGGATGGTGCCGGTCGAGGAGCAGGGCGCGTCGAGCAATACGGCGTCGAACGGTTCGGCGTCCCATTCGGCGACGTCGGCGCAGACGAGTTCAGCCGTAAGCTTGAGCCGGTCGAGATTGTCGCGCAGCCGCGCTAGCCGCGCCGCCGAGCGATCGACCGCGGTCACCTGCGCACCGGCGGCCGCAAGCTGCGCGGTCTTGCCGCCCGGCGCGGCGCACAAATCGGCGACGCGAAGCCCGGCGACGGCGCCGAGAAGGCGCGCCGGCAACGCGGCGGCGGCGTCCTGGACCCACCACGCGCCGTCGGCAAAGCCCGGCAGCGCGGTCACGGCGCCGTGCGCGATCACGCGCACCGAGCCGGTCGGTACGACGCGGCCGCCGAGCTCGGCGGCCCAGTGTTCGGGGTCGCTTTTCACCGTCAGATCGAGCGCCGGCTCGCGGCCGTTGGCGGCGGCGATGGCATGCGCGGTGGCTTCCCCGTAGGCGTCGATCCAGCGCGCCATCAGCCAGGCCGGCGTGTCGAGCACAGCCTGATCGAGATCGGCGAGAAGCGCGCGGCCTTCGCGCGCGAACCGCCGCAACACGGCATTGACCAGGCCCACATAGCGTCCCCCATTGCGCTCGGCCGCAACGAGTTGCACCGAAAGATCGACGGCGGCATGGTCGGGCACGTCGAGAAACAGAATTTGCGCCGCGCCGATGAGCAGCGCGGTCTCGACGCGCGGCGCTCGTTTGGGAAGCGGACGTTCCACGAACCGGCCGATAAGGTGGCGCAGCGTGCCGAGCCGGCGCAAAGTCGTGCCGATAAGCGCGCGCGCGAGCGCGCGGTCGCGGTCGGCAAGTGCCGCCAACGCGGCACCGGCGCGGGCGTCTTCGAACTGCTCATCGAGCGCGCGGTGGCGGCGCAGCACACCGTCGAGAATATCCGCGGCGACCCGCCGGACGGCGAGGCCCGCAACGTCGTCGCGGGCGGCGGGTCTTTTGGCCGGACGAATCATACGCACGCCAATCCTTTGCCCTCATTGCGGGGCCGAGCGCCGGCGCGGTGCCGTTCGAGGCAACGCTCCGATGTTGTACCGTTCGTGGCTGCGGATCGCGGACGCGCCGCTCACGGCGATCCGGAATGACGGGCACTTGCGGCCGCCGCACCGCTACGCCAAGTCAGGGGCGATGCCAACCGATCGGACACCAAAGCCCTCGGCAACCAGCGAAGCGAGCGATCCGGCTGGAAAACGGCCGTTGCCGCCGGCGGCGCAACGCGCGCTCGAGGAAGCGGCCGCCCGCCGTGCCGAACGCGACCGCCAGTCGTCGGACCGGCCGAAGGAAATCTCCGGCCGCGACGGCCCCGAGCCGACCCGCTACGGCGATTGGGAGATCAACGGGCTGACCTCGGATTTCTGAGGTGAAGCGGACGGGTGCTGACGCCGGCCAGCTTGACTTTATTCCCAATATCGGAATATAATCCTGTCAATCAAAGATTGTTTAAAAGTAAAACACAATCAAAGCGTGTTGATGGGGATGATGCGAAGCCTCTTCTCCGCCACGCTAAGGCCCGGTCGGCGGCGCTTGGCCCCGCTGACCGCCATGATGGCGATTTTCGCTCTGGGATTTGCGACGGGCGCGCTGGTTCGGCCGTTGCCGCAAGCGCCGATGGCAGGCTTCGCTGAACACGCGAGCCTTCGTCCCTCTGCGCCGCCGGCGGTGGCGGCCGGTGGCTTCGATGCCTACCCCGCAGACGTCATCCGTGTGATTGACGGGGATACCTTTGAGGCGCGGGTGCGGGTCTGGCCGGGGCTCGCCGTCGAGACCAAGGTACGGTTGCGCAATATCGATGCGCCGGAGCTGCACGCCCGTTGCGCCGACGAGCTTGCCAAGGCGGAGGCCGCACGCTCGGCGCTGCAGACGATGCTCGCAGCCGGCGGCGTGACGCTGTCGCGGGTGGGACTGGACAAATACGGCGGCCGCGTCGACGCCATGGTTGCGACCCGCGACACCGCGAATGTCTCGGCGGCGCTGCTCGATGGCGGCTTCGCGCGCAGCTATGGCGGCGGGCGGCGGGGCGGATAACCTGGCTCGAAAAGTCAGAGATCGGACATCAGGGTTGCCCCCGATGCCCGATCCAGATCCCCCGATCTCAGATGTCGGGCGTTCGTGCCGGCACCTGCCCCAAACTCGATTGTCGGAATTATTGAACGACGACCGGCGTGCCGACGCTGACGCGGCTGTAAAGATCCTTGATGTCCTCGTTATACATGCGGATACAGCCGTAGGACACGAAGTGGCCGATCGAGCCCGGCTGGTTGGTGCCGTGGATGGCGTATTCGCCGCCGGCAAGCGACATGGCGGCAACGCCCATTGGATTATGCGGCGAGCCGCCGGCAATCACCCTCGGCAGATTGGGGTGATCGCGCCGCACTTCCTCCGGGGGAGCCCAGGCCGGGCTGATGTATTTGCCGTTGACGTATGACTCGCCGGACCATTGCTTGCCGGCGCGGCCGACGCCCACCGGATAGCGGATCGCCCGCCCGAAGCCGATCACATAATAAAGGCGGCGCTCGTTGGTGCGCACGACGATGGTGCCCGGGGTGTAGTTGTCCTTTAGCGCGACCACGTCGCCGTGCGCCTGCGCCACTTGCGGCGCGAACGAATAGGCAAATGCGGCCAGCGCGGCCGTAACCAGAAGTTTCGCTCGCATTGTCCAAGTCCTCGGTACGGAACGAGTCAGTACGGAACGGGTCGGTACGGAACGGGTCAGCGCGTCGCCTAGGCTCGGCCGCCTTGATCGCAATCCTAGTCGAAGGCGCGGCGGCCTTGCAGTATCGCCGGTGCAACACGGCGCAACACAGTGAAGGTTTGGCAAATTTTTCCGCCGGGTGTGGCGCACGCGCACCATACGCAGCGCTCCCCGCGGGCGGGGAAAGGGCGTTATGCGCCTTTGCGGTTCTGCCGGTTGGTGACGAGGTCGTCGACCACGGCGGGATCGGCGAGCGTTGAGGTATCGCCGAGACTGCCGAATTCATCTTCGGCGATTTTGCGCAGGATGCGGCGCATGATCTTGCCGGAGCGGGTTTTTGGCAGATTCGGCGCGAATTGGACGAGGTCGGGCGAGGCGATCGGTCCGATCTCCTTGCGCACCCACGCGACCAACTCCTTGCGCAGCGATTCGGTCGGCTCCTCGCCCGCCATCAGCGTAACGTAGGCATAGATGCCCTGTCCCTTGATGTCGTGCGGATAGCCGACGACGGCAGCCTCGGATACTTTGGGATGTGCGACCAGTGCTGACTCGACCTCGGCGGTGCCGAGGCGATGTCCGGCGACGTTGATCACGTCGTCGACGCGGCCGGTGATCCAGTAATAGCCGTCGGCGTCGCGGCGGCAGCCGTCGCCGGTGAAATACTTTCCCGGATAGGCTCTGAAGTAAGTATCGACGAAGCGCTGATGGTCGCCGTAGACCGTGCGCATCTGGCCAGGCCACGAATCCGCGATACAGAGATTGCCGGCCGCCGCGCCCTCCAGCACTTTGCCCTCGGCATTGACGAGTTGCGGAACGATGCCGAAGAACGGCCGCGTTGCCGAGCCGGGCTTGAGCGGCGTCGCGCCCGGCAGCGGCGTAATGAGGATGCCACCGGTTTCCGTCTGCCACCAGGTGTCGACGATCGGGCAGCGGCCGTCGCCGACGACGCGGTGATACCACTCCCAGGCTTCCGGATTGATCGGCTCGCCCACCGAACCGAGGAGTCGCAGCGATGCGCGCGACGTTTTCGTCACCGGCGCGTCGCCGGCCTGCATCAACGCGCGGATTGCAGTCGGCGCGGTGTAGAAGGTGTTGACCTTGTGCTTGTCGATCACTTCCCAGAAGCGCGACGTGGTCGGATAGTTCGGCACGCCTTCGAACATCAGCGTCGTGGCGCCGTTCGCCAGCGGGCCATAGACGATGTAGCTGTGGCCGGTGACCCAGCCGACGTCGGCGGTGCACCAATAAATGTCGCCGTCGTGATAATCGAAGACGTATTGGTGCGTCATCGCCACGTAAACGAGATAGCCGCCGGTGGTGTGCAGCACACCCTTCGGACTTCCGGTAGAGCCCGACGTGTAGAGGATGAACAGCGGGTCTTCGGCGCCCATATGCTCGCACGGACATTCCGCGGTCACCTGATCGGCGGCGTCGTGGTACCAGACGTCGCGGCCCGGCTGCATGTCGACCTTGCCGCCGGTGCGGCGGACCACGATGACGTGATCGACGCCGCCGGCTTTTTCGATCGCGGCGTCGGTGTTGGCCTTGAGGGGTACCGTGCGGCCGCCGCGCAAGCCTTCATCGGCGGTAATGACGACGTTCGATTTGCAATCCTCGATGCGGCCGGCGAGTGACTCCGGCGAGAAGCCGCCGAACACGACCGAATAAATCGCCCCAATGCGCGCGCAAGCGAGGATGGCATAAGCCGCCTCGGGGATCATCGGCAGATAGATGGTGACGCGGTCGCCCTTGCTGACGTTGCGGTTACGCAGCACGTTCGCCATGCGGCAAACTTGGTCGTGCAGCTCCCTATAGGTGATCTTCTTCGAGTCCTTGGGATCATCGCCTTCCCAGAGGATGGCGACCTGATCGCCGCGGCTGTGGAGGTGCCGGTCGATACAATTGTAAGCGGCGTTGGTGACGCCGTCCTCGTACCATTTGATCGAGACGTGTTGCGGATCGAAGGATGCGTTCTTGATCGTGGCCGGCTGTCGATACCAATGGATGCGCTCTGCCTGCTCCGCCCAGAAGCCATCGGGATCGGCAAGCGATCGCGCGTACATCTCCTCGTAGCCGGCCTCGTTAACGAATGCGCGCTTCGCCCACTCGGCGGGAACTTGGTAAACCTTATCCGGCATTACGTCCTCCACACGCGCACTCGCACGCACGTCCGCTCCCCAACGGCCATTATTGATCCCCCTCCCGCGACCGACAAGCGGGCCAAAAGTATCAATGACGGGTGTTGTCGTGGGCTTCGCGGCGCGCGGCCGCTCGATGAAATCGGCGCGGCCCCTACTGTGCCGCCAGCCCGCCCATCTTGCAAACCGCTTTCCATTCCTCGGCCGTTACCGGTTGCACCGAGAGCCGCCCGTATTTCACCAGCGCCATGGCTTTGAGCTTGGGGTCCGCCTTGATCGCGGCGAGCGTTACCGGCTGCGCCAGCGGCTCGATGGCGCGGGTGGTCACGGCGACCCAGGGTTCGGTCTTGCCGGCGGTCGGATCGGGATAATGCTCACGGATCACCTCGCCAACGCCCACCACCTGCTTCTCGGCGCCGGTGTGATAGAAAAAGAATTTGTCGCCCTGCTTCATCTCCTTGAGATTCTTGCGCGCGACGAAATTGCGCACGCCGCTCCACACCTCGCCCTTGGCGCCGCGCTTGACTTGGTCGTCCCAGGAAAATTCTTCCGGCTCGGTCTTCATAAGCCAGTACGCCATCGGCGCCTCCCAATCCTGTTAAGTCCGCCATGCGCGACAAGTCCGGCCATGACGACGAGTATGTTCATCCCTCCGCCTTGAACGGCCGCGACAGTAAAAACTCGATCGCCGCCTCGACGCTCATCTCGCCGTCGAGCAAAGCGGCCACGGCGGACGAAATCGGCATATCCACGTTCCGCTCGCGCGCCATCTCGGCGAGCACGGAGGCGGTGAAAGCGCCTTCGGCGAGGCCGCCGCGGTTCGTGTCTGGCTTGTGGCCCCGGCCCAGATTGACACCGAAAGTGAAATTGCGCGACTGCGGGCTCGAGCAGGTCAAAATCAGATCGCCCAGACCCGACAGGCCCATCAGCGTCTCCGCTTTCGCCCCGTAAGCCCTGCCGAAACGCACCAGCTCGGCGAAGCCGCGCGTGGTCAGCGCCGCTGCCGCACTGGCGCCGAGGCCGCGGCCGGAGACGATCCCGGCGGCGATGGCAAGCACGTTCTTGGCGGCGCCGCCGAGTTCGACACCGCGGATGTCGGTCGAATGATAAGGCCGAAAGCTCGCCGAGCCGATGGCGTGTGCGAGCGCCCCGGCAACTTCGCCGTCGTGAGCCGCGAGCGTCACGGCGGTCGGCAGGCCGCAGGCAACGTCGGCGGCAAAGCTGGGTCCGGACAGGATCGACGGCGTCGCGCTGGGCGCGCACTCGTCGAGGATCTCACTCATGAATTTTTTGGTGCCGCGCTCGATGCCCTTGGCGCAGACGATGACTGGGGTGCCGGCGGCGAGAAGCGGCGCGAGCGATCGGGTCACAGTGCGTACGGCCTGCGCCGGCACCACCAGCAGGATCGCTTGCGCGCGCGCAGTCTCGGCGAGGTCGAGGGCAATGCCGATGCCGTCGTCGATCCGAACGCCCGGCAGGAAGGCGCTTTCGCGCGTCTTCGCCAGATGCGCGGCATTGGCTGCATCCGGCTCCCATAAGGTGACGCTCCGGCCGGCGCGCGCGCACGTCAAAGCCAGCGCGCTGCCCCAGGCTCCACCGCCGATGATCGCAATATGATCGAAGGTCATGCTGCACTTTTCCCGACTGTCGTCGGCTGTCCTTTATCGCGAAACGTCAGCATTTACAGCATCTTACCGCGCAGCAATTTCACCCGCGGGCACGGCGACGCTCTTTGTCATTATGGCAAAAGCATAATTATCACAGAGACTTACCGCGCAGCAATTTCGGCACATCGCCGACCAGGCCGGCGGCTTCCCGAATGAACAGGCGCTTGAGCGCAGGCACGCGATCAACCATGCCGAGGCCGACGCCGCGCGCCAAGCGCAATGCGCCGGAGCGATTGGAGAAAAGGCGATTAAGGCTGTCGGTGGCGAAGCCCATGGTCATGGTGTCGAACCGCCGCCAGCGCTGATAGCGCTCCAGCACGCCTGCCGCTCCCGGATCGAGGCCAAGCCGCGCGGCGTCGACAATCACTTCAGCCAGCGCCGCGACATCCTTGAGCCCCATATTAAGCCCCTGCCCGGCGATCGGATGGATCAGGTGAGCGGCGTCGCCGACCAGCGCGACGCGCTCGGCGATGAACGAGCGCGCAACGAAGAAGCCGAGCGGATGGACGCGCCGCGCGCCGATGGCGGTGATCTCGCCGAGATGGAGCTTGAAGCGCCGTTCCAGCTCGGCATGGAAGTCGTCCTCGGGCAGCGCCGCAATGCGCTCCGCCTCGTCCTTCGTCTCCGTCCACACAATCGACGAGCGTCGCCCCTTCAACGGCAGGATGGCGAAGGGCCCGGCCGGCAGAAAGTGCTCCTCGGCGCGGCCGCCGTGGTCGCGTTCATGGCTGACGTTGGTGACAATGGCCGACTGGCCGTAATTCCAGCCGTGGACGGCAATGCCGGCGCGCTCACGGATCGAGGAACGCGCGCCATCGGCGGCGACCAGAAGCCGCGCATTCAATGTAGTGCCGTCGTCGAGTTCGGCGCCGACGTGAGCGCTGTCGTGGACGGCGCCGGACACGGCGGCGGCGCGCAGCACGACGCCCGCCGCGCGCGCTTTTTCTTCCAGCGCGGCAATCAGAAAGCGGTTCTCGACCATGTGGGCGAACGGCTCACCCGGCTCGATTTCGCCGGCAAAGGTCAAAAAAACCGGGCGCACCGCGTCGTCGAGCCGGCTGTCGGTGACGACCATGTCGAGGATCGGCTGCGCTTGCGCGGCAACATCCGGCCAGACACTGAGCGCCTCGAACAAGCGGCGTGCGGCGGCGACAATGGCCGACGCGCGTTCATCGCCGTCATGGCTTTTGCCCAGCGCGGGATCGGCGACGGCGACTGAAAACGCCTGGCCGAGCCCTTCACGGAGCGCGATCGCCAGCGTCAGTCCGGCAAAACCGCCGCCGGCAATCAGCACGTCGATCTGGTCGTCTCGGCCGCTCATCATGCGCACGCCTGTACACCGGTGCGGTGGATTTGAACGTTCCGCGGCTTTAGGCGAACGCGCAGGAGCTTCAAATCCGGCAACCGCACTAGAACTGCAAATTTGCTAGTGTCCCTTTAGATTGCGAAGCCCGCACGAGACGGTGCCGCCCGGGGTTTGCGAACTTCGGAACCGAGACACTCGTCGCCATGCAGCATAGCATTGCCCGGCAAGCCTGCGACAGATCGGAAAGCACCTTCATGTCCGCCGCTATTCAAGACGTCCTGTCTATCCTCGATCTCGAGCCGCTGGAGGTGAACCTGTTTCGCGGCCGTTCGCCGCAATCGAGCTGGCAGCGCGTTTTCGGCGGCCAAGTCATCGGCCAGGCGCTGGTCGCCGCTTGCCGCACGGTCGAGGACGTGGCGGTGCGGCCGCCGCATTCGCTGCACGCATATTTCCTGCTCGGCGGCGATCCCAAAGTGCCGATCGTCTATGAGGTCGATCGCATTCGCGACGGCAAGAGCTTCACCACGCGGCGGGTGACCGCGGTCCAGCATGGCCGCGCGATCTTTTCCATGGAAGTGTCGTTCCATGGCGCCGAGGAGGGCTGGTCGCATCAATTGCCGATGCCCGACGTGCCGCAGCCCGACGAGCTGCCGAGCGAAGCCGAAATCAGAAAAAGCCTGTTGCCGCGGATGCCCGATCCGGTGCGCCGCTATTATGAGCGCGAGCGTCCGATCGAGTTGCGGCCGGTTGAGTATGGCCGCTATCTCGGCGAGAAGCTCGAAGGCGATCGCTTCCACCTGTGGATTCGCGCGACCGGGCGTTTGCCGGACGAACCGGCGATCCACCAATGCGTGCTTGCTTATGCCTCGGACATGACGTTGCTCGATACCGCCCTGATCCCGTTGGGTAAGACTGTGTTCCATGAGGATGTCATGGCGGCAAGCCTCGACCACGCACTGTGGTTTCACCGGCCGTTCCGCGCCGACGAGTGGCTCCTCTACGCCCAGGACAGTCCCAGTCTCGGCGGCTCGCGCGGCTTCGCCCGGGGCTCGATCTTTTCGCGCGACGGCAGGCTCGTGGCCTCGGTCGCTCAGGAGGGCTTGCTGCGACAGCGGCGCGGCAAGCCGGATAGGTGAAACCCCGTGTGCTCGACTTTTGCGCGCTGGTTGAACGATCGCCTCCGCAGACGGCAGCAAATCCGCTCAATTCTTGACCGCGGTGCCGATAATGTGTGCATTGCGGTTCTGACAGGGACAAATGCCCTCCCATGAAACTCATCGTCGCCATCATCAAGCCCTTCAAGCTGGAAGAAGTCCGCGATGCGCTGACCGCGCTTGGCGTCCACGGCATGACCGTGACCGAGGTCAAAGGCTACGGCCGGCAAAAAGGACACATGGAGATTTACCGCGGTGCCGAATACGCGGTGAACTTCCTACCGAAAGTCCGGCTCGAGATCGCGGTTGCGAGCGAACAGGCCGATCAGGTGGTCGAAGCCATTAGCACTGCCGCCAAGACCGGGCAGATCGGCGACGGCAAGATCTTCGTTTCGCCGATCGAGGAAGCCGTCCGCATTCGTACCGGCGAAACCGACGCCGCCGCGCTTTGAGCGCAAAGCGGTCTGCGGGGAGCGCTCGCCATTCGGGCGCCGGCCTCGCTACGACCGCCGGGACCCCGTTTGAGCCTACTAATTAAGCATGGCGCGATGCACCCTGTCTGACCTTAGGGCGTGAACCGCGTTATGAACGCGTTATTGGCGGCCGATTGCTGGGTAAGGCCGATTTCCCGGAACTGGCACGGCGTTTGATTCCATACGGTGCGCCAAACCGCGAAGGGGGCCTTTTTCCAACGCGGCCATCGGAAGCTTAGTCCCCCGATCCGGCGCAATGCAGGGGGCCAAGGGGGATTGAAGCAATGAAAATCGTTATGGCCATTATCAAGCCGTTCAAGCTCGATGAGGTCCGCGACGCGCTGACCAAGATCGGCGTGCAAGGCCTCACAGTCACCGAGGTGAAGGGCTATGGCCGGCAAAAGGGGCACACCGAAATCTATCGCGGCGCCGAATATGCCGTGAGCTTCCTGCCGAAAATCAAGCTCGAAATTGCCTGCGCCGCCAGCCAGGTGGACAAGGTCATCGAAACCATCAGCGCCGCCGCGAAAACCGGCCAGATCGGCGACGGCAAGATATTCGTGTTCGGCCTCGACCACGCAGTTCGTATCCGCACCGGCGAAATCGACGCCGCGGCTCTCTAGCAACCCGCACTTCCATCGACATGGACAGGAGTGAAATCATGACGTTGAAAAAATTGTCGCGTGCGGGACTGCTTGCTCTCGCCGGAGCGATCGCGCTCGCGATCCTGCTAAGCGTACCGACCTTCTACGCCGCTTACGCGCAGACATCGGCAGCAACCGCGCCAGCGGCCGCGGCCGTTACGGTGCCGGCTTGCGACGCCAAGACGCTGACCAATTGCTCGCCCAATGCCGGCGACACCGCCTGGATGCTCACTTCGGTGGCCCTGGTCCTGATGATGACCATTCCCGGCCTAGCGCTGTTCTACGGCGGCATGGTGCGCAAGAAGAACGTCGGCGATACGGTGATGACAAGCTTCGCCATCACCTGTCTTATCAGCATCCTCTGGCTGGTCTTCACCTACAGCCTGGCGTTCCGGCCCGGCACGCCATTCATCGGCGGCCTCGATCGCGCCTTTCTGCAAGGCATCGTCAGCGACTTTTCAAAGAACATCGGCAATCCCAGTGCCCTGGCGCCGACGATCCCCGAAACCGTCTATTCGATGTTCCAGCTGACCTTCGCGATTATTACCGCGGCGCTGATTGCCGGCTCGTTCGCCGAACGCATGAAGTTTTCGGCGATGCTGTGGTTCATTGGGCTATGGGCGATCTTCGTCTATTCGCCGGTCGCGCATTGGGTATGGGGACCGGACGGCATATTCAACAGCGCCAACCCCGACGCCAAAGTTCACGTGCTCGATTTCGCCGGTGGCACGGTGGTCCACGTCAACTCCGGCACGGCCGGGCTCATGGCTGCCATCATGCTCGGCAAGCGCAAGGATACCGCGCCCGCCCACAACATGGTGCTGACCCTGATCGGCGCCTCGCTGCTGTGGGTCGGTTGGTTCGGCTTCAATGCCGGCTCTGCGGTAAGCGCCGGCATGCAAGCCGGCATGGCGATGATCGTCACCCATCTCGCCACCGCAACCGCCGGCTTCACCTGGATGATCGTCGAATGGATTCTGCGCGGCAAGCCAACGGTCATCGGCATCTGCTCCGGCGCCGTCGCGGGACTGGTCGCCATCACGCCGGCCTCAGGCTTCGTCGGTCCGGTCGGCGCGTTCTGTATCGGCATCGCCGCCGGCATTGTCTGTTACTGGGGCTGCACCGGGCTCAAGCACTTCTTCGGCTATGACGACGCGCTCGATGCGTTCGGCGTGCACGCCGTCGGCGGCGCCACTGGCGCAATCCTGACCGGGGTGTTCGCGGTCCAGGCCTATGGCGGCACTTCCGGTCTGATCGAAGGTAACGGCGGCCAGGTGCTCAACCAAGTCATCGGGGTCGCCAGCGTCTTTGTCTATGACGTGGTCGTGACGCTGATCATCCTTAAGGTCGTCGACTTGGTGATCGGGCTGCGCGTCAGCGAGGAAGTCGAGCGTGAAGGTCTCGACCTCGCGCTGCATGGCGAGACGATCCAGTAGGCCGCAGTCAGGCCAGGACGGGGCCGCCGGACGTCGGTGCCGCCCTCCATCACAGAGGCCCCGGCGTAAGCCCGGGGCCTCTTGCCTTTTGTACCCGCGCGCCCTCTTCGGCATTGGGTCATCGCCGGACTGACCGGGCAAAATCGCGCCGCCACAACCCGCGATCTGGACAAAAGCCGGCTGGAATGGCTATGCCATCCCCGGTTGCTAATCATCGCATTGCGGGAGGAGTTCGTCATGCGTAGCCATTGTCTCGCCGCGGCCGTCGCGGCGCTTTTAGTCTCGGCGGCAAACGGCGCGTTTGCCGAGGACACGGTCAAGGTTGGCTTTATCCTGCCGATGACCGGACAGCAGCAATCGACCGGCAAACAAGAGGCCGCGGCGATCAAGCTCTATATGGCGCAGCACGGCGATACGGTTGCCGGCAAGAAGATCGAGCTCATCATCAGGGACGATGCCGCGGTTCCCGATAACAGCAAGCGCATCGCGCAGGAGCTGATCGTCAACGAAAAGGTCGGCTTCCTCGCCGGCTTCGGCATCACGCCGGCCGCGCTGTCGGTCGCCCCGCTGTCGGCCGAGTCGAAGACGCCCGAGATCGTCACCGCTGCCGGCACGTCGATCATCACCGAAAGGTCGCCCTATATCGCGCGCACAAGCTTCACGCTGGCGCAATCGGTGGTGCCGATGGCCGACTGGGCTGCGCAGAACGGCATCAAGAAAGTCGTGACTATGATCTCCGACTATGCGCCCGGCGTCGACGCGGAGAAATCCTTCAGCGCCGAGTTCAAGAAAAAGGGCGGCCAGGTAATCGAGGGGATCCGCTTTCCGCTCTCTAATCCGGATTTTGCACCCTTCCTGCAGCGCGCCGCCGACGAAAAACCCGATGCGATTTTCGTCTTCGTTCCGTCCGGTCAAGGCGGCACCTTCGTCAAGCAGTTCGTCGAGCGCGGGTTAGACAAGGCCGGCATCAAGATCATCGGTCCCGGCGACGTCGTGGACGACGATCTGCTCAACGGCATGGGCGACGCCGTGATCGGCACCGTGACGGCGCACATCTATTCCGCCGATCACAATTCGCCGACCAACAAGGCGTTCGTCGCCGCGTTCGAGAAGGCGAATGGCGGCATGCGGCCGAACTTCATGGCCGTCGGCGGTTATGACGGGATGCACCTGATCTACGAGGCCTTGAAAAAGACCGGCGGCAAGACCGACGGCGATGCGGTGATCGAGGCCATCAAGGGCATGAGCTGGGAGAGCCCGCGCGGCCCGGTGTCGATCGATCCGCAGACCCGCGACATCGTGCAGAACGTCTATATTCGCAAGGTCGAAAAGAAAGACGGCCAGCTCTACAACGTCGAGTTCGCCACCTTCCCCGCCGTCAAAGATCCGGTGAAGGCCGCAGCGGCGAAGTAGACGCCGCCTCCCGCCCCACGTCATTGCGGGGCGCCGCGAAGCGGCGCACCCGGGATCCGTATCCACCGGCCGCGCCGCAACGACACCGGTGGCTATGGATTCCAGGCGGCCGCTTCGCGGTTTCCGCAATGACTGTTAAAGTTCAGCCATGCTGACTATCCTGTTCGACGGCGTCGCTTACGGCATGCTGCTGTTCGTGCTGGCATGCGGGCTTTCCGTCACGCTCGGCCTGATGAATTTCATCAATCTCGCGCATGGTGCATTCGCCATGGCCGGCGGCTATTGCACGGTCATTCTGGTCAACCGTCTCGGCGTGCCGTTCGCGCTCGGCTTGCCGATTGCGTTTCTGGTGACGGCGGCAATCGGCGCGCTGTTCGAGCGGACGCTCTATGTCCACGTCTATGGCCGCAGCCACCTCGATCAGGTGCTGTTCACCATCGGGCTCGTCTTCATGTCAGTGGCGGCGGTCGATTACGTGATGGGTTCGTCGCAGCAATTCGTACTCATCCCCGATGCGTTGCAAGGCCAGTTCATCGTGTTCGGCGTCGGCATGAGCAAATACCGCCTGCTCATCATTCTGATCTGCGGGCTGCTGACGATTGCCTTGCAGCTACTCATTGCCAAAACCCGCTTCGGCAGCCGTCTGCGCGCCGCGGTCGACGATCAGCGCGTGGCGCGCGGGCTCGGCATCAATGTCGGCGTGGTTTTCGCCGTCACGTTCGCCTTCGGCTCGGGGCTGGCCGGACTTGGCGGCGCGCTCGGCGCCGAGATTCTCGGTCTCGACCCGACCTTTCCCCTCAAATACATGATCTACTTTTTGATCGTGGTGACGGTTGGCGGCACGTCAAGCATCACCGGGCCGTTTTTGGCTTCGATCCTGCTCGGCATCGCCGACGTCGCCGGCAAATATTACGTGCCCAAGCTCGGCGCTTTCGTCATCTACACCATCATGATCGTGGTGCTGATCTGGCGGCCGCAGGGCCTGTTCGCCCGCAATCAGGCGCGGTGAGCGGGATGACGACGCTCGCCGCCGACGTCTCGGGATATTTGGCGCGCCGTGCGCGCTGGTCGCCGCTTGAAATCGCGTTTTGGGTTTTTGCCTTTGCGACCATCTGGCTGTTCCCGGGCAAATATCTGATCATGAAGGACACGGCGATCCTCGCGCTGTTTGCCTTGTCGCTCGACTTCATACTCGGCTATGCGGGCATCATTTCGCTCGGCCAGGCGGCCTTTTTCGGCGTTGCCGGCTATTTCTCCGGCATCGTCGCCAAATACGGTTTCATCAACGAGCCGGTGATCGCGCTTATTTGTTCCGGCGTGGTCGCGGCCATGCTCGGCTTTGTCACAAGCTTCCTGGTGCTGCGCGGCTCGGACTTGACTCGGCTCATGGTCACGCTCGGGGTGTCGCTGATGCTCGGCGAACTCGCCAATCGCTATTCCAATATCACCGGCGGCGCCGACGGGCTTCAGGGTGTCGACATCGCGCCGATCCTCGGCTTGTTCCATTTCGACCTCTACGGCCACAACGGCTATGTCTATTGCCTGATCGTGTTGTTCGTCTGCTTTTGCATCGCGCGCCGCATCGTCTATTCGCCGTTCGGGCTGTCGCTGCGCTCGCTCAAAGGCAACACGTTGCGCGCCGCCGCCGTCGGCATTCCGGTCAAGCGCCGGCTGATCGCGATCTACACCATCTCCGCCGGCATTGCCGGCATCGCCGGCGCGCTGCTCACCCAGACGACGGCTTTCTGCTCGCTCGACGTGTTCTCGTTCGAGCGCTCGGCCGACCTTCTGCTTGTGCTCATCATCGGCGGCACCGGCTATCTCTACGGCGGCCTGATCGGGGCCGTGATCTACAAATTCCTGCAAGACTGGATCGCGACTCTGACGCCGCAATATTGGCAGTTCTGGATCGGCTTCGTGCTGGTCGTTATCGTGCTTGTCGGCCGCGAACGTGTCGAGGAATTCATCGCGGTGGTGCGCGGCTCGATCGCCCGGCTCGGGACGTGGGTGATAACGCGGCCGGCGGCGGTCGGCGGCGCCGGTCCGGATCGCCGATGACCGCGCCGGTCCTCGAAACCTTCGCTCTGGAAAAACGCTTCGGCGGCATCGTCGCGGCGCACGACGTTTCATTGTCGATCAAGAAAGGCGCCCGCCACGCGCTGATCGGACCGAACGGCGCCGGCAAGACCACCGTGATCAATCTCTTGACCGGCGTGCTGCGGCCGACGTCCGGGCGCATCATGCTCGACGGCAACGATATCACCGCGCTGCTTCCGCACCAGCGCGTCCGCCTCGGCATGGCGCGTACCTTCCAGATCAATCAGCTATTCCCGGATTTGAATCCGCTTGAGACGGTCGGGATCGCAGTCAATGAGCGGCTCGGCCTCGGCGGCGACTGGCGGCGGCTGGTGGGCAGCAAGTCGGCGGTGACGGATGAGATCGTCGAAGTGCTTGAGCGCTTTCGCCTCGCCGACGTCATGCATCAGCGTACGGCGATCCTGCCATACGGCAAGCAGCGGCTTCTGGAAATCGCGCTCGCCTTCGCCTGTCGCCCGCAGGTGCTGTTGCTCGACGAACCGGCGGCCGGCGTACCGGAAGCGGAACGTCACGAGCTTTTGGCGGCGATCGCCGCGTTGCCGCCAGAGGTCACGGTGCTGTTGATCGAGCACGACATGGATCTGGTCTTTTCCTTTGCCGATCGCATCTCGGTCCTGGTCAACGGCGGGCTTCTTGTCGACGGCGCGCCCGAGGAAGTCGCGCACGATCCGCGCGTCAAGGCGGTCTATCTGGGCGAGGAACTCGATGCCTGATCTTTTGAGCATCGAACATCTGTCGGCGGGTTACGGCGAGGCCGTCGTGCTCACCGGCATTTCGCTGTCGCTCGCCGAGGGTCAATCGCTCGCGCTGCTTGGCCGCAATGGCATGGGTAAGACTACGCTCATCAATACGATTATCGGGGTCACGCACTATTTTTCCGGCAAGATCATGCTCGACGGCGTCGACATCACGCGGCTGCGTCCCGATCAGCGCGCCCGTATCGGCGTCGGCTGGGTGCCGCAGGAACGCAATATTTTCAGATCGCTCACCGTCGATGAAAACCTGACCGCGGTGGCGCAGCCCGGCCGCTGGACGACACACAAAGCCTATGAACTGTTTCCGCGCTTGAACGAGCGGCGGCAAAACCTCGGCAATCAGCTCTCCGGCGGCGAGCAGCAAATGCTCGCTGTCGCGCGCGCTCTTGTGCTCAATCCGCGCGTCATGCTGCTCGACGAGGCGCTCGAAGGCCTGGCGCCGATCATTGTCGACGAACTGCTCGCCGCGCTGCGCCGGATCATCCGCGACGAGGGCATGTCGGCCATATTGGTCGAACAGAATGCCAAGAAAATACTCGGCGTCACCGACCACGCCGTCGTCATTGAGCGTGGCGCCGTGGTGCACGCCGCGGCGAGCGCGACGCTGCTAAACGACCGCGCCGCCTTGGAAACCCACCTCGGCGTCACCGACCACGGCCGGCGCCGCTTCAATCGGCCGCGCGCATAAGCCAGATCGATCGGTTTCGAGCGTTGTCGACGCGCCCGTTTCTTGCTAGCTTATGTCACTGAAAACGCTATAGTTTTTCTTTAGACTAAATAAAAAGTGGGAGCATCGGTTTGGCGTCGCCAAGCCGCCGAATGCCGTTGGAGCGCCGGGTCATGACACGAATTTCGCAGGCGATTGCGATCGCCGCCACTGTGCTGTCGGCAACTCTGCCGGCAACGGCGAAGGAGTTTTACGTCGGCGAGCCGGTGGTGGTTAACGACATGCAAATCGTCCCGCATTATCTGCTCGGCATCAAAATGGCGCCGATGACGAAGGGCATGGAAATGAGTCCCGGCGCGGTGCACCTCGAAGTCGACGTGCACGCGACCAAGGACGATCAGCGCGGCTTCAAGGAAGACGAGTGGATTCCCTATCTAACGATTTCGTACACGATCGAGAAGGTCGGCACCAAGTTCAAGAAAAGCGGCAAGCTCCTGGCGATGACCGCGGGCGACGGTCCGCATTACGCCAACAACGTCGCGCTTGCGGGTGACGGCGACTATCGGCTGACGTTCCACTTCGAGCCGCCGTCGAAAGCCGGCTTCCTTCGTCATGTCGATAAGGAAACCGGCGTACCGGATTGGTGGCAGCCATTCTCGGAAACCTGGACGTTTCATTTCCCGAGCAAGCCGGCGTCCGACTAGGCCAGCGCTCATGTCGCGCTGCGCTCTTTTATTGCTATTCGTGGCCTTGGCCGGTTGCACCGTTGCCTGGGCTGACGCACGCGCCGAGGATGTTTACACGGCGACCATTACCATTCGCGATCATCGCTTCGAGCCGCCGGTGCTCCATGTGCCCGCCGGTAAACGCATCGCGCTAACAGTGATCAATGCGGATCCGCTGTCGGAGGAATTCAACTCCTCGTCCCTGAAGGTCGAAAAGGTGATCGCCGGCAAGTCGCAGGGCGTCGTCCACATCAGCCCGCTCAATCCCGGGCATTACGATTTCATCGGCGAATACCACGACGACACGGCGAAGGGCCAAGTGATCGCCGAATAGTGCGACCCGCGGTCGCAGTCTCGATCGTCGCAGTCTCAACAGCCGTAGTCTTGATGGTCGTAGCGTTGGCGGTCCCTGGAATTTCGCACCGCCGCAATCTTCGTCTTGTCGATTTGCGATCCCTATGATCGCGTACAGGAAACCCCACCGGCACAGTCGCGTTATCCGTCCGGTGGCGGTTCGCCGATGCTTCGGTCGCATCGGCTAGTCGAGGGCATAGGATCTCGCAAAGCGAAGGCGTGCGCAGATGAACGGGGGGGCAATGTTGGCTTCGCAGGTTGACGTCAAGCCGGAGAGGCCGACGGTCCTCTTGGTGGAAGATGAGGTGCTGATACGTTTGTTGGTGGCGGATGAATTGCGCAGTCAGGGAATTAACGTATTGGAAGCCTCCAGTGCTGATGAAGCGTTGATCATTCTCGAAAGTTCCCTTCCGGTCCACATTCTGTTCACGGATATCCGTATGCCCGGGCGTCTCGATGGGATCGGGTTGACTAGACTGGCCCGCGACCGTCACCCGGACATCAAGGTCATCATCGCCTCGAGCCACCTGCCGCCGGGATATGCGCGCGACAGCGTCGATGCGTTCATCTTCAAGCCGTACGATTTGGGCGCCATGGCGCGGCAGGTTGAAAAAATGTTGAGGGAGTCCGGCCATGTCGCCGAAGACGAATGAGCCTGCGGAGATCGTCAGCACGGTCCTGGTCGTCGACGACGAGGTTTTGGTACGGCTCGCCATAGCCGAATACCTGCGCGACTGCGGCTATAAGGTCGTGGAAGCGGCCGATGCCGACGAAGCCATGTTGGTTCTCAAGCAGCCGCAGGTTGCCGTCGACGTACTGTTCAGCGACATCGACATGCCGGGCTCGATGGACGGCTTCGGCCTGTCGCAATGGACCCGATCCAACCGGCCCGATATCGAGGTCATCCTCACTGGCAGCGTGCCGCGCGCGGTCAATGCCGCCGCCAATTTGTGCGAAGACGGGACCCTGCCGAAGCCGTACGAGCCGCACCACGTCCACGACCGCATCCGCCGGCTCTTGGCGGCGCGTCGCCCGGCCAAGAAAGATTAGCTCCGCCTCATTTTATTTCATTGATTGTGCAGTCGAATCCGAGATATCCGATCTTGGATCGCCGCCGCTCCACGCCTTCATTGCCTTGATTTAACGTCGCCAAGGCGGCCGCATCCGTCTAAAATAGGGCGGGAGCAAGCGCTTCAGAACGATGGCGGGAGAACCATGGCTACGTCCCTGATGACGACGCGACGTTTCGCGCCACTGTTCTGGTGCCAGTTCTTCTCGGCGTTCAGCGACAACTTCCTCAAGACCGCGCTTGTTTTCCTCATCCTGTTCCAGATCGGCGGCGCCAATTCCGCAGCATTGATCACCCTTGCCGGCGCCACGCTGATCTTTCCGTTCTTCCTGCTTTCCGGGCTCGGTGGCGAATGGGCCG
Source organism: uncultured Alphaproteobacteria bacterium (assembly GCA_963826295.1). GTDB lineage: Bacteria > Pseudomonadota > Alphaproteobacteria > Rhizobiales > Xanthobacteraceae > BOG-931. The sequence continues at coordinate 238,886 of CAWGWO010000003.1, forward strand.
ACCGCTACGACAAGGCCGTGGTGGCGCAGCGGCTCAAACTGGCTGAGATCGGCGTTGCCGCGCTCGCCGTCGCGGGCTTCGCCGTCCATTCGATTCCGATCCTGTTTGTCGCCGTCGGCCTCTACGGAACGATCGCCTCGCTGTTCGGCCCGATCAAATACGGCATCCTTCCCGACCATCTCGCCCGCTCGGAATTGCCGTCCGGCAACGCGTTGGTCGAGGGCGGCACGTTCCTCGCCATTCTCATCGGCACCATCGTGGCCGGTCTCGCGGCGAAAGACGGCGGCGACCCAATCCATTTTGCGTGGCTGATGATGGTATCGGCGGTGGCCTGCTGGGTCGCCAGCCGGTTCATCCCGCCGACCGGCGAAGGCGCGCCGCAGCTTAAAGTGAGGACCAACATTTTCGCGTCCACCGCCGCGCTCATCAAATATGTGCGCGGCGAGCCGCGCCTGTGGTGGGGCGCGCTGGTGACGAGCTGGTTCTGGCTTGTCGGCGCCTTGGTGATGTCGCTGTTGCCGCCGCTCGTAAGCTTCCATATCGGCGGCTCGGAAGGCGTGGTTACGGTCTTTCTGGCGATCTTCTCGGTGGCGGTTGCGGTCGGTTCCGCACTTGCTGCGTGGCTCGCGCACGGCCGCATCATCTTGCTGCCGACGCTGGTCGGCGCCGTCTTGCTCGGTGTTTTCTCGATCGATCTCGGCTGGACCGCGTCAGCCATGACGTCGTCGGCGCATCCGCTCGGCATCGCCGAGTTTTTCTCCGCCCGCTACAGCATCCACCTTGCCATCGACCTTGCCGGACTGGCGCTCGCCGGCGGCTTGTTCATCGTGCCGACTTTTTCCGCGGTGCAGGCCTGGGCCGGCGCCGACCACCGCGCCCGCGTGGTGGCGGCCGTCAACGTGCTCAACGCCGCGTTCATGGTGGTCGGCGCCATCATTCTCGCGGTGCTGCAAAAGCTCGGCCTCGGCATGCCGGTCCTGTTCGCGCTGATCGGGGTCGCCAACCTTGTCGTCGCCGTCGCCATCGCCCGCACGATGCCGACGAGCTGGCTCAACGATTTTCTCTCAATCGTCTTTCGCGCCCTATTCCGTCTCGAGGTTAAGGGCCTGGAGAACGTCGCCAAGGCCGGCGACAACGCCATCATCGCGATGAATCATGTGAGCTTTCTTGATGCGCCGATCGCGATGTCGCTGCTGCCCAAGCGGCCGGTCTTCGCCGTCGATGTCGCCATCTCCCGGCAGTGGTGGATTCAGCCGTTCCTGCCGTTCGTGCGCACCATGGCGCTCGATCCGCTCAAGCCGATGGCGTTGCGCACCATCATCAACGCCGTGCGCGAAGGCAACATGCTGGTGATCTTTCCCGAGGGCCGCATCACCCTCACCGGCAGCCTGATGAAGATCTATGACGGCGCCGCCATGATCGCCGACAAGTCGGACGCGATGGTGGTGCCGGTGCGCATTGCCGGGCCGGAAAAGACGATCTTCAGCCGCTTGAAAGACTCGCAGGTGCGGCGCCGGCTGTTCCCGAAGATCACGGTGACCATCCTCGAACCGGTTAAACTCAACGTCGATCCGCAACTCAAGGGGCGCAAGCGGCGCTTGGCGGCGGGAGCGGCGCTCTACGACGTGATGTCGAACCTGATGTTCCGCACCACCAACACCGACCGCACGGTCGTCGAGGCGGTCATCGAGGCGGAGGCGAACCACGGCGGCAAGTGGCCGGCGATCGAGGACCCGACCAGCGGCCGGCTGACCTACAAGCGGTTGCTGCAGGCGACCAGGATTCTCGGCGCCAAGCTGGCGCCGTTTGCGCCGGAAGGCCGCGCCGTGGGCGTGATGTTGCCGACCTCGAACGGCGCCGCGGTGACCGTGCTGGCGCTGATGTCCGCGGGCCGCGTCCCGGCCATGATCAACTTCACCTCCGGTGCGGCCAACGTCCTTGGCGCCTGCCGGGCGGCCCAGGTCGATACCATTCTCACCGCGCACGCTTTCGTCGACAAAGCGCGACTTGAAAAGCTGGTCGCGGCGATCGAGAAGGAGGTGCGTATCGTCTACCTGGAAGACGTGCGCAAGACGGTGAGCTTCGGCGACAAGCTCGCCGGTGCGCTGCGGGCGAAGAAGCCGCTGGTGCGGCGCAAGCCCGACGACTGGGCCGTCATTCTGTTCACTTCGGGCACCGAAGGCACGCCCAAGGGCGTGGTGCTGTCGCACCGCAACGTTCTGGCGAACGTCGCGCAGGCCGAAGCCTGCATCGATTTCGGCCGCGATGACCGGCTGTTCATGGCGCTGCCGGCGTTCCATTCGTTCGGCTTCATGGGCGGCATCGTCCTGCCGCTCATTTCCGGCGTGCCGACTTTTCTCTATCCGTCGCCGCTGCACTACCGCACCGTTCCGGAATTGGTCTACGGCATTTGCGCGACTTATCTGTTTGGCACCGACACGTTCCTGGCCGGCTACGCGCGGATGGCCAATCCTTACGACTTCCGCTCGCTCCGCTACATCATCTCCGGCGGCGAGCCGATCAAGGAAGCGACGCGGCGGATCTATCTGGAAAAGTTCGGCTTGCGCATTCTCGAAGGCTATGGCGTCACCGAGACCTCGCCGGTGCTGGCGCTCAACACCCCGATGTTCAACAAGTTCGGCACGGTGGGCCGGCTTTTTCCCGGCATGCAGGCGCGACTGGAAAAAGTCGAGGGCGTCGAGGAAGGCGGCCGGCTCTGGGTCAAAGGCCCGAATGTAATGCTCGGTTATCTTCGCGCCGACAAGCCGGGCGTGCTTGAACCGCCGCAGGACGGTTGGTACGACACCGGCGACATCGTGACCATCGACGAGCAGGGCTTCATCGCCATCAAGGGCCGCGCCAAGCGCTTCGCCAAAGTCGGCGGCGAAATGATCTCGTTTGCCGCCGTCGAGATGATCGCGGCCGAGCTGTGGCCGAACAATATCTCGGCGGTAGCGGCGGTGCCCGACGCCCGCAAGGGCGAACGCCTCATTCTGGTGACCGATAAGCGCGGCGCGACGCGCGCCGATTTTCAGGCCTTCGCCCGCAGCAAGCACGCCTCCGAGCTGATGTCGCCATCCGAAGTCATCGTGCTCGACAAGCTGCCGCTGCTCGGCTCCGGCAAGCCGGACCTCCAGGCGTTGCAGAAATTCATCAACGAGCAGGCCGCCGCCAAGGCCGCGGCCGCGGAGTAGCACCCACCGTCTAATTCAGTCGGGGACAATTGTGGCCGCCGGGATAGCGAACAAGCGGGGTCCGGCGGTGAATAATTTGTCGCACTGCGGCTAACCCCCGGCGGTTGCCGCCAAACCCCGGAGTTTGCTGCCAAACCCCCGATTCTGGCGGCAATACCCGACTTAAATCTGCCGGAGGCGGACCGGGCAGGCGAGCGGCAAGGCAAACGATCGTTAACCATCGTGCCCTAGCCTTGCGCCTCCGGTGCCGCCTTGCCGCATCGGCGCAATCGCTATGATGGGATAGATTTGGACCGCGCGGCGCGACCGAGAGTGCAGCCTATGAGCATCAGAGCCGCTCGAAGAGCCACGCACGCCCTGATCGTGACAGCGGCGTGTTTGGCGTTGCTCGCGGCCTGTGCGTCCTCGACCAAGCTCGGCGATTCATGGGGCGCGAAAGGCAACGCAACGCCGGGGCTGGCCGCCGCCGGCACCGGCGACGCCACCGGTTCCGTGACGCAGCGGCCGGCGAAGGCCGCTGCTCGGGCCGCCAATACCAACGGCGATTTGGAACAGGCCAAGAGATATTTCGCCGCCAAAAATTACGAGCAGGCGGCGCAGAGCTTCCGCAGCGCCACCGACAAGCGTCCGGGCGACGTCAAAGCCTGGATCGGGCTGGCGACGTCCTACGATCGCCTGAATCGCTTCGATCTCGCCGACCAAGCTTACGAAGAGGCCGTCCGTCTGGCCGGAGAGACCGCCGAAATCCTCAACGATGAAGGCTATTCGTATATGCTGCGCGGCGATTACCCGCGCGCGCAAAAGACGCTCGAAGCGGCTGAAGCCAAAGACCCGGCAGATCCTTACGTTCAAGCCAATTTGCAACTGCTTGAACAAAGTTACTTCCAACGCAAGGCCGCGCAGTAACGGGCCTGCCGGCCTCCCGGCCGGCCCCGATGCGCGGCTTTACCTCGCCGGATGAACGTGGGAATGAACTCCCGTCATGACGGGATAAACCATGTTTGAATCGCTGCGAAACTTCGTCGCCGAATTTGTCGACGGCGACAAACATCCGAGCCAGTTCGCCGACAACGATTACCGGCTCGCCGCGGTGGCGCTGCTGGTGCACGCCGCCACCATTAACGGCGATATGTCGCAGCGCGAGCGCGACAAGCTGCACTCCGTCGTCAAACGGCGCTTCGCCCTGGACGATGCGTTGGCCGACGAACTGATCGATAAGGCGACGGCCGCCGAGCACGAGGCCGTCGATCTTTATCACTTCACGAGCCAGCTGAACCGGACGCTCGACGAAGAGGGCCGTGCCCGTGTCGTCGAGATGATGTGGGAGATCGTCTATGCCGACGGCCGGCGTGACGAGCTGGAAGACAATCTGTTGTGGCGCGCCGCGGACCTGCTCGGCGTGTCGTCGCGGGAGCGGATCGAGTTGCGCGAGCGCATCGCCAAGCAAGCCGGCGAACCCGGCGTCGCATGAAACAGGTGACGCTGATCACGGGTGCCTCCGCCGGCATAGGCGCGGAGCTGGCGCGGGTTTTCGCGGCGCACGGCCATGAGCTTGTGCTGGTGGCGCGGCGCGCCGATCGGCTCGATGCGCTTGCCGACGAGATCGCTGCTTCGGGCCGGCCGCAGCCGATCGTGCTGACCGCGGATTTAACCGAGCGCAACGCCGCCGCCATGATTGCAGCAAAGCTCGCGTCGATCGGCGTCGAGCCGGTCATTCTCGTCAACAATGCCGGTTTTGGCCTGGTGGGAAAAGCGGCCTCGCTCGATCGCGACCAGCAGCTTGCCATGATCGATCTCAATGTGCGCTTGCTCACCGATTTGTCGCTCGGCTTTCTCGACAGTCTCATCCGCCATCGCGGCGGCATTCTCAACGTAGCCTCGGTCGCCGCTTTCATGCCTGGTCCGGGCATGGCCGTCTATTATGCCAGCAAGGCGTTCGTGCTCTCGTTCAGCGAAGCTTTGCGCGAGGAGCTGTCTGGCCGCGGCGTCAAGGTGACTGCGTTGTGTCCGGGCCCGGTGCCCACGGAATTTCAGGCGCGTGCCGGGCTGCGCGAGGACCGCGCCCAGAACGTGCTGTTGTCGCTGTCGGCGCGGCAGGTGGCGCAAGTCGGCTATGACGGCTTCATGCGCGGCAAACGCGTCGTCATCCCCGGCGCCGGCAACAAGATCGCGGTCATGCTGGCGCGGGTCATACCGGACGCCTGGCTGTCGCCGCTGTTGTATTGGGGGATGCGCTTTGCGGCGCGCAAATCGTAAGGCCTAAGTGCTGCGCACCTTGAATTTGCGGCCCAACGCGATACCAGATTGTGTGCCGGGCTGCTTCGATTCTCTTTGGTCATGCCACAGCCGATCCTGATTATCCTGCACCAGCAACACTCGACGCCGGGCCGCGTCGGCTACGCTCTCCAGCAGATCGGCTTCGCGCTCGATGTGCGCCGGCCGCGCTTCGGCGATGCGCTGCCGCCGACGTTGCGGGAACATTCCGCCGCGATCGTGTTCGGCGGCCCGATGAGCGCCAACGACGAAGACGATTTCATCCGCCGCGAGATCGACTGGATCAAAGTACCGCTCAACGACGGCAAGCCGTTCCTCGGCATTTGCCTCGGCGCGCAGCTATGCGCCCGGGCGCTGGGCGGGCGGGTGTTCCCGCATCCCCAAGGTCACGCCGAGATCGGCTATTACCCGATCCGCCCGACCGCGGCTGGCCTCACTGTCGTCGATCCGTGGCCTGAGCAGGTCTATCAGTGGCACCGCGAAGGCTTTGACTTGCCGGGCGGCGCCGAGCTCCTGGCCGAAGGCGACATGTTCGAGGTGCAGGCGTTCCGCTATGGCCGCGCCTATGCGCTGCAATTTCACCCCGACGTGACGCACCTGATGATGCACAAATGGACCACCCGAGGCCACGGCCGCATGGAGATGCCGGGCGCCAAGCCCCGCGCGGCGCATTTTGCCGATCGCGCGGTATACGATTACAGCGTGCGCGCCTGGCTCAATGTATTTCTCGATCGCTGGATCGGCGATTGAACCCTACTGCCCGCCGGCAAGCTGCTGGGCGAAATAAGCTACCGTTTGCGTGTAGACCTGCGACGCGTTCCACTGCAGCAAGACCTGAAAATTGGCCGTGCCCGGCCCCCACGGCTGGCCGCGCTGCCAGCCATAACCTTTGAGATAATTGGCGGTGGAGGCGAGCACATCCGGCACGCTGTGAATGAGATCGCGGCGGCCGTTGCCGTCGAAGTCGACGGCGTATTTGAGATACGACGACGGCAGAAATTGCGTCTGACCGATCTCGCCCGCCCAGGCGCCGCGCATTTCGGCGGGCGCCATGTCGCCGCGATCGACGATGCGTAAGGCCGCGATCAACTCGCCGCGAAATTTCTCCGGCCGCCGGCAATCGTAGGCGAGCGTCGCCAACGCGCGGATAGTCGGGAATTTTCCGGAATTGGCGCCGAAGTCGGTTTCCAAGCCCCAGATCGCGACAATGACCGGGCCCGGCACGCCATATTGCTGTTCGATCCGGCTGAATATCGGCGCGTATTGCGCAAGAAGCCTCCGCGCTCGGGCGAGCCGCGGCGGCACCATGCGGCCGGAGAATTGCTCGAAGCTTTGCCGAAACACGCCCTGCGCGTGGTCGCGCGCGATGATGGTGGGATCGTAGGTCACGCCGCCCAGCGCGGATTGGATGGTGCGCTGGGAGACGCCTTGGGCGGCGGCCTCTTGCTTGACGCCATCGAGCCAGGCGCCGAAATCGCCGCCGCAGGGGGCGTTCGCGGCAAGCGCCGGCGCCGCAAGGCCAAGCCAAATCATCAGTAAGGCCAGTCGGACGGCGATCGGTCGCATAGTGGGTGGCCCCCTCGCTTGCCGCGAATGAATAAGCCCATTTAAGTCGCGAATATGATGCTGCGGGAAAGCCGGATATTCCAGAACAATCGGCGGCCGATCGGAGCCATTGACACCTCGGACGCCCGGCCGTAAATGGCGCCACTCGCCAGAAGTCGGCTTAAATCCTGGCCGGCTGAAGCCGGCGGGGCCGTAGCTCAGTTGGGAGAGCGCCTCGTTCGCAATGAGGAGGTCAGGGGTTCAACTCCCCTCGGCTCCACCAGCCCTCGCCTGCAACCCCGCGCCGTGCCAACGACGGCATCTTGTCGGTGTCGTTTATAGGTATCGTGCCGCGAACGTATTGACTTGTTCGCGCCGCGACAACTCGCTAGTTTCTGCCACCATCGAGGCGAATCCGGTCCATGCGCGCTCTTTTTCTTGTCATCGATCTTGCGCTCGAACTCTACATTTGGATCGTGATCGCAGCCGCGATTTTTTCCTGGCTGGTGGCGTTCCATGTGGTCAATACGCGCAACCAGGTCGTCGGCATGATCGGGGAGTTTCTTTACCGCATCACCGAGCCGGTGCTGCGCCCGATCCGTAACTTCCTGCCTAATCTCGGCGGCATCGACATTTCGCCGGTGATCCTGTTTCTGATCATCATTTTCATTCGCTATGTGATCGCGCTTTACATCCTTCCCAACGTCTACTGACGGTCGTGACGCGGCAGCCGCGACGCAATCGAAGGGATCGAGCGGCGTGCCGACGGCCGCGCCGTACTTAAGGCCAGGGTCCGTGCGGCGCCCGCGGATGGCGAAGCCAATGCGGCGCTGTGCCGGCTGATCGGCGGCGCACTCGGCGTTGCTCCCCGCAATGTGACGGTTGCCGCCGGCGCGGCGTCGCGGGTCAAGCGAATTCGCATTGCGGGCGAAGGCGCCGCTATTATTGGGGCATTACGGCGTTTGGCGGAAACGAACGGTTGACGAGAAGAAGCTTCAGCTATTCCAGCCGAAGGCGACCTTATCGAGCACTCGGGTGCCGAATTTTTCCGACGAGCGGGCCACCGTCTTGCCGCTGAGAGCGCGGTAGAACTCGACTGCGGTATCGTTCTCCGACAGCGCCCACACGATCAGCGATTTTAATCCGCTCTGCGCCAGATCGCGCCGTGCCGCGGTGAATAGCCGGCGGCCGAAACCGAGCCCCTGATATTCCGGCCGCAGATAAAGCTCGTAGATCTCGCCATCGTAATGCAGGCTGCGTGCGCGATTGCGGCCGTAATTGGCGTATCCCGCGATCTTGTCGCCGAACTGCAGCAGCGCGATGCGGCTGCCCTTGCGTATCGCCGATTCCCACCACGCCGGGCCGCGTCGGTTGATCAGCCGCTCAAGCTCGGCGCCCGGGATGATGCCCTGATACGCGGTTCGCCAAGCCTCGTCGTGCGCATCCGCGACCGCGCCCGCATCGTATGGCTTGGCCCGACGGATCTCGATGAGGACGGTGCTCATGGCGCAATCAAAGCAAGCGTTCCTGCGGTGTTCAAGTCCCGCGATTTACACTTCGTTAACGATGTGGATTATTACCGAAACGGCGCCCGTCGCGCCATCAGGGCGCGAAAAAAAAAGCTGGCCCGCTCACAATCTGCCGCCGTGTTGCACGAGCGACACAATTGCCCGATCATTTTCCGGCCGGCTGGCGGCTATCGAAAGTTGCAAGGGCGCGAGGCCTCTCGGCGTCGGCCGCGCGGGAATCATTATACCCGCTCGGCTTCCTTGCGGCGCTCGTCTTTCTTGCGTTCATTGGGATCGAGCAACTTCTTGCGCAGACGTATCGATTTCGGCGTCACCTCGACCAGCTCGTCGTCCTCGACATAGGCAAGCGCCCTCTCCAAAGTCATTCTAATCGGCGGGGTGAGGCGGATAGCCTCATCCTTGGCGTGGGTGCGAATGTTGGTGAGCTTCTTGGCCTTGAGCACGTTGACTTCGAGGTCGTTGCCGCGCGTGTGCTCGCCGACGATCATGCCGCGATAGACCTTCCAGCCCGGCTCGATCATCATCGGGCCACGGTCCTCGAGATTCCACATCGCATAAGCGACGGCGTCGCCTTGATCGGTCGAGATCAGCACGCCGTTGCGGCGTCCGATGATATCGCCCCGGTGCGGTCCATAGGCATGAAACACGCGGTTCATGACCGCGGTGCCGCGCGTGTCGGTCAACAGCTCGCCATTGTAGCCGATCAGCCCCCGCGTCGGGGCATGGAAAATCAGCCGCACCCGGCCGCCGCCGGACGGCCGCATTTCGATCATCTCGGCCTTGCGTTCGGCAAGTTTTTGCACAACCACGCCGGCGTGCTGCTCATCGACGTCGATGACGACTTCCTCGATCGGTTCGAGCAACTCGGCAGACGGCCCGTGCTGAAACAGCACCTTCGGCCGCGAGACCGAAAGCTCGAAACCCTCGCGCCGCATCGTCTCGATCAGGATGCCGAGCTGCAATTCGCCGCGGCCGGCGACCTCCATCGAATCTTTCTCCAAAGATTCGGAAATCCGCAGCGCGACATTGCCCTCCGCTTCGCGCAGCAAACGTTCGCGAATGACCCGGCTTTGCACTTTGTCGCCTTCGGTTCCGGAAAGCGGCGAATCGTTGATGCGGAAGGTCATGGCGAGCGTCGGCGGATCGATCGGCTGCGCCGGCAGCGGCACGGTCACTTCGGGCGCGCACAACGTGTGCGAAACGGTAGCCTCCGGCAATCCGGCGATGGAAATGATGTCGCCGGCAAAACCCTCGTCGATCGGCGTGCGCTCGAGGCCGCGGAAAGCCAGCACCTTGGTCGCGCGCCCAAGCTCGATCAATTCGCCGTTGCGATCGAGCACTTTGATCGCTTGGTTTGGTTTGACCGTGCCGGAGAAGATCCGTCCGGTGACGATTCGGCCGAGATAGGCATTGGCTTCGAGAATGGTTCCCAACATGCGGAACGGGCCTTCCTCGACGACCGGCGGCGCCACATGGCGAACGACCAGATCGAACAGCGGCGCCATGCCGTTATCTTTCGGCCCGGCGGGGTCGGCGGCCATCCAGCCCTGCTTGGCCGAACCGTAGAGGATCGGAAAATCGAGCTGTTCCTCGCTGGCATCGAGTGCCGCGAACAAGTCGAAAACTTCATTGGCGACTTCGCGCGGCCGGGCATCCGGCCGGTCGACTTTATTGATGATGACGACCGGCCTCAGACCGACCTTGAGCGCCTTGGTGACGACGAACTTGGTCTGCGGCAGCGGACCCTCGGCGGCATCGACCAGCACCAGCGCGCCGTCCACCATGCCGAGGATGCGTTCGACCTCGCCGCCGAAATCGGCGTGGCCCGGGGTATCGACGATATTGATTCGGATGTCCTGCCACAGAATCGACGTGACCTTGGACAGAATGGTGATGCCGCGCTCGCGTTCGAGGTCGTTCGAATCAAGCGCACGCTCGGCGACTCGCTGGTTATCGCGGAAGGCGCCCGATTGCTGCAACAAACGGTCAACCAGCGTGGTTTTGCCGTGGTCGACGTGAGCAATGATGGCAATGTTGCGGAGATTCATTACGACCTTGTTGTTGAATCGCTGCGGGCCCCGAGGGGCCCGCGTTCCAGCCGCAATATAGTCGACCGCAGCCCGTTCGCAATGCGGGCTATTGCGACAAGGATGTGATAAAGTGCCTAAACGTTAGCCGCTGCATGAGTTCCTCGGGGGAGGCTTGCGGCGGGGCAAAGCGGGGAGGGGTGACCTTTGCGTTTTTCGCAATCCACCTGCGGCACACGTCGCATTCTGTGCGTTTTTCCCGCCTACGCGCCCTCCTTCGGAACTTTCTCTCATTCCTATCACCTGTTCGGGCGGGTGCGCGCTTTCATGCCGCCGCAGGGGCTCTTGGTGATTGCGGCTTATATGCCGGCGCAATGGCAGGTGCGCTTTGTCGACGAGAATATCCGGCCGGCGAGTGAAGCCGATCTTGCCTGGGCGCATGCGGTCTTTGTCAGCGGCATGCACATTCAGGCGCCGCAGATCCACGACATCGCCCGCCGGGCCAAGGCGGCGGGTAAGGTGGTCGCGCTCGGCGGGCCGTCGGCGTCCGCCGCCCCGGAAATGTATCCGGACTACGACTATCTGCACATCGGCGAACTCGGCGACGGCACCGACCGGCTCATTGCCTGCCTCGACGAGAGCTGCGCGCCGCCGCCGGCCCAGGTGCGGTTCGAAACCGCGGAACGGCTTGCGCTCCCGGACTTTCCGGTGCCGGCCTATGATCTCATCCGGCTCGACCGCTATTTGCTCGGCTCGCTGCAATTCTCGAGCGGGTGCCCCTATCGCTGCGAGTTCTGCGATATCCCCGCGCTTTACGGCCGCCAGCCGCGGTTGAAAACGCCGCAGCAATTGACCGCCGAGCTCGACGCCATGCTGGCGCAGGGCAGCTATCCGTCCTTCGTCTACTTCGTCGACGACAATTTCATCGGCAATCGGAAAGCCACGCGCGAGATGCTGCCGCATCTCATCGAATGGCAGAAAAAAAACGGACACCCGCTGCGCTTCGGCTGCGAGGCCACGCTCAATCTCGCCAAACAGGCCGAGATTCTCGCGCTGATGCGCGCCGCGGAATTCCACACCGTGTTTGTCGGCATCGAGACGCCCGAAGTCGATGCGCTCAAGCATATGCGTAAAGATCAGAACGCGACTTTACCGATGCTGGAAGCGATCGATACGCTCAACAGCTACGGGCTCGAGGTGACGTCAGGTATCATCCTCGGACTGGACACCGATACCGCCGACACCGAAGCGCAACTTAAGACGTTTATCGACGCCTCCAACGTGCCGATCCTGACTATCAATCTCCTGCAGGCGTTGCCGAGGACGCCGTTGTGGGATCGCCTCAAACGAGCCGGCCGGGTACTGGCCGACAACTCGGGTCTGGAAAGCAACGTGAGTTTCCTGCGTCCCTACGACGAGGTAGTGGCGATGTGGCGGCGTTGCGTCGCGCATGCTTACGCGCCGGAGCGACTGTTCGCGCGCTTCCTGCGCCAAGTCGAAACCACCTACGCCAACCGATTGGCCGGGCCGGTGCGCGGCAAGCTGACCTGGAACAATCTCAGCGTCGCGTTTGTCCTGGCTTTCAATATCGCGTGGCGGATCGGCATTTTCGCCGATTACCGCCGCTGGTTCTGGAAGGCGGTGTTGCCGGCGCTGCGCCGCGGCCAGATCGACGCCGCGCTGAGCATGGGCGTGGTCGGCCATCACATGATCACGTTCTCACGGGAAGCGATCCGCGGCGAGCAAAATGCGTCGTTCTATTCGGCGCAGGCGCGCCGCTCCATGAGCATGACCGCGCCGCCGCAGGCGGCGTTGGAAAAACGCCGGAAGCAAGCCTAGGCGGCCGCCGCCTTGCCGCCGGCTTTGCTGTCGGCGCCGTCCCCGAGCAGCATCGTACGGCGCGCCGCAATCGCGAAGCGAACCTGATCCAGGGCCAGCGAAAACGACGTCTGAACCGTCTGGTCGTATTCTTCATGCTCGGCCTGGTGGATGATCGCGACCACCAGATGGTCCACTTCGACCTGCATCTGATCGAGTATCCCCAAGGTCGCCGCGTTGTGTGCCTTGCGCACCAGATCGAGCAGCCGCTGCAGCAGCCGCAGCCGGCGGGTGCGGCCGCTGTTGTGGAAATAGCTGGCAACGCCGGCAATCGCCGAGCCGAATATCGGGAAAATCAGCAAGCCGTAGAAAATTTCGTCACCGTATTTGTCGAAGAACGATTTCTGATCGTCGCCGAGATAGGCCAGCGCTCCGGGATGCACCACCGCGCTCGCGTCCTTGTCGGTTGACGGCGCCTCGATCTTGATTTCGCCGGGAAGCGCGGCCGCCAGCGCCAGCCGCGACGTATAGATGAGCCGCGCCAACGCAGCGACCGCCTCAGGGCTGAACGATTTGCGCGCCACCAGATATTCCGGGAAGCTCAAGCTCTTGAGGCTATCGTCCGGAACCGGCGGATTGCCGCCGAAGGTGCCGGCGTCGATGTCGACGGAATCGAAGGCGGGATTGCGCTTCGCCATGCCCTCGGCCTGATCGATGGCGATGAAAGTTGGCGCATTGCCGTTTTGCGAAGCCGCCGCCACGGCATCGGTGATGGCCCGTCCGGTGGCGGACCCGGCGACGAAAATCGCATCGACTTGGTTGGTCTTGACTGCGGCGGCCAGATCCTTCGGATCGATCTGCGACACCTGTACGCTCGCGGGCGCGACGCCGTAATGGGTCAGAACGAGGTTGAGCAGGTCCTCGGTTGCGGCGTCGCCGGTGACGATACCGATGCGGCGACCGGCGAGCTGCGTGACTTTTTCAAGTTTGTCCGCGTCATCGCTTTTGGCGGTGTCAGCGGCGCTATTATCGGCGGTGTCAGCGTCGTCGTCGGTTTGGCCGACCGTTGCGCTCTTGTCTTTGTTCGCGTCTTTTACGGCCTTGGCCGCCTCGGCTTTGGCAGCTTTGCCGCCCTTGGCGCCTTTGGCGGATTTTTCTTTTTTCTCCGGCGCGCTGGCTGCCTTCTTTTCAGGAGCCGGCGCCGCCTTCTTGGCGGTTGCGGCGGCGGGTGGCGTTGCGCTCGCCGGCACGATCAGCGCCAGCACGTTCTGCCCCAGAATGGCGACCACCGGCCAATTCTGCGAATTGTTGACCGTGCTCGGCAGGACGGCGAGGTCGGCGCGGTCCTGGGCCATCGCCTCGGCGCTGTCCTTAGCGCCGCCGGTCGCGACGAGCTCGAGCCGAAGCTTGCCGCCGTCGCCGCCGAACTTTTGCGTCATCACCTGCACGAACCTGGCGTCGACGCCGCCGATCGGCCCGGCGGCAATCCGCATCACGGTCGGCGCTGTCATGAAATATAACGCCGCCCACAAGCCGCCGCCGATAACGATGCTGCCCAAAATCGTCACCAGCCAAGTGTGGCGCAGAAACATTCTGACCCGGTTGCGCACGACATGCTCCAGCAACTCGATACTCATGGGCTTGTGTGCCGGTGCCGCGGACAGTTCGGGGTTCCTCTTGCGGCCAAAACGGCGAGCGAGCCAAAGTTTCATGGCGCGTGAGGGCCGCTTTGGATGTCCCGCAGGCATAGTAAATTCTAACACGACCCGGCCGAAATGCGGCTACCGTGGCTCGCGGCCGATGCCGCTCAAATGATCGCTTTGGTTAATCCTTGCCGGAGGCGAAAATTTGGCCGACGGGCCAATGACCTGCGCCTGTTTCGGGTCTGGCTTTGCTGTGCGGGCTCCTTGCGAGACGGTGAGCCAGCCCCCTATGTAGGAGACGGCATTCGCCGAACGGCCTTACCGACGGGGTTCGCACATGGCGCAAAAGCTTTCCGGCGAGGCGCGTACGCGCGCTCTCGGTGGTCTCCACGGCTGGACTGACGTCAAAGGCCGCGACGCGATCAGCAAAAAATTCGTGTTCAAGGATTTCAACGAAGCGTTCGGGTTCATGACGCGCGCCGCTTTGGTGGCCGAAAAACTCGACCACCATCCGGAATGGTTCAACGTCTACAAGAATGTCGAGGTGACGTTGTCGACCCACGATGCCGGCGGGCTGACCGAGCTCGATATCAAACTTGCCGAGGCGATGGACAAGCTCGCGGGCTGAGTTGCGCCGTCGCGGCGGCCGCAATGACGCCCGGGTATAAGCGCGCTGCCTTGCGGCTGCCGCCTTTCGAGGCCATCTCTGCCTCTTGGTTGCCGGATACCCGCACGGGGGGCAAATGCTCGGATACAACAGTGCGACATGGGCCGAGGCCGAGGTCTTGGCGCGTCGCATCGCTGCCGACGAGGCGGACTTGCGTCGGCGCTTCTGGCGCAAGCTCAAGGGACTGGCGGCGCGTCTACCGTTTGCGGAAGATTTGATCGCCGCTCATTACTGCGCGTTCGACCGTCGGACGCCGTTGCGTGTGAAGGCGGCGCTTGTCGGCGCGCTCGCCTATTTCGTGTTGCCGGCCGACGTCATTCCCGACGTGCTTCCCATCATTGGCTACACCGACGACGCTGCGGTGCTCGCGACCGCGATCAAGCTTGTCGCTTCGCATATCACGCCCGATCATCGCGAAGCGGCGCGGCGCACGCTCGTGCGCATGCGCGGTTGACTTTGAGTTTGCGCATCAAGGCCGGAGCACGATCTTGCCCATGACCTTGCGGCCGGCGATGGCTTTGAGCGCATCGGCGGTCTCGGCCAGCGGATAGGTCGCATGCACGTGAGCGCTGAGCTTGCCTTCGGCGCACCAGCGCGCGATGTCGGCCATCAGCGCGCGCTGGCCTTTGGGCTCGCGCATCGCCCAGGCGCCCCACAGCACGCCGCGGATGTCGCAGCTTTTGAGCAGGACCAAATTCAGCGGCAGCTTTGGAATCTCTCCGGCGGCGAAGCCAATGACGAGATAGCGGCCCTCCCATCCGAGCGAGCGTATGGCGGGCTCGGCGTAGGCGCCGCCGACGGGGTCGTAGACCACGTCGATGCCGCGCGATCCGCCGAGCCGCTTGAGCGCATCGCGCAGATTGTCGCTGGCGTAATTGACCGTCTCGTCGGCGCCGTGGGCCTTGGCGAAGGCCAGCTTTTCGTCTGACGAGGCGCAGGCGATGATGCGCGCCCCCATGATCTTGCCGATCTCGATTGCCGCGAGCCCGACGCCGCCGGACGCGCCCAGTACGGCAAGCGTCTCGCCGTTTTTGAGAGCGGCGCGCTCGCGCAGCGCATAGAGTGTCGTTGCGTAAGTCACCGTCAGCCCGGCGGCACGCTCGAAATCGAGCTGCTCCGGCATCTTGACCAATTGGCCGGCGTTGATCGCGATGCGCTCGCGCGCCGCGCCCCAGCCGCCATAGCCGATGACGCGGTCGCCGGGCGCAACGTCGGTCACGCCTTCGCCGACGCTTTCGACGACCCCGGAAAACTCCGAAGCCGGCGAGAACGGAAACGCCGGCTTGTACTGGTATTTGCCGGCGATGATCAGGGTATCGAAGAAATTGAGCGCGGCGGCCTTGATCTGCACGACGGCTTCGCCGCTTGCCGCCTCCGGCGGCGCAATATCGGCGAGCTCAAGTTCGTCAGGCGGCCCGAAATGGGTGCACAGGATGGCTTTCATGGTGTTCCGTCACAACGATGCGAAGACGGAATCCATAAACCAACACGCGGTTATTGAAAGTACCCTCTAACGGGTAATGCAGGCGTCGCCCACCCCGGCATCGAGCAGCCGGCGCCGGAGACAGGTGAAAGCCAGGCGCAGCCGCGATTTGACCGTGCCGAGCGGCAGGTTCAGCCGCCGCGCGATCGCGCTATGCGGCAGCCCCTCGAAAAAGGCGAGCCGCACCACCGCGAATTGTTCCCGCGGCAACGCATCGAGCGCGTGCCGCACGCGTTCTTCGCGTTGAGCCGCATCGAGGCAGTCGTCGCAGCGCTTCGCGGGATCGGGAATGTCGTAAAAGTCCTCCGCCGCCAGGCAAAATTCGCGCGTGCGGCGTTCGACGTCGATACGGCGGTTGCGGGCGACCTGGACGATCCATGTCGTCGCTCCGGATTTTCGCGGATCGTAAAGGTGCGCCTTGCGCCAAATGGTTTCCATGACGTCCTGGGCCGCGTCCTCGGCCGCGACCGCGGTGAGCCCCAGCCGCACCATCTGGGCCCGCACGCGTGGGCCAAAATGAGCGAACAGCCGCGCGAAGGCGTGGCCGTCGCGGCGAGCGCCAACCGCGATCAGCAGATCGTCCAGTTCGTTGGTCCTCGCGCCGGGATAGTTTCGCCGGCAGGAGGGGTCGTCGGTCCATGATGTCAGGTCCACGTGATTGCCCCACTGTCGCCCCGCCAAGCGGACTTTGCGAAGACGGGTATTTTTGCCTCGATGTTGACTATCCAGAATTTGCCGGTAGCCCGATGTGCTCGCCGTCACGTTTTGGCGTCGGCGCTCCTTAACGAAGCGGCCACGTCCGCAAATTCAGTCGCCTTAGCATTGCCGAATTCTTTCCTTACCCGCCGGAAATGGGTTAAACTTGAAGGGCTTGGATTTGGCCCGTCGCCGAATTGAGCGAGGCTGGATGCTGATCGATCGACGACCGTGGCTTATCCTTTTGCCGCTTGCGCTGGGGTGCTTTGCCGTTCCGGCATTTGCCCAGCAGCCGCAGGAATCGGCGCCTGCCGCCGCGCGGCCGCCCGCCAAAAAGCCGCCCCGGCACCGGAGGGCGGAGCCGGCATCTGCCGTGGCCGGCGGGGCGAAGCCGACCTTGCTCGGCCAATACGGCGAATGGGGCGCCTACACGGCGTCGCCCGGCGGCAAGAAAATCTGCTTCGCCATCGCCAAGCCGTCCAGCTCCGAAACCAACCCGCCCAATCGCCCGCGCAATCCGTCCTACATGTTCATTTCGTCGCGGCCGGCCGACAAGGTCAGCAACGAGGTCTCAGTGGTCATCGGCTATCCGTTCAAGCCGAGCGTCGATGCAACTCTCGCGGTCGGTTCGAGCTCGTTCGACCTTTACACTCAGCAGGACGGCGCCTGGATCAAGAACGCGGCGGAAGAGCCGCACCTGATCGAAGCCATGCGCGCGGGCCAGAACGCCGTGGTCAAAGGCATGTCGGCCAGAGGCACCCATTCGACCGATATCTTCTCGCTCAAAGGCCTTGCCCAGGCGCTCGACCGCAGCGATCAGGACTGCAAATAGCCGGCGCTTGTTTTGGTCCTAACGAGACGGCGCCGCCGATCCCATCTATCCGTGAGTAAATTCGTCTCTGTGAGTAAATTCGTCCTTGCGAGGGGCAGCGCGACGAAGCGATCCAGGCCGGCCTATTGTGAATCTGGATTGTTTCACCACTCGCGCCTCGCAACGACAAAGGCATCTTTCGGATTGATTCATGACCGCACCGCTTGCCGCAACTGAACCGAGCGAAGCCCGCGCGGCTGCCGCCATCGAGAAGCGGCCGCTCGAGCGCTATGTGGCGCCGGCGAGACCCTCGCTCGTCGGACTGTCGCGCGACGCGCTCGCCGAAGCGCTCGGCGCCGCCGGCGTGGCTGAGCGGCAACGCCGCATGCGCGTGCAGCAGATTTGGCACTGGCTTTACGTGCGCGGCGCCGACGATTTCGATGCGATGACGACGTTGTCGAAGGAGCTGCGCGCGGAACTGGCGCGGCATTTCACATTGGCGCGGCCGGATGTCGCCGCCGAGCAGATTTCCGTCGATGGCACGCGCAAGTGGCTGCTGCGGCTGCCCGGCGAAACCGCCGACCGGCCGCACGAAGTCGAGTGCGTCTATATTCCGGAGACCGACCGCGGGACGTTGTGCATTTCCAGCCAGGTCGGCTGCACGCTCAATTGCACCTTCTGCCATACCGGCACGCAGCGGCTGGTGCGCAATCTCACGCCGGGCGAGATCGTCGGCCAGGTCGCGCTCGCGCGCGACCGGCTTGGCGATTGGCA
The DNA here is from genome assembly GCA_963826295.1 of uncultured Alphaproteobacteria bacterium. Lineage (GTDB taxonomy): Bacteria > Pseudomonadota > Alphaproteobacteria > Rhizobiales > Xanthobacteraceae > BOG-931. Next base: position 257,347 of record CAWGWO010000003.1, read on the forward strand.
GCGGGCGGCAGCGCCGGCCGGCGCCGACCCGGAGAAGCGCCTCGTCTCCAACGTCGTGGTGATGGGCATGGGCGAGCCGCTCTACAATTTCGAAGCGGTTCGCGACGGCCTCAACATTGTCGCCGACGGCGAGGGTTTGAGCATTTCCAAGCGGCGGATCACGCTGTCGACGTCGGGCGTGGTGCCGAACATCGCGCGCGCCGGGACCGAAATCGGCGCCATGCTGGCGATCTCGCTGCATGCCGTCACCGACGAGCTGCGCGACGTGCTTGTGCCGCTCAACCGCAAATACCCGCTGCGCGAGCTGATGGACGCCTGCCGCAATTATCCGGGGCTGTCCAACGCGCGCCGCATCACCTTCGAATACGTCATGCTGAAGGGCGTCAACGATTCGCTCGCCGAGGCGCGGGCACTTGTCCGGCTCGTCAAAGGCATTCCGGCCAAGATCAATCTCATTCCGTTCAATCCGTGGCCGGGCAGCCAATACGAATGCTCCGACTGGGAGCAGATCGAGAAATTCTCGGCGATTATCTTTGACGCCGGTTATGCTTCGCCGGTGCGCACGCCGCGCGGCCGCGATATCCTCGCCGCCTGCGGCCAGCTCAAAAGCGCAACCGAAAAGCTCTCCGCCCGCGAACGTCTGGCGCTGCGCGCCATGGCGATGACGGATTGATATCAGCGCCAAAAACCGGGCTGGAACTTTAAAATCGCTAGTGTCTCTTTAATTCCGAAGTCCGCATGAGAATGTGCCGCCGCTGCCTGCGAATTTTGGAATAGGGACACTAGTCCGATGGCCGTCATCGTCCGTATCGTGGTGATGTTCGTTGGCTATGTGTTCGCCTGCATCGCCGCTTCGCTGGTCCTCACCGTCGGCACGCTGACGCCGCATTGGGATTATCTGAACTCGCTCGGCTTGCAATCGGCGGCGGTCTGGCTGGTCGTCGCGGTCGGCGCTGCCGTCATCGGGGGAATTGCGATATTGCCGGCGCTCCTTGTCATCGTGCTGGCCGAAGGTTTCGGCTGGCGCTCATTCGTGCTCTACGCCGCACTCGGCGGTGCGCTGGCGCTCGCGCTCTGTTACGGCGTCGATTTCGCCGGCTATGTCGGCGCGCCCGACAGCTTCCTGGCGCGCGAGCGCGAGGTGCTTGCCGCCGCCGGCATTGCCGGCGGCCTGGTCTATTGGGTGTTCGCCGGCCGCAATGCCGGGGTGTGGAAGCGGGCGCATGAATAAGACCGGGCTCGCCATCGCGCTTACCGTCGCCGTCGTGGTCGGCGGCGTGTTCGCGATCCATCCGCAGTTCGATCTCGATCTCGCGGCGTTATTCTACAACCCGGCGACCCACAGATTTGCCGCCTCCGGCGTCTGGGTGGAATATGTGCGCGACGCGGCGAGCTTGCTGATTGCTCTTATCGTCGCGCCCGCCGTCTTCGCCGTCATCGGCAAAGTCGTCCTGCCGTCGCGGCGCATGCTGATCGCCGGCCGCGCTGCGCTGTTCCTGATCGTCACGCTGGTGCTCGGCCCGGGCGTTCTCGCCAACGGCATTCTGAAGGAGCATTGGGCGCGGATGCGGCCCGAGGACGTCACCCAACTCGGCGGCCACGAGCGCTTCACCGCGTGGTGGGATCCGCGCGGACCATGCCCGGACAACTGCTCATTCATCGCCGGCGAGCCGTCCGGTGCATTCTGGACGTTGGCGCCCGCGGCGCTGGCGCCGCCGCAATGGCGGCTTCTTGCTTATGGCGGCGCGATCGCCTTCGGGGCGGCCGTAGGTGTTTTGCGCATGGCCGGCGGCGCGCATTTCTTCACCGACATCGTGTTCGCCGGCGTGCTCACCTTCCTTGTCGTGTGGACGGCGCACGGCCTGATCTATCGCTGGCGCCCGACGCGGCTCACAGACGAGGCCGTCGAGCAGCCGCTTGCGCGGCTTGGCAAGGCTGTCCGCAACGTACTTTCAGGACGCAAAAGCCAGCGCTCGTAGCGCCCATAGACCGCAACGAGCTGGCGGGTTGAACGGCTTGCGTAGCTCCGGCTTCGCCCTATAGTCCGCGCGGAAATTGGGGCTTTTTGCCCCCGGCGCGGGATTCTCAATGTCCGAAACCGACGTAAAGAAAGTGGTGCTGGCTTATTCCGGCGGGCTCGACACCTCGATCATCCTCAAGTGGCTGCAAACCACCTATGGCTGCGAGGTCGTCACGTTCACCGCCGATCTCGGGCAAGGCGAGGAGTTGGCGCCGGCGCGCGACAAGGCGCTCATGCTCGGGGTCAGGCCGCAGAATATTTTCGTCGAAGATCTGCGCGAGGAATTCGTGCGCGATTACGTGTTTCCGATGTTTCGCGCCAATACCGTCTATGAGGGGCAATATCTGCTCGGGACGTCGATCGCGCGGCCGTTGATCGCCAAGAAGCAGATTGAGATCGCAGAGATGGTCGGCGCCGACGCGGTCGCTCACGGCGCGACCGGCAAGGGCAACGACCAGGTGCGCTTTGAGCTTGCTTATTACGCGCTCAAGCCGGACGTGAAGGTGATCGCGCCGTGGCGCGAATGGGACTTCAAGTCGCGCGAAGCGCTCATCGCCTTTGCCGAGCAGAATCAAATTCCGATCGCCACGGACAAGCGCGGCGAGGCGCCGTTCTCGGTCGACGCCAATCTTTTGCATACGTCGTCCGAGGGCAAGGTGCTGGAAGACCCCGCCGAGGAGGTTCCGGACTACGTCTATTCGCGCACCGACGAGCCGGAGCGGGCGCCGGAACAGCCGCAATACGTCACCATCGATTTCGAGCGCGGCGACGCGGTCGCCGTCGACGGCAAGGCGTTGCCGCCGGCGGCATTGCTGGCGCAGCTCAATACGCTTGGCCGCCGGCACGGCATCGGCCGGCTTGATCTGGTGGAGAACCGCTTCGTCGGCATGAAGTCGCGCGGCATGTACGAGACGCCGGGCGGCACCATCCTGCTCGCCGCCCATCGCGGCATCGAGCAGATCACGCTCGACCGCGGCGCCGCGCACCTCAAGGACGAATTGATGCCGAAATATGCCGAGCTGGTCTATTACGGCTTCTGGTTTTCGCCCGAGCGCGAGATGCTGCAGGCCGCGATCGATAAGAGCCAAGAGTTCGTCACAGGCTCGGTGCGGCTCAAGCTTTACAAGGGCAATGCCGGTGTCGTCGGCAGGCAGAGCAAATATTCGCTCTACGATCAGGACCTCGTGACGTTCGACGAAGGCAAGGTCGCCTACGACCAGCGCGACGCCGCCGGCTTCATCCGGCTCAATGCGCTGCGGCTGCGCACGCTGGCGCAGCGCAAGCGCAAGCTGAAATTGTGACGTCCTACATTTTCGGCAAATCGCCGCCGGCGGGCTTCCCGGGGAAATAATCCGGCGCGGAACCCGGACCCTTCGAGTCGGGCGGCTCGTCGACCGGGTAGGGCGTGCGCGGGCCCGTCGGACCGATCTGCGGGTCCTCCGGCGGTTGCTTGGGCGGTTCCTTGGATTTCTCGCTCATTGCCTCGGCCTGTTTGTTGTCGCCGAAGCAACGTCCGTGAGCATGGGGTCGTTCCCACGCCGCGACGCCCGCCTGTCACATCGAAACTGTGATTTTACGGTTTTCGCCAAGATTGGGCTTGTCGCCGGTGAGCGTTGCCTTGATGAACTCGTAGGTGACGACGGCGCGGCTCGCCGGTCCGTCCCACAACTCCGCCGTGATCGGCACGACGCGCAGCACGCAGGCATTCGGGTCGTCAGGGCCGTTCCACCACAGATTATCGGTGAACCGCCAAACCTCCGCCGCCTTGGCATGATCGGTCAGCACCTCGGCGCGTGCGGTGAGAGAGAGGTAGGCCTTTTGCTCGGCGTCGACGAAGCTAAGCCCGACGTCGTGCTCGGCTTCGATCTCGTGCTCCTTGCCGCTGCGCAGATCGGTCACTATCCAGAGCAGGCCCGTCGTTCGGTCCGGCCGCGGCTCCACCGGTCGCGCCCGCAATCCGCCGGGAAATCGCGTGGTAAGCATGGCGACGCCGACGCGTTCGATAACGTCCCAGATGCGCTTGTGGTGCGGCTCTTCGGTCATGACCTGCTAACGGCAGGCGGAAGCGCCAGTTCCAGCATCAGCCGGCCGTCATACCTGGCGCTCGACCAGCATGCGTTTGATCTCAGCGATGGCTTTCGCCGGATTGAGGTGCTTCGGGCAGGCCTTGGCGCAATTCATGATGGTGTGGCAGCGATAGAGCCGGAACGGGTCTTCGAGATCGTCGAGCCGCTTGCCGGTCGCTTCGTCGCGCGAGTCGGAAATCCACCGGTTGGCTTGCAACAGCGCCGCCGGGCCGAGAAAGCGCTCCGAGTTCCACCAATAGCTCGGGCAGGCGGTCGAGCAGCAGGCGCACAGGATGCACTCGTACAGTCCGTCCAGCTTTTGCCGGTCGTCGTGGCTTTGCTTCCATTCCTTTTGCGGCGTCGGCGAAACGGTCTGCAGCCACGGCTCGATCGAAGCGTGCTGGGCGTAGAAGTTGGTGAGGTCGGGCACCAGGTCCTTGACCACCGGCATGTGCGGCAGAGGGTAGATGCGCACCGGGCCGGTCATCTCGCTCATCGCTTTGGTGCAGGCGAGCGTGTTGGTGCCGTCGATATTCATCGAGCAGGAGCCGCAGATGCCCTCGCGGCAGGAGCGGCGGAAGGTCAGCGTCGCGTCGACGTTGTTCTTGATCCAGATCAGCGCGTCGAGCACCATCGGTCCGCATTCGCCGGTGTCGACGTAATAGGTGTCGAGACGCGGGTTGTGGTCGTCATCGGGGCTCCAGCGGTAGATATGGAATTCGCGCTCGGCCTTCGCTGCGGCCGGATGCGGCCAGGACTTGCCTTCGCCGATCTTGGAATTTTTGGGCAGCGTGAACTGAACCATTTCAACCTCAAATGCGCCGGCTTGGCGGACCCGATTAGGACGGCCGCTTAGTACACCCGTTTCTTGGGCTCGATATAAGCGACGTCATTGGTCATCGTGTAGGTGTGCACGGGCCGGTAGTCGATCGTTACTTTACCGGTAGCGACGTCGAGCCAGGCGAGCGTGTGCTTCATCCAATTCTTGTCGTCGCGCTCGGGATAATCCTCGCGCGCATGGGCGCCGCGGCTTTCGGTGCGGTTGACCGCCGAATCCACCGTGACCACCGCCTGCTCGATCAAATTGACGAATTCCAGCGTTTCGATCAGGTCCGAATTCCAGATCAGCGAGCGGTCGCTGACGCGAACGTCGCCGACGCCGTCAAAGACCTCGTGGATGAGCTTGGAGCCTTCCTGCAGCACTTCGCCGGTGCGGAACACCGCGCAATTGGTCTGCATCACCTGCTGCATCTTGGCGCGCAGGTGGGAGGTCGGCGTGTCGCCCGAGGCGTTGCGGAATTTGTCGAGCCGCGACAGCGAGCGCTCGGCGGAATCCTTCGGCAGCTCGGGCTGCCTGTCGCCGGGGGTGAGGATGTCGGCGCAGCGTAACGCCGCGGCGCGGCCGAAGACCACGAGATCGATCAGCGAGTTCGAGCCAAGCCGGTTGGCGCCATGCACCGAGACGCAGGCCGCTTCGCCCAACGCCATCATGCCCGGCACGACGTGATCGGGATTGCCGTCCTTCTTGATCAGCGCTTCGCCGTGATAATTCGTGGCGATGCCGCCCATGTTGTAGTGCACCGTCGGCACGATCGGCACCGGCTCGCGGGTCAGATCGACGCCGGCGAAAATGCGCGCCGATTCGGTGATGCCCGGCAGCCGTTCGGCGAGGATTTTCGGATCGAGATGATCGAGGTGCAGGAAGATGTGGTCCTTCTTCGGCCCGACGCCGCGGCCTTCGCGGATTTCGATGGTCATGGCGCGTGAAACGACATCGCGCGACGCGAGGTCCTTGGCGGACGGCGCATAGCGCTCCATGAAGCGCTCGCCTTCGGAATTGACCAGATAGGCGCCCTCGCCGCGTGCGCCCTCGGTGATCAGAACGCCGGCGCCGTAGATGCCGGTGGGATGAAACTGTACGAATTCCATATCTTGGAGCGGCAGGCCGGCGCGCAGCACCATGGCGTTGCCGTCGCCGGTCTGGGTATGGGCGCCGGTGCATGAGGCGTAGGCACGGCCGTAGCCGCCGGTGGCGAGCACGGTCATCTGCGCCGAAAAGCGATGGATCGAGCCGTCATCGAGGTTGATCGCGACCACGCCGCGGCAGCGGCCTTCGTCGTCGACGATCAGATCGATAGCGAAATACTCGATGAAGAACTCCGCCGAATGACGCAGCGCCTGCCCGTACATCGTGTGCAGCATGGCGTGGCCGGTGCGGTCGGCCGCGGCGCAGGTGCGTTGCGCGGTGCCTTTGCCGTAATGGGTGGTCATGCCGCCGAACGGCCGCTGATAGATCTTGCCGTCTTCGCGGCGCGAGAACGGCAGGCCCCAATGTTCCAGCTCGTACACCGCTTCCGGCGCGCTGCGGCACATATATTCGATGGCGTCCTGATCACCGAGCCAGTCGGAACCCTTGACGGTGTCGTACATGTGCCAACGCCAATCGTCCTCGCCCATATTGCCGAGCGCCGCGGCGATGCCGCCTTGCGCCGCCACGGTATGCGAGCGCGTCGGGAATACCTTGGTGATGCAGGCGGTGCGCAACCCGGCTTCGCTGCAGCCTACGACGGCGCGCAGGCCCGCGCCGCCGGCGCCGATGATGACGACGTCGTAAGCGTGGTCCTCAATCGGATACGTGCGGCCATTGATGGCGGGCGCCGCGCCGCCTCCATTGGCTCCGTTGCCTGCCATGCTCACACTCCGAACGAAAGCCTGAAGATGCCGTAGGCCGAGGCCAGCGCGACGGCGATGCAGAAGAACGTGTTGGCCATGACCAAGATAAGCTTGCCGGTTTCGTCATGCACGTAATCCTCGATGATCACTTGCATGCCGATTCTCATATGCGTCGTGATCGAGACGATAAACAACAGCATGATGATGGCGACCAGCGGCGTGCCCAATATCTGCGCGACCGCGGCCTGGTTGCGGCCGAGCAGCATGACGACAAGGATGACCACGGCAATGGTCAATGGAATATTGGCGACCGCCGTCAGCCGCTGGCGCCAGAAATGGCCGGTGCCGGTATGCGCCGCGCCGTGGCCGAGCACCCGCGCCAGCGGGGTGCGCATGTGCTTGGCCGGATTTCCGCTCATCGCGGCCCTCCCATCGCCAGGAAGCCGACGATCCACAGCAGCACCGTAATCGCGATCGAGCCGATCAGATTGGCGGCGGCCAGCCACTCGCGCTCGTTCGGCCCGAGGCCGCGTCCGGTATCCCAGATCAGGTGGCGGACGCCACCGAGCATGTGATGAATGAGCGCCCAGGTATAGCCGAACAGGATCAATCGGCCGACGATGGAGCTGGCGAACCATTCGAACCTGGCATAGCCGTTCGGTCCGGAGCCGGCGGCAAGCAGCCACCAAGCCACGATCAGGGTGCCGAAATACAGCGCGCCGCCGGTGATGCGATGCGCAATCGACATCATCATCGTCAGCATCGGCCGGTAGATTTGCAGGTGCGGCGACAGTGGCCGCGCGGCGGGGGCCTTGGTTTCGGCCATCGTGTTCATCCAACGTCGCTCGACGCCCACGCCGAGCTTGGAACTGTTCCTATCCAATCCGGGCTGACGCTGCAACGCAACGATATTGCTAATCGCTCCGTCACGCGGGGGGTGATTTCGCATAATGCGAAAGATAATGTTGAAGATGTTCGACACAATTGGCATTATGCTAAGTTAGGCTTCGTATAATACGAAGGATGCCTTTTGCGTTTCGATCTCGCCGATCTCAGCTTATTTCGCCATATCGCCGAAGCCGGCAGTATCACGCACGGCGCCGAGCGGGCGCACCTGGCGCTCGCCGCGGCCTCGACCCGCATCCGCAACATGGAAGCGGCACTCGGCGTCGCGCTGTTCACCCGCGGCCGGCAGGGCGTCACCCCGACGCAAGCCGGGCGAACGCTGTTGCAGCATGCGCGCACCATGCTGCGCCAGGCGGAGCGACTCCACGAAGACCTCGGCGCCTATGGCGGCGGGCTTGCCGGCCAGATCCGCGTCCTGTCGAACACCAACGCGCTGACCGAGTTCCTGCCGGAAGCGCTCAGTTCGTTCCTTGCCGCCCATCCGAATGTCAGCATCGATCTGGAGGAACGCTTGAGCGACGAGATCGTCGGCCTGATTGCCGAAGGCGTGGCCGATCTCGGCATCGTCGCCGGCACCGTCGATGCCGGCGCGCTGGAAACCTATCCGTTCCGACGCGACCGTTTCGTGCTCGTCGTCGCCCGCGCGCACGCGCTCGCAAAACGCTCCAAGATCGGCTTTGACGAAGTCCTCGATTACGATTTCGTCGGTCTCGATCGCGCCAGCGCCCTACAGCGTTTCCTCGCTTCCAAGGCGATGCGGATCGGGCGGCCGATCCGGCTGCGTGTGCAACTGCGCAGCTTTGACGCCGTCTGCCGGATGGTCGAATGCAATGTCGGCATCGGCATCGTGCCGGAAACCACAGCACGCCGCGTTGCCAAGACCATGGCGGTCGCCGTCGTGCCGCTGACCGACCCTTGGGCGGTGCGCGAATTGACCATTTGCATCCGCAACACCAAGGAACTGCCGCTCTATGCCCGGCAACTGGTCGAGCATTTGCGGGCGCGGGCATAGCGGTTTGCGCTGCCGTCAACGCACGACATTGGCCTCGTAAACTTCAACCAGGAGGCTCGCCGCCACAACCTCCCCGTCTGTGACGTAGTGGTTGACGTGCGCCGTGGGGAAATGCTGCCGGGCATGATACGTATCCACGTCGCCGATAACATTGTTGTTTTTCAGGTCCGCGATAATGAAGTTGCGCTCGATATTCGTATCGGAGTCGGTGGCGTGAGTGATCTGGAACGTGAGTTGCGTGAGTGAAAAGCCGGTGTCCTTGGTGCCGGCGCCAACCCAATAGGCGCATTCATGGTTCGGCGGACGGTGGCTCTTGAGCCACAAGTCGGCGGTTCCCAGCGTGGCCTCGGCCCGTGTCAGGCTCAGCGCCCAGAAGCGAATGTGATGGCGCTTGCGCGGGCTATGGTCGATCGCCTTCTGAAAGCCGATGTCCTGACCGCGCCCGAACAGATAGAGCGTACTGAACGGCGCCGTCGGATACGGCGAATTGAGCAAGAAGGCGCGAACCATGTGCCAAGAGCTTCTGATCGTCAGCGGATCGGCTTCCGACCAGCCGGCGCGCGCGAAGGCCGCGCGCAGTTGCGGCAGCGTTCCGGCCAGCACCAGATTGACCGGATCGCCGGGCAGTCCATCGCCGGTGATCGTGTAGCTCGGCACATGTTTGCGCTGGAGGACTTTGAGGCCGATGCGGACGATGCGAGGCAGAATGACATACGCGGCGATTGCGTAAGTGACGGCGACAGCAACGATCCAGGGCAATCTATTGTCGGCAACGCTAAAGACTACGAAGACGATGAGCCAGACAGCGAAAAGGCCCAAACCGGCGACGAGGACGCGCCGGATAAAGCGTTCTAGCAACCTCAGCATCGCGCCAACATAGCAAAGCCGTCCGGACAGGTCTCGCGCCGGACCCGAGTATCGGAGTTTTGCGTCGCCGCCGCCCTCGTAGCAATCGGCGATACTCATGAAATTAAAATTTGATTCAAGGCGACTGGGTAGAGGCCGGTTCAGCGCGGTATCAGCACCCAGTAATCCAGATCGAGCAGGACCGACTTGTCGTATTCCTCTCCGGACTTGAACGGGAAATCCTGACAAGGGCGGTCGCCGGCCGCGATGGTGCGCAGCCGTAGCGCGCCGACGTCTTCGCGTCCCGGCAATTCGGCTTTCGCCACCACCTCCGACCACGCGAACACGGTCTTGCCGGCGAACAAAGGCGCGACGTGGCGGCCGCCGTTGATCGCGGCGACATGAAACGCGTTGGCCAGCCCGTTAAACGACAGCGAGCGCGCCAGCGATATGACGTGGCCGCCGTAGATCAGCCGATTGCCGAAGCGGCCCTGCTTGGCGCTGAATAAATCGAAGTGAATGCGCGCGGTATTTTGGTAGAGCCGCGTGGCGATCTGATGCTCGGCCTCTTCCACGGTGATGCCATCGACGTGGTCGATGCGCTCGCCGACCTCATAGTCGCCGAAGCGGTACGGGCTGCCGCTGAGCGCGGTGTCGTAGGCCACCACGTCGATCGGCGGACAGGCTTCGCCCAGTACCTTCGGATCGAGCACAGTCGGCAAGCGCGGCACGTGATCGCCCGGCGCGGGCGCCGCTTCGTCGCGTTTGCGCACCATCACCCAGCGGACATATTCGAGCACCGGCGCGCCGTCCTGGTTATAGCCAGTGGTGCGCACGTAGACGATGCCGGTCTTGTGGCTCGAATTTTCCTTGAGCCCGATGACCTCGGAGAGCGCCGAGAGCGTGTCGCCGGGAAAAACCGGTTTGCGGAAATAACATCCGGCATAGCCGAGATTGGCGACGGCATTGAGCGAGACATCGGGAACGGTCTTGCCGAACACGATGTGGAACACCAGCAGATCGTCTATCGGCGCGCGCGGATAGCCGATCGCCGCGGCGAATGCGTCCGATGATTGCACGGCAAAGCGCGGCCCGAACAGGCCGTTGTAAAGGGCGACGTCGCCGGTGGTCACCGTCCGCGGCGTGGCGTGGCGGATGACCTGGCCGATGCGGAAATCCTCAAAACAATTGCCGGGACTGGTCTTCGACATTGGCTCGCTCTTTGCTCTATCCGGCAGTTCGGTGGGCGCTTCATAGCCGAACGGCACGAGGCGGAACAGCACTCACGCAGCCGTGAGGCTTAAGGCTGAAACCCCGCTGTGGAGCGGCCGTATCTCGGAACGGCGACGCAGTTTCAAAGCGCGTCCCGTCGGCCCCTTGCCGGCAAAGCTCGATCGCAACTTCAAACGGCAAATATGGAGAGCTCCTCATGTCCAAGCGTTTCGCCTTGATCACCGCGGCGGCGGTTGTCGCGCTCGTCGCCGGTGCGGCGCCCAGCGTCTATGCGGAAATGGAGAAGACCGTCAATGTCGGCGGTGCGCCAATGTATCCGTCGAAGAACATCATCCAGAACGCGGTTAATTCGAAGGACCATACGACGTTGGTCGCAGCGGTGAAGGCCGCCGGACTGGTCGATACGCTGGAAGGTCCCGGCCCGTTCACGGTGTTCGCGCCGACCAACGAGGCCTTCGCCAAGTTGCCGGCCGGCACGGTCGCCAACCTGCTCAAGCCCGAGAACAAGGGCATGCTGACCAAGATCCTGACCTATCATGTCGTGCCCGGCCGCATGACCGCCCTCAACCTGATGAAAGCGGTCAAGGAGGGTGAAGGCGAGGCCAAGCTCAAGACCGTCGAGGGCGAAGATCTGATCGTCAAGGAGGCCGGCCCCGGCAAGCTCACGGTCACCGACGCCAAGGGCGACGTCGCCCGGGTCACTATCGCCGACGTTATGCAGTCGAACGGCGTCATTCAGGTCATCAACGCCGTCCTGCTGCCGATGTGAATATCCTGCCTCTCCCCGCGATGCGGGGAGAGGACTTTCACGCCGCCGTGTACCGGCGAAAGGCGAAGCGTGACGGGAATGTGAGTGCCCGGCGCCCGAGCATGTTGTTATAGGTCGGCAACGCCGGACCAAGCCATGACGATCGAGACTGCGAGCAGCCCGTCGAGTTTCCCGACCGCGCCAGGACCGCTGATCCACCCGGTCTGGGTGCGTGTCACGCACTGGGTCAACGCGCTCGCCATGCTGATGATGATCGGCTCGGGCTGGCAAATATACGACGCTTCGCCGTTGTTCGGCTTCGAGTTTCCGCGGGACATCGCGCTTGGCAATTGGCTCGCCGGCGCGTTGCTGTGGCACTTCGCGGCGATGTGGCTGCTGGTGGTCAACGGCCTCGTCTACGTCGCGCTCGGGCTTGCGACCGGCCGCTTCCGCCGCAAGCTCCTGCCGCTGCGCCCGAGCGACGTCGCTCGCGACCTGTTTGCCGCGTTGCGCGGCGCGCTGTCGCATGACGACCTCTCGGCCTATAACGCCGTGCAGAAGCTGCTCTATCTCGGTATTTTGCTTACCGGCGTCGTCATCGTGCTCTCGGGCCTGTCGATCTGGAAGCCGGTGCAGTTTCACTACCTGACCAGCTTCTTCGGCGGATACAACACGGCGCGCTACGTGCACTTCGCCGCGATGACGGCGATCGTCGCGTTCCTCGTGGTGCATGTGACGCTCGCGATGCTGGTGCCGAGAAGCTTGCGCGCCATGATCGTCGGCCGCTGACATCCGCGAGAGACCAAATGCCGCGCCAGCGCAAAACCAATCCCGGCGTCGATCCCAAGCTCTTGATCAGGGATGCCGCGAAGCTTTTGCCGCAGCCGTCGCGGCGTATCTTCCTGCGCGGCGCCGCAAGCCTCGGGGCGCTGGCGGTGCTTTCCGGCTGCGACATCATCGATGGCGATACCTCGGAGAATGCGCTGCGCGTGGTGTCGAGCTTCAACGATCGTGTCCAGGCGCTGTTGTTCAATCCCAACACGCTGGCGCCGGAATATCCGGAGAGCATGATCACGCGGCCGTTTCCGTTCAATGCCTATTACAGCGAGGATGAAGCGCCCGACATCGACCCCGAGAAATGGCAGCTTGAGATCGGCGGGCTCGTCGAGAACAAAAGGCCATGGACGCTGCCGGAACTCAACAAGCTGCCCGAAGTCTCGCAAATAACCCGCCATGTCTGCGTCGAGGGCTGGAGCGCCATCGGCTCATGGCAGGGCGTGAAATTGTCGGACTTTCTCAAGCTGGTCGGCGCCGATTTGCGCGCTAAATACGTCTGGTTCCAGTGCGCCGAGGGCTATTCCAACACCATCGACATGCCGACCGCGCTGCACCCGCAGACCCAACTTACGCTTAAATTCGACCATCAGGTCCTGCCGCGCGCCTATGGCTTTCCGGTCAAGATCCGCATTCCGACCAAGCTCGGCTTCAAGAATCCGAAATACGTCACCGCCATGTGGGTGCAGAACAACGACGCCGGCGGCTATTGGGAGAACCAGGGCTACAACTGGTTCAGCGGGCTCTAACGGGCCTCCACTCCGGCAACGATCGCATGTCGGATGGCGCCGCCGCTTGCCAAGCCTCACGGCGCGCTTTAGCAATCCCGGCCGCAACATCATAGAGGCGCGATCAATGCCCACCCACAAGCTTCTGTTGCTTCCCGGCGACGGCATCGGTCCGGAAGTGATGGCCGAGGTGAAGCGGGTTCTTGGTTTCTTTGCCAAGGCCGGCATCGCCGATTTCGCGATCGAGGAAGGACTCGTCGGGGGGTCGAGCTACGACGCCGATAAGGTCGCGATCACCGACGAGACCATGGCCAAGGCGCGCGCGGCCGACGCCGTCATCTTCGGCGCCGTCGGCGGACCGCAATGGGATGACGTGCCCTATGACGTGCGGCCGGAAGCCGGGCTTCTTCGGCTGCGCAAGGATCTCGGTCTGTTTGCCAATATCCGCCCGGCGATCTGCTATCCGGCGTTGGCGGAATCGTCGAGTCTCAAGCGCGAGGTCGTCGAGGGGCTCGACATCATCATCCTGCGCGAGCTAACCGGCGGGGTTTACTTCGGTGAGCCCAAGACCATCACCGATCTCGGCAACGGCCAGAAACGCGCCATCGACACTCAAGTCTACGACACTTACGAGATCGAGCGCATCGCGCGCGTCGCCTTCGAATTGGCGCGCACGCGGCGCAACAAGGTCACGTCGATGGAAAAGCGCAATGTGATGAAGACCGGCGTGCTGTGGCGCGAGGTCGTCGCCGGTGTGCACGCGCGCGGCTACAAGGACGTTGCGCTCGAGCACATGCTGGCTGACGCCGGCGGCATGCAGCTTGTGCGCTGGCCAAAGCAGTTCGACGTCATCGTTACCGACAATTTGTTCGGCGACATGCTTTCCGACATCGCGGCGATGCTGACCGGTTCGCTCGGCATGTTGCCGTCCGCCTCGCTCGGCGAAGTTGATGCCAAGACCAAGCGGCGCAAGGCGTTGTATGAGCCGGTACACGGCTCGGCGCCGGATATTGCCGGCAAGGGTATCGCCAATCCGATCGCCATGCTCGCCTCGTTCGGCATGGCGCTGCGCTATTCGTTCAACATGAGCAAAGAGGCCGATCTCATCGAGGCGGCGATCGCCGCGGCGCTCGCCAAAGGCCTGCGCACTGCCGACATCAAGTCGGAGGGAAGCGACGTGGTCAGCACCAGCGACATGGGCAAGGCGATCGTCGGCGAGCTGGAGCAGCTCGCGGCATAAGCAGGGTCGACGCCCGTGGCGTCAGTACGGGATCGGATAAGTGCCGCCAAATCCCGGCAGCAGGTTCGGCTGTGCCAGCGGCGTGCCGCCGACGCCGTTCAGGTCGGGACCGAAATACCAATTGGGCCGGCCTGGGTCACCGCCCGGCGGAAATGCGTAATCGTTGGTTCGCGGATAGCCGATCGGCACTTCGTTGCCGACATCGAGGTAGGAGCGCCGCGGCACGACGATGACCGTCGTGGTGCCGTCCGGATTATGGATGATGGTACGGGTTGGCTGGATCACGGTGCCGGCCGCGGACCGCTGCACCGGGAACTGCTGCGCCACTTTTTTCGCGGGCTTGTGCGAGGTGCGAGGCGTCTGGGCGGAAGCCGGGCATGCCGCGGCTGCCGCGATGGCAAATGCGGCGACGCCGACAAAAACACCTAGTCCACGCATAGCCCCTCGCTTTCGTTCAACGCAAGTGTACCGAGCCTAGCCGAACCAGCATAGCAGTTTGCTAACTGCCAATTATGACGCGTGGTTCCGGCTTTAGTGCCCCTTGGCCCCAAGAGCCGCCGCAGCGTTGTATTTACGGCGTTTCTCGCTTAGAAGCGCAGCCGGCTTGGACTGCATATGTAGTAAACGCAATGCAGCTTTCGACGGAGATTTTGAGATGGGTTACAGCGTCGCCGTGGTCGGTGCCACCGGCAATGTCGGCCGGGAGATGCTCGACGTGCTCGCCGAGCGGTCGTTTCCCGCCGACGAGGTGGTTGCGCTTGCCTCGCGCAAGAGCCATGGCGTCGAAGTCTCCTATGGCGATCGGACGCTGAAGGTCAAAGCGCTCGAACACTACGACTTCTCCGGCATCGATATCTGCCTGATGTCGGCGGGCTCCGCCGTGTCGAAGGAATGGTCGCCGAAGATCGCCGCCGCCGGCGCGGTGGTGATCGATAATTCGTCCTGCTGGCGCTACGATTCCGACGTGCCGCTGATCGTGCCGGAGGTCAATGCCGACGCGGTCGCGGACTTTCGCAAGCGCGGCATCATCGCCAATCCCAACTGCTCGACCGCGCAACTCGTGGTCGCGCTCAAGCCGCTGCACGACCGCGCCAAGATCAAGCGCGTCGTGGTCGCCACCTATCAGTCGGTGTCCGGGGCCGGCAAGGAGGCGATGGATGAGCTTTTTGCCCAGACCAAGTCGGTGTTTCAGCTCGACGAGGTCGCGTCGAAGCAGTTTCCCAAGCGCATCGCGTTCAACGTCATCCCGCAAATCGACGTCTTCATGGAGGACGGCACCACCAAGGAAGAGTGGAAGATGGTGGTCGAGACCAAGAAAATTCTCGACCGCAAGATCAAGCTCACCGCCACTTGCGTACGCGTGCCGGTGTTCATCGGCCATTCGGAAGCCGTCAATATCGAGTTCGAAGATCCGATCTCGGCCGAGGAGGCGCGCGATATTCTGCGCAATGCGCCGGGTTGTATCGTTATCGACAAGCACGAGCCGGGCGGCTACGTCACGCCCTACGAGGCCGCGGGCGAGGATGCGACCTACATCAGCCGTATCCGCGAGGACGCGACCGTCGAGAACGGGCTGTCGATGTGGATCGTGTCGGACAATCTGCGCAAGGGCGCCGCGCTCAACGCCATCCAGATCGCCGAGTGCCTCATCAAGCGCAAGCTGATCACCGCCAAGCGCAAGGCGGCTTAACCCGGCTCTGCATTTCCAGAGGCATTCCAAACCAAATAAAAAGCGCCCGAACCTTCAGAAAGTTCGGGCGCCGCCGGTTTCGTAACGCCAAATTTCGTAAACGCCAATTCGGCCGACGTCGGTCGTGCGTTAAGCGGCCTTTCCACGTGCCAAGGCCTGCACGTCGCCGGTTGTCAGAGCCTTTCCCGCAATTCCCCAGTCGCCGCTTTCGACCTCTTCGACAACACACCAGGTGACGCCACGCATGTTCTCGCCTTCGATCGAGACCATGGCGTCGGTTAACTTGGCGATGATCTGGCCTTTCTGTTCCTTGCTGAAGACGTCCTTGATGACGCGCACCTGTATCAACGGCATTTGACTTCTCCTGTGGGTGACAGAGCCGCGGCAATTGCCACGTCGGGTAACATGACTCTTGACACTATGGCGTATCGTGCCTGACACTTTGCCAGTCACAAATAGTCAGTTGTGAAGTCAGTTACCGAAACTGTACCGGTCGGATGGCCGAGCCTGTCCGTCCGCAAACTCAGGCAGCCGGCATGCTTTCGCTTAACATCAACACGCGAAGCGACCAGACGCTCGCCGAGCAGATCGTGGCCGGCATCAAGCGCCAAATCGACGACCGTCTTTTGCGGCCGGGGAGCAAGCTGCCGTCGATCCGCAACTTTGCCGAAACATACAAGATCAGCCGCTTCACCGTGGTCGAGGCCTACGATCGGTTGGTGGCGATCGGATATCTTCAATCGCGCCGCGGCGCGGGATTTTATGCCAGCGGGCCGCTGCGCGCCGAAGCATCGCATTCGGCCGCGTCCGATCACCACAAGCGCAACGAAGAACTGGTCTGGCTCATTCGCCGTCTCCTCGAGGCGGACGAGACCACTGTTCTCGCCGGCGGTCCCTGGCTTCCGAATTCATGGCTCGATGACGCCGGTATTCGCCAGAACCTCAGTTCGTTGGCGCGCAAGAACGGCGCTTATTTGCTCGAATACGGCAATCCGTTCGGCTATTTGCCGCTGCGCGAGCATTTCGGACTGACACTGGAGGAGATCGGTATCCCGGCTCATCCCGATCAGATTCTCCTTACGCAAAGCACGAGTCACGCGCTTGAGCTGATCATCCGTTATCTCCTCAAGCCCGGCGATGCGGCACTTGTTGACGATCCGGGTTACTACAATTTGTTCGGAAACCTTCGCTTGCAGGGTGTCGAGATGTTGGCGGTGCCGCGTAATCGCGACGGGCCTGACATCGCCATCCTCGAAAAATTGGCAGCTGCGCACCTGCCGAAGGTCTATTTCACCCAGTCGGTTATGCAGAACCCGACGGGCACCGATATGAGCCCGCATGTCGCGTTCAAGGTGCTGCAGTCAGCCGAACGGCATAACTTCACGATTGTGGAGGATGATATCTTTTGCGACTTGCAGGTGAAGGCCACGCCACGCCTTGCAACGCTCGATCAGTTCAGCCGCGTGATCTATGTGCGCAGCTTCTCCAAGACGCTGTCGGGCAGCCTGCGTGTCGGATTTCTTGCCTGCGCGCGCGAGATCGCTTGCGAGCTCGCCGACATCAAAATGCTGACCAGCATCACGAGCTCGCAGTTTACGGAGCGGCTGATCTATTCGATGCTCGTCGGCGGTCACTACCGCAAGTTCCTGTCGCGATTGCACGAGCGGCTCGGCGAAGCGCGACTCAACGTCGTGCGCGCCTTTGAGCGGATCGGGCTGGAACTGTTCGTGGAGCCGGCAGACGGCATGTTCTTGTGGGCGCGCTTTCCGAACGTGGAGGATTCGCTGCCGCTGGCCGAGGCCTCCATGCGCGACAAGATCATGCTCGCGCCGGGCGCCGTGTTCCGCCCGCACCTGGAGCGCTCGCCGTGGATGCGCTTCAACGTCGCCGTCTGCGAGGACCCGCGTGTCCTGCGTTGGCTGCAACGGCAGATGGAAGCTCCGTCGGCCTAGCGGTTCGGTGCGCTAGCCCGCAACCGGACCGAAATCGCCGGTTCTTTCATCACGCACGGAAAGCTCGCCCTTGGCGACGCCGAAATAAGCACCGTGGGTCGCCACCTGCCCCCGCTCGATCAGCGTTCGCAGGCGCGGAAACGTCAGCAGGTTGTCGAGGCTGTTGACGACGTTCGCCTGCTCGAGCCGCGTCAGATAATCCGGCCATGAAAGCCTTTCCTGCGGACCGGCCTTTTCCGCCGCTGGCGCCATCAGGCGCATCCAATGGCCGATGAAATCGCCGGGCGACAATGGCGCGGCCTTTTCGACGAAGGCGCGCACGCCGCCGCAATGAGCGTGGCCGAGCACGACGATGTGCCTGATCTTGAGTGCCGCGATGCCGAATTCGAGCGCCGCCGATACGCCATGCGCCTGCCCGTCGGGCGCGTAAGGCGGCACGATATTGGCCACGTTGCGCACGACGAACAGTTCGCCCGGCCGCGCGTCGAAGATGACTTCCGGCGAGACGCGTGAATCGGAGCAGCCGATCACCATCACTTCGGGCGATTGTCCCGCCTCCGCTAACTCGCGATAACGGTCCTGCTCGCGGCGCAAGGGTCCGTCGAGAAAAGCCCGATAGCCTTGAATGAGACGTTGCGGAAACGGCATGGTGCGGGGTTGGGTTCAGCGGTTTCCGCGGCAGAAGTCCTGCGGCGCCGCCTGTCCCGGCAGTGAAATCGGCATCACGCGCGGGCCACCGATCATGAGCCTGTTGAGCACTTTAATCTCCGCGAAGTTTGTATCCGCCGCTCATATTCATCATGTCCGGTTGGCATGGTGCCTGCAAGGACGCTAGTTTGCCGTACTGTCATAAGGAGAAGGCAATGACGACCCGGCCGCGGCGCAGCGTCCTTTACATGCCCGGAACGAACGCGCGCGCCATGGAAAAAGCGCGCGAGTTGCCGGTCGACGGCATTATCCTCGATCTCGAAGATGCCGTGGCGCCCGACGCCAAGGCCAAGGCGCGCGAGCTGATCGTCGAGACGCTGAAAAAAGGCGGCTTTGGCGGCCGCGAGGTGCTGGTGCGGATCAACGGGCTCGATACCGCCTGGTGGCTCGACGATCTTACCGTCATCGCGGCCGCCGGGCCCGACGCGTTGCTGGTGCCGAAAATATCGGCGCCCGAGCAATTGCGCGAGGTGGCAAAGCATCTCGTCGGCGTCCGCGCCGAAGCGAAAATTCGCATCTGGGCGATGATGGAGACGCCGCTTGCCATGCTCAATGCCGGCGCGATCGCCGCGGCGGCGGCCGATCCGCAAAGCCGGCTTGCCGGTTTCGTCATGGGCACCAACGATCTGGCCAAGGACACTCGCGCGCGTCTGCTGCCGGGGCGGGCGCCGATGCTGCCGTGGCTGATGACCTGCGTCGCGGCGGCGCGCGCCTACGGCCTCGATATCCTCGACGGCGTCTATAACGAGCTTGGCAATGCCGAAGGCTTTGTCGCCGAGTGCCGCCAAGCGCGCGACCTCGGGTTCGACGGCAAGACACTGATCCACCCGCAGCAGATCGCGCCGTGCAACGAGACATTCTCGCCGACCGCCGAAGAGGTGGCGGCGGCGCGCAAGATCATCGCCGCTTTCGATCTGCCGGAAAATGCCAACAAAGGCGTGATCCAGATCGAGGGCCGCATGGTCGAACGGCTCCATGCCGAGATGGCGCGGCGCACGGTCGCGATCACAGACGCTATCGCTCAGGCTTAGGCCGCCGCGTTCCAGGAGCCGCAGGCGGCTGCCGACGCCAAGCATCTTGAACGTCTGGAAGAGATCGTCGCCGCTCCGGGTGAAATGCTCGCGGCGACCGGCCTTGGCTCGTCAGGTCTTCAATCGATAGCCGGTTTTGAAGATCCACCATACGATGCTCATGCAGACCACGAGAAAGAGAACGATGGCGATAATACTGACGCCGACGTTGACATCGGCCAACTCGAAGAAGCTCCAGCGGAAGCCTGACACCAGGTAGACGATGGGGTTGAACAGCGTGACCGTACGCCAAACCGGCGGCAGCAGGCTGGTCGAGTAGAACGTGCCGCCGAGAAACGTCAGCGGCGTGATGATCAGGAGCGGCACGACCTGCAGCTTGTCGATGCCGTCGGCCCAGATGCCGAGGATAAAACCGAGCAGGCTGAAGCTGACCGCGGTGAGCACGAGAAAAGCGAGCATCCAGACCGGGTGGGCGATGCGCAGCGGCACGAACAGCGCCGAGGTGCCGAGGATGATCAATCCCAACACGATCGACTTGGTGGCGGCGGCGCCGACATAGCCGAGCACGATCTCGAACGCGGACGCCGGCGCCGAAAGGACCTCGTAGATGGTTCCGGCAAAGCGCGGGAAGTAGATGCCGATGGCGGCGTTGCTGACGCTTTGCGTCAACAGCATCAGCATCATCAGCCCGGGGACGATGAAGGCGCCATAATTGACGCCTTCGACGACTTTGATGCGCGAGCCGATGGCGGCGCCGAACACCACGAAATAGAGCGTGGTCGAGAGCACCGGCGAGACGATGCTCTGCATCCAGGTGCGTCGGGTGCGCGCCATCTCGAAGCGGTAGATCGCGCTGACGGCATACAGGTTCATTGCCGGTTACTCACCAGGCCGACGAAAATCTCTTCAAGGGAGCGCTCCTTAGTCGAGAGGTCCTTGAACCGCAAACCGGCGCGTCGCAAGTCGTCGAGGAGGTCAGTAACGCCGGTATATTCGTGCTGCGTATCGTAACTGTAGACGAGGCTGCCGCCGTCGGCGGAAAGCGCGAGCTTGTGCTTGGCGAGCGCCGGCGGTACCGCCGCGATCGGTTCGCGCAATTCGAGCGTCAGCTGCTTCTGGCCCAGCTTGCGCATCAGCTCCGCTTTGTCTTCGACCAGGATGAGCTCGCCTTTGTTGATCACGCCGATTCGATCGGCCATTTGCTCGGCCTCTTCGATGTAGTGCGTGGTCAGGATGATGGTGACGCCGGAGGCGCGCAGGTGCCGCACCATCTCCCACATGTCCTTGCGCAGTTCGACGTCGACGCCGGCGGTCGGCTCGTCGAGGAATAGAATACGCGGCTCGTGCGAGAGCGCCTTGGCGATCATCAGGCGGCGCTTCATGCCGCCCGAAAGCGTCGCGATCTTGTTGTCCTTTCGATCCCAGAGCGACAGTTCTTTCAGGACTTTCTCGAGATAGAGCGGATGCGCGGCCTTGCCGAACAGGCCGCGACTGAACGACACCGTCGCCCATACCGAAGAAAACATGTCGGTCGCCAGTTCCTGCGGCACCAGGCCGATGAGCGAGCGGGTGATGCGGTAGTCGGCGATGATGTCGTGGCCGTTGACCCGCACCGAGCCGCCCGACGCATTGACGATGCCGCAGATGATGCCGATGAGTGTGGTCTTGCCGGCGCCGTTCGGACCGAGCAGTGCAAAAATCTCGCCGGTGCGGATCTCAAGGTTGATGTCCTTGAGCGCCCGGAAGCCGGAGGCGTAGGTCTTGTCGAGATGCGAAATGGAAATTGCGGCGGCCATTATTCTTCCTTCGTCATTCCGGGGCGCCGCGAAGCGGCTTGGAATGACGGCGGATCAAACCCAAGGCCGCGCCGCCTTGGACTGGCCTTCGAAACTGTCGATCTTGTCGCTCTTGACCATGGTCAAGCCGATGTCGTCGAGCCCGTTGAGCAAGCAATGCTTGCGATGCGCATCGACCTCGAATTTCACCACGCCGCCATCGGGCCCGCGGATTTCCTGCTTCTCCAGATCGACGGTCAGCGTTGCGTTGGCGCCGCGCTCGGCGTCGTCGAACAGCTTGTCGAGATCCTCCGGCGACACCTGCACCGGCAGGATGCCGTTCTTGAAGCAGTTGTTGTAGAAAATATCGCCGAACGAGGTCGAGATCACGCAGGTGATGCCGAAATCCTTGAGCGCCCAGGGGGCGTGCTCACGCGACGAGCCGCAGCCGAAGTTGTCACCGGCGACGATGATATTCGCCTTGCGGTAAGCCGGCTTGTTGAGCACGAAATCCGGGTTCTCGGTGCCGTCGTCGCGATAGCGCTTTTCGGCAAACAGGCCGGTGCCGAGGCCGGTACGCTTGACGGTCTTTAGATATTGCTTGGGGATGATCATGTCGGTGTCGACGTTGATCATCTTCAGCGGCGCTGCGACGCCTTCGAGTACGGTAAATTTTTCCATTTTCTTCGCCTGACGAGAAATGGTCTTCTTCGCGAGAGCTAAATGGCGCGTCGCCGGCCGCCGGTCAACCCTGTCGCGGGCGGTACCGCCATGTGTCAGCGCAAGTGGCTCGTGCCTTGCTGGGTTTCGCTTTTGGGAACGTCGCCGAGCCCCGTAACCCAGGGTCGCGCCGAGCGAAACCAGATCTGCCGCTTCGGCTCCAATTGATCGCGCTGGCGCAAAATGCCGACCCGCAGCATGTAGGAATCATGCGGCCCGGCGCCGGGGGTGGTCGAATAGAGCGGCGAGCCGCATTTGGGGCAGAAGGTGTTGGCGCGCCGGTTGCCGCTTTCGGCGGTTTTGACGTAGACGGCCGGCTGGCCGGTCATTTTGAAAGCGTTGCCGGCGGCGGGTATGGAAACGCGGAACGCCGAGCCGGTGCCGCTCTGACAATCGGTACAGTGGCAGACGGTGACGTTATTTGGATCGACTTCGGCTTCGATGGTGATGAAGCCGCAATGACACGCGCCATCGACTTTCATGGTGCTCCTCCTTCGACAGACAAGATCACGCCGAGTATCATTTCGTCGCGCTTTCGATCGCCATCATATCGGCGTCCGAGAGGCCGAAATGATGGCCGATCTCGTGCACCAGCACGTGGCACATGATTGCGCCGAGCGTCTCGTCATGCTCGGCCCAATAATCGAGGATCGGCCGGCGGTAAAGCCAGATCATATTCGGCATCTGCACCGGCGCGCTTTCGGCGCGGAACGGCAGGCCGGTGCCCTGGAACAGACCGAGCAGATCGAACTCGCTCTCGGCGCCCATGTGATGGAGAACGTCGTCGCTCGGAAAATCGTCGATCTGGATCACGAGGTCGACGCAAAGGTCACGAAATCGCCGGGGCAGATGGCGAAATATGTCGAGGGCGAGAACTTCGAATTCCGCCAGCGAAGGCGCCTTGAGGGCGCGGCAGGCGAGGGGGTCGGATGGAACATCGGCCATTAGAATGTTTATATCAGGGGGCAAGCGAGGTTGACCCATGTCCCGTCACGCGGATTTTTCCTGTCACTCTGATCTTCCGACACTCTGATGTTGTGTCGCTCTGACGTTCGGGCCTTCTGATGTTCCGTAACCCCGAGGCGCTGACGCGGCGAGTTGGCCGGCGCGGGCGCTGCGGCATGACGGCTTTTGGGCTAGCCGTTTTTGCGCTGATCGCCACCGGCTATACGGCGGCGGCGCAAAGCCCGACGCCGCTGGCCTTTGGGCCATCGGGTTCGCCGGCCGCCGGCCGCCCGCGCATCGAAATCAACCCGCGGCCGCCGCTCTTTCGCCGCTGCGTCAGCTGGTACGAGCTGCAATATCGGCCAAGCGGCACCGTGCTGTTCCCGGCAAAGCATTGCTGGTGGGTGCGCGGCTAGAGACGCGCAGAGAGGCGCGAGCAAACGATCTAGGCCGGCGGAAACATCGAAATACCCGCTCCGGCGCGGATGTAGCCATCGCCGATGGCGCCCAGCAGTCCCTGGATTCTATCGATCGTCTGATCGATCAGGCCGCGAGGTTCGCCGGCCTCGATCTCGCTCTTGAGTTCGAAGAGAACTTTGTTGGCGTCGTCGATGCGCCGCGCCAAGACCTTCGCAACGTAAAGCAGCGAGACCGGGTCTTGCGCCAGCAAGGCGGCGGCGTCGGCGACGTGAAACTGCGAAGTCTCCAAGGCGCATACATCCGCGGCATGCGGCTGATCAAGGAGCGCCGAAAGCTCGCCGAAGATCGCGCCTGGCTCCCGCACCGTTGCGATCTCGGTGCCGCTCCTGACGATACGGACGGCGCCGCTTCTGAGAATCAGGAGTTGACCGGTCGTCGTGCCCTCCGCGAGCACGGTCGCGCCGGCGTCGTAGGTCGCAAGAGGAAGTCCGGCCAATCTTTTTTGCCAAGTCTCGGCGTCGTGGATCAGCGGCACTGGCGACATCCCTCTTTGCCGCGCCTACTATAGCCTTGAAGAAAGCCGATGAACATAAGCGCGGCGCGCGCGGCTTTTGCGTTAATGCCACTCGCGTACGTCGACGAAATGACCAGCGACCGCGGCGGCAGCCGCCATCGCCGGCGAGACGAGGTGGGTGCGGCCCTTGTAGCCTTGGCGGCCTTCGAAATTGCGGTTCGAGGTCGACGCGCAGCGCTCGCCGGGCGCGAGCTTGTCCGGGTTCATGGCAAGGCACATCGAGCAGCCCGGCTCGCGCCATTCGAAGCCGGCGGTGACGAAAATTTTGTCGAGCCCTTCGGCCTCGGCTTGCTCTTTGACCAGCCCGGAGCCGGGCACGATCATCGCGTTCTTGACGTTGGCGTGAACTTTCTTGCCGTCGATGACGCGTGCGGCCGCGCGCAAATCCTCGATCCGCCCGTTCGTACATGAGCCGATGAAGACGCGGTCGAGCGTGATGTCGGCAATGTTCTCGCCGCCCTTTAATCCCATATAGGCCAGCGAGCGCTCCGCCGCCTCGCGCTTGCGGGCGTCGGCAATATCTTCGATGCGCGGCACACGGCCGGTCACGGCGACGACCTGCTCGGGGTTGGTGCCCCAGGTCACGAGCGGCGGCAGCTTTGCCGCGTCGAGCCTGATTTCGCGGTCGAAATGCGCGCCGTCGTCGGAGCGGAGCGTCTGCCAATAGCGTATCGCTTCGTCCCAGGCTTTGCCCTTGGGCGACTTGGGGCGATCCTTGAGATAGGCATAGGCCTTCTCGTCCGGCGCGATGAAGCCTGCTTTGGCGCCGGCCTCGACCGACATGTTGCAGATCGTCATGCGGCCTTCCATCGACAGCGACGAGATTGCCTCGCCGGCATATTCGAGCGCGTAGCCGGTGCCCCCGGCGGTGCCGATCTCGCCGATGATGGCGAGGATGATGTCCTTGGCGGTGACGCCGTCCGGCAGTTTGCCGTCGACCACCGCGCGCATGTTCTTCGATTTGTTCTGGATCAGCGTTTGCGTTGCCAGCACGTGCTCGACTTCGGACGTGCCGATGCCGTAGGCGAGCGCCCCGAATGCGCCATGCGTGCCGGTGTGGCTGTCGCCGCAAACCAGGGTCACGCCGGGCAGCGTAAAGCCCTGCTCCGGCCCGATGATATGGACGATGCCCTGGCGCTTATCGAACTCGTCGAAATATTCGAGCCCGAACAGCTTGGCGTTCTCGGCGAGGTAGGCGATCTGCGCCTCGCTCTCCGGGTCGGGGTTCTTTTGCCGGCGATCGGTGGTCGGCACGTTGTGATCGACCACGCACAGGGTCTTATCCGGTGCGCGCACCTTGCGGCCGGAGAGCCGCAGCCCCTCGAAGGCCTGCGGGCTCGTCACCTCATGCACGAGATGGCGGTCGATGTAGATGAGGCAGGTGCCGTCCGGCGCTTGGTCGACGAGATGATCGTCCCAAATCTTGTCGTATAGCGTACGCGGCTTGCTCATTCCCGGCGGTCCTGGCTGGTCCTAATTCGTTATCCCGGACGAATATTTAGTGCGTTATCGGGCGGAGGAAAAGTGTCTCGCGGCAGCGTCCGCGGCTCCCGGAGCGAGCACGCAGATCGTCCGCTTCGTGCGTTGCCCGCTCGGGGTCGCCACGCGGGCGCGCGAGGGCCCGCGGTTCGCTGCTTCGGCGATCTTTCAGCCGACGACTGCGGCCGTAGCGACGGTGGCTGCGCCGGGGCGGAGATTACTTCGCCGCTTTGTTTCCGGCGGCGCCTTCCGCAGTGTGATCCTGGCGCTCGAGAATGCGTGCGGCCTTGCCACGCCGGCCGCGCAGATAATAGAGCTTGGCGCGGCGGACTTGGCCTTTTCGCACGACTTTGATCGAGTCGATCATCGGCGAGTAGAGCGGGAATACGCGCTCGACGCCTTCGCCGTAGGAAATCTTGCGCACGGTGAAATTCTCGTTCAGGCCCGAGCCGGCGCGGCCGATGCATACGCCCTCATAGGCCTGTACGCGGCTGCGCTCGCCCTCGACGATCTTGACGTTGACGATGACCGTGTCGCCCGGCTGGAAGTCGGGAATTTCCTTGCCGGCGGTAAGCTTTGCTACCTGTTCGTTTTCGATTTCTTTGAGCAAATTCATGGAAATTCTCCGTTCGCTGCGCTTTGCCGCGCGGTTCCGACCGGGGGTTTAAGCGGGTTGCGCGAGCTTCTACGCTAGCGCGCGGCATTTGTCACCCTGTCGTCACTCGGTAGCGCGCCCATAAATCCGGCCGCCGCTCTTTGGTCAGGCGTTCCGCCTCGGCGCGCCGCCACGACGCGACCCTGCCGTGGTCGCCGGAGGTCAGGATTTCCGGGATCGGCCGGCCCTCCCAGATTTGCGGGCGGGTATATTGCGGGTATTCCAGCAATCCTTCGGTAAAGCTCTCTTCGGTGCGCGAGGCGGGCTCGCCCATGACGCCCGGCAGCAGCCGCACGCAGGCATCGATCAGCACCATCGCCGCAATCTCGCCGCCGGAGAGCACATAGTCGCCGACCGAGATTTCCTCGAGGTGGCGCCCGGCGATGACCCGCTCGTCGACGCCCTCGAACCGGCCGCAGACCAGAACGACGCCGGGCCCTTCGGCGAGCGCTTCCACGCGCGCCTGCGTCAACGGCGTGCCGCGCGGCGAAAGAAGAAGCCGGGGCCGCTCGTCGTTCGCCGTCGCATCGATGGCGTGGCCGAGCACGTCGGGCTTCATCACCATGCCGGGCCCGCCGCCCGCTGGCGTGTCGTCGACGCTGCGATGCTTGTCGGTGGCAAATCCGCGAATGTCGACGACGTCGAGCGACCAGGCGCCCGCGCTCAGCGCTTTGCCGGCAAGGCTTGCACCCAACGGCCCCGGGAAAATGTCCGGAAAGATGCTCAGTACGCTCGCCCGCCACATGATTACTCTCTCCGCTTGGAGGAGAACGTGGATTGTCGCCGGGGTGAGCCGGTCCGGGAGAGCGGGTCGGCTTTCGAACTCGGCTCGGTCGCCTCGCCACCCTCTCCCACAAGGAGGGGGGGAACGATAACGATCCTGCCGGCGGGTACGTCCACCGTCGGCACATGGGTCTCATCGAAGGGCACCAGCTCCGTAATGCCTCCTGCATCGGGGCGCATCTCGATCAGATCGCCGGCGCCGAAATTGTGAATCGCGACGACGATGCCGAGCCTGTCGCCGGCGGGATCGACGACTGCGAGCCCGACGAGATCGGCGTGATAGAATTCGTCGGTCGCGGTCGGCTCTGGCAACCGTTCGCGCGGCACGTAAAGCTTCAGATTGGTGAATTGCTCGGCGGCGTCGCGGTCGGCGACGCCGGCAAGTCTAGCGACGAAATGATCCTTGGCGGCGCGTAAGGTCTCGATCTCGATGACGCGGCCGTCATCGGTTTCGAGCGGGCCGTAGCCGGTGATCGCTTGCGGATCGGCGGTGAACGAGCGCAATCGCACCTCGCCCCGCACGCCGTGCGGGGCGCCGATTTGGCCGAGACAAATGCGCGCGCCGCCGGCCATCGCTCGCGCCGGTTAAGCCGCCGGCGCGGGGCTCGCCGCCGGTGCGGCGCCGGGCGCGCTTGCCGCGGCCTTCGCTGCCTCTTCCTTGGCTTTGCGCTCTTTGCGTGGCACCGCCTTCTCCGGATTGTTGCGCTTCTCGCGTTTCATGATGCCGGCGGCGTCAAGAAAACGCATCACGCGATCGGAAGGCTGCGCGCCCTTCGCCATCCAGGCCTTGACCTTGTCGAGGTCGAGCTTGAGCCGCTCGGGTTTGTCCTTGGGCAGCAGCGGATTGAAATAACCCAGCCGCTCGATGAAGCGGCCGTCGCGGGGACTGCGGCTGTCGGCGACGACGATGTGATAGACCGGCCGCTTTTTGGTTCCGGCGCGGGCCATGCGGATGACAACGGACATTCAATTCCCCTTTCTTGCGTTGAAGTTCTTGCGTTGAAGTTGTTGCTTATCCGTGCCCGCTGTTCGCGGGACAGGATGCGTTAGTCGTCACTTTTTCTTCCCCAGTCCCGGGAAACCGGGCGGCAGCTTCGACAGGCCGCCGGGCAAGCCGGGCAGCCCGGGGAAATTCGGCGGCAGCCCCGGCGGATTCGGCGGCAATCCGCTTGCGCCAGGCATTCCAGGCGGCAGGCCGCTGGGCATTTTCTTTGCCAGCTCAGCCATCTGTTCCGGGCTCGGCATGCCGCCGCCGCCGCCAAGCCCGAGCATGTTGGCGAGCCCGGCCATCGGGCCGCGCTTGGCGCCACCCATCGCTTTCATCACGTCGGCCATGGTGCGGTGCATTTTCAGGAGCCGGTTGATGTCCTCCGGCTTGGTGCCGGAGCCGGCGGCGATGCGGCGCTTGCGGCTTGCTTTGAGCACATCCGGGTTGCGGCGCTCGGCCGGCGTCATCGAATTGATGATCGCCATTTGCCGCTTGAGGACTTTTTCGTCCAGATTGCGCTCAGCCAGTTGGTTTTTGATCTTTCCCATGCCGGGCAGCATGGTCATCAGCCCGCTCATCCCGCCCAGATTCTGCATCTGCGTGAGCTGCTCGCGCAAATCGGCGAGATCGAAGGCGCCGCGGCGCATCTTGTCGGCGACGCGGGCCGCCTTTTCGGCGTCGATGGTGACAGCGGCTTTCTCAACCAGCGCGACGATGTCGCCCATGCCGAGGATGCGGCCGGCGATGCGTGCCGGATCGAAATCCTCGATGGCGTCGAGCTTCTCGCCGGTGCCGATGAGCTTGATCGGCTTTCCCGTCACCGCGCGCATCGACAATGCAGCGCCGCCGCGGCCGTCGCCGTCGACCCGGGTGAGGACGATTCCGGTCAAGCCGACGCGCTCGTCGAAGCTGCGTGCAAGATTGACGGCGTCCTGACCGGTGAGCGAGTCCGCGACCAAAAGCACTTCGTGGGGCGAAGCGGCGCGGCGCACGTCCGCGGCCTCGGTCATCATCGCCTCGTCGAGCGTCAGCCGGCCCGCGGTATCGAGCAGCACCACGTCGTAGCCGCCGAGACGCCCCGCTTGCAGTGCGCGGGTTGCGATCTGCACCGGCGTTTGCCCGGCGACGACCGGCAACGTATCGACGCTGACCTGCCGGCCGAGTACGGCAAGCTGCTCCATTGCCGCCGGCCGCCGCGTGTCGAGCGAAGCCATCAAGACCTTACGCTTGCCGACGTCGGTCAGACGCTTGCCGAGTTTCGCGGTGGTGGTGGTTTTGCCCGAACCTTGCAGTCCCACCATCATGATGGCGACGGGTGCCGGCGCGTTAAGGTCGATGGGCTGCGCGTTCGATCCCAGAGTTTCGACGAGCTGGTCGTGTACGATCTTCACGACCATCTGCCCGGGCGTGACCGACTTGATCACCGCGACGCCGACCGCACGCTTTTTCGCGTCTTCGGTGAAGGCGCGCGCGACATCGAGCGCGACGTCGGCCTCGATCAGCGCGCGGCGGACTTCCGCCAGCGCCGCCTCGACGTCGCCTTCCGACAGCGCGCCGCGCCGGGTCAGCCGGTCGAGGACCGCATTCAGACGTTCGGAAAGACTGTCGAACATAGTTATCCTTTTCTATCGTCACGCCCGGGTTCGATCCCGGCGTCCATGCGGCCTCGCCGTCGCATGGATTGCCGGATCAAGTCCGGCAATGACCCCAGCAATGACAAAGTCGCCCGAGGGCGCATCGCGCTGTCGGGCGGGAACCTCCGGCCCTATAGGCCGGTCGGCGGTCAAGCAACTTCGTCTCTTGCGAGAGCCGCCGGAAAATAGGTGCAGACCCAGGCGCCGTCAACCGCGGTTTGCAGCTGGGTCGAGGCCGTATAAATACCGCTGCAATGTCGCCCTATTACCACGGCCCGGTTTCCGATCATTTCGACGGCGAACGGTTCTTCGACCCCGACGGCGCGCCGCTGGGCAGCCGCGGCAGCCTGTTGCGCTGGCTGGCGGACAGATTATTTCGCGGCACGCGCGCCAAATGGCCGGCTTGGGCGCCGTCGCCCTATGCCGACCGGCCGCCGGCGCGTGTCACCGGGCCGGCCTGGCGCATTTGCTATGTCGGTCACGCGAGCTTTCTCGTTCAAACTGCCGGCCTCAATATCCTGCTCGATCCTGTGTGGTCGCCGCGCGCCTCGCCGTTCCGCTTCGTCGGCCCGAAACGGGTCAACGATCCGGGCATCGCTTTCGCCGATTTGCCGCCGATCGATCTCGTGCTGGTATCGCACGGCCATTACGATCATCTCGATCTCGCGACGTTGTCGCGGCTTGCCGCCGCGCATCGCCCGCGCGTCATCACACCGCTCGGCAACGACACCATCATGCGCGGCCGCGATCCCGCCATTGCGGCCGAAGCCTGCGATTGGCACGATCGGGTCGTGGTCGGCGCCGGTGTCGCGGTCACGCCCGTTCCGACGCGGCATTGGACGGCGCGCAATCTATCCGACCGCAACATGGCGCTGTGGGCGTCTTTCATCATCGAGACGCCGGCCGGGAGGATCTACTTTGTCGCCGATTCAGGCTATGGCGACGGCCGGCATTTCCGCGCGGCGCGCGAGCGGCACGGGCCGTTCCGGCTCGCCATCTTGCCGATCGGGGCTTACGAGCCGCGCTGGTTCATGCGCGATGCGCACATGAACCCGGCCGAGTCGGTGCAGGCATTGATAGACTGCGGCGCTGAGCTTGCGCTTGCGCACCATCACGGCACGTTCCAGCTTACCGATGAAGCGATCGACGCGCCGCGCCAAGCGCTTGCCGAGGCTTTGCGCGCCGCGGCGATTCCCGGCGAACGTTTCCGCACACTGCTGCCCGGCGAAGTCTGGGAGCTGTAGCCGGTAATAAAGCCCGCTACTTCACCATCACGAAGACGTTGACCACCAGATGATCTTCGTTGCTGGATACCGGGTCGGTGACATATTGCTCGATGAACATGTCCTTGGCTTCGAGCCGGCGCTCGTCGAGATAGTTGGTGATCGCTTCGTAGGTGTTGTCGAGGCCGTCATACGAGCCGCGATGGACGAATTTGAGCGCGCGGCCTTGCGGCGAGGCACCGATGGCGATGTCGCCGTGGGGCGGGTTTTTCGGCGGCTCGGCGAGCGGGATGGCGGCTTCGTAGGAAAAGCCGGCGTCGTCGGTCGAGGTGAACAAAGTCATCGGCTGGCCGTCGGCCTTGAGACCTTCCTTGTCGACGTAGGCTTTCACGGTCTTCAATGATTTGGCGATGGTGTCGAAGGCGGTGTCCCAGGTCCCAGTGCCTTTCACATAGACCATCGGCTTTGCCGTCAGCATCGTGTCCTCGCCGAACGGATCGCCCGGCTCGGGCTTCACGCCGGGGGCGGGTACGACTGGTGCGGCCGGCGTCGCCGGCGCCGCGTCGGGCTTGGCCGCGGACGCCGGCGGCGATTGCGCCGGCGACTGCGCCCAAGACGGCCGCGGCCCGGTAACGGCGATAGCTGCGATACCGATCCACAGCGCGAAGCGAAGAAACATCAGGTTCTCCCACATATGCCGGCCGGCGGCAGGCGAGGGCCGCCGGTTGTCTTCGCCCC
The DNA here is from genome assembly GCA_963826295.1 of uncultured Alphaproteobacteria bacterium. Lineage (GTDB taxonomy): Bacteria > Pseudomonadota > Alphaproteobacteria > Rhizobiales > Xanthobacteraceae > BOG-931. Next base: position 288,968 of record CAWGWO010000003.1, read on the forward strand.
GATTGATTTGGTGCCGCCGCGCGCGGCCACGCCCCGACCTTAATGCTACTGGCGCGCAACACCCAAGCCCTCATATAAGTCCGGCACATTCGGGCATTATCATGGGCACGCTGGCCAATCGCGATTTCATCAAGATGAACGGTCTCGGCAACGAGATCGTCATCGTCGATCTGCGGCATGAGCCGGGCGCAATCTCGCAAAACCCGATTGCCGCCGGCGAGGCCCGCGCCGCCGCGCGGCAGGAGCCTTACGACCAGCTCATGGCGCTTTACCCCGGACGCGGGGCAAGCGATGCGTCGGTTCGCATCTACAACAATGACGGAACGGAAGCGGGCGCCTGCGGCAATGGCATGCGCTGCGTCGCTTCGATCGTCAGCGCCGAAACCGGCAAAGCGAAGCTCAATTTCGAAACCACCGCTGGCCTGGTTTCCTGTTGGCGCGCGGACGCGGGATTGTTCACGGTCGATATGGGCGCGCCGCGGCTGCAATGGAATGAAATTCCGTTGGCAAGGGAAATGCCCGACACCCGCGCCGTCGAGCTTGTGTTCGGTCCGCCCGACGCGCCGCTGTTGCGCACGCCTTCGGTCGTGAACGTGGGCAATCCGCACGCCATCTTCTGGGTCGAGGATCCCCAAGCCGTCGATTTGCGCGCTATCGGGCCGCAGCTTGAACATCATCCGCTGTTTCCCGAGCGCGCCAACATCACGCTCGCCGCGACGCCGTCACGCGATCGCATCGTGATCCGCACCTGGGAGCGGGGCGCCGGCCTCACCCGGGCTTGCGGCTCCGCGGCGTGCGCCGTTGCGGTCGCCGCGGCCCGGCTTGACCGTACCGGCCGCAAGGTCACGGTCGCCTTGCCCGGCGGCGAACTCGCTATCGAATGGCGCGAGGCCGACGACCACGTGTTGATGACTGGACCGGCCGAGTATGAGCGTGCCGGACGCTTCGACGCCGCGCTGTTCGCGGGCGCGGGCGCGGGCGCGGGCGCGGCGTAGGCGATGAGCGTCGAGGTCGTCACCTTCGGCTGCCGGCTCAACGCCGCTGAATCGGAAGTGATCCGCCGCGAAGCGGAGCAGGCGGGCTGGCGTGACACGGTCGTGGTCAACACCTGCGCCGTGACGGCGGAGGCAGTGCGCCAGGCCAAACAATCGATCCGCGCGCTGCGCCGCGAACGCCCGCACGCCAAAATCGTCGTCACCGGTTGCGCTGCTCAGACCGAACCGCAAACCTTCGTCGCGATGAGCGAAGCCGACAGCGTGCTGGGCAACGCCGAGAAGCTTGATGCCGCGTCGTGGTCGCGGGCGCGCGCCGCGTTCGGCCTTGCACAAGCGCCGAAGGCTTTGGTCAACGACATCATGGCGGTGAAAGAAACCGCCGCGCATCTGATCGAAGGATTTGCCGGCCGCAGCCGCGCTTTCGTCCAGGTGCAGAACGGCTGCAACCATCGCTGCACGTTCTGCATCATTCCCTACGGCCGCGGCAATTCGCGCTCGGTGCCGATGGGCGCCGTCGTTGCCGATGTGCGCCGTCTCGTCGCCAACGGTTATTGCGAGATCGTGCTGACCGGTGTCGACATCACGAGCTACGGCGCCGATCTGCCGGGCGCGCCCAGGCTCGGCACCTTGGTCAGGCAGATTCTCAAGCACGTGCCGGATCTCAGGCGGCTGCGCCTGTCGTCGATCGATTCGGTGGAGGCCGACCGCGGCCTGATCGACGCCTTTGCCGAGCACGAACAACTCATGCCGCATCTGCATCTGTCGTTGCAATCCGGCGACGACCTCATCCTCAAGCGCATGAAGCGCCGGCATTCGCGCCGCGACGCCGTTGCCTTCTGCGACACGCTGCGCCGGCTGCGCCCGGATATGGTGTTCGGCGCCGACATCATCGCCGGTTTTCCGACCGAGACGGAAGCGATGTTCCAACGCTCGCTGGCTTTGGTCGACGACTGCGGTTTGACGCATCTGCATGTCTTTCCGTTTTCGGCGCGGCCGGGTACGCCGGCGGCGCGCATGCCGCAGCTTGAGCATGAGATCGTCAAGGAGCGGGCGCGTCGGCTGCGCGCGGCAGGTGCGGCTGCGCTGCGCGCGCATCTCGACACCGAAGTCGGCGCGCGCCGGAGCGTCTTGGCGGAATCGCCGCAGCAGGGACGCACCGAGCAATTCACCCAAGTGAAGCTTGCCGCGCCTGCCGCGCCCGGCGCCATGTTCGACGTTGTGATCGCCACCCACGACGGCAAACAATTGCTGGCGGCGTGACGCTGCGTTATTGCGCCGCGTGCTCGCCGTTCCAGCCGCACGCCGCCAAGATAGCGCGCATGTGTTCCGGCGCCGGTGCGCTGATGCGGATCGGCGGGCGGTCCCGGTATAGCGGCACCACGATTTCGCGCGCGTGCAGATGCATAATCGGCCCGCCGCTGCGCGGGGCGTTGCCGTAAATCGAATCGCCCAGCACCGGCCAGCCCATTGTCGCGCAGTGGACGCGAATCTGATGCGTGCGGCCGGTCAGGGGTTCGAGTGCAAGCCAGGTCAAATTCCCGGCTTTGCCCATCACCTTCCACTTGGTCACCGCCGACTGGCCCTCGGGGTCGTGTTTCATCCACCAGCCGCGCGTCGCGTCGAGGCGGCCTAATGGTAGATCGATGATGCCGTCGTCCGTTTCGGGTGCGCCTTCGACCACCGCCCAATAGGTTTTTTCGACTGCACCGCTCCTGAACAGCTTGCCGAGTTGCGCGAGCGCCTTGCGATGGCGGCCGAGCACCAAACAGCCGGTGGTGTCGCGGTCGAGCCGGTGCGCAAGCGCCGGCGAACGCGGCAGGCCAAAGCGTAGCTCGTCGAAGTGATCCTCGACGCTTTCACCCTGATTAGCGGTGCTTTTGGGACCGGCATGCACGGCCATCGCCGGCGGCTTATCGATCACCAGCATCTGGGGATCGCAGTAAAGAACCCGCGACACCATCTGTTCCGGGGTCATGATGGCCTAGCTTGTTGCCCGGCGTGTTGCCTAGCTTGGCGAAACCGCTATCACGAGCGCGGGGCCATGATCCAATTCGATCGAATAGGATCATGGCTTCTTTGTCGGCCGCACGATCTTTTCCGAATGCCGGGCTCCACTTTCCGGGAATATGCTCTTATGAACGACAGCGCCAAGGAAACGAGCGGCAATTGGTGGCAACGCCTGACCGGCGGCCTCAAGCGCACGTCGTCGGCGCTCGGCGGCGCCATCGCCGATCTCGTCGTTAAGCGAAAACTCGACGCCGCGACAATCGACGAGATCAAGGACGTGCTGATTTCGAGCCGATCTCGGCCTCGCCACTGCCGACCGTATCGCCGCCGCGCTCGGCCAAGGCCGCCACGAAGCCGCCATTTCGCCCGACGAGGTCAAGGCGGTGGTGGCCGCCGAGATCGAAAAGGTCCTCGCTCCGGTCGCAAAGCCGCTCGTCGTCGATCCGGCAAAGAAGCCGTTCGTCATCTTGGTCGCCGGCGTCAACGGCTCCGGCAAGACCACGACCATCGGCAAGCTCGCGGCCAAATTTCACGCCGAGGGCAAAACCGTGATGCTGGCGGCCGGCGATACCTTCCGCGCCGCCGCCATCGAGCAGCTCAAGATCTGGGGCGAGCGCAGCGGCGCGCCGGTGGTCGCGCGCGCCCCCGGGGCCGACGCCGCGGGCCTCGTGTTCGATGCCGTGGCCACGGCCAAGGAGCGCGGCGCCGATGTGCTGCTCGTCGATACCGCGGGGCGGCTGCAGAATCGCAGCGAATTGATGGACGAGCTGGAGAAGATCGTGCGCGTGGTGAAGAAGGTCGATCCTTCCGCGCCGCACGCCGTGCTGCTGGTGCTCGACGCCACCGTCGGGCAGAACGCGTTATCGCAGGTCGAAATCTTCGGCAAAGCGGTCGGCGTCACCGGCCTCGTCATGACCAAGCTCGACGGCACGGCGCGCGGCGGTATTCTGGTCGCGATCGCGACGAAGTTCGATGTGCCGGTGCATTTCATCGGCGTCGGCGAAAGCGTCGACGATCTGGCGCCGTTCTCGGCACGCGATTTTTCGCGCGCCATCGCCGGGATGGATTCGTGATCGAAGGGCCGATATGACCGAAACGACCAAGCCGCAGCTCAACCCGCTCCTCAAGCTCGCCTTCGATTTAGGCCCGCTGGTGCTGTTCTTCTTCGCCAACTCGCGCTACGGCATCTTCGTCGCCACGGCGACGTTCATGATCGCGGTGTTGGCGGCGCTTGCGGCGTCTTACCTGCTGACGCGGGCGCTCCCGATCATGCCGGTCGTCACCGCCGTCATCGTCGTGGTATTCGGCGGCTTGACGCTCGTGCTGCACAACGACGTGTTCATCAAAATCAAGCCGACCATACTTTATGCGCTGTTCGGGGCGGTGCTGCTCGGCGGGCTGTTTTTCGGCAAGTCATTCCTCGGCGTCATTTTCGATTCGCTGTTCCACCTCACCGAGGAGGGCTGGCGCAAGCTGACGTTGCGCTGGGGGCTGTTCTTTTTCGCGCTTGCCGTGCTCAACGAGATCGTATGGCGCAACACGTCGACCAATGTCTGGGTCGAGTTCAAGGTGTTCGGATTTTTGCCGCTCACCTTCCTGTTCGGCGCGCTGCAATATCCGCTGTTGAAGAAATACGCGGTCGAGCCCGCGGAACAGTCGCAATGAGAGCTACGATTTTCCCGCCAGCGCCTTCTCGATCTCAGGCTTGAGCACGCTGCCGAAATTGTCGGGCGTGATCGGGCCCACCAGTTTGTAGGCGATGCGGGCATCGCGGCCGACGATAAAGGTCTCCGGCACGCCATAGACGCCCCACTCGATCGCGGCGCGGCCGCTGCGGTCGGCGCCGATCGCGGCGAAGGGATTGCCGTAGCGGCCGAGGAAGCGCCGGCCGTTGTCCGGCCGATCCTTGTAGTTGATGCCGACCATGCGCATGCGGCCGTCTTGCGCGAGCTGCATGAGGAGCGGCGCTTCGTCGTGACAGGGCACGCACCACGACGCCCAGACATTCACAACGGTCACAGCGCCTTTGAAGTTTGCCGGATCGAGACCGGGAACCGGCGCGCCGTCGCGCTCGAGCCCCGCGAGCGGCGGCAGGTTGGTTTGCGGCGCCGGATGACCGATCAGCGCCGAGGGAATGCGCGAAGGATCGCCGCCGCCCAGCCGGATCAGGAACAACAGCGCCAGCCCGAGAAAAACGATAAGCGGCATCAGCACCAGCAAGCGCCGGCGGCCGACATTCGTGTTTTCTTTCGCGAGTGCGCTCACACCTGTTCTCTCGCCTGTTTGGCCGCCGCCTCCGCGCGTGCCGGCGCCCGCCGCGTCAAACCCCGCCGCTCGAAATCGGCCAGCGTGCCCAGCTGCGCGCGGTAATCGAGCATCACCCATGCGATCAATCCGCCGACCACCGCACCGGCGGCGGCATAAGCGGCCACGATGAAATCCATGTGGGTCGCGCCTTGCATGGTCAGCTCACGGCGCTCGCCTGCAGCAGCCGTAGCGTGCGCACGCGGCGGCGCAGGATTTCGTTGCGCATGGCCGCAAGCACCAGCGTGACGAACAACAGCGTGAAGGCTCCCGCCATGACCAGGAGCGGAATGAGGATCGACGGATCGATGGTCGGGCGGCCGAGGCGAAAGATCGAGGCGCCCTGATGCAGAGTGTTCCACCAATCCACCGAAAATTTGATGATCGGCAGATCGATCGCGCCGACCAGCGTGAGGATCGCCGCCGCCCGCGCGGCGCGCGACGGATCTTCCACGGTGCGCCACACCGCGATGACGGCGAGATAGAGCAGAAACAGCACCAGCACGGAAGTAAGCCGCGCGTCCCATACCCAATAGGTGCCCCACATCGGCCGGCCCCACAGCGAGCCGGTGACGAGGCACATCAGCGTGAACGCGGCGCCGATCGGCGCGGTGGCCTTGGCGGCGACGTCGGCGAGCGGATGACGCCAGACCAGCGTGCCGAACGCGGCGACCGTCATCACCGCCCAACCCAACATGCCGAGCCAAGCGCCGGGCACGTGCAGAAACATGATCTTGACCGTGGCGCCCTGCTGATAATCGTCGGGCGCAAGCAGCGCTTGCTCGATCCCGAACGCAAACGCGACCGCCGTCGCGCCCCAAAGCCACGGGATCGCGCGATTGACGAATTGCAGGAACCGCGACGGATTGGCGAGTTCGGCAATGGTCATCTTTGGTCGTCCTAGTCCAGTTCGGCGCGGCGGCACAATGTCTACGTTCTCAATTGTGTTTGAACGCGGTGGTTATTCCATTTCCTGGCGCAACGCGGCGGCAGCGGCGAATGGTCCCACCACCAGGCTGGCCAGCGTCAGCGCGCAAAGGATCGTAAACGGCGTGCCGAACGGCACCGGCCCGGCAACGGCGGCTTTCGCGGCGGCGACGCCGAAAATCAACACCGGAATCGTGAGCGGCAATACCAGCACGGCGACCAACAATCCGCCGCGGCGCAAGGTCACCGCGATGGCGGCGCCGATGAGCCCGACGAAGGTCAGCGCCGGCGTGCCGACCAGAAGCGTCAGCACCAGAGCGGCAGCCGCTCGGGCATGGAGATCGAGCAGAAGCCCGATCAGCGGCGCGGCGACGATCAGCGGCAAGCCGGTCGTGAGCCAGTGCGCGAGACCTTTGACAGCGACGACCAATTCGAGCGGTGCGCGGCCGGTAAGGATGAGATCAAGCGAGCCGTCCTCTTGATCGGCGGTAAACAACCGGTCGAGCGCCAGCAGGCTCGCCAGCAGCGCGGCGAGCCACAGAATGGCCGGGCCGATGTTTTGCAAAAGCACGAGATCCGGACCCAGCGCGAACGGCGTGATGGTGACGACGACGAGAAAGAACAGCACGCCGATAAGCGCGCCGCCGCCGACGCGCATGGCGATGCGCATGTCGCGCAACAGGATCGCGGTGAGCGCGGTCATTCCGGTTCCCCCAACCGCAGCTCGCCCGCGCCGCCGATCCCGAGTTCGCCGTGGGCCGCGGCAAGGATGAGGCCGCCGGAATCGAGATGCGCGGTCATGAATTCGGTTAGCCGCTGCCGGGCCGCGGCGTCGAGCGCGGTCGCCGGCTCGTCGAGCAGCCAGATCGGGCGCTTGACGGCCAGGAGCCGGGCGATGGAAAGGCGGCGGCGCTGCCCGGCGGACAGATAGGCTGCCGGCAGGTCGGCAATGGCCGCCAGTCCGACCGCGGCCAGCGGCGCGGCGATTTCAGACTTCGGCGCACCGAGAAAACCCGACCAGAATTGCAGATTTTCGCCAACGGAAAGCGAAGGTTTGAGCGCGTCCTGGTGACCGAGATAGTGCGACTGCTCGCCGATGGTCAGTTCAGGGTCGCCGCCTTCCAAGGCCAGCCGGCCGCCGGCGGCACGCAGCAGCCCGACCACAAGCCGCAAAAGCGACGATTTGCCCGCGCCGTTGCGGCCGCGGACGGCCAAGGCCTCGCCCGGCCCAACGGCAAAGCTTACGCCCGCGAAAACCTCGCGGCCGCCGCGCCGGCAGGCCAGTTCGGAGGCCAAAAGCCGCATCAGGCACGTCTCGGATGTACAGCGGCGAGCGCCAGAGCAGTCCCGGTCAACAACCCTGCCATTCCGCGCATGTCATCGACGCTTTGTTGTCGATCTGGCACAAGTCTTGAAAAGACCTTATAAGCGAAGGCGCGGACAACCGCGCCCTCGCTGACGCGACTATGTCCGGCCGCCAACGGTCCGTTGGCGCCCGTTCCGGCAATAAAACAGCTGCAAATTTGCGCCGGCGGGCGGGGCCGGCGGGATGGGAAAATAGTCATGAGCTCGCTTGATAGCTTTAAGTGTTTAAGGCCGCTGAAAGTCGGCTCCAAGACTTACGCTTATTACAGCCTGCCGGTGGCCGAAAAGAACGGCCTCAAGGGGATTTCACGGCTGCCTTTTTCGCTCAAGGTTCTGCTCGAAAATCTGCTGCGCAACGAGGATGGCCGCACCGTCACCAAGGAGGACATCCAGGCCGTCGCGCAATGGCTCAAGACCAAGACCTCGGATCACGAACTGGCTTTCCGTCCGGCGCGGGTACTGATGCAGGATTTCACCGGCGTGCCCGCTGTGGTCGATCTCGCCGCCATGCGTGACGCCATGAAGATGCTGGGCGGCAATGCAAAAAAAATCAATCCGCTGGTGCCGGTCGATCTCGTTATCGACCATTCGGTGGTGGTGAATTTCTTCGGCAACAACGTCGCGTTCAAGAAGAACGTCGAAGAGGAATACAAGCAAAATCAGGAGCGCTACCGCTTTCTCAAATGGGCGCAGCGCTCGTTCGAGGATTTCCGCGTGGTGCCGCCCGGCACCGGCATCTGTCATCAGGTCAATCTCGAATATCTCTCGCATACGGTTTGGACGGCAAAGACCAAGGTCAAGTTCCCCGACAAGTCCGTCGCCACCGAGCTTGCCTATCCGGACACATTGGTCGGCACCAACTCGCACACCACCATGGTGAACGGGCTCTCCGTGCTCGGCTGGGGCGTCGGCGGCATCGAAGCCGAGGCCGCGATGCTCGGCCAGCCCTATTCGATGCTGCTGCCGGAAGTCATCGGAATGCGCTTCAACGGCAAGCTCAAGGAAGGCGTCACCGCGACCGATCTCGTGCTGACCGTGACCCAGATGCTGCGCAAGCGCGGCGTGGTCGGCAAATTCGTCGAGTATTTCGGCCCCGGACTCGCCGGCCTCACGATCGAGGATCGCGCCACCCTCGGCAACATGTCGCCGGAATATGGCGCCACCTGCGGCTTCTTTCCGATCGACGACGACACCATCCGTTATCTGCGCGACACCGGCCGTCCGGCCGAGCGCGTTGCACTGGTGCTCGCCTACGCCAAAGCGCAGGGCATGTATCACACCAAGACGACGCCGGACCCGCTGTTCACCGACGTGCTCAAGCTCGAGCTTTCCTCGGTCGAGCCGTCGCTTGCCGGCCCGAAGCGCCCGCAGGACCGGGTGCCGCTCAAAGACGTCAAGAGCGGCTTTGCGCAATCCATGGACAAGGAATTCGGCAAAGCGGCCGAGATGAGCAAGCGCGTGCCGGTCGAGGGCCACAAGGAGACGCTTGGCCACGGCGACGTCGTGATCGCGGCAATCACCTCCTGCACCAACACCTCGAATCCGAGCGTGATGATCGCGGCCGGACTGCTGGCGCGAAAGGCGGTGGCGAGGGGTCTCACTGTCAAGCCGTGGGTCAAGACCTCGCTCGCGCCGGGCTCGCAGGTGGTCGCGGAGTATTTCAACAAATCGGGTTTGCAGAAAGATCTGGACAAGCTCGGCTTTAATCTGGTGGGCTTCGGCTGCACGACCTGCATCGGCAATTCCGGCCCGTTGCCGCCGGAGATTTCCAAGGCCGTCAACGACAGCGATCTGGTCGCCGCCGCGGTGCTTTCCGGCAACCGCAACTTCGAAGGCCGCGTCAATGCCGACGTGCGCGCCAATTATCTGGCGTCGCCGCCGCTGGTCGTCGCCTACGCGATCGCCGGCTCGATGCAGATCGACATTGCCAAGGCGCCGCTCGGCACCGACCAGAAGGGCCGCAAGGTCTATTTGCGCGACATCTGGCCGTCGAGCCGCGAGGTCGACGAACTGATCCGCAAGAACATCAACAAGCAGATGTTCACCCGCAAATACGGCGACGTGTTCAAAGGCGACTCGAACTGGCGCAAGATCAGCGTGCAGGGCGCGCTGACCTTCCCGTGGGACCGCAAGTCGACCTACGTGCAGAATCCGCCGTATTTCTCGCACATGGCGCGGCGGCCGGAAGCGCCGACCGACATCATCGACGCGCGCGTCCTCGGGCTGTTTCTCGATTCCATCACCACCGATCACATTTCGCCCGCGGGCTCGATCAAGGTCGATTCTCCGGCCGGCAAATATCTCATCGATCACAAGGTCAAACCGATCGACTTCAATCAGTACGGCACGCGGCGCGGCAATCACGAAGTGATGATGCGAGGCACCTTCGCCAACATCCGGCTCAAGAACCAGATGGTGCCCGGCGTCGAGGGCGGCTTCACGGTGCATTATCCGTCGAAGCAGCGCATGACGATCTATGACGCGGCGATGCGTTACAAGAGCGAGAACGTGCCGCTGGTCGTGTTCGCCGGCAAGGAATACGGCACCGGATCGTCACGCGACTGGGCCGCCAAGGGCACGATCCTGCTCGGCGTGCGCGCCGTGATCGCGCAATCGTTCGAGCGCATCCATCGCTCCAATCTGGTCGGCATGGGAGTGGTGCCGCTGGTGTTCGAAGAAGGCACCTCCTGGCAAACGCTCGGCATCAAAGGCGACGAGCAGGTCACCATCCGCGGCTTGCATAACGATCTCAAGCCGCATCAGCGACTCATCGCCGAGATCGTTGCCGCCGACGGCGGCCTAAAGCGCGTGCCGCTGCTTTGTCGCATCGATACGGTCGATGAACTCGATTACTTTAAGAACGGCGGCATCTTGCAATACGTGCTCCGCCATCTTGCCGCCTGATTGGGGCGCTCGGGTCACTGCGAATTGACTGGTGGGTGAGTGGCCCGCCCGATATCAATGCCGCGATGCCGGGCGATACCAAGGGGGGAGGCGGGTGGAGATCGAAATGCTGCGTTGCCGTCTCGCGTCGGCGCCCCTGATCGCCGGCTTGCTGATTGTCGGCTGCACGTATGCCGGCGCCGGCCAACCGCACGCGGTGCTTGAACTCTTCACCAGTCAAGGCTGTTCATCGTGTCCGCCGGCCGACAAGCTCCTTGGCGAGCTTGCGACGGATCCTTCGGTGGTCGCGCTCAGCGTGCCGATTGATTATTGGGACTATCTCGGCTGGAAGGACACGCTTGCCAGCCCGAGGCATTCGGCACGGCAGCGCGCTTATGCGCGCGTGCGCGGCGATCGCGAAGTCTATACGCCGCAGATCGTCGTTAACGGCGCGACACACGTCCTCGGCAGCGACAAAACGGCCGTCGAACACGCTATCGCCGCGACCGATCGCAATGCGACGATCATGTCCGTGCCGGTGTTGCTGGCGGTCGATGGCGGCAATCTATCGGTCAAGATCGCGCCGCGGGATAACCAACGGATCGCTGGCGAAGTATGGCTATGTCCGCTCGAACGGGCGGTGCAAGTCGCCATCGGCCGCGGCGAAAATTCCGGGCGCACCATCACCTATCACAACGTGGTGCGGAACTGGCTCAAGCTCGGCGATCTTAGCGGCGCCTCGCCGCATTGGAACGTGCCAATCAGCGAAATCGTCAGCGACGGCTCCGATGGCGCTGCCGTCATGGTGCAGGAGGGCACGCGAGACCGGCCCGGCATTATTCTCGGCGCCGCCGTCATTCCGCTTCGCCACCAGAAGGTCGGACAAGCGGCGGAAGAACCCGTCACACAGACCAAGTAACGAACGCACACCGGACGGCGTCGATTTATTCCGCCGTGACTTCCGAAGCCGATCTACGCCCCGCGCCCGAGCTAATACAAACACTCTAACGCCAAAAAAACTTAAGGCCGGCAAACTGCCGGCCTTAAAGCAACTTGACGCCTACTCGTACTCCACTCGGGACTAAACCCTACGCAGAAAACTCTGGCCCGATCCGTTCACACCCCGGGGGGCTGGGGGGCTGAGGAATCCGGAATGCGATCCGGATCGGGCCTTGAGGCAACGATTACGTGTTTGGCAGCCCAGCTTGGCGCGTGATTGACCGAAATGGGGCCGCTTTATGAATTGGCCTAACGAAACCGTGATTCAGGCGGTTTCCGCTGGTCAAAAATGACGCATGCTGGGCTACGGCGCACGATCCGTCGCGTCGCCGGCCGCTGTCCGTGGGCATGCCGGGCCTCCGGCGAACCCGGTGCCAAAGCCGCGCACCAAAGCCTCGCACCAAGGCCCTTGCCGCCGCATCGCTCTGGCGCGATCATGAAGGCACGGTGAAACTTCAATGACCAGGGAGGCGCCGCATGGCATTCGGCGAAACCGAACCGAGCGCGTGGCGCGGGGGCGAGGCTCGCGGACCCGCCCCCGCAAGCAAAGTAACCTTCAATCGCCGTGAGCTTGACCGCATCCTCAGCCTTTACGGGCGCAAGGTCGCCGCCGGTGAATGGCGTGATTACGCCATCGACTTCCTTAAAGATCGTGCGGTCTTTTCGATTTTTCGCCGCGCCACCGAATTTCCCATCTACCGGATCGAGAAAAACCCTCGGCTCGGACGGCGGCAAGGCGCCTACAGCGTGATCTCGGCTACCGGACATATTCTGCGGCGCGGCCAGGAACTCGATCGCGTCCTCGGCGCCCTCGACCGGTCGCTCAGCGTGGTCGCCGGCTGACCGAACGCGACGAGGGCTTGCGTTCTTCCCGCTCGCGCCGTGTCGTGGTCGCGGCGCTCGGGACCTCACAGACGGTCGCCTGGGCATCGAGTTATTATTTGCCGGCCATCCTCGCCGATCCGATCGCCGGCAGCATCGGGCTTCCTTCCACCTGGATTTTCGGCGCGTTCTCGGGCGCTCTGCTGATCGCGGCATTCGCCGGGCCTGCAGTTGGTCGCGGCATCGATCGCCGCGGTGGCCGCGGCGTCTTGGTGGTGTCGAACGTGGTGCTGGCCGCGGGGCTGACTACGCTCGCGGCGGCAAACGGCGCCGCTTTGCTGTTCGCCGCGTGGGCGGTGCTCGGCATCGGGATGTCGCTTGGGCTTTACGACGCAGGCTTTGCGACGCTCGCGTCGCTTTACGGGCGTGACGCGCGTGGGCCGATCACCGGCATCACTTTGTTTGCCGGCTTTGCTTCGACGGTAAGCTGGCCGTTGACGATGTTTCTCAACAACGCGCTGGGCTGGCGCGAGACTTTGCTGGTCTGGGCGGCGGTCAATCTCATCATCGCGCTGCCGCTCAATTTGCTGTTGCCGCGGTCGCCGGCGCGTCCGTCGCCGGCCGCCAGCCGTTCGATCGGCTGGAAGCCGTACAGGGAGATGTTTCTTCTTGCTTTCGTGTTCGCCGCCGCCTGGTTCGTGACCGGCGCGATGGCCGCGCATTTGCCGGGATTGCTGGAGCGTGCGGGCGCCACGCCGGGGCAGGCGATTTTCGCCGCGGCGTTGGTCGGACCGGCGCAGGTTGCGGCCCGCCTAATCGAATTTTTCGTGCTGCAGCGAAGCCATCCGGTGGTTTCGGCCCGGATCGCCGCGCTGCTTCATCCGGTGGGCGCCGCCATCTTCGCCATTGTCGGCGCGCCTGCGGCCGTGGCATTTGCGGTGTTTTACGGCGCCGGCAACGGACTTTTGACCATCGCGCGCGGCACGGTGCCGCTCGCGGTCTTCGGTCCCGTGGGATACGGCGAGCGCACCGGCCTGCTCGGCGCGCCGGCGCGCATGGCGCAGGCGCTGGCTCCGCTTGTCTTCGGCCTCTTGCTCGACACGATGGGCGTGGCCGTCATCGCCGTATCTTCGGCGCTATGTCTCGCCGCTTTCGCCGCGCTGCTCATGGTGCGCGGCTCAGGCGCGGATACCGGCTGACGTGTAAAAACAAAACACCCCGGGACCGGCCCAGGGTGTTTGCAACTCGTATTGATGCCTGCGGTTAGTGATGCCTGCGGTTAGCGACGGTCGCCGAACAGGCGCAGCAGCATCAGGAACAGGTTGATGAAGTCGAGATAGAGCCGCAGCGCACCCATGACCGCCTTGCGGCCGGCGACAGTGCCGTCATCGTTGACGTCGTACAGCTCCTTGATGTTCTGCGTGTCGTAGGCAGTGAGCCCGACGAAGATCAGCACGCCGAGCACCGAGATCACCCAATAGAGCCCGCTCGACTGCAGGAAGATGTTGACCACGCTCGCGATGATGATGCCGATCAGTCCCATGAACATGAACGAGCCGACCGCGGTGAGATCGCGCTTGGTGGTGTAGCCGTAAAGGCTCATGGCGCCGAATGTCGCCGCCGAGATGAAGAACACGCGCGTGATCGACGCCCCGGTGTAAGCCAAAAAGATCGACGCCAGCGACAGTCCGAGCAGCCCGGCGTAGACGAAGAACAGCGTCAGCGCGGTCGATGCCGACAGCCGATTGATGCCGAAGCTGAGAAGCATGACTAGTCCGAGCGGCGCCAGCACCAAGACCCACATCAGCGGGCTGCCGAAGATCGCCTGGCCGAAAGCCGTCAAGCCGGAGATCGAGTGGCCGTTGATGACGATCGAGTCGCCGCCCGCGGCCTGATAGGCGAACCATGCCACGAGTCCGGTCAGCGCCACGCCGGCGGTCATGTAGTTGTAGACGCGGATCATGTACGCGCGCAGACCCGCGTCGATCGCAACCTGATCGGCGCGATAGCCGGTCCGGGCGGCCGCGATATTCCGGTCGAAGTCCGACATGGAGAGTACCCCTGAGTTATCCCGGCAAGCTCCGGGTTCGCGTCCGCAAGGCGGACATAAGCTGGCACCAAATCTAATGCCAATGCCGTTCGCGCGCCAGATGCAGGAGTTGCGATATTTGCGACCGGTTAGCGGACGTTACCATCCGTTCATAATCACCGGCCGCCTACAGATTCCTTAACACCGCCGCGGGCTTGTGACCGAGCGCGGCGAATGTCCCGGCAAGGCCGAAAATAACCGTCACGGCCAATGCGGCAAGCGCGGCGCCGATCGCCGGCGCGGCCGCCCAAACGAACGGAAACTCCATTACCCGGTTCACGACCAAACCGGCGGCAAGCGAGCCTGCCGCCATGCCGAACACGACGGCAATGAGCCCGACCAGAAGATATTCGAGCGCGTAGGCCGCGACCAGCCGCGCGCGGCTCGCCCCCAAGGTTCGTAGTATGACCGCGTCGTAGATTCGAAAACGCTGGCCGGCCGCGAGCGCGCCGCCGAGCACCAAGGCGGCGGCGATCAGAGTTATGGCGCTCGCGCCGCGCAGTGCCAGCACCAGATTGCCGAGGATATGGTCGACCGCGTCGAGCGCGTCTTTGACGCGAACGGCCGAGACGGTCGGGAAGTCGTCGGCCAGCGCCTTGATCAGCGTGGCTTCTTCTCCTGTCTTGCCGCCATCGGCGAATGTCAGTGTCGCAATATCGGTATGCGGCGCGCCGGCGAAACTGCCGGGCGAGAATACCAACACGAAGTTGATGCCGAGGTTTTGCCAGTCGACCGCGCGCAGATTGGCGATGCGGGCGGTGATATTGCGACCGAGCACGTTGACGGTAACCGTATCGCCGAGCCCAAGGTTAAGGTCGTGCGCCGTCCGCTCTTCCAGCGACACCAGCGGGGGCCCGGAATAACCGGAGGACCACCATCGTCCGGCGACCACACGCGAGCCCGGCGGTATCGCAGCGGCGTAGGTGATGCCGCGGTCGCCGCGCAGCACCCAGGCCAATTCCTCCGCCGGCTTGAGGTCTTCGGCCTTTATGCCGCCCGCCGC
Organism: uncultured Alphaproteobacteria bacterium; assembly: GCA_963826295.1. GTDB lineage: Bacteria > Pseudomonadota > Alphaproteobacteria > Rhizobiales > Xanthobacteraceae > BOG-931. Next base: position 304,362 of record CAWGWO010000003.1, read on the forward strand.
CACGATGCGGCCGCGCATCATCGGCACGCGTTCGAGCCGCGATCGCGGCGCACGCTCATGCACGAAAGCGTCAAACCGCGCGGCATCGGCCGCCGGAATGTCGATGAAGAAAAATGACGGCGCATGCTCCGGCAGCGCTTGCGCGAATTGACGATGCAGATTGCCGTCGATTTCGATCACGGTGACAAGCAATGAAAGACCGAGGCCAAGCGACAGCACCACGCTCGGCGTCAACGCACCGGGCCGCGAAATGTTGGCGACAGCGAGCCGCACGAGCGCGGAACGCGGACGCGGCAGGCGGCGGGCGACGAGCATGGCGAGTGCCGCGACGAGGCGAAGCGCGATAAAAATGACGGCGGCAGCGCCGATGAAAATCGCCGCGAGGCGACGGTCGTAGGCGGACAGCACCGCAAGCGTTGCCAGCGCGGCAACGATCGAGGCGGTCGCCAGCACGTAGCGGCGTCGCGGCCAGCGCCGCGCCGCGGCCACTTGATCGCGGAACAGCATCGCAACGGAAATGTCGTGGGCGCGTCCAAGCGGCCACAGGGCAAAAGCGAGAGCGGTCGACAGACCGTAGGCGATTGCGAGCAGCAGCGCCGCCGGATGCAGCGCCGGCACTACCGGGAGCGGAATGACGGCGCCGAACGTCGCGGCGATGACAAAGGGCAGCGCCGCGCCGACGGCAGCGCCGATGCAGGTAGCGAACAGCGCGAGCAGCATGATCTGCGCACAATAGACGGCGAACACAATGCCGCCGGTCGCGCCGAGCGCCTTCATCGTCGCGATCGCCTCGCGCTTGCGCGCCAAATGAGCGGCGACGGCGTTCGCGACGCCGACGCCGCCGACAAGGAGCGCGGTCAGCGCCACGAGCGTGAGGAATTGGCTGAAGCGCTCGACGTTGCGTTCGAGTTGCGGGGAAGCATTATTGCGAGTGCGGATCGTCCAGCCGGCATTGGGGAATTCAGCCGTGGCCGACTTTTCAATCGCCATCACGGCGCCGTCGCTGGACTCGCTTGCCGGAAGCCGCAGCCGGTATTGCCAGCGCACCAGGCTGCCGGGCTGCAACAAGCCGCTCGCGCGAAGGGCGGCGTCGCCCACAAGCAGCCGCGGTCCGAAGCCGATGCCGCCGGAAAGCCTGTCTGGCTCCGACGTCAGCGCCGCGCGCAGCTCGATGACGGCATTGCCGATGGTGATGCGATCGCCGGGCTTGAGGTCGAGCCGCGTCAGCAGCGCCGGGTCGGCGGCGGCGCCGAATGCCCCATCATGGAACGCGAACAACGCGGGGAGCGGCATGACCGGATCGGTCGTGACCAGGCCCACCAGCGGATAGCCATTATCCACCGCTTTGACCTCGACCAAAATCGAACGGCCGTCGCTTGCCCGCGCCATCGTCGGCAACCTGGCGACAACTGAAACGTCGCCGTGCGTGTTCAGAAAAGCCCGCTCGCCGTCGCTCGCTTCGCGTTGCGCCAACGAAAAGGCGAGATCGCCGCCGAGGATCGTGCTGCCGGCCTGCGACAGCCCGTCGGCCAGGCTCTGCGCAACCGAGCCGACGCCGGCAATCGCCATGACGCCAAGCGCGATGCAGGCAATGAAGATGGCGAAGCCGCGCAAGCCGCCGCGCAGCTCGCGCCAGGCGAAGCGCAACGCAAGCGGCGTCATCTCTTCTTCATTCCGTCTTCATTCCCTATTGGCCGTTTGCCGCAGCGGCTCTTCGAGCCGTCCCGAATGCATGCGCAGCACCCGATCGCAGTGTGCCGCCAGCGCCGCGTCGTGCGTGACCAGCACAAGCGTGGTGCCGCGCTCGCGTTGGCCGCGAAACAAAAGCGCGATGATCTCGCGCCCGGTCGCCTCGTCGAGATTGCCGGTCGGCTCGTCGGCGACGACGATCGCCGGATCGGGCGCGAGTGCGCGCGCGACCGCGACGCGTTGCTGCTCGCCGCCGGACAGTTCGGCTGGATAATGGTGAAGGCGCGCGCCGAGCCCGACGGCGCCGAGTTCCTGTTCGGCACGCTCGAACGCCTTGCGCGTCCCGGCCAGCTCAAGCGGTACGGCGACATTCTCCAGCGCCGTCATTGTCGGGATCAGATGGAAAGCCTGGAATACGATGCCGATGGTCTTGCCGCGAAAGCGGGCAAGACCGTCTTCATCGAGATCGTTCAGATAGTCGCCGGCGATTGCGACTTTGCCACTGTCGGGCCGTTCCAGCCCGGTCATCACCATCAGCAAGGTCGACTTGCCGGAGCCCGATGGCCCAAGCAGGCCAACCGCTTCGCCGCGTCCTATATGCAACGCGATATCCTTGAGGATATGAACGCGAGCGGCACCGCCGCCGAGCGATAGATTGACCCCACTCAACGCAATGGCGCTGCCGGCGAAAGGATGCCCCGACGTGTCGTTCATGAATCCGGCCAGCCGTCGACCCTTCGTATCGCCGCGTGCCCGTTCATATGGGGGCCGCGGAGGCCTGCGCCACATCGCGTGTGCGATAGTTTGTAGCGTTGCGCTTGCGGCGACGTCAGTCGCCGCCGCCCCGCTCGAGACGCCGGTCAAGATCGTGGCGCTCGGCAATTCGCTGACGGCGGGTCTCGGCTTGCCCGCGGCGGCCGGATTCGTGCCGCGCCTGCAAGCGGCTCTCGCCGCCAAGGGTATCGCGGTTGAGATCGCGAACGCCGGCGTCTCCGGCGATACCGCCGCCGACGGCCTGGCGCGCCTCGATTGGTCGGTGCCGCAGGGGACCGACGCGGTCATCCTGGAACTCGGTGCCAACGACATGCTGCGCGGTATCAAGCCGCAGGTGACCCGGGACGCGCTGGAGGCGATCTTGCGCCATCTCGCCGGCCGTCACATCGCCGTTCTGCTCTGCGGCATGCGTGCGGCGCCGAATCTCGGCGCCGCCTATGGCCGGGCGTTCGAACCCATCTATCCGCAGCTTGCGGCCAAATACGGCGTGTTGCTCTATCCGTTTTTCCTCGATGGGGTGGCTGCCGATCTCAGCCTGCTGCAGCCGGACGGGCTGCACCCCGCCGCGGCCGGCGTGGAAGTGCTGGTTGCGCGGATCCTGCCGAAGGTCGAGGAACTTATCGTCCTTGCCCGCGATCAACATCCGTCTTAGAGCGTCGTCGTTCGAGTTGTATCGATTGGCGCCCCTCCAAGGGTTGCATGCGCTGGCCGATCCCCGCATGCTGAGGGTGCTGCGATTCGCCAATCACTTTGCGGATTTTGGCCGCTTGCATCATGCCCCGTCTGTTCACTGCCCTTGAAATACCGCGGCACGTCGGCAAATCGCTGGCGATGATGCGCGGCGGCCTGCCCGGCGCGCGCTGGATCGATCCGGAAAATTACCATCTGACGCTGCGCTTCATCGGCGATATCGACGATGAATTGGCCCGCGACATTGCCGGGTTGCTCGGTCGGGTACGGCGCCGGCCGTTCGAGCTGCGGCTCGACGGTCTTACGTCGTTCGGCGGCCGCAAGCCGCGCGCGCTGGTGGCGCCGGCCACGCCGATCGCCCCGCTGGTCGAGCTCCAGGCGGAGCATGAGCGGCTGTTGCAACGGCTCGGCCTCGAGCCGGAAGGCCGCAAATACATTCCGCATGTCACGCTGGCGCGGCTGCGCAATTCGTCGAGCCGGCAGGTCGCCGATTATTTGAGCGCGCGCGGGCACTACCGCTCGTCGGCGTTCAGCGTCTCACGGTTCGTGCTGTTCTCGTCGCGCTCGTCGGTCGGCGGTGGACCTTACGTCGTCGAGGACGCTTATCCGCTCGCCGCGGAGATGCGGTTGGCGCACAGCCCCTGACAGTCCTAGGCCCGCAACAACCGCGAATGCAGGTCCAGCATCGCGGTCGCGAAGCCGTGGCTGTCGGCCATGAATTCTTGCATCAGCGACAGTGGATTTGGCCGTGACAATTCGACTTCGCCGACCACGCTGCCGAAGTCGAACGACAGCTCGGCGTCGAATTTGCGCGCCAATTGCTGCATGCGGCGATTGTCGGCGAGGCACGCCATGTGCAGCTGGTGGAAACCGCGATTGCGCGCGGCAAGCAACGTGCGCCGCAACAGCACCGAGCCGACGCCGTGGCTTTGCCAAGGCTTTTCCACGCTGACCGCCGCCTCGGCCTGGCGCGGAAACCGCGTTCCGAGATGCCGCAGTTCGGCCGCGCCGCGCATCACGCCGTCGACGAAAAAGCCGTGCACGACGGCCTCAAGCGAAATGGAAAGATCAACGTAACCGCGAATGAAATCGTCGGCTACGCCGCCGCCGAACCGGCTGCGCCGGCTTGCCGCATCGAGACGGAGCAAATGCTCGCCGTATTTATCGGTCTCGCCGATCCACAATTTGCGAACTATGCCGCCTTCGGGAATTACGTCCTGCATTCCGAGGGTCTCCTGACCTTGTTGTCAAAAGTGCCTCCTCGATCGCATCCTCCGCTCGAAGTCCCCGCGCCGTGACGAACGTCTTTGCGTTCGTCAGCATCCGATACAATCACGTCGTGCGCCGGAAAAATTTGGCAAGACGAAGCATTGAGCAACATGACCGTATTCCGTATACGCATGGCTAATATTTGGGTTCGTGTCCGTTTAGCGACGGCATTTTGGCATGTGAAGTGCAATGCGCTGTTTGTGTTCGTCGATCTCGCCACGTTTCGCGCACACCGGTTAAGATAATGCCGAGCTCCATCACGGCGCGATATGCTGCCGGCGTCGCCGCAGGACAAGTCGAGCGCGACACGGCGCAGCTCGCCGCGGTCGAGATGCTGGCGCGGCTTGAGGAGCGCATCGTCGAATATCGACTGGCGCGTAAATCGTCGTCGCTCGGCTGGATGTTCGCCGGCCGCGAAAAACGCCAACCGGCGATCAAGGGCCTCTATCTCTACGGCGACGTCGGTCGCGGCAAGACGATGCTGATGGATTTGTTTTTCGAAGCAAGCCCGGTGGCGCGCAAGCGACGGGCGCACTTCCACGAATTCATGCTCGATGTGCACGAGCGCGTTCACAGCATAAGACAGGCCATGAAGCTCGGCGGCAACGCCGGCGCGGATCCGATCGAGCTTGCCGCGATCGATCTCGCCAAAGAAGCGTGGCTGCTTTGCTTCGACGAATTCCACGTCACCGACATCGCCGACGCCATGATACTCGGGCGGCTTTTCGCGCAATTGTTCGCGCGCGGGGTGGTGATGGTCGCCACCTCGAACGTCGAGCCGGAGCAGCTGTATAAAGACGGCCTCAACCGTGCGCTGTTCGTGCCGTTCATCCGCATGCTCGAGCAGCACATGGACGTCGTGCAGCTCAACGCGCGCGCCGATTTCCGCCTGGAGAAACTCGCCGGCATCCGGGTGTGGTACGTGCCGGCCGACGCGGCCGCCGACGCCGCGCTCGACGAGGCATGGCGACGGCTTGCCGGCGGGAACGGGGGCGAGCCGCAACAGCTTGCCTTGAAGGGCCGCGCCGTCCATGTGCCGCGCGCCGCCATGGGCGTGGCGCGCTTTTCCTTTCACGACCTCTGCGAACAGCCGCTCGCTGCCGGCGATTATCTGCGCATCGCGCACGAATATCACACGCTCATTGTCGACCGCATCCCGGTGATGACGTTCGATACGCGTAACGCGTCGAAGCGATTTATTATTTTGATCGATACGCTTTACGACATGAACGTGAAGCTGATCGCCTCAGCCGAGGCCGCGCCCGAGGCGCTTTATCGCAGCGAGGAAGGTTTCGAAGCGCAGGAATTTAAGCGCACTGCTTCGCGCCTGATCGAGATGCGCTCCCAGGCCTATCTGGCGCGGCCGCACGGCGCCGCGCATTCGTTGCTATCCGGCGTCGTCACCGGAATCGTCGAAACGTAAGGGCGGCGACGGCGCTCTTATCCCGTCGCCGCGGTCAGAAAAAACGCGCCGACCACAACGCACATCAAAAAAGTCGCCAGCCAACCGAACGCCGCGAGCGTGCGCGAAGCGACGAACTTTCCCATGATCCGCGGCTGACCGATGACGATCATCATCGCGGCCATCAGCGGCACGGCGACGATGCCGTTGAGCACCGCGCTCCATATCAGCAGTCTGATCGGATCGATCGGGGTCAGGGCGCCGACCGTTCCGATAAGCGTCGCCGCGCCGATGATGACGTAGAACGCCGGAGCGCGGCGCGGCAGCATGCCGAGACTGTTTTTCCAGCCGAACGTCTCGGCGATCGCGTACGCCGCCGAGCCGGCCAATGCCGAAATCGCCAGCAAGCCGGTGCCGATGATTCCGAGCGAGAATAACAGGAAGGTCAGCGGGCCGGCAAGCGGCCGCAACGCCTGCGCCGCGTCGGCCGCGGTCCCGATCGTCGTCTTACCGTGCGCGTGCAACGTCGCGGCGGTGGCGACGATGATGAAGAAGCCGATGATGTTCGATAACGCCATGCCGACCCAGGTATCAGTCACGATCGCCCCGAAGCGGCGTTGCGCGGCGCGCTCGCCGTTTCGTAGCAGCGCCTCCTTCTTTCTCTCCTTGAGGCGGCGCTCCTCCACTTCCAGCGAGGCTTGCCAGAAAAACAGATAAGGACTGATGGTCGTCCCAAGCACCGCAACCAGCATGAGGATGAAGTCGCGGTCCCACGATAGCCGAGGCAGGAAAGTCGCAGTCAGCACCTCGCGCCACGCGACGTGAACGCTAAATGCCGTCGCCACATAGGCGAACAGGACGAACGTGAGGAGCTTCATGAAGTTTGCATAGCGGCGATACGGAATGACGATCTGCGCGCTGAGGCAGAACACGCCGAAGCAAAGCACATAGACGACGGCCGGGCCGCCGATCAGCAATCGCAGAGCCGCCCCCATGGCCGCAACATCGGCCGCGATGTTGAAAATATTGGCCGCGGCAAGGAGCGCAATGATGCCATAGAGCGCGATTGGCGGGAGCGCCCGTCTCAGATTGGCGGCGAGGCCCTGGCCGGTGACGGCGCCGATCCGCGCGCTTACGATCTGGATCGCAACCATGAAAGGTGTGGTGAGGAACATGGTCCAGCACAGCGCGTAGCCAAACTGGGCGCCGCTTTGCGAATAAGTCGCTATGCCGCTGGGGTCGTCGTCGGCCGCTCCGGTAAGCAGGCCCGGCCCAAGCACCCGCGATATTGCCGTCCACGTCGGCGAGCGCCGGCTCGTCATGTCAAACTCGCTGCGGGGCGAGTGATCTCAGCCCAGTCGAATAAAGCCGTTCAAGCTGGACTGGTTCCGGCGGCGCATCGGTCAAGCGCGCGGCGGCGGCTTGAATGAGCCTGCCGAACAGGTTAATGACCGCGGCAGCCGGGCGTCTTTCAGTCAAGGATTTTGCGATGGCGCGACACAAAATTGCATTGATCGGCGCGGGGCAAATCGGCGGCACATTGGCACTCCTGGCCGGCCTCAAGGATCTCGGCGACATCGTCCTGTTTGACGTCATGGAAGGCGTACCACAAGGCAAGGCGCTCGATCTTGTCCAGGCTTCGCCGGTCGAAGGTTTTGACGCCCGCATCACCGGCACCAATTCCTACGAGGCGATCGAGGGCGCATCGGTCTGTATCGTTACTGCGGGCGTGCCGCGCAAGCCCGGCATGAGCCGGGACGACCTCCTCGGCATCAATCTCAAGGTCATGGAGCAGGTCGGCGCCGGCATCAAGAAATACGCGCCCGGCGCTTTTGTGGTCTGTATTACGAATCCGCTCGACGCCATGGTGTGGGCGCTGCAAAAGTGCTGCGGGCTGCCGAAGAACATGGTGGTCGGCATGGCTGGCGTGCTCAATTCGGCGCGGTTTCGCTATTTTCTCGCCGACGAGTTCAACGTCTCGGTCGAGGACGTCACCGCTTTCGTTCTTGGCGGTCACGGCGACACCATGGTGCCGCTGACGCGCTATTCGGCGGTGGCCGGCATCCCGCTGCCGGATCTCGTCAAGATGGGCTGGACCACGCAAGCGCGCCTCGACGCCATCGTCGATCGCACGCGCAACGGCGGCGGGGAAATCGTCGCGCTCCTCAAGACCGGCTCCGCATTTTATGCGCCCGCCGCCTCGGCGATCGCCATGGCGGAGAGCTATCTGCGCGACAAGAAGCGCGTGCTGCCGGCGGCCGCGTGGCTTAACGGCGAGTACGGCGTGCGCGACCTCTATGTCGGCGCACCCGTGGTCATCGGCAGCAAGGGGGTGGAGCGTGTGGTCGAGATCGAGTTCACGAGCTCCGAGCGCTCCATGTTCGACAAGTCGGCGCAAGCGGTGGAAGGTCTGGTCGAAGCCTGCAAGAAGATTGCTCCCCATCTCGCCACGTAAACGTATCCGTCACCCTGAGGTGGCCGCGTAGCGGCCCTCGAAGGGCAACGGCAGCCAGGTCGGTTTGTTGCCGACTTGGACTAAACTTTCCGAAATCGGTAAGCCTCGATTTCGGTCGCGCCTCGGCCGCATCCTTCGAGGCTCGCTTGGCTCGCACCGAAGGATGACGGATTAGGTTCGGGCGCTCGCAGGTATCCTCGATGAACATCCACGAATACCAGGCAAAGGGCGTTCTGCGCGAATTTGGCGTGCCGGTGCCGCGTGGTATCCCGGCCATGAGCGTGGAAGAAGCGATCAAGGCCGCCAACGAGCTCGGCGGTCCGGTCTGGGTCGTCAAGGCGCAAATCCACGCCGGCGGACGCGGCAAAGCGGGTGGCGTCAAGGTGGTGCGGTCAGTCGCCGAGGTCGAGCGCGAAGCCAAGCGGCTCATCGGCTCGACGCTGGTCACGCATCAGACCGGGCCGCACGGCAAAGAGGTGCGCCGCCTCTATATCGAAGAGGGCTCGGCCGTCGACCGCGAATATTATCTCTCCGCGCTGGTCGACCGCGCCACGTCCCGCGTCGCCTTCGTTGTCTCGACCGAGGGCGGTATGGACATCGAAGAGGTGGCGCGCACGCGGCCTGAGAAAATCGTGTCGTTCTCGGTCGATCCCGTCACCGGCTTTATGACGCATCACGCCCACGAGGTCGCGCAGGCGCTCGGCTTGAACCGGGAAGTCGCCAAGCAAGCCGAGAGCATGCTGCCTAGGCTTTATCAGGCGTTTGTCGCCAAGGACATGAGCCTCCTCGAAATCAATCCTCTTGTCGTCACCAAATCGAGTGAGCTCATCTGCCTCGACGCCAAGATCGGCTTCGACGACAGCGCACTCTATCGCCATTCCGATATCGCTGCGCTGCGCGATCCGACCGAAGAGGATGCCAAGGAGATCGAGGCGTCGCACTATGATCTCAACTATGTCGCGCTCGACGGCACCATCGGCTGCATGGTCAACGGCGCCGGCCTCGCCATGGCGACCATGGACATCATCAAGCTCTATGGCGAGACGCCGGCGAATTTTCTCGACGTCGGTGGTGGCGCCAGCAAGGACAAAGTGACTGCCGCGTTTAAGATCATCACTTCCGACCCGCATGTGAAGGGAATTTTGATCAACATTTTCGGCGGTATCATGCGCTGCGACGTCATCGCGGAGGGCGTGGTTGCCGCGGTCAAGGAAGTGGGATTGCGGGTGCCGCTTGTGGTGCGGCTCGAAGGCACCAACGTCGAGCTGGGCAAGGAGATCATCAAAAAATCCGGTCTCAACGTCATTCCCGCCGACGATCTCGACGACGCTGCGCAAAAGATCGTCAAGGCGGTGAAGGGAATGGCCTGATGGCAATCCTCATCAACAAGAATACCAAGGTCATCTGCCAGGGCTTTACCGGCAAGAACGGCACCTTCCATTCCGAGCAAGCGATTGCTTACGGCACCAAAATGGTCGGAGGCACCTCGCCGGGCAAGGGCGGCTCGACGCATCTCAATCTGCCGGTGTTCGATACGGTCGCCGAAGCGCGCCGCAAGACCGGCTGCGACGCCAGCGTCATTTACGTGCCGCCGCCAGGGGCCGCGGATGCGATATGCGAAGCGATCGATGCCGAAATTCCGCTGATCGTTTGCATCACCGAAGGCATACCGGTGCTGGATATGGTGAAGGTCAAGCGCGCGTTGTGCGGCTCGAAATCGCGCCTGATCGGACCGAATTGTCCGGGCGTCATGACCGCAGGCGAATGCAAGATCGGCATCATGCCCGGCAACATTTTTCGTCCCGGCAAAGTCGGGATCGTGTCGCGCTCCGGCACGCTGACTTACGAGGCGGTGTTCCAGACCACGCAGGAGGGGCTCGGTCAGACCACCGCCGTGGGCATCGGCGGCGACCCGGTCAAAGGCACCGATTTCATCGAGATCCTGGAAATGTTCCTCGCCGACAAGGCGACCGAGGCCATCGTCATGATCGGCGAGATCGGCGGCTCGTCTGAAGAAGACGCGGCGGCGTTCCTCAAGGACGAGGCCAAGCGCGGCCGGCTCAAGCCGACAGTCGGCTTTATCGCCGGCCGCACCGCCCCTCCCGGCCGGCGGATGGGCCATGCGGGCGCTATCATCGCGGGTGGCAAAGGCGACGCCGAATCGAAGATCGCGGCCATGACGGCCGCTGGAATCAAGGTTTCTCCGTCGCCAGCGCGGCTTGGGAAAACCCTCGTGGAAATATGGAAATGATGATTCACTTCTTGTGCTTTCGCCCGCCGTGCAGAGTGATTAAATAGGTAGACGGGGATCGCCCGCTTCGGGGGCTCGGCGATCCAACTTTGTTTTGCGTGTGACGTCGAAGTCGCACCGCTGTCTGGTCGTTCTTAGCTAGGAACCGCCCCATGTCTCGTCAGGATGCGAACGCTGCCTTCGCACGCACTTCGTTTCTCTACGGCACCAACGCTCCGTACATCGAAGACCTGTATGCCCGTTACGAAGCCGACCCCAAGTCTGTCGATGCCGAATGGCAGTCTTTCTTCCAGAGTCTCAAGGACGACGCTCGCGACGTCAGTGAAAATGCCCGCGGCCCGTCATGGCGCCGGTCCGATTGGCCGCGGCTGGAGCGGAGCGATCTGGTCGCCGCGCTCGACGGCGACTGGGGCGAGACTGGAAAGGCAATCGGCGCCAAGGTTGCGGCCAAGGCGCAGAGCAAGGGCGTCGAGTTGTCCACCGGCGACGTCGAACGCGCGACGCGGGATTCGATTCGCGCGCTGATGCTGATCCGCGCCTATCGCGCCCGCGGTCACCTCCACGCCAATCTCGATCCGCTCGGATTGCAGCCGCCGAACAACGAAGAGGAGCTCGATCCGTCGGCCTACGGCTTTACCGAAGCCGATCTCGACCGGCCGATCTTTCTCGACAACGTGTTGGGGTTGGAATTCGGTACTATCCGTCAGATCGTCGGCATTCTGCGGCGCACCTATTGCCAAACTCTCGGCGTCGAGTTTCTGCACATTTCAGACGGCGCGCAGAAGGGCTGGATCCAGGAGCGCATCGAGGGTCCGGATAAGGAGATTACCTTCACCCGGGAAGGCAAGCGCGCCATCCTCAACAAGCTGGTGGAAGCCGAGGGTTTCGAGAAGTTTTCCGACCTCAAATTCACCGGCACCAAACGCTTCGGCCTCGACGGCGCCGAGTCGATGATCCCGGCGCTGGAACAGATCATCAAGCGCGGCGGCGCCCTCGGCGTCCGCGATATCGTCATCGGCATGGCGCATCGTGGCCGGCTCAACGTGCTGGCCCAGGTGATGGGCAAGCCGCACCGCGCCATCTTTCACGAGTTCAAAGGCGGCTCAACGACGCCGAACGAGGTGGAAGGCTCGGGCGACGTGAAATATCACCTCGGCGCTTCGTCGGATCGCGAGTTCGACGACAACAAGGTGCACCTGTCGCTGACCGCAAATCCTTCGCATCTGGAAATCGTCGATCCGATCGTGCTCGGCAAGGTTCGCGCCAAGCAAGACCAGCTGGGCGCCACGCGCGACGACCGCACCATGGTGATGCCGTTGTTGATCCACGGCGACGCCTCGTTCGCCGGCCAGGGCGTGGTGGCGGAATGCTTCGGCTTGTCCGGACTGCGCGGCCATCGCACCGGTGGTTCGGTGCATTTCATCGTCAACAATCAGATCGGCTTTACCACCAGCCCGCGGTTCTCACGCTCGTCGCCGTACCCTTCCGACGTCGCCAAGATGATCGAGGCGCCGATTTTTCACGTCAACGGCGACGATCCGGAAGCCGTCGTGTTCGCCGCCAAGGTGGCGACCGAGTTCCGGCAGAAGTTTCAGAAGCCGGTCGTCATCGACATGTTCTGCTACCGCCGTCACGGCCACAACGAGGGCGACGAACCTTCGTTCACCCAGCCGTTGATGTACAAGGCGATCGCGAGTCACCCCACTACGCTGGAGATATACTCCAACAAGCTGGTCGGCGAAGGTGTAGTGACCGCCGGCGAAGTCGAGAGGATGACGGCGGACTGGCGCAACCGCCTCGATACCGAGCTTGAAGCGGCGCAAAGCTACCGCGCCAACAAGGCCGATTGGCTCGACGGCCGTTGGTCGGGTTTCAAGCGGGCGGAGGACGCTGAAGATCCGCGCCGCGGCAAGACCGGCGTCGACATCGGGACGCTCAAGGAGATCGGCACCAAGATCACGACGCTGCCGCCGGACTTCCATCTCCACCGCACCCTCAATCGCTTCATCGATAACCGGCGCAAGGCCATCGAGACCGGCACCAATATCGATTGGTCGACCGCCGAAGCGCTCGCCTTCTGCTCGTTGCTGCTCGAGGGTCACCGGGTGCGGCTGTCCGGCCAGGATTCGGAACGCGGCACATTCTCGCAGCGCCATTCGGTGCTGACCGACCAGGAAAACGAGCTTCGCTACACGCCCTTCAATCACTTGAGCGACACGCAGGCGCGTTACGAGGTCATCAATTCGATGCTCTCGGAAGAGGCGGTGCTCGGCTTCGAGTACGGCTATTCGCTTGCGGAGCCCAACGCTCTGACCATGTGGGAGGCGCAGTTCGGCGACTTCGCCAACGGCGCGCAGGTGCTGTTCGACCAGTTCATCTCGTCGGGCGAACGCAAATGGCTGCGCATGTCCGGCCTCGTTTGCCTGTTGCCGCACGGCTACGAAGGGCAGGGGCCTGAGCATTCTTCCGCCCGGCTCGAGCGCTTCCTGCAAATGTGCGCCGAAGACAACATGCAGGTCGCCAACTGCACCACGCCGGCCAATTACTTTCACATTCTGCGGCGGCAGCTTAACCGCGACTTCCGCAAGCCGCTGATCCTGATGACGCCGAAATCGCTGCTGCGCCACAAGCGCGCGGTATCGCGTCTCGATGAAATGGGCCCCGGAACCTCGTTCCACCGGCTGCTTTGGGACGACGCACAAACATCCCCGGACGAAAAGATCAAGCTTGTCCCCGATGGCAAAGTCCGCCGCGTCGTTATCTCAGCCGGCAAGGTCTATTACGATCTCTACGACGAGCGCGAGAAGCGCGGCATCGACGACGTTTATCTTTTGCGGATCGAGCAGCTTTATCCGTTTCCGACCAAGGCGCTGATGGCCGAGCTGTCGCGCTTTAAGGAAGCCGAGATCGTGTGGTGTCAGGAAGAGCCGCGCAACATGGGCGGATGGGTGTTCGTCGACATCTTCCTGGAGTGGGTGCTCAACCAGATCAGCGCCAAACACCGCCGCGCCCGTTACGCCGGAAGGCCGGCTGCGGCGTCGACCGCAGTCGGACAGATGTCTCAGCATCAGGCTCAACTCAAGCAGTTCCTGGAAGACGCGCTCGGATAATTGCCGCTCTCTGTTGTGCCGGCGCTCTGCCGGCATCGATGTCTTGACGGCGCGGACTGAACAAAGTCGTGGATGGCCGGGACAAATCGGCCATGACGAAGAGGCAACAATGGCTGACATTCGCGTGCCCACCCTCGGCGAGTCGGTGACCGAAGCGACAATCGGCAAGTGGTTCAAGAAAGCCGGCGATGTCGTTGCCGTCGACGAGCCACTGGTCGAGCTCGAGACCGACAAAGTCACGATCGAGGTGCCGGCGCCGGCCGCCGGCGTGCTCACCGATATCGCGGTCAGGGACGGGGAAACGGTTGCGGTCGGCACGCTTCTCGGCGCCATCAAAGAGGGCGCCGGCGCGGTGCCGGCCGGGCGACCCGATCAGAAAACCGAGCGCGCCAAGGCGATCGGCGCAGGTCCGGAGCCGGTGACGCCGAGAGATGAGCGTCCGCCGGCTCCACAGCCTGCAAGCGCCGCGCCGCCGAAAGCGGTTGCCGCCAAGGTCGCCGGCGTCGAGGCCCCGCTGGCGCCGTCCGTGCGCAGAATAGCCGCTGAAACCGGCACCGACCCAACAACGGTGCCCGGCACCGGCAAGGACGGACGTGTCACCAAGGGGGACATGCTCGCCGCCATCGAGCGCGCCGCGGCGCAGCCGACGCCGGTTGCCGCGCCCGCCACCGTGCAAATGCGCGCACCGTCGCCGCCCGACGATGCCGCGCGCGAAGAGCGCGTGCGCATGACGCGGCTGCGCCAAACCATCGCACGCCGGCTCAAGGAGGCGCAGAACACCGCAGCCATGCTCACGACCTTTAACGAGGTCGACATGAGCCAGGTCATGGCGCTGCGCAGCCAATACCGCGAATTGTTCGAGAAGAAGCACGGCGTCAAGCTCGGCTTTATGGGATTCTTCGTTCGCGCCTGCGTGCAGGCGCTCAAGGAAATTCCCGCCGTCAACGCCGAGATCGACGGCACCGACATCATCTACAAGAATTACTACCATATTGGCATTGCGGTCGGCACCGAGCGCGGCCTGGTGGTGCCGGTGGTGCGCGACTGCGATCAAAAATCCATCGCCGAGATCGAGAAGGCGATTACCGATTTCGGCCGCCGCGCCCGCGACGGCACGCTCAAAATTGACGAAATGCAGGGCGGGACGTTTTCCATCACCAACGGCGGCATCTACGGATCGCTGATGTCGACGCCGATCCTCAACGCACCGCAGTCCGGCATCCTGGGCATGCACAAGATCCAGGAGCGGCCGATGGCGATTGCCGGCAAGGTCGAGATACGGCCGATGATGTATTTGGCCCTGTCCTACGACCACCGCATCGTCGACGGTCGCGAAGCGGTGACGTTTCTGGTGCGGGTGAAAGAAGCGTTGGAGGAGCCGGCGCGGCTGGTGCTGGATTTGTGATTTTTCACTTCGTCATGGTCGAGCTTGACCCGGCCATCCACGTCTTCGTTTCTTGAATGGAAGGCGTGGCTGTCCGCAACACGCGCGGGCATGACGACGAATAGGTGTTCGAGTCATGGCATACGATCTCATTGTCATCGGCAGCGGTCCCGGCGGTTATGAATGCGCCATTCGCGCCACGCAGCTAGGACTAAAGACCGCAGTGGTCGAAAAATGGCCCACCTTCGGCGGTACCTGTCTCAACATCGGCTGCATCCCGTCGAAGGCGATGCTGCATGCTTCGGAGCTTTACGAAGAAGCCGGCCATAAATTCGGAGAGATGGGCATCAAGGTCGGCGCACCGAGTGTCGATCTGCCGACGCTGCTCAAATACAAGGACGCCAACGTCGACAGCAACGTCAAAGGTGTCGCCTTCCTGTTCAAGAAGAACAAAATCGACACGTTTCGCGGCGTCGGCCGGATCGTCGCGCCCGGCAGGATCGAAGTAAAAGACGACGGCGGCAAAACGCAAAGCCTGGAAACCAAGAACATCGTCATCGCTACCGGCTCCGAGGTGGCCCGCCTCAACGGCATCGACATCGACGAGAAGCGCGTGGTGTCGTCGACCGGTGCGCTCACGCTTGCGGCCGTGCCGCAAAAGCTCGTCGTGGTCGGCGCCGGCATTATCGGGATGGAATTGGGTTCGGTGTGGCGCCGGCTCGGCGCCCAGGTCACGGTCGTCGAATTCCTCGATCACATCCTGCCCGGTGTCGACGGCGAGGTCGCCCGGCAGTTCCAACGCTTGCTGCAAAAACAAGGCATAGTGTTCAAGCTGTCGTCGAAAGTTACCGCCGTCGACACGTCCGGCAAAGCGCTCAAGGTCAAGATCGAACCGGCCGGCGGCGGCGCCGCGGAAACGATCGAAGCCGATAACGTCCTGGTGGCGATCGGTCGCGTGCCCTACACCGACGGCCTCGGTCTCGAAGCGGTCGGTGTGAAAAAGGACAACCGCGGCCGGGTCGTCATCGACGGCCATTTCCACACCAGCGTCGCCGGCGTCTACGCCATCGGCGATGTCGTCGCCGGGCCGATGCTCGCCCACAAGGCGGAGGACGAAGGGGTCGCCGCGGCCGAAATCATTGCCGGTCAGGCCGGGCACGTGAATTACGACGTAATACCGAACATCGTTTACACCAGTCCCGAAATCGCCTCGGTCGGAAAAACCGAAGAGGACCTGAAAGCCGCCGGCGTCGCTTACGCGGTCGGGAAATTCCCGTTCACCGCCAACGCCCGGGCCCGCGCGAACCTTGCCACCGACGGCTTTGTCAAAATCCTGGCCGATGCCAAGACCGATCGCGTGCTCGGCGTGCATATCCTCGGCCCCGACGCCGAAGCTCTGATCGCGGAGGCTGCGATCGCCATGGAATTCGGCGCCTCGTCGGAAGACATCGCGCGCACCTGCCATGCCCATCCGACCCTGAGCGAAGCCGTGAAGGAAGCGGCACTGGCGGTCAGCAAACGCGCGATCAACATGTGACCCACCGGGCGGCGCCACCGCGCAAGTTGATTCCCCGACGTTTCGACTTACTCTCGACGCCATGACCCTTGACGCTGCGACAACGCGCACGCACTGGCCCGTGGTGATCGCGGGCGCCGGGCCGACCGGTCTGACGCTGGCCGGGCTTCTCGGCCGCTACGGCATCGACGTCCTCATTGTCGAGCGCAATGCGCAGACCGTGCAGGAGCCGCGCGCGGTATCGATTGACGACGAATTGCTGCGCACCATGCAATCGGTCGGTGTCATCAACGATTTGGTGCCGAACGTCGTGTTCGGCTACGGCTCGGAGTATTTTTCTCCCGGCGGCCGGCGCTTTCTCAAGGTCAAACCGACCACGCTGGAATACGGCTATCCACGCCGCAACGCCTTCAGGCAGCCGGTGCTGGAACGGCTGCTGCGCGACAACCTCCAACGGTACGCCAATGTCACCGTGCTGTTCGAGACTGAGCTCGTCGGCTTCGCGCCATCGGACCAAGCCGTAACGGTCGAACTGCGCGGCGGCGCCGGGCCGCGTTCGCTGACCTGCGAATATCTCGTCGGCTGCGACGGCAGCCGCAGCTTCGTGCGGCAGAGCCTCGGCATCGACATGCACGGCTCCACCTTCAAGGAACGCTGGCTCATTATCGATCTCGAAGGCACCTCCGATCCGACCCGCGACACCAAGGTCTACTGCAATCCGGCGCGGCCATGCTTGTCGTTGCCCGGCCCCAACGGCACGCGCCGTTTCGAGCTTATGCTCCATGACGGCGAAGAGGACGCCGATGTCCTGGCGCCGGATCACGTCGCGGCGTTGCTGCGGCTCTATGGCAACGACGACAAGGCCGTGTTGCGCCGCAAAGTCGTCTACACCTTTCACGCCCGGATGGCCGACCGCTGGCGCGCCGGCCGCGTCTTTCTCTCTGGCGACGCGGCGCATCTGATGCCGCCGTTTGCCGGCCAGGGTATGAACAGCGGCGTGCGCGACGCGCACAATCTGGCCTGGAAGATCGCCGCCGCGGTCTCAGGCCGACTGGGCGAGGGCCTGCTCGATACTTACGAGACCGAGCGGCGCGACCACGCCGCCGAGATGATCCAGCTTGCGATCCGCATGGGACGCGTGATGATGCCACGTGGCCGTCTGCAAGCGCTGGCGTTGCAGACATTTTTCCGGGCGCTGGCGCTTTATCCCGCGGCGCGCTCCTATTTCGCCGAGATGAAATATAAGCCGAAGCCGCGCTTTCGCCGCGGCTTTCTGCTTGCCGACAAATTGCCGCCCGGGCGATCGCTGGTAGGGCGGCTTTTCCCGCAGCCGCTGGTCATGACCGAGCGCGGCTTTACGCTTCTGGACGACGTACTCGGCGACGGCTTTGCGCTCGTGGCGCCGCCCGGCACGGCGCCGCAAACGCTTACGAACCTCGCGCTCGGCGATGCGGAGGCGTTTCCAATCCGCCGCGTCGTGGTGCTCGACAAGGAAGACGCCTCGGCGGTCGAAGCGCCCGCCGTCGCCGCGCGCGACCTTCGCGGCGAACTGGCGCAGCTTCTCGCCTGCCGGCCTGCCGGCCTTTATCTGCTGCGCCCGGATCGTTACGTCGCCGCGTTTTTCCCGGTGTTGGAAATCGGCGCGGCGGCCGACGGCATCGCCGAACTGACAAGTAAAACCTGGCCCTAAGCCAAGGCGCAGACCGCTATTGAGGAATCTGCGGCACGATCAGGTGGAACAGCTTGAGCGAGCCGCCGTCCGCCGCGTTTGGCTAGCTTTGGTCCCACTCTACCCGCGCGGCGCCCGGTGTCGCGGAGTCGTAGTACCACTTGAGTCCCAGCGGCTCCTCGCTGAGCACGTCGGTCTTGAAACTCCGCCAGGCTTGCAGCTCGAAATAATCGAGAGGTCCTCCGTGGGCGCGAAGCCGATGCGGTACCCCCGGGGGAAAATACACGAGCGTGCCGGGCTGGACTTCCTGCGTCGTCTCTCCGACTTGGACCTCGCCAATGCCCTTGAACGTGATGTAGCAATGGGATGCGCCGTCGGGATTGGCGGTCGTGCCGACGTGCCGATGATATGGCGATGATCCGCCTTCATGATAGTGCATCTCGCCCGCTTGAATGGCATTTGTCGGAGTAAGCCTCGTGCCGTCGAGAAGTCTGACAGTAGACTCGGCACAAAAACGACGCACACGGCCGCCGCTGGCGTCACTGAGAGGACGGAGCGTATTGCGATTGAAGAAATATCCCGGGCCGCCCGGCAGTCCGCCTTCCACGGCGGCAGGAGGCTTGGGCGTCACCATGTGAAGCAGCTCGAGCTTCGAGCCTGACGCTTCAAACCGCGCGTATTCGCCGGGCGCAAGAAGCACCCCGGCACCTTCCTCGGCTACGTGCGACTTGCCGTTGAAGCTGACAATACCCTCCTTCAATGCCTCGACGACGTATACCAGGTGATAGTCATCGCGTGCGTTGACCTCGAACTGGCGGCCTTCCAGCACAGTTCGTTGATAGACCGTCAGCGTTTTCGAACCACACAAATCTTCGCTGCAGATGGTCCTCTCCAGTCCGGATTTGACCGGTTTCGCTTCGGTCGTGTGCCAATTAATGATTGAGACGTCGCTGATTGTTGGGTTGCTTATTGTAGACAACGGTATTCCTCCAGCGGAGCGATAGAATAAGTTCAAGCTTCAATTTGAGCTCGACACTTTTAGGCGGCGTACTGATCGTCGGCAACTGCGTCAAAGGCAAATGTGCCGTCGCGACCCAGCACTTCCAAGATCAACGACGGCAGTTCGGCTTTCTTGAATATGTAAGCCATCGGCTTTCCTCCCTCGCGTTCAGGCCGGCAAAATAGCGCGAACCGCGGCTTGTCGCGGGTTTTTCGGCCGCCGCCAGGTGATGGTCTGGTTTGCACCTGCCGCAGAAGATCGGCGGCTCACTCTACCACGATCTTGACTTCGCTGCCCGATTTGAGCCGCTCGCCCGGCTGCAATTCATTGAGCACGCGGAAGCGCTCGACCGCCCGGTCCGTGACCGCCATGCGGCTCGCCAGCTTCTCCACCGTATCGTTTGGGCCGACCGTCACAACCTGCAGGCGCAGCGGCTTGGCATCTTCGATTTCGGCGAGGCTCATGCGGCGGAACGTGCCGATCAACTCGCGGAAGATGTGGTCGCTTTCCGGCGTACGGCGCTTGGCGGCGAAGATGAAGCGATAGACGTCGCTGCCGAAGCGAATCGCATAGAGGCGGAAATCCCATTGATCGCCCTTGGCGGCGGCGGTCGCGCCGGGAAAGCCGTTGACGGTAATGTCCTCGACCGTGCTCGGATCGATGTTCTCGATCCAGCCCGAGGTCAGGTATTCGGCGAGCGTCTGTTCGGACGGCACGCGCACGACGTCGAGCCGCAGCGCCATGCCGCCGCCGCGCCTGACGCCGAGCACGGCCTGCGCGGTGTTGTCGAGGGCGAAATTTTCCGGCGCCGTGAACGTGAAGCCGAGCCGCGGGTGCAGGAAGCGGCGGCCACGGACAAAGCCTTCGCTGGGGTCTTCGCCGAACACGATGCCGTCGATGTCGGCGAGATAGGCGTCCCTGGTCGGGGCGGTGGAACCGGTCGCGGCCGCTGCCGCGGCTGCACCGCTATATTGCCGGGCATTCGCGATCGCATTGGTGATGCGCTCGGGCGTCGCCGGATGTGACGACAGAAAATCGGGCGCGCGCGGATCGATGGCGCCGCTCTGCTGCGGCTTTAGCTCGGAATTGTGCTCCATCGACGTGAGAAAGCGCACCGCTCCGTAGGGATCGTAGCCGGCGCGCGAGGCGATGCCGATGCCGATGGCGTCGGCTTCGAGCTCCTGCGCGCGCGAGAAGCTTGCCAGCGCGAGCTTCGATTTGGCGAGCGCCAGCGCGCCTTCCGTCGGATCGCTGATGACGTCGCTGACGACGCGGCCGACCAGCGCGGCCTGCTTCGCCTGCTCCTCGCGGATGGCGGCGTGGCGGGCGATGACGTGGCCCATCTCGTGCGCCAGCACCGACGCCAGCTCGGATTCGTCGTTGGCGAGCGCGATCAGTCCCCGTGTCACGTAAAGCTGTCCGGTCGGCAACGCAAAGGCGTTGATCGATTGCGAGTTGAGCATGGTGACCTTGTAGTGCAGGTCGGGCCGCTCTGACGCCGCCACCAGGCGCTCGACGGTTTGTTCGATCACGGCCTGCAGCTTGGGGTCGTTGTAGACGCCGCCATAGGCGGCGAGGATGCGGTGGTGCTCGCGCAGCGCCGCGGGCGACATATCCGCGGTCTCTGCGGATTTCGCCGGCGCCGGCAGCGAGGCCTGCGGCGAGACGGCGGGCGGCGACGCCGTGCACGCCGCCAGCACGAAAGCGAGCGCGGCAATCCCGGCATATGCCGGCCGCGCTCGTGCCCTCTCGCCGATGCGCCTAACGGTCACCCTGTTCACCCTCACTGCGCCCATTCATGCGCGGCGATCACTCGCCATCGGTCAGCTCTATTTGCTCCGGCCGCGCCGCTTCGATCCAGGGACCGCCGCGCTCCTCGATCCAGCCACGGACCCGGATGTGACGACCCGCAAGCTTCGCCGGTTCTAGCCCCGCCGCCGTGAAGCTACGCGCATTTCGCTTCGAGATCGTAACAGTGAAGTCTTCGCTCCACCGCCGCCCGAAATTCACGTAGATGGTCGCCCCGCTCTCGCGCACCGAGACCACCTTACCCTCGACCAGTGCAAAGCGGCCTTGCTCGGCCAGCACACCGGCGGGGTTTTCGGCGTCGAGGGTGTCATAATACGAGATCGCCCAAAGGCCAAGCTTGGCCGCCCGGGCGGCGGCCTCGCGCGCCAGGAGTTCCATGGCGCAGGCATGGCTGCCGGCGTGTGCCGCGACGCGCGCGGCGCCCAAACCGATCAATTCCGCCTGCACCGGCCGTTCGATGCCGTCGCGTTGGGTAAACACATAAGCGACGAGCCGCCCGTAGCGGTCGGTCTTCTGCGGTTCCGCTTGCCGCAGTACGATCTCGCTGCCGGCCAATAGTCCGCCAAGCGCATCTGCGGCTGCCGCCGCCGCGCCGGCCGGTGTTGCGTCTCGAATCGCGTCTTGCGTCGCATCTTGCGTCGCGTTTCGCCCGGGCGTCCCTGCCGGCACTTCGATGGCGGCGAGACGGACCTCGCGCCCGTCGTCGAGGGTGAAGGTGCGGCCGTCGATGACGCGGCCCGCCCCGGCGCGGCCGAACGTGCCGTGCCCGACGACCTCGCCGTCACAAGACAACGCATTCCGTGGCGGCTCCCGCGCCGAGGCGCCGGAACATCCGCAAAGTGCCGCAAATCCGGCCGCCAGCAATGCGGCCGCCACCCCGTCCCACCGCCCAGTCATCGGCTTAGCAGCGAAAGGCCGGAATGCGGCCACACTGGGGCGGCTTTCGGCGTATGAAACCTCCCCCCAGCCTCCCTGCATACGGGGAGCGCAGGATAGACGGCGGAGGCGGGCGCATGCGTCACCTGAGTCATCGCGGCGACGGCAGATCCCGCGGCAGAAACTCGCGCGCGGTGCGCTCCGGCGGCCCGGCATGCGCCGGCGTTGCCGCCAGGATTTGCTGCCGCGCCCGCCACTGGTCCTCGCGCGGCACTTCGTGCTCGCGGCGCTTGAGGCACGCGTTCGCATCGCCGCTGCAAGTTCGCGCCTTGCGGCACAGCCTGAGCGGGCACGCGCGCCAGAACTTGAAGGCGTTGCAATAGTGCAACGTCAGCGCCGTCTTCTCGGCGTCGAGGCGCTCGGCATATTGCTCCGGCGTCAGCGTCGCGGGTGCCGGTTTGCTCATGCTACTTTACCCCGCTCGTGCGATCTTTTCCGTCGCCCTGAGGTGCGAGCCATCAGCGCGTTTACGCGCGTCCTCTACGCGCTATAGCGAGCCTCGAAGGGCGACGGCCCGGGCCGTGTATCCTTCGAGGGCCGCTTCGCGACCACCTCAGGATGACGGTCGACAGAAATCATTCTCGCGACGCGATCCGCGCCCGAGCTTTGCCAACCACTACAGGTCGTCACCACCGGGCTTGACCCGGTGGTCCATGCTGACGCGCGGCTCTGAAAACCTATCGGCAAATCCGATTGAGCTTCCGGTCCGCATGGATTGCCGGATCAAGTCCGGCAATGACGTAGGAAAGGACAAAGGAAAAAAGGAAAGCGGAACGCCGACAAACGTGTTTGGTAACCTCCGCATCTTGCGATGCGGCGCGCGCCCTTGTCTCTTTTCCCTCCCCCGCTTGCGGGGGAGGGTCGGGAGGGGGCGCGCTCGCCTGTCGGCGTTCCACCACGGCTCACACCGTCGGGGCTTGCGCCCGTTCGGCGTCAGCTTCAGGCCAGGCTTCCTGGGACGCGGCAGGACGTTCGATCCGGTACGCTCGCTCCAACCGGGGAGCGAAGACCTCGCGCTGTGACACGGGCGTTACCCGCGCCCGCCTGTCCCAGTCCAGGGAATGCACCTCCCGGACCGGTCATAGTGCCGGCCAACATGATGCCCGAAGCTGCCCGGAGGCGGAGTGTATCGTTCCGCGCGCGGGCACCGCACCCGCTCGACCCTCAGGAGTACCCTCGGCCGAAGGCGTCCTTCACTGAGCGAGATTCTTTGCAATGTAGCGGAAAGAGGGACAGAAGTCAAGAAAAAGGAGACGGCAATTGGCCTAATGGGTGCGGATTCGGCACGCCGCTACGTCGCCGGCGCGAGCATGCGAGATGTTATTTGGTGCTTCGACAGGACGTTGCGAACATTGACCATTGCATCTTGTTCCACGTCGGCAAATGCGTATTTTTGCTTTGCTGGCTAGGAGCACCGACGTGAAGATCAAGATAGTTGTGCACGAGGCCGAAGAGGGCGGTTTTTGGGCTGAAGTCCCAGCTCTGCCGGGCTGCGCAACGCAGGGCGAAACGATGGACGAACTGCTACGCAACATACATGAGGCGATCGAAGGTTGCCTGTCGATCGACGTCGCTGAGCCGAAGGCCGACGACAAGGGAAGAATTCTGGAAATAGCCTTATGAAAGCTGTCTCCGGTCGTGACTTCGCTCGCTTGGTCGAGCGGCGCGGCTGGCGTTTGCTACGCGTAGCAGGTAGCCACCACATTTATGGCAAGGCCGGAAGCATCGTTCGTCTTTCCATTCCTATTCATGGGAATCGTCCGCTCAAAATTGGGCTGCTACGGCATTTGGCAAAACTCGCGGAAATATCCGACGACGATTTGCAATAACCGTTAGGTTCTACCTAGGCACGCCGATTTTTCAGCGCGTCCGCGGATGAGCAAAAACTTTTTTCCCCGGAATGACGATGCAAAATCGGGCTACCCCGCCTTGCGATGCTTGGCCGTCGTGCGGTGGGTCTTGCCGTCCTCCCCGCGCGCTTCGCGGGCGCCTTTCTTGTTGCCGGCGATCGGCAGCAGCATTTCCTTTTGGCCTTCGATCTTCTTGCGGCCCTTCTTGGCCGGCGCGCGGGTCGATCCCTTGCCGCCTTCGGCCTGCACCGAACGGCGCAGCGCATCCATCAGATTGATGACCTTGCCGGTCGGACGCTCCTTCGGCACTTCGATCTTTTCGCCCTTGGCCTTCTTCTCGATCAGCTCCTTGAGCGCGTGCTCGTAATGGTCCTCGAATTGCTCAGGGTGGAAATGTCCGCTCTTGGTTTCGACGATATGCCGCGCCAGATCCATCATGTCCTTGGTGAGCTTGACGTTCGGAATGTCGTCGAAATATTCGGCGGGATCGCGCACCTCGTAGGGAAAGCGCAACAGCGTGCCCATGAGGCCCTTGCCGCGCGGAGCGATGGCGATGACGTGCTCGCGGCTGGTGAGCACGACGCGGCCGATCGCGACCATCTTCATCTGCTCGATGGCGTCGCGGATGACGACGAACGCGTCCTCGCCGACCTTGCCGTCGGGCGCGATATAATAGGGCCGGATGCTGTAGAGTTCGTCGATCTCGTTGCGCGGCACGAACTCGTCGATCTCGATGGTCTTGGTGCTTCCGAGCGCGACCGATTCAAGCTCTTCGTCGGTGACTTCGACGTATTCGCCCTTGGCGACCTCGTAGCCCTTGATGATCTGATCGGACGGCACTTCCTCGCCGGTCTCGGCATCGACTTTGCGGTAACGGATGCGATGGCCGGTTTCGCGGTTGATTTGATTGAAGCTTACCTTCTCGCGCTCGGAGGTGGCCGGATAGAGCGCGATCGGGCACGAAACCAGCGACAGCCGCAAATAGCCTTTCCAATATGCACGCGGGGCCACGATCCACTCCTTGTGAAAAGGCAGGCGCCTGGACAACGAAACTGCATGATACCGCGTTCCCGCGGTGCTTTGGAGCGGTGTCGCGCTCCGCGTTTATGCTTTGTTCCGGCGGGCGTCTTTAGGGTAAAGTAATTGCCTAAAATGATTCGCAGTTGGCGGGACCGGATTCCGGATTTCCGCGTCTGCGGCCGCAAACCGGCATTCCCGTTGGCCGAACGCGCCTCGAACAGGCCCTGCGATACGCCCTTCGATACACTCTGGACACGCTCTTATGACCGCCGCCCGCAAGCTCAAACCGAAGCCTGAACCCGACACTCTCGGTCCGAAGACCTTTCACGCCACCATGCTGGTCACGCGCGCCGAAGAGTGGTGGGTCGAGGCCGACAGCCTCGAACAGGCGCAGGCGCTGCTTGCCGCCGGGCAAGGACATCGTGCGGCGATCGGCGAGTGTGTGCAGGTCGAGCTTGAGGATATGCTCGACGGCGCGCGCGACTAGGCGGAGCGCTCGGTTAGGCCGGAGCGTCGGCTGCCCGGGTCGGCACGCCGGCTCTCGCCGGCGGCGCGCGCAGCAGCAGCATCACCAGCAATATGCCGATGACGGCAAAGCCCAGCACCATGAAGCCGTCGATATAGGCGAGCACATTGGCCTGTGCCTGTACGGCGTGCGCCAGGAGTTCGGTCGCGCGGGCGTTCGCCTGCGGCTCGCCGACGGAGCGGCCGGCGACGGCGTTGGCGTAATCGTGCAGCCGCTGCTCCGTCATTCCCGAACCGGCGTTGACGTGAATTCCGATCAGGTTCGAGTAAGTCTGTTCGCGCACCCGCACGAAGGTCTGCACGAAAGCCGTGCCAAGCTCGGCGCCGAACAGCCGCCCGGTTTGCAGTATCGCGCCGAAGGTAAGGACCTCGCTCGGCTCCAAGTGCTTTATGGCGAACCAGACCAAAGAGGTCAGTCCGAGCGACTGCCCCACCGCCTGGACGATTTGCGACGGCAGGAAGTCGTTGCCGGCCCATTCATAGGTGAGCTGCCCGGCCATGAAACAGGCGCAGCCGACCAGCGCAAAGCCGAGCGCCAACGTTATGCGGGCATCGATGAAACGAAGAATCGTGGCGATGACCGGCGCCAGCAGAAATTGCGGCAGCGCAATCCAAAGCAACACGCCGCCGACTTCGATGGCGCGATAATTCTGCACGGTCGTCAGATATTGCGGGATGAGAAAGGACGTCGACAGGGTGACGAACCGGAAAAAGGCGATCAGAAGAAACAGCAAGGGAATGTTGCCGGCGGCGGCAAAGCGAATGTTGATCCACGGCCGTTTGCTGGACAATTCCTGAACGACAAAGGCGACGAGGAGGAGGCAGCCGCCGACAAGCAAGGCGTTGATCAAGCCCGAATTAAGCCAGTCCAGGCGGTTGCCCTGGTCAAGCGCGGCATAGATCAGGCTAAAGCCCAGGCTTGCGTAGATCATTCCCGCCCAATCCGCGGTCCGCAAAAGTTGGCCATTCGCGGCCTGGCGCGGCATGCCGAAATAGACGCAGGCGAGCGCCAGCGGCGCGAGCAAAGCGGTGTCCCAGAAAATCCATTGCCACGACCAGTGATCGTCGAACCAGCCTTCGATCGATGCCGCGATGTTGAGCGACAGTTCGAGGTTCATGGCGTAAGCCGAGACGCCGTAGATGACGAAGCCCGCCGGAAGGCTTTGAACCACGAAGCCGATGGCGATGGGGATGAAGGTGCCGGAGGCGAGCCCGCTGATCATCTGCAACGTCAGCACCGAGCCGAGGTTCGGTGAAAGCGGAATGAGGAAATTCGAGACGCCGAAGATGACGCACGAGATCATCAGCACGCGGCGCGGACCGAACACCAGGCCGAGCCACGCCGCGATCGGCCCGATCATCATTTGGCCGACGGTAAATGCGGTGGTGATCCACGCACCCTCGTCGAAGCCGGCATGGACAGCGCCGCGGACGTCGGCGAGACCGAAATTCGTGATGCGGCTGTCGAGCGTCGATATGATCGCGCCCAACAGCACCGCGAGGAGGCCGATGAACGGCCGTCTCGTGATCGCCGGCCGCGGCTGCGCCGCGCGGTCGTCGGCGTGACAGAGGCTGTCGGCCGGCGCGGCGCGCCGGCGTGGCGACACGCTGTTGATCCAATCGCGAAGGCTGCGGGTCGCCGTGCTCACCCGCGCGGCCTACTTCTCGCCGGCCTTCGGTGCGCGCGGTGTCGAGCCGGTGTCGATGGTCGCGATCACCGACATTCCCGGCCGCAAGAGGTCGGCCAGCGCCGGGTCGGGATCGAGCACGATCTTGACCGGAATGCGCTGCACCACTTTGGTGAAGTTGCCGGTGGCGTTGTCGGGAGGCAGCAGCGAGAATTCCGCGCCCGAACCCGGCGACCAGCTGTCGACGTGGCCGTGCAGCACGTTGCCGGGGAAGGCATCGACCGTCACCCGCGCTTTCTGACCGAGACGGATGTTGGTCATTTGCGTCTCTTTGTAGTTCGCGACGACCCAAACATGGGGCAGCGGCACCAGCGAAATCACCTGGGTTCCGATGCTCAGATACTGGCCGGGCCGCACCCGGCGCTCGCCGACCATGCCGTCGACCGGCGCGGTGATGCGGGTGTAGCCGAGGTTGATCGCGGCGAGATCGCGCGCGGCCTTCTGCGCCTGTAGCGTCGCCGTCGCCTGGGCCTTCTGGCTGTCCAGCACGTTGAGCTGCTGGCGCTGCTGATCGAGCTTGGCGCGGTTGAGCGCCAGCGTCGCGATGGAGTGTTTCTCGTTGTCGACCGCTTGTTCGGTGAGCTGCGGCGTGCCGGCGTAACTGTTCTTCAGCAAGGCTTGCTGGCGCACGGCTTCCAGGTGATAGCGCGTCACATCCGCTTCGCTGGCCTGGATCTCCGCTTCGGCCTGCTTGACCAGCGTCTCCTGCAAGCCCTTTTGCTGCTCGATGTTGTCGATCACGGCGCCCGCCGCCACGACGTTGGCCTGCGCCTGGTCGAGCTGCGCGCGATAATCGTCGTCCACGATCTCGACCAGAACGTCGCCGGCGTGCACTCTTTGGAAGTCTTGCACGTTGACCCGCTTGACGTAGCCCGGCACCTTCGCTGCCAGCGGCGTCGTATCGGCCTCAAGGTAAGCGTCGTCGGTGCGCTGTTGCACGGCGGAACCCACCCACCAGTTCCAGTCGCGGGCAACGACGACGATGAGCGCGCCGACCATGAGCAGAATGAACAGCCGGATGCCGATGCCGGCCAAGCCTGGGCCTTGAGGCGGGCTTTGGCGCGGCGTCTTCACCGTTCCGCCGAGGCCGCCGCCGTCAACGGGTTGCGGCGCGGACTTTTCAAAAGTCGCAGGCTGCTCGTTCATGGCAACGGCAGTATACCACGCCGCGGGTCGCGTTTGCGTTTCACCGGCGGCGCCGCACGCATCAAGCCGTCTTATGCTCGCTCAGGCCGAGTTCCTTGATGGTTTCCTCGCGCATGATGAATTTTTGCACCTTGCCGGTGACGGTCATGGGGAAGGCGTCTACGAACCTGATGTAACGCGGCACCTTGTAATGGGCGATCTGGCCCTTGCAGAAGTCTTGTACCTCGGCGGCGCTCGCGGTTGCGCCGGGCCTGAGCTTGATCCAGGCGCACAGCTCTTCGCCGTATTTCATATCGGGTACGCCGACGACCTGCACCGCCTCGACCTTGGGATGGCGGAACAAAAATTCCTCGACCTCGCGCGGATAAACATTCTCGCCGCCGCGGATCACCATGTCTTTGATGCGGCCGACGATGTTGCAGTAGCCGGCCTCGTCGATCGTGGCGAGATCGCCGGTGTGCATCCAGCCGGCGCGATCGAGCGCCTCCGCGGTTCTTTCCTCGTCGCCCCAATAGCCGAGCATCACCGAATAGCCGCGCGTGCATAATTCCCCGGGCGCGCCGGGCGCCACGATGCGGCCGTCGGAATCGACGACCTTGATTTCGACGTGGGGATGGACGCGGCCGACGGTGCCGACGCGGCGCTCGAGCGGATCGTCGTGCGAGGTCTGCGTGCTGACCGGGCTGGTTTCAGTCATGCCGTAAGCGATGGTCACTTCGCTCATGTTCATTTCGCTGACGCAGCGCTTCATCACCTCGATCGGGCACGGCGAGCCGGCCATGATGCCGGTGCGCAACGACGACAGATCGAAGCGCTTGAAGTCCGGGTGGCCGAGTTCGGTGATGAACATGGTCGGCACGCCGTAGAGCGCGGTGCAGCGCTCGGCCGCGACCGTTTCCAGTGTTGCCAGTGGGTCGAAGCCCTCGGACGGATAGACCATGGCCGCGCCGTGCGTGATGCAGGCGAGATTGCCGAGCACCATGCCGAAGCAATGATAGAGCGGCACCGGAATGCAGACCCGGTCGTTATCGGACAGCCGTTGCGCCTCGCCGATGAAATAGCCGTTGTTGAGAATGTTGTGGTGCGTGAGCGTCGCTCCCTTGGGCACGCCGGTGGTGCCGCTGGTGAATTGGATATTGATCGGATCGTCGAATTGCAGCGTGCCGGCTAACTCCGCGAGCTGGGCGCGGTGGCGCTCGCCGCCCATGCCGAGCACGTCAGCAAAGCGGACGAAGCCGCGCTTTTCGTCGTCGCCGATGCGGATCAGCGTCGTTAGCGCCGGCAGCCGCTTGGACTGCAGCTTGCCGGGGGCGCTGCGGTCGATCTCCGGCGCGAGTTCCCGCAGCATGCCGACATAATCGCTGGTCTTGAACGAATCGGCGGTGATCAGCGCCTTGCAGCCGACTTTGTTAAGCGCGTAGTCAAGCTCCGAGAGCCGGTAGGCGGGATTGATATTGACCAGGATGAGACCGGCCTTGGCGGTGGCGAACTGCGTGATCACCCATTCGGCGTTGTTCGGCGACCAGATGCCGACGCGCTCGCCCGGCGCAAGCCCGAGCGCCAGCAGCCCGGCGGCAAAGGCATCGACCTTGGCTTTGAGTTCGCCATAGGTCCAGCGGATGTTTTGCTGGCGCACGATCAGCGCATCGCGCGCGCCGAACCGCTCCGCCGCTTTGTCGAAGTGCACGCCGATGGTCTCGCCGATGAGCGGCGTCGCGGAGACGCCGTGGGAATAGCTCTGGGTCAGCTTGGGCATCTATTTCCTCCCGGGACATCCGGCGTTGCCGACCAGCCGATTTTCAAGTCCCGATTTTCAATTCATGTAGCGGCCTTTGCGGCGAATCGCAACTCCCGGCAACGCCGGCCGCGGCCGCTCAGGGCTGCACACCCTCGTACGCCCGTGGCAACAGCCGTGCGAGACGTTCGGCCCACTCCCGCTGGCCGCTTTCCGCCGCGATCAGGTCCTGGCGGATCTCGATCAGAGCATGCGGCAGGCCGTGGCGCTCGCCGTGCACCGGAATAGTGTAGTCGGTAGCGTCGCTGACGAAATACGGCTCGTTGTCGCCGGCCACGAGGTCGTCTTGTTCCTTGAGGAGCGCGAGGAGACGCCGGGCGAGGCGGGGATCGCGATTGTAGAGGAGCGCCGCCTGCCACGGCCGCGCCACGCCCTTGAACACCGGCGTAAAGCTGTGCAGCGCGATCAGCGCTGTCGCGCGGCCGGCTTTGCGGCGCGCGGCAAGCTCGGCCTCTAAACGCTCGTGATACGGCGAAAAAATTTCCCGGGCGCGCGCTTCCCTGCCGGCTGCGCTCAACGCCGAATTGCCGGGAATCGCCGTCAATTCGCTGATTTCGGGGATCGACGCCGGCGAGCCCGGCGGCCGGTTGCAGTCGATGACGAGGCGCGAATAATTTTGTTGGATCAGCGTCGCGTCAAGCGCGTCCGCCAACAGCCGCCCGACGCCGGCAATGCCGATGTCCCAGGCGATATGACGCGCCCGCTCGGCCTCGGTGAGGCCCAGTCCGCCGAGTACGCGCGGGATGCGGTTGCCGGCGTGATCGGCAACGAGCAGGAACGATGCGGAACCGGTGGGATTATAAACAGTGACCGCCGCCGGCTCGCCGGCCGTCAGCAACGTCTCGGTTGCGGGCTTCATAGCTGCTCACGTTTTGGCTGCTCACGTTTTGGAGCAAATATGCGCATTTTTTGGCCTGATAAATGCATATGCTCTCGATGCATGTGTTCGCAGGCGACGGTGTTGTAGAACGGCGGGCTCATACTGCTTTAGGCAGGCTACGCCACAGCTATCGGCCGCCGCAACCGCGAGAGCCTCGAGATCAGGGCCTTTGAGATGAAGATTCACGCCGGCTATGAAATCGCCTACCAGTGTCCGCAGCCGACGCCGATGATCTTGATGCTCAACGTCCATCCGTCGCGGGCCGCGGATTTGCTGACGCCGGATCGCATCACGCTTAATCCGATGCTGCCGCTTAATACCTACCGCGACGGTTTCGGCAACATCTGTCACGTCGTCCACGCGCCGCAAGGCCGGATCGTGTTGTCGGCGGATTTTTTTGTCAACGACAGCGGCGCGCCCGACGCCGTCGCGCCCGAAGCCGAGCAGCATCCGTTGGAGAAACTCCCGGTCGACACTTTGGTTTATCTGCTCGGCAGCCGCTATTGCGAGACCGACCGTTTCATCAAGATCGCCTGGGCTACATTCGGCAAAATACCGAAGGGCTGGCCGCTGGTGCAGGCGATCTGCGACTACGTCCACCGCCGCGTCGAGTTCGGCTACGCCCACGCCAGCCCGACCAAGACGGCGTGGGATACGCACAACGAAGGCCGCGGCGTCTGCCGCGACTTCGCCCATCTCGCCATCACGCTGTGCCGCTGCATGAACGTGCCGGCGCGCTATTGCACCGGCTATCTCGGCGACATCGGCGTGCCGCCCGAGCCTGATCCGATGGATTTCTCCGCCTGGTTTGAGGTCTATCTCGGCGACCGCTGGTACACTTTCGATGCGCGCCACAACACGCCGCGCATCGGCCGCATCCTGATGGCACGTGGGCGCGATGCCACCGACGTCGCCATCACCACCTCGTTCGGGCCCAACACGCTGGCCGGCTTCAAGGTCGTCACCGACGAAGCACCGGCGGAGGCGCCCGCCGCGGCGCAGTAAAGCTTTTTCCGTAGCGCCGCCGTCTTCGATTGCGGGCTATCCGCGGGGGCGGCTTCGGTATAAAGCCGTGTGCACATCGTCGGTTGCTTCGCCCCGCACCGCCAAGGAAACCATCAGGGAAACCGTCAAGGAAAGTGAGCAATGACTGCTCAAGAACCCAATCCCGACATTGCGCATCTCGGTCATATCGAACTCTTGACGCCAAAGTTCGACGAGAGCCTTGCGTTCTTCATCGACGTTCTCGGCATGACCGAAAGCGGCCGCAAGGGAGATTCGGTTTACCTCCGCGGCTGGGACGACTACGAGCGCTACTCGCTGAAGCTTACCGGGACGAACACCTCCGGTCTCGGACATGCCGCCTTCCGCACCCGCAGCCAGCAGGCCTTGGAGCGCCGGGTCGCGGCGTTGCAGGGCTCGGGCTACGAGATCGGCTGGGTCAAGGATGAACTCGGCCATGGGCCGGCGTATCGCTGCCACGATCCCGACGGCCACGTCATCGAACTATATTACGACACAGAGCGCTACAGCCCGCCGCCGGAGCGCAAACCGGCGTTGAAGAATCAGGCGCAGCGCTATCCGGCGCGCGGCGTCAACGTGCGCCGGCTCGATCACTTCAATGGCCTCGCCGTCGACATCAAGGCCAACCGCATTTTCTTCGAGGACTATCTCGGCGGCCGCACCACCGAACAGATCGTTCTCAATGACGGCACCGAGGCCGCCATGTGGATCACGTTCACCAACAAGAGCTACGATCTCGCCTATTCGCACGATCACACCAATACGCCGGGCCGCTTTCATCACGTCACGTATGCCGTGGACAGCCGCGAGGACGTGTTGCGCGCCGCCGACATCTTTCTTGAGAACGGCGTGTTCATCGAAACCGGGCCGCACAAGCACGCGATCCAGCAGACTTTCTTTCTTTATGTCTATGAGCCGGGCGGCAACCGCGTCGAAGTGGCGAACGCCGGCGCGCGGCTTATTCTGGCGCCGGACTGGCAGCCGATCGTGTGGACCGAGGCGGAGCGCGCCAGAGGCCAGGCCTGGGGCCTCAAGACCATCGAATCCTTTCATACCCACGGCACGCCGCCGGTTAAGGGAGTTAAGGGTTCCTAGGAACAGTTTTGCTATTGACCCTGGCGCAAGCGCGGCAAAGATTCTCGTTCGCAGCAGGACGACATCACTGCCGAGACGGTCCCGTAGCTCAGCCGGATAGAGCAGCGGTTTCCTAAACCGAAGGTCGGAAGTTCGAGTCTTCCCGGGACCGCCACAAATTCAATGACTTCCTAAAGGGAGGGAATATCTGAAAAGCGCCATTGCCGACCGAACTGCAGCGGCGCATGAAGGCGCGCACCAATGCTCCGCACCTAATCAGTTTAAGCGTGTCGCGACTCCATCCAGATGACACAAAGACTTTATTGAGCCTAAAGGCGATAGAGGCGGCGCCATCTTCCCGGACTGTGGCCCTCGCTCTTGGAAAAAACCCGCGCGAAGTGGCTTTGATCGACAAAACCGCAGAGCTGGGCAATATCGGCGAGCTCCTGGCGCGGACCCCGCAACAGTTCTTTGGCGCGCTCGACGCGTTGTTTGGTCAGCCATCGGTAGGGCGGCATACCCATCGTCTGCTTGAACGCCCGGGTGAAGTAGCCGCTTGATAATCTGCACTCATTCGCAACCTCGGCGATTGACGGATCGCCTGCCAGATTGGCAATCATGAAGTCGCGGGCGCGTTGAAGTTGCCATGATGCAAGGCCGCCGCTGACGTTCTTCCGTCCGGCCGGAACGCCGCCGTAAGCGCGCACGATATGAGCGAAGAAAGCCAGCGAGATACTGTCGACAAAGATGGCGGTGCCTTCGCCCGGCTGCTCCATCGCGCCAGCGAGCACTTGTGCCAGACCGAACATGATCAGATCACGGCTGCCAAAAGTCGGCGCGTAAAGCCCTTTCAGGCGGCGAATTCCGGCCTCATTGGCCATCTCGTCGAGCGCAGTTTGAGAGATATAAAAGCGAAGCGAATCGAAAGGGATATCCAGACGGACCGTCGGTTTGTCGTGCAAGTCGATCAGCTGTGCGTCGCCAAGACGCCAGTCGGGCACTTCTCTGCGCTTCCCCGCCGTCCACAGGTTGGAGAAAAACGGCACCGCCAGCGGAACATGGAATGCAAAAGCCTCTTCCGGTGGCGCGGCCAACGAACGGCCATGCATCGGACGATTGCTCCGCATGCGTGAAAAACCGATGCGTGCTTTTGAAGATTTTCGAGCCATGAGTGTCACGGGAGGCTCTATCCGGAAGCGTCTAGCGAGGTCGTCCTCAATTGCGTCCACGCCCATCATTGCTCTCCGCGACAATCA
Source organism: uncultured Alphaproteobacteria bacterium (assembly GCA_963826295.1). Taxonomy (GTDB): domain Bacteria; phylum Pseudomonadota; class Alphaproteobacteria; order Rhizobiales; family Xanthobacteraceae; genus BOG-931. The sequence goes on from CAWGWO010000003.1 coordinate 338,573, forward strand.
AAACTCTCCTGCGCGACCGACCGTCGCGGGGCTTTATTGCGAGCAACAGCCGTCCCGGACGGAAAAAATCTACAACGGCCAATGCCATACAAACAGAGGCAAACCGGCCGTGGCGCAACCGCCGGCGGAAATTTTTCGGACGAAAAATACAAGACGGTCATGTTCGTACAATTTTGCAGGCGCTGCCAACGGATAATACCTGACGCCGGCCACATTGCGGGAGCGTGAATTTCGCCAATGACATCCGGTTAGAGGAGATCGCTATGGCCAAGCTAAGTATCGTTTTCGCGCATGGCCTCTGGGCCGACGGGTCATGCTTCGGCAAATTGATTCCGGCGCTGCAGGCTGAAGGTCACGAGGTGATCGCGTCGCAGCACGGCCTCGATTCTCTGAAAGGCGACGTCGAATGCGTCACCCGTTGCTTTGGCCGGGTCAGCGGTCCGGTGGTCCTTGTTGGCCACTCTTACGGCGGCACCCTGATTACGCATGCGGGCGTCGACAGCCGGGTTGCCGCCCTGGTCTACATCTGCGCGCTCGCACCTGACGCTGATGAAACCTCGCAAAGTCAGCAGCAGAAGTTTCCTGTCACCGATGTCTTTTCCCACATCGAGGTCGCCGATGGCCGAATCTGGCTGAAGCGTGATGGCACGAAGTATTTTGCCGGTGATCTGTCCGAGTCCGAGCAGAAGCTCGTATGGGCAACCCAGGCCGTTCCCGTGCCCGACTTGTTTATGCAAAAGGTCGAAGGCACGGCCTGGAAGACCAAGCCGAGCTGGTACATCGTCGGCAAGAATGACCACACTGTTCATCCCGATCTGGAGCGCTTTGCGGCAAAGCGCATGGGCGCCACGACGATCGAGGCTGACAGCAGCCATGTTCCCATGCTGTCCCAGCCTGGCCTCGTCCTTGATGTGATCCGCAGGGCGGCAAGCACGGTTCAGAAGAGCTAGCCGCAGCCAACATGGGATCGAAGCGGTGCGCTGGAGAGATACTGCCGCTGTCCTTGCAGCTGCGGTTCAGGGAAGGCCTTCGGAGCCTACTTGGCGACGAGATCAGCGCACGTGCCGCTGGACACTCATGCCTGTTGGAATTTTAGGGGGGCCCGATGAACACCGACGTCCTGACGGCACAAGTGGCCGGCGGAATTGCGGTCGTTAGACTGGGCAGCGCGCGCCGCATCTATTTCGACGTGGATATGGGCGACGCGCTCACTGCTGCGTTGGACAAATTCGCGGGTGACGCCGCCGTTCGGGTTGTCATCGTGGCCGGGGGTGCTCCCGGTTACTTCAACCGTCATTTCAGTATCCCGGCGCTTATCCAAATTGCGGAGTCCCCGCGCGCTTCCCGCACCCAGTGGCGTTGACGTGGCCTGAAACCCTGCAGCGGGTTCAGGCGGTATTAAACCTCGGACTGCAGCGAGATACCGAATTCGAGAAACGATGGCCCGATGTGCTCGGCACGCTCCTGAAGGTGTAGCTGTCACGTTCTATGGAGAATGATACATCATCAACAATTGATTTTCATTTTCAAGTCAATCAGTTGCGGCCACGGTAGCGAGCGGTGGAAAATGTCGAAACCGGTTTCCTAAACCGAGGGTCGGAAGTTCGAGTCTTCCCGGGACCGCCATCTAGGAAAATCAAGCAGTTAGATGAGTTAATGGCGACACTGGCGACGGCTATCGGCGACAGTCGCTCCGTCTCCAAACCCGGTGGCATCGCCACGCATTGCTGAGACTGACGCGCTTAGTCGACCAGCTAAAGAGCCGATCCAAGAGTCGAAGGCTATTGTAAGATTTACCTGGGAAAGTGAGCAACTTGTATCAGCCGGAACGCTTTCATGCGCTACGGATGGTTGTACAGCCTATTCGCAGGGATGGTCGCTTTACCATTCGTGCTTCTGTTTTTTGGAGCCTTCGGTCGCTTTGTTCCGACAGCCACGGCAGCGTTTACGCCTGGCGCAATAGTAGCGGCTCGTCTTGGGGCTTGGCTCGGCCTACTTTGCGGGGGTCGTGATCACGGCCTACGAGCTACCGCCTTCACATTTGTTATATATGTCTACCTGTGTGGCGCAGTCCTCGTAGCGAGTGACCACTATAGGCATCCAGTTCCCAAGGAGTTGGCCTCGATCAACGAATGGAGCGTGGCGCTGCACGCCGGAATGCCTCAAGTCATCTGGGTTTTTTTAAAGGAGTCTTTTGCCACGGGACTGTCAGGAATCTTGTGTGTGAGGCCACGATGATGAGAACAGAGGGAGCATCATATGGCGATCGAGAAGGAACTGCTTGACCAGCTACTGGCCGGCCGCGATCCGAAGGACGTATTCAACAAGGATGGACTGGTCGACGAGCTGAAGAAGGCGCTGTCTGAACGGATTTTGAATACCGAGCTCGACGAGCACCTGGATGGCAACGGCGCTGAGGGCAAGTCGAATCACCGCAATGGCTATTCGAAGAAGTCGGTCCTGACCGGCACCTCGAAGATGACCCTCGCGGTGCCGCGGGATCGTGCCGGCACCTTCGACCCCAAGCTGATTGCCAAATACCAGCGCCGGTTTCCGGATTTCGACAACAAGATCATCTCGATGTACGCGCGCGGGATGACTGTTCGGGAGATCCGCGGCCATCTCGAGGAACTCTATGGCATTGAGGTGTCGCCGGACCTGATCTCGGCGGTCACTGACGCGGTGCTGGAGGAGGTTGCGGAATGGCAGAACCGCCCGCTCGACCTGTGCTACCCGTTGGTGTTCTTCGATGCCATTCGGGTCAAGGTCCGCGACGAAGGCTTTGTGCGCAACAAGGCGATCTACATCGCGCTTGGCGTGCTGCCGGACGGCACCAAGGAGATTCTCGGCATCTGGATCGAACAGACCGAGGGAGCCAAATTCTGGCTGCGCGTCGTCAACGAGCTCAAGACCCGCGGAGCCCAGGACATTCTGATCGCCGTCGTCGATGGCCTGAAGGGTTTTCCCGAGGCCATCAACGCGGTTTTCCCGCAGACTGTCGTGCAAACCTGCATCGTCCACCTGATCCGCCATTCGATGGATTTTGCCTCCTGGAAGGATCGCAAAAGTGTGGCGCAGGCGTTGCGGACGGTCTATCGCGCCGCAGATGCAGCCGCCGGCCAGGCCGCCCTCGAGGCCTTCGCACAAGGATCGTGGGGCATAAAGTATCCAGCGATCGCGCAGAGCTGGCGCCGCAACTGGGAGCTCGTGATTCCATTCTTCGCGTTCCCGGAAGGCGTACGGCGCATCATCTACACCACGAATGCCATCGAGGCGTTGAACTCGAAGCTGCGCCGCGCTGTCCGAACCAGAGGACATTTTCCATCTGATGACGCGGCCACAAAACTGCTATATCTGGTCTTGAACCACGCCGCTGCGGAATGGAAACGGCCGCCGCGCGAGTGGGCCGAGGCGAAGACCCAATTCGCCGTCATGTTCAACGAGCGCTTCGTGAACTCATGATGGCTAACCGGCCTCACACAGAAATTCTGACAGTCCCTGCCGAAACCCCCCCAAACCCCCTGCAACCCCCTCCCCCCCCCACTCCCCCCCCCCGTTTGAGCAGCAGCAGCCCGATCGCAAAGCGCGTCTCGATCCCAGGCCGGCCCTTGGCGCTGTAGAGCGGCGCGACCTCGTCATCGATCCAATCCCAATCGATCTTGCCGGCGAGCTGCGCCAGCTCGTGTTTGAGGTTGATGATCTGATCGAGCCGTGCTCGGAACAGATCTGTTGAACCTGTCGTCTCGGGCTTCTTCGGTCGCATCGAATCCCCTCCGATGCGGCCACAGAATCACGGTTCGTCCCTCAAGCAAATCGCAAATCGAAATCGCAAGGTTCCGAGCCCCAATCCGGAGAAACCTTGCAATCTCAAACCAGCCCAAAATCGGAAAATCAACTCCCGATCAGCCGCTTACGCGTTCTTCACGGGCGACTAGTCTTGGTAAACCCGGAAAATTTGCCGATCGAAATAACCGCTTACAAGCGTCGCGGTCAGGCGGGGCGAGCGTTTCCTACGCAAACGCCTAACCCCATCAAGGCAGCGTTTTAGGGCCCGGCGCCCGGTAGGAAGCAATAGACCCGGAGTTTAGCAGTAGCGGCAGCCTCCCCATGACCGGCAGCAGCCACCGCGACCATACCCATAGCAGCCATAGCCGTAGCCATATCCATAACCGTAGCAACCATATCCGTACCCGTAGCCCAAGCCGTAACCCAGACCCAAACCCAAACCCAGACCTATCCCGCCCCAGCCGCAACCACCGCAGCCTCTGCCGCCGCAACCCCCGCAGCCTCTGCCGCCGCAGCCTCTACCGCCGCAACCGCAGCCGCCACCCCTGGCAAGTTGGATATTGGGACGGAGCGCGTCAGCGTTTTCGTTGTCGAAAACGTAGAACGTCCCCAGGCTGACGTCGGAGATTTCCTCCTCGCCGAGGATGATTTCGTGATTCGGTAGGATGTTGCGCGGGGTCTGATTATCTGTCGCCGGCCCGCCGGTCGTCGCCGTTGCACTCCCCACTAGCGATAAAGAAAGCCCGGCGGCGCCCAACACCGGTAGGGTTTTGCTCCGACGTTTTCGCTTCGAGGCCTGCTTCGCGTTCGACATAGCGGAACTCTCCACATTTTTCATACTTTGCCCAAATGTTCTCTTTGCGCAAAAAGTTCCTTAGCACAAATGTTCCGACCGCATTTTACCCATGTACGCCATTTTTCGATATCACCGGCAAGGCTGCTTGCCGGTGATCAATATGAAACTTTCGTAAGGTTCCGCTGTCGGCTGTGGCGGAAGGAGGCAGTTGCGCTGGCTTCTCGGATGCCGGCGCAACGCCAACGGCGCTATCGCGATACGCGGACGCGCCGCTTCGCCGGTGATATCTCGCCACGCACGTCGTCCTACCGTATACCCGCTTCGAAAGAGTCAGGGGGCTTTTCACGCTTTCCCGGACAACGGCCTGCTTGCTCTCGGCGAATTTTCTACCGCGACCGTGGAATGAGCGCGCCGCTCAGCGCTCCTGCCAATGCCAGCGCCGCCGAAATCAGCATGGCGAACCGAATGCTCTCAGCCAGCGACTTCTTGAGAATGATCTCGGTGACCCGTCGATCATCTCTATGAACCATCGACAGCGCGGGCGCGATAACGAATTGCCGCTTTGCGACCTCCACAGCCTGCCTCACTTCGCCGGACACGACCCCCGTTTCAAGGTTTCTCTCGAGTGCGCGATCGTAAACGCCGAGCGCCAATGTACCGAGGACGGCAATCGCCAGTAGGTTTGCCACGGAAGCGGCGGCATTGTTGGTCCCCGCCGCCACCCCGGTCTGAGTGGCGGGGACAGCATTGATGACCGTGGTTGTGAGCGGCGCAACGCTTATGACCATGCCAAGCGCCAATATCGAGATCGGCAGAAGAAAGGGGAAATATGATCCGTGGCCGATGGGCAAAGCCAATAGCCCGATGCCGAGAGCCGCAATCGTCGGGCCGACGGTCAGAAGCCATTTGGCGCCGAAGCGATCGAGCAATCCGCCCGACCAGCGCGACAGCGCTCCCATGATCAGCGTGAAGGGCACAAATGCCGCGCCGGCGAGCGTCGCGGAAAACCCCTCCACTTGGATCAGCGCGAAGGGCAGAAAGAAAAGCGAGCCTGCGAGCCCGGCGTAAAGAAAGAGCGTCAGCAAATTAACGGCGCTGAACGTGCGTGACCGAAACAACCCAAGCGGCAACATCGGAGCTTGGCTGCGCGCTTCCTCCCAAATAAACGCCGACAACAACAACAGACCCCCCAGCAGTGCGAGGAGGACCAATGTGTTGCTCCAGCCAAAAACGGGTGCGGAAATCAAACCGAAAGCAAGGCTACCAAGCGAGACAAGCGCCAGGAAAGACCCGCGCCAATCCAGGCCGTTCTCGGCTTTATCGTCCCGGCTCTCCGGCAGCTTATAGAAGACGATCCAAATGGCAGGCAACGCGAGCAAGGGATTGATGAGGAAAATCCAGCGCCACGAGAAATGATCGACAATCCACCCGCCTAACAGCGGTCCAATAGCCGTAGCCAGGGCGGAAAAGCCGGCCCAAGTTCCAATTGCCCTGCCGCGTTCGGATTCGTCAAAGGTTGCGCCGATGATCGCCAGCGAGCATGGGATCAACAAAGCGGCGCCCACACCCTGAATCGCGCGTGCCGCAATCAATTGGGTGATGGTCGGCGAAAGCCCGCACCAGAGCGACGCCACGGCAAAGATCGCAATACCCGCGATGAATATACGGCGACGCCCGAAAAGGTCTCCGGCGGCGCCTCCGGTCAAAAGAAGCGCGGAGAGGCAAAGCGTGTAGGCATTGACGAGCCACTAAATCACCAGAACCGATGTCGCAAGATCGGTCTCAATCGCCGGCAACGCGACATTGACGATCGATTCGTCGATGTTGGCGATACTCGATCCGAGGATGGTCGCCAACAATACCCACGGTTTGGCGCTCGACACGCGACTGCGAGGCGAAGGAATCGATCGGATCGTCGCTTCGTCGCACGGTCTTGGCTGGGGATTGATCATTGCTGCTCTGGCGCGCGATTCACCTTCCTGGGGGAGCGATCGCGCCGACGATTTGCTTTTTAGAGTTTCACTCGGCGCGTCGTTTCAGGGCGTGGGCGCGTAATGGGTAAAGACAAAGTCGCGGTCCTTGCCGGGTTGGTGGCACGGCCAGCAAGTTTGGTGCAGCGCCTCGTCGCCCGGTTTGCCGTCCTTGAAATCGGCGAACCCCCACCCGCCCGTCGCCGCATACTTCTTTAAATCCTTGACCATAAACTGAACATTCGCGGCGGACCCGACAACGAAGGATTGAGCGCCGGGGAATGGACCTGCGAGGACTTTGTCGTTGTCGTCCGACGGGACGCGATTCCAATGCAGCGCCGCAATGATCGTGCCGTCCGGGAACGGCAGCTTCCCTTCCTTAAAGGCCTTGATCGCTATCTCGTTGCCAAGCTGGGCGCGCAACTGGTCGACCTTGGCTGTCTTTAGCTCGTCCACGGCGATCATCTTCCAATCGCGGTACCCGGGCGGGATGGTGACGCCGTAGATCGGCGAGGCATTCAACGGGCGGTTGCTCTGTGCCGTGGACTTGGTGACGTAGAGAGCGCACACGGCGATAGCGGCGCAAATGCCTAAAGCGCCACAGTATTTAAGAGCGCGCGGAGTGACACGAAGCATGGCCGTCTCCTCAAAAGCAGCGCGACGAAAACTCGCCATGAACGCGGGTCGGGCCGCCGCCGAGATCGTCGTCAATGACGCGGCAGCTATTTGATCGGCACCGGGTCCGACGTGCGCATGCTAGCACACTACCGAACGCCCGGGTTCGATTATGCTAGGCGCCAGACAACGGGAATTTGAAAGGGCGAAGCGGGCATGAAGAAAATGGGAACGCGACGTTTGCTTGCGATCCTTGCTTCTGATGCCCGCTTCTGATGCCCGCTTTAGACGTCTGCTTCTCAAGACGTTTGCTTCTAAAGTCTGCTTACGCGCGGGGACGCCTGCCGTTCGATCTCAGGCTGCCGCTGCCGCCGCTTTGCCGACAAAGTCCCAAATCGCCGTGGCGATTTCCGCATAATGCGTCTCAAGCGCGAAGTGACCGGTATCGAAGAAGCGGATGTCCGCGCTGGGGATGTCGCGCCTGAAGGCTTCAGCGCCTGGTGGCAAGAAGAACGGATCGTTGCGGCCCCAGACGGCGAGCAGAGGAGGCTTGCGATCGCGGAAGTAGGACTGGAATTTAGGATAGAGCGCGACGTTGCTGGCGTAGTCGAGCAGCAGGTCGAGCTGCGCTTCGTGTGCTCCCGGACGCGCCATGTAGAAATCGTCCAGTGAATAGCCGTCCGGCGAAACCAGTGACGGATCGCTTACGCCCTGCGTGTATTGCCAAAACGTCGTTTCGGGCGAGAGGAAGCTGCGCAATGCGTCGCGGTTTGCCTTCGTAGGTTCGCGCCAATAGGCCCGCATGGGTTTCCAGCCGTCGCTCAGGCCTTCCTCATAGGCGTTGCCGTTTTGTGATACGATCGCGGTAATCCGCTCCGGATGCGCGAGCGCCATCCGCAGCCCAACCGGCGCGCCGTAGTCGAAAATGTAGATGGCGAACCGCTTCAGGTTCATCATCTCCGTGAAGCGTCCGATCATTTCGGCCAGCTTGGCGAATGTGTAGGGAAACTTGTCGGGCGGCGGCATATCGGATTGCCCGAACCCCGGCAGGTCCGGCGCCACGAGATGGAAGCGATCGGCAAGCAGCGGGATAAGATTCCGAAACAAATGGCTGCTGGTCGGGAAACCGTGCAGCAACAACAGCACCGGCGCGTCGATCCGACCGGCCTCCCGGTAGAAGATCTTCAAACCGTCGACGTTGGTGGTGCGATAATTGATCGTGCTCATAAGCGTTTTCCTTTCTGGTTCGAGCGCGTAGCGCGATGTGGGAAATCGGGTTAAGCCGGCTGTGCGCGATTATGATCGGCGTAGCGGGTGATCAGCTTGTCCGCGACCTCGCTGAGGTCGGCGCCGGCGATCTGCGGCTGGGGTCCGACGTCCAACAGCGCGTTGCCCGGGCGCGCGATGAATGCCGCGTCCCAACCGGCCGCGACCGCGCCTAGAGTGTCCCAGGTATGGCAGGCGACCAGGCACATCTGTGAAGGCTGAGTTTGCATTGCCCGGGTCACCGTCGCGTAGACTTCCGGCGCGGGCTTATGACGGCGGGCGGCGTCGACGCTGAACCGCCGCTCGAAGGCATCCAACAGGCCCGCTCGCTCGAGCTGCCGCCCTGAAATCTCGGCCGTATTGTTGGTCAGGGTGAAAAGCCGGAACCCGGCGTCCCGCAATTTGCGAAGCGCGCCGGGGACCTCCGGATACGGCGGCATCGATGCGAACTTCTCGGTCAACTCGGCGCGGTCGGTTTCGCCGATTGAGATGCCGCAGGTCGTGGCCATCATTTTGAGAACTGCGCCGCCTGTATCCGTGAATGGAACATAGACACCGGCAAGCGTCAGCGCTTCGGAATAGAGCACCAACTGCGCGAACCACAGAAGCAGAAGAGAACTATCGCCGAAAATGCGCTCGAAGGTCGGCACGAGACTTTCAAGATCGAGCAGCGTCTCGTTGACGTCGAAGACAACCAATGGGAGGCCGATCATGGTTTTTCCCATTTGCTTCTCAGGCCTTCGTTGCGGCCACGGCTTCCAGAAGGATATCCACGACCCGCTCCGGCGCGGTAACCAGCGAGGCGTGATCGACCGCGTATGAGTGGATCTTCGCGCCCATGCGTTTGGCCATGAAAAGCTGCGTTTCCGGATTGATCATGCGGTCTTCTTCCGCCACCAGAAACCACGAGGGTTTCGTCTTCCACGTCGGCTCCGGCGCGGCCACTTGAATGCATCGCAAAGCAATCGGCCGCTGCGTGGCAGCCAAGATTGCAATCGTGTCTGCGGACGCATTTTGTGCGAATGCCTCTCCGAAACTGACTTTCGGCATCCAAATGAGGCCGTCGGCATCGGGCGCCAGGTGCGGGACCTTGGGGTTCGGCTTGCCTCGGTAGAACACGTCACCAACGGTTTCGCCCTTGTCGGGCGTCAGTGCCGAAATGCAGACGAGCGATTTTACCCGTTCGTTTTTTACCGCTGAGATGACCGCGCCTGCATAAGCGTGCGCTGCGAGGATCACCGGCCCGTTCGTTCTGCCGATTGCGCGTTCGAGCGCAGCGATATCATCGCTGAGCGAGGTCAAGGGTATCGGCGCGGCAATCACCTCGAGGCCGTGCCGCTCCAGCGGCAATATGATCTTGGCCCAGCTGGACCCGTCCGCCCACGCACCGTGCGTGAGGATGATACTCGTCGAATTTCGCGGCGGCGTTTGAGCTTTCTTTGCATCAGCGGCTTGGGCGACGGCGCGTTGCGATAAAACGGCCAATGACAAAGCCGTGCCGGAAGCGGCGGCGATGCCGCGGAGCAAGGTGCGACGTTCGATGTCCGGTTTGTCTGTCATCTGTCATTCCCTGAAAGGTCGCGGATAAATGCCGTGCGTGCGGAACGCATCCAGCTTGATTCTACGTCACCGATATTCGTGAGCCGGGGCGGTCGGGTTACAAGTCGGCGTAGCCACGCCGGTCACATCTCCGTGCAGCACGCACATCGCGATCCGACGCGATACCCGCGCTCAGCCATCAAGCCGACAGGAACTTCCGTAGAACCTCCGCTGTCGCCGTGGGGTTCTCCTCGGGAAAAAAGTGGCCGCCCTTCATGGCTTGCCCTTGCACGTTGTCGGCCCACTTCCGCCAGATGCCCAACGCGCCACCGTCTTTTTCGTAGAAGGAATCGAGTGGGCCGCCGGCAGCCACAGATGCAGCATCGGACACGTGATTCGCCGCAATTCCTGGCGATCCGTCTTGTCGTGCTCGATATCCAGCGTTGCAGCCGCGCGGTACTCCTCGCAGATCGCATGCACCCGAGCCGGATCGAGGTACGTTTCCATGTACTCCGCTTTCACTTCGGGGCCGAAGGAGCCTTGGCCCAACGGGTTGTCGAACACGGCGTCGGGCGCGCCCAGGAGGTATTTTTCCGGAAGCGGCGCTTTCTGCATCAGAAAACTCCAGGGCCACCAAGTCATGGCGAACTTCGCGTCGGCGTGGCCCCATCCCTCCGAAATCGGGATGACATCAAACACCGCGAGGCGTTGCACTTTCTCCGGGTGATCGAGCGCGAGGCGGTAAGAGACGCGCCCACCACGGTCGTGTCCGACGAGATCGAACTCGGAAAATCCAAGCTTCTCCATCACGGCGACAAGTTCGTTCGCCATCGCCCGCTTCGTGTAAGGATAATGATCGTCGGTGGAGGCGGGCACGCCGCTGCGGCCGTAGCCGCGGAGATCGACGCAGATCACGGTGTGGTGGCTCGCGAACTGGGGCGCCATGTGGCGCCACATCAGGCTGGTTCGAGGAAATCCGTGCACCATGAGCAAAGGCGGTCCTTTTCCGTAGCGCCTGACGAAAATGGTGTTGTCGCCGGTCTTGATCTCGACTCTCGCGAACTCCTCGTCGGCAGCCGAAGCGTCATTGGCGGCGGACTGCGCGGCGGCGTGCCGCGGTAGAATGGCCGATGACAGAGCGGCGCCGGAAGCGGCGGTAATTGCGGTGAGCAAAGTGCGGCGTTCGATATCTGCGTCGTTTGTCATCGGCACGACTTCCTTCCAGACCGCGGATGAGCGCAGCCGAGCCGAACTCATCCAGCCCGAATTCGCGTGACTACCTTTCGTGGGTCGCGCCGGCTTGGTTACAGAGGTGGAGTGAGCGCCAAAGCGTTTCAGGCAGTGCCGTGTTGCTCCCGCTCCGTGAATTTCCGAGGATGGCCAGCTATTTCGCAACCTTATGTCGGCGCTGAAGCGGCGCTTCACATCCTCGTCAATTCCGCCGCCTTTGATCGGTCGCACGTGTCGAGCGGTGGAAGGTTCCATTACGTTTCGACGATGTTGGGCGCGCACGCATGGCACCCCGGCTATAAGGCCGCCCGTTCGTTTGGTATAATGCTCATCGTTACCGTTGGCTCAGCAATCCGGTGTTCCGTGCTGCGAAGTTCCACGTTTGAGATGACCGCCGCTATGCTTGAGATGACAGAGAATGTCTGAGCGATCTTTCAGCCCGCCCGTGGACGAGCGGGCTCCTTCGTCCGCGGCGCAAAGAGATCCAAAGCAAGCTGCGGCGCAGGGGGAAGCGGCCAATGTCGACCTTCGGCTCGCCATGGACGCAATTCCGACGATCGTCTGGAGCCATTCGCCGGACGGTTCCGGCGATTTCTTCAATAAGAGTTGGATCGAATATACCAACTTGTCTCTCGAAGCGTCACAGGGCTTCGGCTGGTCGAAGGCGGTTCACCCCGACGATCTTCCGGCATATGTCGACGGCTGGAGAAACGCCCTTGCGACGCGTCTGCCATTTGAGGATGAAGCGCGGTTTCGTCGGGCGGACGGGCATTATCGCTGGTTTCTGGTTCGCGGCATTCCACAGCGTGACGAAGCGGGACGCATCATCAAATGGTACGGTCAACTAACCGACATTGAGGATCGTAAGCGCGCCGAGGCGCGCGTCATCCAGGCCGAAGCGGAGCTTCGGCTCGCCATGGACACGATTCCCGCGGTCGCCTGGAGCGCCGGCCCGGATGGCGCCGCCGATTTCGTCAATCGAGCTTGGACTGAGTATACCGGCTTGTCGTTGGAGGAGACAAAAGGATCAGGCTGGTCTTCAATGATCCACCCTGACGATCGCCCCAAGTTTGTCGATAAATTCCTAAAAGCCGTCGCGGCGGGCGCGCCTTACGAAGATGAGGGGCGGATTCGTCGCGCGGACGGGCAATATCGCTGCTTTCTGGTTCGCGCCACGCCTTTTCGCAACGAAGCAGGAGCCGTTATCAGATGGTACGGCGCCTGCACGGATATCGAAGATCGCAAGCAGGCGGAAGAAGCCCTTCGAGAAAGCGAACAGCGTTTTCGGGATTTCAGCGGGGCGTCTGCCGATTGGTACTGGGAGACGGGACCGGATCACCGGTTCACCTATGTCCCGGCGGAGCGTCCGGCATCCGCCGACATCGCGATCTCCGACATAATAGGTCGCAAGCGTTGGGAAATAGCGGCGATAGCAGACGATGTCGAACAAGAGCCGGCCAAATGGCAAGAGCATATCGGCGTACTCAATGACCACAGGCCGTTTCGCGGCTTTGTCTACCGGGTCCGGCTCAAAGACGGATCGCCCATGTACGTCTCCGTGAGCGGAATTCCGAGGTTCGACGCTGACGGCCGTTTTCTCGGCTACCGGGGCGGTGGCAGCGACGTCACCGCGGCGGTTCGCGCGGATCAAGTCGAACAGTCGTTGCGGCAGGCTCAAATCGAACTTGCGCATGTCACCCGGCTGACGACGCTCGGCGAGTTGACGGCGTCGATCGCGCACGAGGTCAATCAGCCGCTGGCGGGGGTCATCGGCAACGGTACCGCAAGTTTGAGATGGCTCAGTAGAGATCCGCCCCAATTTTTCGGCGAAGTTCGCGCGTCCATCGAAGCCATGATCGGCGATGCCAATCGCGCCAGCATGATCGTTGCGAAAGTCCGCGCTCTCGCCAAAAACGCCGTTCCGCAAATGGCGACCCTCGATGTCAACGACGTCATCAAGGAAGCCGTCGCTCTCGTTCAACGCGAATTGGACGATCACGGCGTGGTGCTGCGGCAAGACCTGGCGCCCGACATCGCAGTCGTGATGGGCGACCGCATACAACTGCAACAGGTTATCATCAATCTGATCATGAACAGCGTCGACGCCATGGAGCAGGTAACCGGACGGGCTCGCGAGATAGTGATCCGATCGCGCCGTTGCGAGGATCATCGGATTGCCGTGGAGGTGCAGGACTCCGGCGTCGGCATCGATCCCGCGAAGATTGACGAGCTTTTCGGGGCTTTCTTTACGACCAAGTCGAAAGGCCTGGGTATGGGATTATCCATCAGCCGCTCGATTATCGAGGCCCACGACGGCGGTCTGACGCTGTCATCGGACGGCAAGACCGGCGCCACGGTCCGGATTATTCTTCCATCGCACTAAGGTGCACGATAACTACCATGCAGGGCCGTTATCGCGGTGCCTGTGGCCGTTTTGGCAGGGCAGACCGATGAAAGAGGTGGAGCAGCTACACTCGATTGTGTACGTCGTCGATGACGACGTTTCCGTTCGCAATTCCCTGTCGAACCTGTTTCGATCTGTAGACCTGCCGGTTGAGGTCTTTGGCACGCCCGCGAGCTTTCTGGCACGCCAACTTCCGGACATCGCAAGCTGCCTTGTCCTCGACATTCGCATGCCCGGCTCTAGCGGATTGGATTTCCAAAACGAGCTCAGGAACGCAGGTTGTAAGATGCCGATTATTTTCTTGACCGGACACGGCGACGTCCAAATGTCCGTCAAGGCCATGAAGGCGGGAGCGATTGACTTTCTGACCAAACCTTACCGCGATCAGGATATATTGGACGCCGTCGTTGCCGCTCTCGAGCGCGACCGCAAGCGGCGCGAAAGCGATACGACTGCTTTGGAGCTGCGAACGCGTTTCGAAACGCTCAGCAAGCGCGAGCAGGAAATCATGGCCCTTGTCACGGGCGGGCTGATGAACAAGCAGGCGGCGGTGGAAGCGGGGATCTCCGAAACAACGGTAAAAATCCATCGCGGCAACGTCATGCAAAAGATGCGCGCGAAGTCATTCGCCGAACTCGTCAGGATGGCCGATACGCTGCACGTCCGGCGCGAAAAATCATACTGATGCACACCTAAGTACTATTTTCTCCGGCCCGCTTACGGGGCAGCTTTTTGCCAGTGCAAACAAAGCCCGTGAGAGCACTTGCCCCGATTGTCGATAGTTTCCATCATTGATGACGATGCCTCGGTTCGCGTTGCGACGGAGCGCATTGTGAGATCGATGGATCTCACCGCTTGCACATTCGCATCATGCCGTGAGTTCCTGGTTTCTCCGCAGCTTCCAAACACCTCCTGCATTATCGCGGACGTGCAGATGCCGGGAATGAACGGGGTGGAACTCCAAAGGACGCTTATCGGCATGGGGCTAACCATTCCGTTTGTCTTTATTACGGCCTACCCGGACGACAAAATTCGACGACAAGCCCTGGATGCAGGTGCGGTCTGCTTTTTGAATAAGCCGTTCGACGGGGCTTTGATTATCGAGTGCATCGAACGGGCGCTCAGCCGCCAGGCCGACACTCCGCCTTCAAAATAGGCGGCCGGGCCGCGGCTTCAGACGTTCGAGCCTCTCGTACCAAGGAACTAGTGCGGCATGCGAAAAGGCAGTAGCGCCGACGCTGCTATTTAGCACAGGGTGAAGTGACGGAAATTGTCGGTCAAGCACGCGCTCAGTTGATCGGCATTGCAGACGAGTAGCCGAGGCATGACGCTGTCACCTGACATTGCTTGTTTTGAGCACTGGTCTTCCGAAGATAGACTTTTATTGCGCGAGTTCTCGCACCGGATCAATAACGAATTGGCGTCCGCTATCGGCGCTATTTCGCTGGCTGCCGCGCGCTCCGGTAGTGGGGAGGTCAAATCCACCCTGGGCGCGGTCGAGGATCAGCTCCGCAATTATGTGCAAGTGCACCGCGCCCTGCAGATGCCGGAGCATAATATCGACGTCGATGCCGCCGCCTATCTCCGACGTTTGTGTCAGGCAATCAGCCGAGCAAAGCTCGATAGCAAAGGCATCGGGCTTGTGCTGGCCGAGCATAAGTTTCTGATGGACTCCGATCGCTGCTGGCAACTCGGCCTCATCGTGTCGGAACTCGTTATGAATTCGGCGCGCCATGCCTTCCACGACGGAGGTGGCTCAATTCGCGTCGAATTGTCGCCCGTGAATTCATTCATCAGATGCCAAGTCGCGGATGATGGCGCAGGGCAAGCAACCGGACGGCCCGGACGCGGCCTTGAGATCGTGGACGCGCTCGCGAACAGCCTGGGTGGCAAGATCGCTTGGCACTTCGGACCGATTGGCGCGAGGTCGGTCTTGATTTTCCCGGCAAGCGGCTAGGGAAAATCGCCTTGGCGCACCTCTCCATCGTCCGGGCGAACAACAAGGCGACCGCTCGGGCGAGCTTCGTTGGGCTGCGAAGAGGCACGGGCGTCGCGTCGGAGCTTCCGGCTGCCGCTGCCGCATTCAACGCGCTCGAAAGGAATATCTGGAATGAACGCCAACGCCGATAAAGTGGCCGATCATTCGACGCTTACTTCGCCGGCCGGCGTTGGCGACGGCGCTCGGGGGCGCTTGGCCTCCGATTTGCCGCCGCGGCGCCCGGCGCAAACATCATCACGCTTCGCCGATTGGCAACGACGTTCTCAGAAATGGGGTTGGCTCATGGCCGCCGCGCAACGCGGCGAAAGCCGAGCCTACGAGCAGT
The DNA here is from genome assembly GCA_963826295.1 of uncultured Alphaproteobacteria bacterium. GTDB lineage: Bacteria > Pseudomonadota > Alphaproteobacteria > Rhizobiales > Xanthobacteraceae > BOG-931. Next base: position 354,503 of record CAWGWO010000003.1, read on the forward strand.
TGCTCCGTGAACTTGACGAGTGGCTGCGCCGCTACTATGCGCGTCGGCTTCCTCAAGCCGCAGCCGAGGATGCGAGGCAGGACGCGCTTCTCGCTATCCATGCCAAGCGGCAGACCTACGCGTTCTCGAAACCCTTCGGACCTTGGGTCGCGGCCATCGCCCGCTATAAATGGATCGACCAGATCCGGGACGCCGCTCGGTTCGCCGCCCTCGCGCTCGACGACGATATACCGATCGAGGATGAGGTTGGGCTAAGCGCTATCGCGGTGGACGATCTGCTCAAACGGCTGAAGCCGGCTCAAGCCCGCGTCATCCGGCTGGTAAAGCTGCAGGGCGTCAGCGTCGAAGGCGCGTCCAGCGTGACCGGCCAATCCGCCGCCCTCGTCAAGGTCAACATCCATCGTGGCCTGAAAAAATTGGCGGCATTGGCCATCGGTGACCCCGTTGCGCCCGCGGTCGCCGGCGCTTCGGCACAGCGCCGCAGTTTTTCCTCAGCGCCAAATCGCCCAAACGCTATTTCGGCTAATCCGGTTGCGCAGTCTCACTACGGTTGAATGAGAGGGAATGCGACGGTGAAAACCCTCGCGTCAACGCAGCGATCGGAGGCATTCGTAAAAGCGAATGAAGTTCGGAGTGATGGCATAAATCGAGTCGCAACATCCGGCAGCAACAAAACAACGACGATCAACCAGCTTTTGCGTGCATTGGCGAAATCAAGTCCCGTCCAGGGAGACTTCGACTATCACCTCATTCGCGCGTCGATGGTCATCGTATTTTTGTTGTTCGGTTACCAGAAATGGTTCGCGTACGAGGCCCAGGTGCTGATCCCGTATATCAGCAACGGGCCGCTGATTTCCTGGATTTATCCCGTTTTTGGCGTCCGCGGGGGTAGTTGGTTTTTGGGCGTCATGGAATGGTCGTTTGGCCTGCTTCTGTTTTTGGGGTTTTGGAACAAGCCGGCGGGTATCCTCGGCGCGCTCGGATCGTGCGCCACGTTCGTGGCCACCGTTACGATCATTCCGTTCATGCCGAACGGATGGGATATGGTTGCCGGGGGCTTTCCGGCAATGACCGGCAACGTTCCGTTCCTTATGAAGGACGTCGTGCTTCTCGCCGCCTCATTTTATCTATTGAAGCAGGATGTGGTGCGGGCGACGCGTTCGCCCGGCGACCGCGGCATAGCGAAATATCTGGTCGCGCCTCTTGCCAAGACGATGGCTGCGCTTGGTCTTCTCAGCACCGATCTGGAATACTACGTACTGCGCGCCGCGATGGTGATCATATTTGCTTTCTTCGGCTACACGAAGTGGCACCAGTACGGCGCGCAGACGATGATTCCATTCATCAGCAACAGCCCCTTCATTTTTTGGCTGTACCCGGCTTTCGGGATCCGTGGAGGCGCCCGGGTCTTGGGCGCGTCGGAGTGGATCATCTGCGCTCTTCTATACGCGGGATTCTGGGATAAGAGATTTGGAATCCTTGGCGCCCTTGGTTCAACCGGAACCTTTTTCACGACCCTTACGATTATTCCGTTCATACCGAACGGGTGGGATCCGGCCGCCGGTTTTCCCGCGATGACCGGCGTCGTGGCGTTCCTGGTGAAGGATTTGGTCTTTCTTGCGGTGTCGATCTATCTGGTGAAACAGGACTTCCTGAGGCTAGTCCTGTCCGGCGGGGCTGCTGAGATGGTGCCGAGCCGGCCGCACGCTGATGCAATCGCGGGACAACCGCGATGACGCGAAGATCGCGAGGGCTTAAAACAACCACTAGATCCGCCCAGGCGCGCAAGCCGGCCAAGCGCAAAGCGCGATCGGTCGAAGCGGCGCGACAGGGACGCCAAGGCGGCGATCTGGAAAAGACGCTTTCTTTGATCAGGTCGAACCCGGGAATACGACCCTCGGAACTCAATCGGCTTTTGAATAGAGAACAGTCCGACGGTCTGCGCAGTACGCTGATGAAGCGCGGACTCATACGGAAGGAGCAGGATGGTTCGGCGACGCGATATTATCCGGTTTGACCGGCAGTCCGGGCATTTCCGTCTTCGGTCAGCCGAGGCTTTTGAGCATCGAATATGACGGGGCAAAAAACGTGGTCCCCGTCATCGGGGTCGAGACGTCCAGTATTCTGTCGTACCGGCCTGCAGCGGCGCCTTCGAACATATTCGCCAACATTTTTTCGATGACCCATAGATTTCTCGTGTAACCGATAAAATAAGTTCCAAACTCTCCGCGCCCCGGATTTCCGAAAGGCATGTTGTCACGGAGAATGTCGTGTTCAACGCCTTCGGCGTCGACGATGGTCGTTAGCTGCTTATGCAACTCGCGTCCGACGGCGTCCGGCAGTTCGACGTTATCCGCCTTAGTTCGCCCGATGATGCTCTGTTGCGTCGTCGTGTCTAGTGCGTGCCACTTATCCAGCTTGTGAAGGTACTTCTGCACGACGACGTAGCTGCCGCCCTGAAATGGCGGGTCCTCCGATTGGATGAGAGCCGCTTCCGCCAAATCGACGCCGGTGGGATTTTCGGTGCCGTCGACAAAACCAAGAAGGTCACGGGAGTCAAAGTATCGAAAGCCCTGGACCTCATCGGCGACCGTCACGGCGTCGCCCAAGGCCTCGAGAATGAGCCGCTCGATTTCAAAACACATGTCGGCGCGATTTGCCCGTATGTGGAACAACAGATCCCCCGGCGTCGCCACGGCGACGTGCACGGGTCCCCGGATTTCCGCAAACGGGCGCAGTTGCGCGG
>CAWGWO010000004.1:0-88569 GCA_963826295.1 uncultured Alphaproteobacteria bacterium
CGTCCTCGTACCGAAGAGGGCCGCGCCAAATCCTCCCACAACGCCGTCCGCACCGCACTCACCGGCCGCACCGTCCTGCTGCCCACCGATGACGTCGAAGAGTACCAGAAGCACGTCGCCCGTTTCGAAGCCGAGTACCGCCCCGTCACCGACCGCGAAAAGGAACTCACCCAGAACATCGCCGACTCCCAATGGCGCATCGATCGGATTTTCTCTCTCGAACAAGGCATCTACGCCGTCGGCCGCGTCGAATTCGCCGACCTCTTTCAAAACCAGGACGAGTCCGTCCGCGCCGCCATGATCGACGTCAAAACCTTCACCACTTACCAGCGCCAGCTCAACAATCTGTCGCTCCAGGAAGAGCGTCTCCGCCGCCACTTTGTCAAGGACAGCGCCGAACTCAAAGAACTCGTCCGCCTCCGCGAAACTCGCCGCAAAGCCGAAATGGAATGTGCTCTGAACAACATGCGCAACGCCAAAGCCGAAGGCCTGCCGTTCGATCCCCGCGAAATTGGCTTCGATTTTTCAACTGCCGATCTACTCGCCTTCCACGCCGCCGCCGACCGTCAGAAGCTCGTCAGCCAAGGCGTTTACTACTCCCAAAAGAACAAAAAGCCGCCTAGAAGCGCAAAGGGCGCGGATGCGCGCCGCCAGACACCAAAGGAACTCGCTAAGCATTTGGGTGGCGCGCTTGATACCGTGCCCGTTTTGCGCGAGTTCCTTGAAACGCTGACCGGAAGAACCCTGAGCGTCAGCGAGGGGCCCTCTCGCCCGGACCGCGAGCCACCGCCCACCACCCTGTAACTCTTCCGCTGTTGAGGACGAACTCCACTCGCCGCTCAGCCAGTTTTTACCTGGGACACGAGCATCTTGGAAAGGCTAGGCGACCTTACTTCGCTTGAAAGCCTTCTTCGCACTCCCCTTTGAGCGCTCGCCTGATTTACGCAGCTTTATTCGATGGCGGGCTCATCTTCAGACTGCGCTGGAGCGCTTCCATCAAATCGATGACGGGAGTTCTTTCCGCGCCTGCTTCACGACCGTAATCTTCTCGCCCTTCTGCTTCTCCTGTATCATCCGTTCCACGTTTTCGCGGTACGTGTCATGAAACTGGTCTGGCCGAAGCGCGCCGCCAGATGCGCCACCAGAATCTTGGCCATGTCCAGTTCCTTCGCCGTGAAATTTCTCCTCGGGAACTCTCGCCGTGTTCGCTTTGTGCAGTTCATTTGCGTAATACAGAGTGTGGAGGACCAGAGTGCCCTCAGACGCCCGAATCAGCACGACGTGTTCCCGATTGTGCATGACCAGTTGAGCGATGGCGTCCCGCTCTGTGTCAGAAAGCGCTGCTAAAAACAGCGCATACGGTTTGCTGACCTTTTCCTCGGGAGCGATGTAATAAGAGTTCTCCAAAAATAGCGGGTCCACCTCATCGCTGCCAACAAATTGGAGCACTTCCATCGTGTTCGCGGTTCGGGGCGCAGTCTTTTTCAGCTCTTCGTCTTCAAAAACAACATACTCGCCCTCGCTGACCTCGTAACCTTTCACAATATCCGATCGGTCGACGGGTTTATCCTCGGCGACGCAATAGCAGATTTCTTTGATTCGGGTGAGGTCTTTTTTGTGCAGCATGTGAAAATGCACGGTCTCGGCCCGCGCCGCAGAAAACAACCTTACTGGGAATGAGACTAATCCGAAGCTGAGATAACCTTTCCAAACTGTTGCAGGCAATCTGTAATCCTCCCGACTGCATAGACTCGAAATCTATGGCAAAGTTGCTCTTCCGGAAGGGAGCGATGGCTTTCAGGGCATCCTTGTGGCAAGTCAACTCTCCTTTCGGGCGCTGCGGGAAGTCTCTGGTCTTCTCTCAGTGTCGTAAAGCATATGCGGAAGGCGATCCAGTGTCCCTTCGACAAATTCGAACTGTGCGGCCAGCTCACGCCCCATCGTCTGCGGCGATTTGGGACTCCCGATCAGGCGGACGTGGCTTTTAAATGGTATTTTTCTCTGTGTGGACGAAGCGCAACGGCTAAGCGGAGTAGTTCTGGAGTCGCTCGACCAGGAGCAGGATGCAAAGCGCCTCGCCCGCCACGCTTATCGAAGCCGGACACAGTTTTATCGCGTGTTCCGGGCAATGGTCGAGGAGACACCGGTCGCCATGCGTCGGAGGCTGCTGCTGGAAAGAGCGGCATGGCAGTTGTCCCGTACTGCAACTCTCGGTGACGGACATCAGTCTTAACGCGAATTACGGATCGCTCGAAGCATTCACCCGAGCCTTCCGAAAGGCGTTCCGGGTTTCACCGAGCCTTTATCGTCGTATGGGAGTGACGTACACTCACCTGCACACGACGAACGGAATTCATCACTATTCTGGCAAGGATGACACGAAAGGAACTGATCGATCCATGGATCTCTTTGATATTTTCTCCGGCCAGGAGTCCTGGCACACGCGGCGTCTTCTGAACTGGCGAAGACGCTCAACGATGAACAGCTGGACCGTCCCTTGAAGAACCAGATGAAGGTTTTTCCGTGGGACGGCGCCGGATCAGAGTCTGCGCCAGATTCTGGACCGGATGGTGCAAACCAAGGAAGTCTGGGCCGCGGCGCTTACAGGCGGCAGCATGCCCTTATTGGACAACGCGCCGCCGGAGGATCGAACTCCTTCGGCCATGCTGGCGCGTATGGAGAAAGCGGATGCAGCGTTTCACAGCGTACTCACAGATGTGCGCAATCGAAGCGCCTGGGAGGACACATTTGTCGATGCGCTGTGCGAGCCGCCGGAGACCTTTACGTTTGGAGGTATGTTCGCGGACGTGATTACCTTCAATGCCCATAGGCGGATGCTCGCCATAGACGCGCTGCAACGCCTGGGAGCGAAGGTCGAAGGTTGTGGCAGTCCCATCGAGTACGTCGCGCACCTGGCAAGTGCGTGAGACCCGTGAGCAGCAGCAATTATCTGCGGATAACGGCCGCGCGCCTCCGCAATTCAGTTCAAACCGTATCAGCGGAATCACCGATAACTGACCGCACTGAGAGCGACAGATTACCGGTCCCTTCGTCGAATCCGAGGGCCGTTGAATAGAATCCAACAGCCTGGGTGCAGAGGAGGAGTGCTATGCCGCGCGCTGTGAAATTCGATGCCTATGGCGGGCTTGAAGTTCTGAAAGTGATAGAAGTCGACCGCCCAAAACCGGGGCCTGGTGAGGTCCTTGTTCGGGTCAAAGCAGCGGGCATCAATCCGGGTGAGACGATGATCCGGAAGGGAGCGTTTGCCGAGCGGTGGCCTGCAACGTTTCCTTCAGGCCAAGGCAGTGATTTCGCTGGCATCGTCGAGGAGGTCGGTGCGGGCGTTGACAATGTTCGCGCGGGTGATGAGGTCATTGGATTCACCCACAACAGAGCAAGTCAGGCCGAATTCGTGGTCGTTGACGCCGGCAACCTGGTGCCGCGCCCTGCAAATGTTTCGTGGGAGCAAGCCGGTGCTCTGTTCGTCGCTGGCACGACGGCATACGCGGCTGTGAGGAGCGTCGCCCTAAGCGCGGGTGACACGGTGGTTGTGTCTGGTGCAGCGGGCGGGGTAGGCTCGATTGCCGTGCAATTAGCCAGGAACTACGGGGCGAACGTTATCGGTTTGGCCAGCGAAGCGAATCACAAGTGGCTCAGCGACCACGGCGTAATTCCTATTGCCTACGGCCACGGAGTTGAAGATCGGATCCGCGCCGCATCCAAAGGAAAAGTTGATGCCTTCATTGACACATTCGGCGGCGGCTACGTCGAGCTTGCCCTCAAGCTGGGCGTCGCTCCCAATCGAATCGACACCATCGTCGACTTCGCCGCGGCGGAGAAGCATGGTGTGAAGACCGAAGGCAGTATAGATGCCGCAAATGCCGGCGTGCTCGGCCAACTCGCCGAGCTAATGGCCGCGGGTCGTCTCGAAATCCCCATCGCTAAGGTATACCCTCTCGACAACGTTCGCGATGCGTATCAAGAGCTCGAGCAGCGCCATACGCGTGGCAAGATCGTTCTCAAATCCTAGTCTCCTCGTGGGCCGGACTATCAGGTAATAAGGTCTGGTTGACAACGGCGATCGAGCTCTCCGAGAGAGCAGATCCGCCGGTAAGGTGTGCTGCTAAATCGATAGTTGTAGAACGGCGCGTGAGCATCATACACTTAACTTCCTGTGCGTCCACTCGGGTCGTATGCCAGCAGCCGGACCGCATACAGATGCCTTCACCCACAGGTACTCGAAAAGCGGTCAAACTGCGTAAGTCCGGTGATCCGTCCCTCTGACTGCTGGCGACGACGTGGATAACCTCGCCGGTGAGCGGGATGATTGCCTGTTCGCTCAACCTGTGAACTTCCAGACTAGACGTCTGATGTAAGTCAGATCTTAATAAATGTGACAAGATCTGGAGGCTTCAGGAAGCCTTCGCTTGCGGGAAGGCCTGATAGATCAGCCGATCAAGCTGGGTGTCGACGCGATTCAGGGAAGCGCGCAGAGGAAAGGGTAAGACGGCGTCGTTGCTGCTGAACATTGCGCAGGCGGGCCGGAATACGCGGGCTTCGAGGCGTGAGAACAGCCGGGCTAGTTTCCAGCCATACGGCGTGACGAAGTATCGATTGCTGCGCGGCGGCCGGAAGATCATGCCTTTGAGGCGGAGGCGGCGCAGATCGTAAGTCATCTGGCTGGTGGTGTATTCGCTCGCGGTGACGCCGAGCAGGTCGGCAACGATTTGCCGCAGGTCCCGATTGTGGAATCCGTTGATCAGGTGCTGGAACAAGGTGAGGGCGAGGAACAGAGCCATCACCCGGGGTTGACCAAATTTCAATGCCGGCGCTTTCTCACCGTCCTCGGTGACGGTCGGTTGCACCACGCGTTGGATGCTGTCGCCGCTCAGCCCGCTGTTGTGGCTGACGCGTTCGACTTCCAGCAGACGCCGATTGATCTGCCTGCCGATCTTCTGCAGGTACGGCAGATTGGACAAGCCCTTGTTGATTCCAAAATCGTTCGGGTTCCGAAACGTACCCTCGGTTCGGCAACCGCGTCCTTCTTTGAAGTACTGCTTCAGGTCGAAGTTCTTGTAGTTGATGTGCAGACTGGGATGTACGCCGTCCTGAATCACGCGTGTCCGGAACTCGCCGGGCGTCTTCTTCGTTACGATGCGGTCGAAGACCAACTGCACCCGATCCGGCCGCCCCAGATCCAGATTGTCGCGGATGATTTCTTCGAAGAACTCCCGTCCGCGCAGGGGCCGGTCGAAGATCTGCGTCAGGCTCACTTCCATCTGCCAGATCGAGAGATCCCAATCGTAGCCGGCCTGCCGGTCCTCCATCCGCAACGGCAGCGGAATGCGTTTCAGCCACTTTCGAAATAGCCGCTCGATTTGCTCCGGCCCCAGTGAGTCGCAGATCTGCTGCAACTTCTCCGGTTCGGCGCAGGAAAGGAAACCGTTGTCGAGCGCCTCGTAACCGATACCGCTCTCCTCCAGTTGCCGTTTCGCCCACTCATGACCGTTGATGCACAGCTTGATTCCCCACGGCGCATAGCTGCACACTTTAATGAACAGCGGCCCGAAGTCCTCGTCGTCGATATAGAAGTAGTAATGGTTGACGTAGACCGTCTTGTCGCGGTTGAACTGGAACTGTCCGTTGACCTTCGAGCCGCTGAACGCTTTCGCCTTCTCCTGCGCCACGCCGATGAACACGATCTGATCCCGCTTTCCGCGCTGACGTCGGAATTCGTTGGCAACATCGTCCTTCCGCTCTTTGTGCTGAAACTGATAAACCGGAATCTGCTGCCGCTCTGCCTGGGCCTTCACGGCCTCACGGAACTTCTCCGTGACCTGCCCCAGCACCACCGGCGAAGGAATCGGCTTGCCCAGTTGCACTCGCATGAACGTCACCAGCCCGCCCGGTGTGGCCATTCCGCCTATGTACCCGTTCAGATATAACCGATCCAGACACTCCACTTCCAACGTGACGTGTCCGTCCAGCAATTCAGGAATGTTCGCCATTCCGAGATTCTACGGAATCCCGAAACCTTTCACTCGTCGGTTTGAGGTCGAAGACCTCGCTAGGTACCTCGCGTTGTTGGTTTCTATAGATCACCCACAGGATTTGGAGCTCTCCGCCAACGCCGGAATCGAAGATATGTTCCTCCTGAAAAGTCGTCTCAGCATTGCTGAACGCCACACTCCCACTTTCCGGTGGAGTCGCCTTTCCCAGCAACCAACCATAGGGACGAAAATTATGGACGGTCAGTGGTTGGACCTCAATCGGACTTAGCTGGAAATACGGGTGATCCATGTGCTGGTATCCGCTTAGGTTTATCGTAGTCTCGATCGGCCTGGATGGTGCAATCGCCGCAATCCGCTCTTGACTTTCGACCTTTATTCGCCCAAACTATGCAGTAAGGGAGCGGCACTGTATGGCACTAACGCGCCGACAGAGAGAGTTAATGGACTTCCTGGCCAGCTTCATCGAGAAGCGCGGTTATAGTCCCAGCTACGAGGAAATCGCCGGTGGCCTTAAACTGGCATCGCTGGCAACCATTCACAAACATGTACAGGCGCTCGAAGCTAAGCAGTATCTGCGCCGTAGTTATAATCACAGCCGGTCCTTGGAAATCGGCGATCGGTTTTTCGCCGAAGAAAAGGCGCGCCACCATCCGGTAACCGCCTCGGCGGTGCCATTGTTGGGCCGGATCGCTGCGGGACTGCCTGTCGAGGCGATCACAAATCCGGAGACCCTGCATTTCTCAGATTTCGCCTCCAGTGAGACCACCTTCGCACTCGAAGTCCGTGGCGATTCGATGATTGAAGATCACATTTGTAGCGGCGATTTCGTGCTGATCGAAAGAACTGGCGCCGTCCGAAATGGCGATATCGTTGTCGCGCTTCTGAATGGAGCTGAAGCTACGCTTAAGCGCTACTACGCTGAAAGCGACGGCCGGATTCGTCTCCAGCCTGCCAATTCGGCAATGGAGCCGACCCTCGTAATACTGATAATTTAACAGATTGAGGGACGGTGGTCGGCCGTGATGAGAAAGTATTAGCTCTGAGTGTTACACTCATAACGTGACCGGACGCGCTGCAACGCAAGGGGGCGCCAACCGCGGGACTCGTCAAACGCCTCATTTTTTGGGATATTCGCAGGACCACTTGGCCTTACGATCTCGTCGTTGGATTAATCCTGATATTTATCTTCGCGACGCCTCGCGATTTTTTCCACGATCAGCCAAAAACTTCGAGCGTCGTTCTGCTCTCCTCTGGAAAATCCGCCAATCAGGTCTTCATTGCGACCGATCTGCTGGAGACGATTCCCGAAGCCCAAAGGTCCGCCCGCGCCCAGACGCTCATTCGCGAGCGAACCGGAAAGAACTGGCACGTCAATCGAGTTGTGCCCATTCGCGATAGCGCCGACCAGGAAATAAACGGTTTTCTCGCGTATACGACACCCTAGCGGTAGCGTCTTCAATTCAGAATGATTCGTCTTCAGGTCCTTTTGTGTCTAACTGCGCTGAGCGGCATGCTGCGCGCCGATTCCGTCTCCGATGTTTTGGCGCGGATGGACGCTGCCGCCCCCCTCTTTCGCGGAATTGAGGCCAACGTCACAATGGTCACCTACACAGGTCATCGACGACAAGTCAGTCGAGACCGGCACGCTTGAGATGCAACGCCTTGACCCGAAGAACGTCCGCGCCATTATGGAGCTATCTTCGGGCGGGCAAAGCAAGCGCGTCCTCTTCTTCAGGGGGAACAAGGTTCTTATGTATTTCTTCGACTCCAACACGTACCAGGATTACGATCTGGAAAAGAGCGGGAATCTGATCAATAGCTATCTCTTGCTAGGTTTCGGCTCCTCTGGGAGCGACTTATCAAATAATTACGAAATTACTTATATCGGCGAGGAATCTGTTAACCAGATAAAGACGTCCAAACTTCAATTGATCCCTAAGAAGAAGAGCGTGCTGGAGCATCTTACGAAGGTTTACATTTGGATCCCGGAAGTCGGCGCAAATCCGGTGCAGCAGCAATTCTTTGAGCCATCCGGTAACTACAGAGAGACGACTTATCCCGGCTTGCAGGTCAACCCGGCGTTCCCAAAGGACAAGCTTGAAAAAGGCAAGCTTGAATTCAAACTGCCCAACGGCGCGAAACCGATTACGCAGTAACTGACCAGCTGCTTTGAATTAACAATGACTGTGCGAACCAAGGCCGGCTCCGCCTGGCATTCATCGACTGGACTCGCGGACTGGCGGCTCTGATTATGCTTCAGGGTCATGTCTTCCACTCCTTTACGCGCGATGATTTGCGAGACAAGGGTCCTTATGTGCTCTCACAATTTGCCGGTGGCTTACCTCCCGCCATCTTTCTCTTCCTGACCGGCATCACCTTCGCGTTCCTCATGCACAGCCGCGAAGTTCAGGGACATAGTTCTTGGAAACGTGTTCTGGCGGCCTTGCGGCGTGCCGGATACCTCTTTCTACTTGCCTTTCTCTTTCGTTTGCAGCTTTTCGTGTTTGGCGCGCCCTACAGCCCGGCCAGCGAACTTCTTCGCGTGGACATTCTGAACTGCATGGGGATGGCCATGTTGGTCTTTGCGCCCATGGCGGTCTTCACCACGTTAGAACGCGTCCGCCTTTGCACGATTCTGGGCTTGCTGGTAGCCGTACTCGCTCCTTTTGTGACGCAGATCGACGATCCGGCCATCCCTTGGCTCGTCCGGGCCTACTTTTTCCCCAACGTGAATTACTTCGGCTTCTTCCCGTGGGCCTCGTTTCTGGCCTTTGGCATGGCGGCCTGGCAGTGTCATTCGTCTGGTCAAAGAAGAGGATTTGAATCGGGTGATGGCGTGGACTCTCGGCATCGGAATAGGTGTTGCACTCGCCGCTCAGTATATCTCCAACCTGCCTTATTCCGTCTATCCCAAATCGGATTTTTGGCTCAATAGCCCCGGTCTGGTGCTCATCAAGCTCGGTGTCGTGCTCTCGATTCTGGCCGTTTCGTCCGTCTGGGTGAAATTGGGCGCGGCTCGCCGCTGGAGCCTCTTCCGCCAACTAGGCACGACATCGTTGCTCGTCTATTGGGTGCATATCGAACTGGTTTACGGTCGTTGGTTCGGCGTCTGGAAGAACGCTCTGTCAGTTCCACAGGTCGTGGCCTACACTTGCTGTCTGATCGCGCTGATGATATTACTTTCAGTGATTCGAACTCGCTGGAAGAGTCTGCGCGATTACTTCCGCGCGCTGGCCTTTCCGGAGCCTGAACGTGCTTCCGGCGATTAGCCCGCGCCGTTTGAGTTTCCACTCGGTTAGACTCTTAGTCAACTATGCGTTTATTGGTAGTAGAAGATGAAAAGCGGATCGCCGATTTCCTCTCCCGCGGCCTGCAAGGCGCTGGCTATGCTGTCGACGCGGCGAATACCGGCAGCGCCGCGCTCGAATTGGTCCACACCACCGAGTACGACCTGGTGATTCTCGATCTCGTTCTGCCCGATATGGACGGGCTGCAGGTGCTAGAAAAGATCAGAATCGCAAAGTCGGTCCTCCGGTCCTGATCTTAAGCGCGCGCGGTGCGGTGGACGATCGAGTGAAAGGCCTCGAACAGGGCGCCGACGATTACCTGGTCAAGCCGTTCGCCTTCGTCGAGCTTCTGGCGCGAGTCCGCGCCCTGCTGCGCCGCGGCCAGCCCACGCCCGAAAAGCTGCAGGTCGGCGACCTTGCACTCGACTGCATCCGCCGCAAAGTCACGCGCAACAACGAGACCATCGAACTCGCGCCCAAAGAATTCGGCATTCTCGAGTACATGATGCGCAACAACGGCCGCCCGCTCAGCCGCACCATGATCGTCGAACACGTCTGGGACATGGATTACGATGGGCTCACCAATATCGTGGACGTCTACATCCGGCACTTGCGCAGCAAGATCGACGACAAGTTCCCGGCTAAGCTGATCCAGACCGTGCGCGGGATCGGCTACACATTGGATCTTCCCGAACCTGGCGCGCCCGCGCCGGTTGAGAACTCGTAGGATCTCGGCTACCTAGAACGACTAGTCAAACTTTCGGAGCCAGATATCGCGCACAGAGATCTTGCACGGCTGGCTTTCGATCTCGAAACCGATGAGTCCCGGTTGGTTATTGACTGAGTCTTTATTGTCATCGATGAAGATGGCCATCAGCTGGCCGTTCATGATGTGCATCATCACGCCGCCGCGCGCGATGATCTCGTAGTCGTTCCATTCGTTGACCTTCACATAGCCACCCAGCGCCTGCTTGTCGCCGATATTGGCAACCAGGCGGTTGGTCTGGCCCGGCAGCGCCTGCGTTACCTGGCCGCGATACGCGAGGATGCCCTGCATCGTGTTTTCCGAGTACCACTGGCCTGTGTACGACGCAGTCTGCGCAGTGACCGGGAACCAGAAGTCCGCCTGCGGGCCGGTCATCATGAACTTGAGGTCATACGGCGGCTGGCCCGCGGGTTGCGGCCGTGTCCACGGTACGCCGGTGACACTGCGGTACTGAATGCCGCCGCCACCGCCTTTTTCGATTTTCATCTGCAGCTTCAGGTCGAAGTCGCGTGTCTTGTCGCCGCGATAGACGATGTAGTTGTTGCCCTTTGGCTTGCCCTCGAACGTTTCGCCCACCATGACGCCGTCTTCGACGCGCCAGATGGTGGGGTCGGCGTCCCATCCGGTGAAACTCTTGCCGTCGAAGATCTGCTTGTAGCCCGTGTGCTCGTCAATGTCATACGGCGCCGGGTCATGAAACTTCGGCATGCCGACGAGCTTCTCGCCATGCGGGCCCGTCTGGGGCGGCCGCGCCGGAGGAGACTCCAGCGCCGGGGGCACCGACTGAGCGAGGAGCGCGAGCGGCGTCACCAGGAAGAAGACACCCAGCGCGGGTGCAAACATAAGCGATTTACGAACGAAGTGCGAGTAAGGGCGATACGATTCGGGCATGGAGTTTCGTGCCTTCCGATTGAAGAGGATTCGGGAACACTAGGAGTTTAGCGTGGCGGAAGGAGAGGGCGCGGCTGCGCGCCGCCAGCCAGCAAAGGAACTCGCTAGCAGATGGGTGTATACTGCCATAAACCCGTTAGGTTCCAAGCGAATCGTCCTTAATTGTCGCTTGCTAGGTGCGGACCCTGCCTCGTCTGTGCCGATCTGACGTCCCGACGACTACTGGTCCCTGCCGACCCGACCGTCTGGAAGAGAACTGACACGTTACCGAGTGGGTTGACAAACACAAAGGGGGGTCCTTTCATGCGAATTCGCAATTTGGTTTTGTTTTTTGGTCTCATAGCGTTGCAGTGCTCGATCGCTCTGCAATCGTTTGCTCAAGTCACGGCTACCGGCACTCTCCAGGGCACCGTGACCGATCAGTCCGGCGCGGTCATTCCGGGTGCGGACGTGAGCATCACCGAATCCTCAACTGGCCTGCAGCGAACCGGGAAATCCAATGAAGCCGGTGAATACGTCTTCGGCCTTTTGCCTACGGGCAACTATGAAGTACGTGTCGCTGTCAAGGGATTTGCGACCGGCGACTATAAGAATATCGATCTATTTGTCGGCCGCACAACAACCGTTGACGCTCGGCTCTCACCCAGCCAGCAGAGCCAGGCCATAACCGTTGAATCCGGCAGCGTGCCTCTCATCGACACGGCTAAGACGGACGTGAGCCAGCCTATCACGCCCTCCGAAGTGGAAAATCTTCCTCTCAACTCACGAGACTTCGTGTCGCTGGCTATCCTCGCTCCTGGCGCGCGCCCGGTCACAGCCTACGATCCTACGAAAGCGCGGTATGGCGTTTTTTCTGTGAACGGATCGAGCGGCAGAAACGTAAACATGACCGTCAATGGCGTCGACAACAAAGACAACTCGGTCGGCGGCCCAGTGATGCAGCTTCCCTTGGAAGCCATCGAAGAGTTCAATATTTCGACTCAGCGCTTTTCCGCGGCGAACGGGCGCAGCGAGGGCGCAGCAATCAACGTCATTACCAAATCGGGCACCAACGAGTTCCATGGCTCGATATTCTTCCAGGATCGCGATCAGACGTTCGATGCGTTGAATTATTTCGAGGAAGCAGCACATGGCGGCACCGGCCAGAAGGCTCCCTTTAGCCGTCAACAATTCGGCGGATCGATCGGCGGCCCGGTTAAGAAGAACAAGGCGTTCCTGTTCTTCGCGATTGAGCGTTCGCGTGAGCAAACCAGCATCAATGTCAACGGCACGGCGTACACCAACGACCTGGCTTTAGCCACCGTGCCCGATCTGCCGGTGAAGCCCCAGCCCACGCAGACCATCCCTACGCCTTACTACGATTGGCGCTACAACGGGCGCTTCGATTATCAGATCAACGACAAGAACACCTTCTCCACGAGTTATACAAACCAGAACAACATCGGCAACAACGACCAGAACGGCTCGACCAGCGATCTTTCGCAGAACAATTTCACCAAGAATCAGCTAATCATTTCGAATGCGACTTTGAACAGCGTGATTTCGCCGACCATCGTCAACTCGTTCACAACCGGCTACCAGTACTGGAACAATCTCATCTCCACTACGAACTTCGTGGACAATCTCAGCTTCCCCGACTTGCAAGTGGGAACCAACGCCAACGTCCCACAGCAGACCTTTCAGAAAAAGTGGCAATTCAAGGACGACATTTCCATCACGCGCGGCAAGCACTCCTTCCAAACCGGTGTCGATTCTCTTTGGGAACCCGTTCTCGGCGGCTTCTTTTTGACCGATCCAACCCCCGTGATTTCATTCTTCGACGATCCAACGACCATCCTGACGAATACCGCCAAATACCCGCGAAGGCTTCGCCACTCCGGGTGCGGTTCAATCGATTACTCAGGCTACAACAGGCAATTCGTTTTACGCCGAACACAACAAAATGTTCGGTATCTACTTCCAGGACGATTGGAAAGTGAGCCGCCGGATGATGTTGAACCTCGGCCTGCGCTGGGACAAAGATATGGGGCTCAACGGCGGTGCCATCCAGCCACGGTCGCGGACGTACATCGAACTGAAAGCGATCAACAGCCCTTACGCCGGCGTCCCGCACGATGAGAATTACGACTTCAGCCCGCGCTTCGGGATTGCCTACGACCTAACCGGCAGCGGCAAGCACGTCTTTCGCGCCGGCTACGGCCTCTATTTCGGCCAGATCTTCCAGAACATTCCGCTCTTCATGGAGCAGCAGGCAAACTCCAGTTTTTCACGACGGTGGCTTATACCAGTCTCGGGCGCGGGCAGCCCGAGCGCCAGCGTTCTCCCCGGCGGCCAGCTTCTTTCGGCGTTGCGTTTCGGCGTCGATCCGATTCCGCCGCAGGCGCCCGGAGCGGCGCAATTGCCGGACGGCGCGACCGGACAGATGATGGACCCGAAATATAGCAATCCTTACAGCGAACAATGCAACGCCGGATATGCTGGCAGGTCAGCGACAATTCAGTGATTGAGGTGGAGTATGTTCATGAACTCGGTTTGCACGAAAGTAAGACCATCGTGATCAACCCGACCATCAGTGGCGTCCGCGACACCACGGCCTACTTCCAGGCCGCGGGCCTTCCCGTACTCGGAGGCATTCGCGATTACATGTCAATCGGACGCAGCCGCTACGACGGAATGAACTTGTCGTATCGGCGGCGCTTGAGCAGACGCTTCTCAGTTAACGCCAGCTATGTGCTCTCAAAAGCGCTGGCTTATAACGGAAACTCGGCCGCGTTCGGCAACGGCCCCACAAATGAGTTGAATTGGTTTGGTCCCCAAGATTTCGGTCCGACCGCCTCGCGCGGAAACCGCCCGCCGGCGCGCACCGATGCGTGCTCGATCGCCGAAATGAAGAGCGTTTCGCGCGGCTTTCTTTCATGGCCGGTCGTGATGGCCGGCGTCAGCGCGAGCGCGTTCGCTTCGGTGCCGCTCGACGTGAAGATCACATCCGCCGGCCGTGCGCCGACCAGGCGAGCCACGTCTTCGCGCGCGTGCTCGATCAGGTGCCGCGCGGCGCGGCCTTCGGCATGCACCGAGGACGGATTGCCAGGCAGCGTCAGCGCCGCCAGCATGGCGGCCCGCGCCTCGTGACGCGGCGGCGCCGTGGCGTTCCAATCGAAATAAACCCGCTCGGCCATGCTGGTAATGCTTGCTTTTTGGACCCTAGCCTATGCTAGAAGTCGCGCGCTTACACACTTGCGCCGGCGACGGTCCGTTCCCACTTCAAAAATCAAAATGGTTGTAATCACTTACGTTCGCGTCGCCAGTCGGTCAAGCCGCTCCAGATTCGCATCGCGCCGCGCCGAAAATCGAGGTTCCGTTCATGCCTGAAGTCATTTTCACGGGACCGGCCGGCCGCATCGAGGGCCGTTACCATCCGGCGCGGCAGAAAAACGCGCCGATCGGCATCGTGCTGCATCCGCATCCGCAATTCGGCGGCACGATGAACCATCAGATCGTCTATCAGCTCTATTACGCCTTCGTGCACCGCGGCTTCTCGGCGCTGCGCTTTAACTTCCGCGGCGTCGGGCGCAGCCAGGGCGGCTTCGATCACGGCGTCGGCGAATTGTCCGATGCGGCCTCGGCCCTCGACTGGGCGCAAACGGTCAACCCCGAGGCGCGGGCCTGCTGGATCGCGGGCTTCTCGTTCGGCTCCTGGATCGGCATGCAGCTTCTCATGCGCCGGCCCGAGATCGAAGGCTTCATCACCATCGCCCCGCCGGCGAACCTCTACGACTTTTCCTTCCTCGCCCCCTGCCCGTCGTCCGGCCTGATCATCCACGGCGACCGCGACGCGGTCGTGCCGCATCGCGACGTCACCACGCTGGTCGAGAAGCTCAAGACCCAAAAGGGCATCGTGATCGAACAAAAAGTCGTTCCCGGCGCCAATCATTTCTTCGACGGCAAGGTCGACGCCCTGATGACATCGGTCGGCGCCTATCTCGACAAGCGCCTCGGCACCAAAGGCGGGCGGACTACCACGGCGGCTTAAGCCGCCGCTGGAACAACGACCGCTATCGCTCGACGCAGCTTCGCGTTTTTCTACGTCGGAAGGCCGATGCTGCCGGGAACCGGATCGGGCAAATATGCGCCACCGCGAATTGATTTTTGCAGCGCGGCGAAATCGGCGCCCGACTTGAATTCCTCGTAAACGCGCGCCGGATCGAAGAAGGTGCCGATCGGATCGGCTTCGAAATCCGGCGACGTCCGCATCCATTCCGACGACAAATTCCAGTCGGAAAAACTGTCGCTTTGCAGCTCGACGAAGTTTCCTTCCGGATCCTTGTAATAGAGCGACATCGTCATGCCGTGGTCGAGGCAGAACGCCGGCTCGACGCCCGCTTTGCGCAGGCGGTCGTAAGTGGACATCAGATCGGCGAAGTTGTCGTATTCGAACGCGCAGTGGTGCATGCCGTTGTGCCGGATCTTTTCCGGATCGTCGTCGAGCCCCGGCACCGCCAGAAAAGCGATCCGGTGATTGGCCGCGTCGTTGGTCGTCCACGCGGCGACCGGGTTCTTGAACTGAACCTTCGCGCCGATGACCAGGCCATACCACGCGATCATTTCGTCGAGGTGGCTGGTTTTCATCGTGACGTGATGAAGCTTGGGCTTGATCATCGGCATATCCTCCGGGTCGGACGGGTTATCCGTTTGTGTTGTTAGCTCGCTGTCGGACGATGTTAAACGCCTCGCGATAGGTCGCGTCAATTAAAATATATTCTTGTTGGCAGGATATATATCTGCTTAGCTGCCGTCCGTGAGGATCGCGATGCCGACGGCGGTGCCAGAGACGAAAAGCCGGACCGAGGCGGTTTATTTCCGGCTGCGGGCCGACATCCTGGCCTGCCGCCTGAAGCCCGGGGTGCGGCTCAAGATCAACGAATTGTGCAGCGCGCTTGGCGTCAGCCTCGGCGCGGTGCGCGAAGCGCTGTCGCGCTTGACGGCGGAGGGTCTGGTCGTTTCCGAGGCGCAAAAGCGTTTTCAGGTCGCCCCGATATCGGTGGCCGATCTCGAAGACCTCACTCAGGCGCGGATCGAAATCGAGACGCTGTGCCTTGACCGCGCCATCGCCGCGCGCGGCATCGATTGGGAAGCCGGATTGGTCGCGGCCTTTCACCGGCTGTCGCGAACGCCGGCGCGCGTCGCCGGCGACGCGATGCTCTTGAGCGAGGACTGGGCGCGGGCGCACGCCGACTATCATCTCGCCCTGGTCGCGGCTTGCCAAAGCACCTGGTTGCTGCGGGTCCGCGCCATGCTCTACGCGCAGTCGGAGCGCTATCGCCGGCTGTCCGCGCCGGTCACGGAAAGCAACCGCAACGTCAACCTCGAACATCGCAACATCATGGAGGCCGCGCTCGCCGGCAACGCCGCAAAAGCCTGCGCGCTTTTGTCCGAGCATCTGCTGACGACCAAAAATCTGGTGCGCGATCTCGCGGCGCAGCAGCACGGGCAGCAGACGGCACGGGAGGACCCGATGCGCCGTTCGGCCTCCACGCTCACACGGCCGAGGCCGCGCGCCGCAACGCGCCGCCAGGCGAGACGCGCGGCAAAAGTATAAACGCGCGTTCGCCGCGCAAAGTTGGAAAAAGGGAGGCACCATGCCGGCCGGTCGTTTCAGCCGCTTTGACTATCGCTGCGGAAAATCCCGATGACCGCGGACGCCGACACCGACGTGCTGATCGTCGGAGCGGGACCGACGGGATTGTCGTTGGCGATCGAGCTTGGCCTTCGCGGCGTGCGGGCGATGATCGTCGAGCGCCATCCGCGAACCGGCTCGCAGCCGCGCGCCAAAACGACCAACGTGCGCTCGATGCAGCATATGCGCCGCTGGGGCATCGCGACGGAACTGCGCGCCGCGGCGCCGCTGCCACACGATTATCCGACCGATATCGTATTCGCGACGCGGCTTTTCGGCCGTACGCTCACGGTCATCGAAAACGCCTTTGAAGGCGCCAAACGCCGCGACCCGCGATTTCCGGAGCCGGCGCAATGGGTGCCGCAATTCATCGTCGAGGCGGTTTTGCGCGAGCGCGTCGCCAAGCTGCAATCGGTCGAGCTTCACTTCAACACCGAGCTTGAAGACGCCGAGCAGTCGGAGAACGGCGTCACCGCCACCATCCGCAATCTCGCCGATGGCGCGCCGCGCACCGTTCGCGGCAAATATCTGATCGGCGCCGACGGCGCGCGCAGCCGCGTGCGCGAGATCATCGGCGCGCGCATGGAAGGCGAGCACGCCTTCGCGCTCAACTACAATCTCATTCTCGCCATCCCGGAACTGTTGCGGCAGCCGCCCGAGCGCCGCGCCATCATGTATTGGCTGATCAACAAGGAAGCGCCCGCGGTGACGGGCCCGATGGATCAAGAGGGACGCTGGCATTTCGGCATCACGCTGCCGCCGGGAGTACGCGAGATCGACGACGACACGATTCGCCAGAGGGTTTGCAGCGCGGTCGGCCGCGACGTCCAGATCGACATCATCACCCGCGACATCTGGGCCGCGCATCGCCTGATCGCCGACCGCTATCGCGACCGCCGCGTATTTCTCGCCGGCGACGCCTGCCACCTGCATCCGCCGTTCGGCGGCTACGGCATGAATCTCGGCATCGCCGACGGCGTTGATCTCGGCTGGAAACTTTCGGCCGTGCTGGCGGGCTGGGGCGGCCCGCAACTACTCTCGTCCTATGAGACCGAGCGGCGCGCGGTGCACCAGCGCACCATCGCCGAAGCGGTCGAGAATTATCGCACGCTGAGCGCGCAGCTGCTCAAAGACAGCCTCGAGGACGACAGCGAAGACGGCGAGCGCGCCCGCCGCGCCGTCGGCGACGAGATCGTGCGGACCAAGACCCGCGAATTTCGCACGCTCGGCGTGGTGCTCGGCTCGCGCTACACCAGTTCGCCCATCATCGTCGGCGACGGCAGTGCCCCGCCCGATGAGCATTACGCCACCTATGAGCCCTCGGCCTATCCGGGCTGCCTCGCCCCGCACGCCTGGCTGCCGGACGGAACGTCGCTGTACGATCACTTCGGCCTCGGCTACACGCTGCTCGCGCTCGACGAAGCCGCTTCGACCGCGGCGCTGACGCAGGCCGCAGCGCGCGCCGGCGTGCCGCTGACGGTGCTGAACTTTCCCGACCCGCAATTGCGCGCGCTCTACGGCGCGCCGCTCGCCCTCATCCGTCCCGACCAATACGTCGCGTGGCGCGGCGACGACACCGCCGACGCGGACCGCATCATCGCGACTTTGCGCGGCGACCGCGCGCCGGAGAGCGTCGCCACCAACAACGACAAAAAAAGCCGAACGCGCGAAAAAGCCTAATAGAGGGAGAGGACGGCATGAGCGGGGGAAACAAGGACGTCATCAACATCACGCAGGCCATCGATTCGGGCCCGTTCACGCCGTTCCAGATCGCCGCCATCGCGCTCTGCGCGCTGGTCGCCTTCCTCGACGGCCTCGACAGCCAATCGATCGCGGTCGCGGCGCCGCTGATGGCGGCCCAGCTTGGGCTCGCGCGAACGGCGCTCGGGCCGATATTCTCGGCGGCGCTCCTCGGCGCCATGATCGGCGCGCTGACCTTCGGCCCGCTGGCGACCGCTTCGGCCGCAAGCGCTGCCTGATCGCGGCGGTAATCCTGTTCGGCATCTGCACGATCCTGACCGCGAGCGTTACGTCTTACGGTGGATTGCTGGCGGTGCGCTTTGCCGCCGGCATCGGACTTGGCGGCGCGACGCCCTGCTTCATCGCGCTCGCCTCCGAATACGCGCCGCAGCGCCGCCGGGCGATGATCGCGAGCCTGATCTGGGCCGGCTTCCCGCTCGGCGGCACCGTCGGCGGCTTTCTCAACGCCTACATCGTCGCGCATTACGGTTGGCCGACGATATTTCTGGTCGGCGGCGTGCTGCCGCTCCTGGTCGCCGGCGCGTTGCTGATCTGGCTGCCGGAATCGATCCGTTACCTCCTTGCCGAGGACCGCGATCCCGAACAGGCGCGCGCCATCGCCCGGCGCATCGTGCCGGCTGCGCCACGAAACGTGCGGGTCGTCGCCGACGAGGAACGCCTCATCGGCGTTCCGCTCAAGCATCTGTTCAGCGAGGGCCGCGCCGGCGCGACGTTGCTGCTGTGGGTGCCCTTCATCATGGCGTTCGCCACGCTTGCCACCGTTGTGGTGTGGACGCCGACGCTGCTGCGCGCCAACGGCATCGCGCCGTCGCAAGCCGCGGTGGCTTTGGGCTTTCACGGCATCGGCGCGCTGATCGGCATGGCGAGCGCAGGCCGCCTGATGGAACGGTTCGGCACGCTTGCCGTGCTGGTGCCCGCCTTCGTCCTCGGCACCGTCGCGACCGGCGCGCTGGGCTTTGCCGCGACCTCGGTGATTTCGACCTCGGTGATCCTCGGCCTGATCGGCGTTT
The DNA here is from genome assembly GCA_963826295.1 of uncultured Alphaproteobacteria bacterium. Taxonomy (GTDB): domain Bacteria; phylum Pseudomonadota; class Alphaproteobacteria; order Rhizobiales; family Xanthobacteraceae; genus BOG-931. The sequence continues at coordinate 19,401 of CAWGWO010000004.1, forward strand.
TTGTCGGCATGGGCGCGTCGGGCGCGATCGCGCTTGCGTCGCTGACTTATCCGACGGCGATCCGCTCGACCGGCGTCGGCTGGGCCATGGGCATGGGACGTTTCGGCCAGGTGATCGCGCCGCTGCTCACGAGCCTGATGCTGGCGTCGGGCTTCGGACCGGCGAAGATATTCCTCGTCGCCGCCATCGCGCCCTTGATCGCCGCCGTCTTTATCGCGCTGCTCAAATGGCAAACCGCGCGGCCACAGATCGGCGCGACGGTCGCGGCGAAGCCGGCAATTCCGTGAGCGCGCCGACGGCGATCCGCGTCTGACGATGTCGATCGACCTACGACAATAACCAACTCGCGGGAGGCAGTCGTCACTGTCATAGCGACTTTACCTTGACATCGCGTCCTTGATCATGTTACATATTGGGACACCTTGCTCGTTAAAGGGCATCATCGGTGACGGCCGGTTGATGGAGCAAGGGCGGCGCTTCCGCGCGGGATTCGTAACCCCGCGCCGGGGCGGCTTCGGCAATACGCCCGGCCGGCACGATGACCGGTCTGCGAGGAGCTCGCTGCACTGGGAGTTTTCCCAGGAAGCGCGTGCCGAAGCTGAGCAGTGGCGTTGGTTCGCCTAAGCGAGAGTCGCGGTGGAACGCCGACAGACGAGCGCGCTTCGCCAAGCGCGCGCCGCATCCGCCGATGCGGATCATAGGACTATGCGTCTGTCGGCGTTTCGCCCCCTTTATTGACCGGAAGCGAGCCTGAAGAAGATTCGTAGCGATTTGTAGTCCGGATGAAACGAATGACATCCGGGACGGCGCGGGAAGCCTCGCCGTCGTTCCCGGATTCGGCTCCGCTCATCCGGGCTGCGGCGCCGGCAAACCTCGGACGCAAAACGCGTCGCGAGAATAATTCGCGTTGTGCGAACACCGCTCAATTTTGTTGGCGGCGGGAATCCAATCTGGTCCCCGCCTCCGCAGCGACGAGCGAAAAAGGACGCCCAATGGAACCGGCTCTTTGCCGCGCGGCCGCTACACCGCGCTTGGTGTCACCCTCCCCCATTTCGTGCGCGAGGATAAAAAGCTCACGGCCTTGCCAGCACGCCGCCGGTGTGCGGGCGCGGCGCGCCGGTCGTGGTCGGCAGGCTCAACGGCAGATCGCGCAGGCTGCGCACCGCGAGATAGGCAAAGGCCTGCGCTTCGAGCGAATCAACCGACCAGCCGACGGCGTGGCCGGTCTCGATTTGCGCGGGAAGCAACCGCCCCGCAAGCATGCGCATCAAAGTGGGATTGCGCGCGCCGCCGCCGGCGACGATCCAGATGTCGGGCGCGCGCGGCAACAGCGGCACGACGCGCGCCACGGCGGCGGCGGTGAGCGCGGTCAAGGTCGCAGCGCCATGCTCGACGCTGCAATTGTCGAAGGCCGCGCCGACGAAGCCGCGGAAATCGTTGCGGTCGAGCGATTTCGGCGGCGGCTTGGCGAAAAACGGATGCGTAAGAATTTTCGCGATCGAATCTTCGTCGATCGCGCCGGCGGCGGCGAGCTTGCCGTCGGTATCGAGCAACCCGCCGGTGCGCAGCCGCACGAAATCGTCAAGGAGCGCATTGCCCGGCCCGGTGTCGCAGGCAATGAGCGCGTCGCCGTCGATATAGGTGACGTTGGCGACGCCGCCGACATTGAGCACCGCGACCGGCTGCGCATAACCCAGCCGCCGCACCAACGCGCGGTGAAACAGCGGCGCGAGCGGCGCGCCCTCTCCGCCCGCGGCGACGTCGGCGGCGCGAAAATCATGGACCACCGCGATGCCGAGCCGCGCGGCGAGCGCGCGGCCGTCGCCGAGCTGGACGGTCAAACGCCGTTCCGGCCGGTGCAGCACGGTCTGGCCGTGAAAGCCGATCACGCCGACGTCGCCCGGGGCCATGCCGTTGGCGGCGAGAAAGCTCTCGACCGCCTCGGCGTGCGCGTCGGTCACCAGCGCCTCGGCCCGGGCGACGAGGTCCGGCCGCGCGTCGCGCGCGGTGAGGTTCGCGGCCGCAGCGGTCGCGGCGCGCAGCAGCGCGCGTTCCGCTTTGGAATATGTCCGGTACGCGGTCGGCCCGAACCGGCTGATCACCTCGCCGTCGGTCTCGATCAGCGCGACATCGACGCCGTCCTGCGAGGTGCCGCTCATCAGCCCGATCGCCACGACCGGCGACGACGGCGGCATTGTCGGCTCTGGCGGCGGCACAGGGGATGGCGATGGCTGGTCGGCCGGCATGGCGAAGCTACTTTATATGTCAGCGTGCTTTATGTTGAATCGGTTGCCGGACCTGTTACACCAGCGCCGCCGTCACGGCGAGCGGCAACGCGGCGGCTTGCGGGCACTTATAGGCCGGGCACTTAAGCCGAGCACTTATAGCAATGACCACCTACAAATCCGATTTCCTGCACGAACTGTCCGAGCGGGGCTTCATCCATCAGATCTCGGAGCCCGCGGCGCTGGACCAGCTTGCCGAGTCGTCGACGATCACGGCTTATATCGGGTTCGACTGCACCGCGGCGTCGCTGCATGTCGGCTCGCTGCTGCCGATCATGCTGCTGTACTGGCTGCAGCAGACCGGACACCGCCCGATTGCGCTGATGGGCGGCGGCACCACGCGGGTCGGCGATCCGTCCGGCAAGGACGAAAGCCGCCGGCTTCTGACCGGCGCGCAGATCGACGACAACCTCAAAGGCATCCGCGCCATCTTCACCAAATTCCTCAAATTCGAGGACGAAGGCGGCAACGCGGTGATGGCGAATAACGCCGACTGGCTCAACAAGCTCAACTACATCGATTTCCTGCGCGACGTCGGCCGGCATTTCTCGATCAACCGCATGCTCGCATTCGACTCGGTGAAGCTGCGGCTCGAGCGGCAGCAGGAATTGTCGTTCCTCGAATTCAACTACATGGTGCTGCAAGCCTACGATTTCGCCGAACTATACCGGCGCAACGGCTGCGTCCTACAGATGGGCGGCTCCGACCAATGGGGCAACATTGTCAGCGGCATCGATCTCGGCCGGCGGCTGCATAACGCGCAACTGTTCGCGCTGACTTCGCCGCTGATCACCACGTCGTCGGGCGCCAAGATGGGCAAGACCGCGGCCGGCGCGGTGTGGCTCAACGCCGACATGGTGAGCCCTTACGAGTATTGGCAATACTGGCGCAACACCGAGGACGCCGACGTCGGGCGGTTCCTGAAATTGTTCACGACGCTGCCGCTCGACGAGATCGCGCGCCTCGCCGCGCTCAAGGGCGAAGAAATCAACGAAGCGAAGAAGGTGCTGGCGACCGAGGCGACCGCGCTCGTTCACGGCGAGGCGGCGGCGAAACAAGCGGCCGAAACCGCGCGCACGACGTTCGAGGAAGGCGGCCTGAGCGCGAGCCTGCCGACGGTCGAATTGCCGCGCGCCGAGGTTTCTGCGGGTCTCGGCGTGCTCACCGCCTTCGTCAAAGCCGGCTTGGCGGCGTCGAACGGCGAAGTGCGGCGCGCCATCGCCAACAACGCCATCATGGTCAATGACGTCCGCGTCACCAACGACAAGGCGGCGATCGGCGAAGCCGACGTCAAGGAAGGCGTGATAAAACTTTCGCTCGGCCGCAAGCGGCACGTGCTGCTCAAGCCGGTGTGACCTATTTCGTCACTGCGGCCGGCGCGCGGTGGTACTGCTGGTGTCGACGTCATCGTTGGCCGGGAACTCGAACACTTTGCGCAAAATTCCCGGCGCCAGCGCCGAGATCGGATTGATGCGCAAAGTCGGCGCGGTCGGCCGGCCGATTACTTCGTAAGTCAGGCCGAACAGGCCTTCCTTGTCGCCGCCCATGAACAACCCGACCAGCGGCAATTGCGCGAGCAGGTTGTTCGGCCCGTAGAGCGGGACCAGCGTGCCGCGGAGGTGAACATCGTCGTGGGCATAATCGACCAAGCCGTCGATGGTACCGCCGAGGATCGGCCCGCGCACCACGCCGTCGCGCAGCCCGACGCGGCCGGGCATGCGGGCGAAATCGACCCGCATGTTGGAAAAGTCGATGGCGTTGCCGGCGCGGCGGTTCTGCGGCGCGGTCGAAACCGCGCGCTCGAGTTGGCTCTCGTCGTGGATGGCGAAATTGCGCACGCTGAGGACGCCTTGCTGCACCGGATTGCCCGCCGACGGCGGGTCCATTGCGATCGCCATCTGCCCGCCGGTCATGCGCGAGTAGATGTCGGCGAAGCGAAAGAAGGCGCCGGCGTCGCTGCTTTCGAGATAGATCACCTGGTGCCCGCCGACGCCGGCGCGCCCACGCAGATCGCCGGTCAGCGTCGCGTCGCGGCCGATCTTGGCGGAAAGCCCGAAGCTGCGGACTTCGCCGGCGCGGCGCGACATTTTAAGGTCGACGCCGCGCAGCGCTTCGCCGTCGTAGCCGACCACCGCGCCGAGCTTCATGTCGAGGTCGAGATCGGGGGCACGGCGTTTGGCATTTGCGCCGGAATTGGCGTTTGCGTTGGCGTTGCCGGAGGCGCTTTTGACGAAGCCGCGCCCGTCATACACCTCGCCGCGCATCACCACGCGCAGCGCGCCGTCGGCGGCGCGATCGATTTTGAGACTTGCGCGATCGCCGTCGGAGAAACCGTAGGACGGGAAATTCGCCGACTGCACTTCGCCCGAGCCGTCGAAGTCGATGGTGCCTTTGACGCCGCCGCCCGCGCCTTCGATCAGCAGATCGTCGATGCGGATGGCCTGCGGCTTGGTCGTCAACGTAAATGTCGCGCGCGCGGGTTTGCCGGACGGCTTGCTCCAGCCGGGCAACAAGCCGTCGATTTGCGCCGGCGTGAGATCCGCCTCGATGGTGAAGCGGCCTTCGCGGTCGGGCGATGTGCCGACGCGCCCGGCGAGCCGGATCGGAATGGCGCCGGCGACGGTGTCGCCGAAATTAAAGCCGAGATTATTGCGCGCCGCCTCGTCGAGCAGGCCGTTGATGTGGATTTCGGCATCCGGCTCGCCGCGCATTTTACGGTATTCGAGGCTCGCCGGCGCGCCGGCGATCTTGACGTCGCCCTTGAGCTGGAAGCCCTGCGGCGTCGCCGTGGCTTTGAGCAGCTGGGCCTCGACTTTTTGCCCCATGATCATGTGATCGGCGGAGAAATTCGTGGCGTCGACCGTGATCGCGTAATTGGTCGATCCGGGCGGCAAATCGGCTTTCAGCGGCATCGCCAACGAAACTTGCGCACTCAGGTTGCCGCGGATGGTCGCCGGATCGAACGGCGTGTCGGAAAAGTCGCGCAAGCGATCCATGCGCAAAAGTTCGGCCGCGGCCGGCACCGGCCCGTCGAGCTTAAAGTGCACATGTGCCGGCGGCGCTTTCGGATTGGTGTCGGGCACTTCGAACACGCCGGACGACAGCACGATCTTGCGCCCGGATGGCAAATCGGCATTCGCCTTGCCGAGCGAGACCACGGCGTCACGGCCGGCGACGTGGATGTTGAGGTCGGCGTCGCGCAGCGCCGGCAAACCCTCGACGGGACGGATCACGCAGCCGGTCGCCTGCACGTCGATCGAGAGACCGTCGTCGGGAACCGGCGGACCATCGCTCTTGAGATTTTCGACAGGCGAATTGACCGCGATCACGATGCGCTCGACCGTGCCGCTGATGAGATGCTCCTCGAACCAGTCGCGCACTTTCGGCGCCATGAAAGGCGGCCACAGCCGCTTGAGCGCCTCGGCCGGCATGCGCGTGCCGGCAAGTCCGGCGGCGAGATGCGCCTTGCCGCTGGAAAAATCCATGTTGCCCGACATCGCAATACCGACACCGCTGTTGCCGATATCGCCCTCGTCGACGACGACGCGCTCCTTGGCGGCGTCGTAATGGCCGCTGACGGCGATGCGGTTGAGCACCAGCGGCTCGCTCGCATCTTCGGCTCCCTTGAGCACCACCGTGCCGCCGCCGACCTTGAACTGCCACACGCCGCCGGTTTCGGCCGGAGCCTGGACTTGCGCAATCAGCGTCATGCGGTCGCCGCCGGACAAGATTTGGAACGGCATCGACAGGATGCGGCTCTCCGAATCCCACTGCAGCTTGAACTCGGCGCGCTCGAAATTGATGCGGCTGTCGGGATCGCCGTCGTCGGCAAACCAGCCGGCATCGGCGACGATGCGGCCGGTGAGCGTTTGCGGCAGTCCATCCGGTCCGATCTCACCGGTCAAACTAGCCGACAGCGGTATGTCGATCTGCATCTTGCCGTCGTCCATGCGCGACGCCAGCAGCAGGTCGCTCGCCGAAACGCGGCGGGCTTCGAGCACGATCTTGCGATAGCCTTGACGGGTCGGCGTGACCGCCGCGACCAGCGCCCACGGCTCTGCCGGATTATCCGAGCCGACAGTGACTTCGACGCCGCCGTGAGCGCGCTCGACGCTGAGGCTGATGTCCTTAAAGGTCCAGTGCTTGCCGGTACGCTCGTCATCGACGGTCAAATTGCCGTTCTTGAGCCCGAGCTCGCTCAGATCGTGGCCGTCGAGGCCGGTCTCGCTGATGCCGTCAAGCCAGGACAACAGCGCGGCGAAGACATCGCGGGCCCGGCGGGTTTCAGCTTGAGCCTGCGCCACGCCGGCCGACGGGCGCGGCGCATTCGCAGTCGCAGTCGCAGCCAGCCCTTTGGCCAGGCGCTTCTCCTGCGCGGAGCGCAGCAACGCCGCGGCGGCGGTGACCGGCACCGATGCGGTCGCGATCGGATGCTTGTCAGCGCCGGCGAATACGGTGACGCCGCCGTCAGGCTCGATGCGCACCGCCATCTCGGCGCCGACCAGATTGAGGCTTTCGGCGCGCATATGGCCGCTAAGAAGACTCATGCCGGAGAGGCGGACTTCGGCTTTCGGCGCGCTCGCCACCACCGTGCCGTCGGCGTCGCGCACGACGATGTCGCGCAGCCGCACCGCGGTGCCGCCATTCTCGGTGCGCTCGATCTGGGTGCCGCCGACTTCGACGTGACGATTATTGCCGAAGTTTTCCTCAATGGCGGAAGCAAGCCACGGCGTCACGATGTCGAGCTGAATGGGCCCGCTGTTGAGCCGCCACCACAGCGCGCCGCAGCCGAGCACAACCAGCACGATGAAACTGCCGAGCCCGATTGCGCCGCGCCGCAGCAAACGCCGATGCCGCGCCAGTGTAAGCCGAAGCCAGGACATCCGCGCCGGATCGGCGGCGCGTCTGATGCCGTCAATCGCTGCCGGGCGCGGCAGCCGGCGCAGCGGAACGATCGACCGCCATCGCGGAAGCGGGGCGCGCTGCCTGTTCTGATTGGTCATGCCCCTCGGGCGTCCCCTCGTCCGTGGCGCTCGTGATTCCAGGGCCTTTTGGCGCGGAAGTCCCCCGCCGGCGTGGTCCGCACTGTAAGGACTTCGTACCCGCCGCGCCACCCTGCCGGGCTTGCTCCGAAGCCCGCAAGAATCGACCCCGTCCACCTAACGCGCGTATTCTGGCCTGCCCGCAAGTGAGACTTTGAAAGCGTCGAAAGGAAGGCGCATGCCCCACAAGCTCGACCCCGGAATGAAGGCTCCTGCATTCACGCTGCCACGCGACGGCGGTGGAACGGTTTCACTGGCCGATTTCGCCGGCCGCAAGCTCGTTCTCTATTTCTACCCGCGGGCGGATACGTCGGGATGCACCAAGGAGGCGATGGATTTCTCGCGCCTCAAGAGCGCTTTCGGCAAAGCCGAAACCGAGATTGTCGGCGTATCCGCTGACCCGGTGCCGGCGCAGGACAAGTTCAAGGCCAAATACGAGCTTTCGATCGCGCTCGCTTCGGACGAAAAGCATCAGATGCTCGAGGCCTATGGAGTGTGGCAGCAAAAATCGATGTACGGCCGCAAATTCATGGGAATCGCGCGCACCACTTTCCTGGTCGGCGCGGATGGGCGGATCGCGAAAGTCTGGCCGAAGGTATCGGTAAGCGGGCACGCCGAGGAGGTGCTTGCCGCGGCGACGGCGCTCTGACGCCGACGCGTCGCGCGAGTTGTCCAAGCGTTTACTCAAAGCCGAGAAATGCCCGGCGCGGTTTGCGGAAAATTAACCATACCCCGCTCAAATCCCCGCCTTGTGCGGCCGGGATCGGCCGGGGGTGGGAGCGTCAATGTCGGGCTCGAAAGCGGCTCAACCGCGGCGGTTTGCGCGTTGTCGCGCGGATGCGGAACCGATCGAGCGGCGTAAAGACCTGCCGGCCGCAGGAGCCGGTTACACCATCGGCCACCGCGGACGGCAGATCAGGCTCGGCCCGGTCGCCTTCTGGATCGCCGTCGGCAGCGTGGTCGTCATGGCCGGATGGTCGGTCGCGACTGCAACCTATTTCGCCTTCCGCGACGATCTGCTCAAAGGCTTGATCGCGCGCCAGGCCGAGCAACAATACGCCTACGAAGACCGGATCGCCGAGCTACGCGCCCGCATCGACCGCACCACCAGCCGCCAATTGCTCGACCAGGAGCAGTTCGAGCAAAAACTCGACGATCTACTGCACCGGCAGGCGACGCTGGAGTCGCACGCGGCGGCACTGGTCGGCATCATCGATCCGCAGACGACGGGATCGCTGCACAGTTCAAGATCGACCACGAACTCGTTCGCGAGCCCGAAATTGCGCGAGCGCCGCTCGTGGCTTGAGCCCGCTTCCGCTCCGACAGGCCGCCAAGCCGCCAAAGACCCCGACATCGGCGGCAAGCTTTCGCATATCGAGGCTTCGCTCGATCGGGTCGAACGGCGTCAGACCGCCACGCTCACGCAAATGCAAGAACGCTACCAGGACAAAGCTCGCAAGCTCCGTGGCGTGCTCGCCGATCTCGGACTTAAGGTCAGCACGCCGGCGGGCGCGAGCGGCGGTCCCTTCGTGCCGATCAAACTGCCGGGCGAGGGCAACGGCTTCGAGCGCGCGCTGATGCGGGTGAATATCGCGCGTGCGCAGGCCGATCAGCTTAGCCGCAGCCTAGTCTGGGTGCCGGTACGCAAGCCCGTGACCGGTGAACTAGAGGTCAGCTCCCCCTTCGGCGTGCGGATGGATCCGTTCCTGCACATTCCGGCGATGCATACCGGCATCGATTTCCGTGGCGACATCGGCGATGGCGTCCACGCGACGGCGGCCGGCACCGTCACCAATGCCGGCTGGAGCGGCGGCTACGGCAAGATGGTAGAAATCGATCACGGCAACGGCTTGTCGACCCGGTACGGCCATCTGTCGGAGATCAACGTCAAGGTCGGCGACGACGTTCGCATCGGCCAGGTCGTCGGCCACATGGGATCGACCGGGCGTTCGACCGGCCCGCACCTGCATTACGAGACGCGCGTCAACGGCGAGGCGGTCGATCCGCAGAAATTCCTCGACGCCGGCGAAAAGCTCGGGCGGCAAGCCGCGAACTAAAGAAATTGCGCGTCATCCGGCTACGTCACTGCCCTACCCTTCACCACGCGTAACGCACGGTCCCCGAGCCGGCGTAAGTCTGCGAGCCCGGCGCGAACTCGCCGTCGAATTTTGCCAGCACGCTCAAGTGCGAAGTTATAAAGAGCTGCGCCCCAACCGACGCGAGCGCCGAGTTTTGCGGGATCGCTGCGCCATAGACCGTAAAGTTGGTTCCCGGCAACAATTGGAATGCGGCGTTGAGCGACGGATCGCTTACCCAATCATGCGCCCAGGCAACGCGTGCGCGCAACACCAGCGGCATGGTCTCGATCAGCGTCGGACTATCGAACCGCGCGCCGAGCTCGCTGCGGACATCGGTCGCTGTCGTTGGCGCGTAGGAAAGGCCAAAGCCACCGTTGGTGAGATCGTTCTCGGTGTAGTTCGGCGTGTGGAACGCTTGCGCCTGCAATGCGGCGTAAGGCGCGACGCCAAATGCCGGCAACAAGCCGAAGCGATAATCGCCTTCGAGACGTGCGCCGTAGCTTTGGCCGGCGAAGGTCGCCCTCAAGCTGTCGCCGAGCGCGCCGCGGTTGACGGTGAACCAGTTGTTGGCGAAAGCGAGCGCCGCCGAGAGGTAAGCCGGGCCGCTACGCGTCGCCGCGTAAGCGCCGGCCTGGAAGGCGTCGCTGCGGCCGGTGCCCATGCCGCTGGCGAGACCCCAATTGGTGCCACCGCCGCCGAGCGCGAAGCCGGCTATGGCGTCGGGTGTAATGTGATAGTCCATACCGCCGACGACGGCGAAAACATCCGTGGTGACGCTGCTTGAGCCCACCGTGGTATTGCCGGTGGTCGAATTGGCGCCGCCGTAGCTCGCGCCCCAAGTGGTCCAGCCCGCCGCGAACGGCAGCCGCGGCGCCGGATCGAGCGCACTGCCGTAAAGACCGGCGAAATCGGCGGCGGCGGCAGGCTTGTCTTCGGGCGCATAGCCCATCGGCTGAACGCCGCCGCTGCCAAGGCGCCCGTCGACATAAGGGTCGAGCATGAGGTTGAGGAACTGACTCGTTTGCTGAAACGCGACAAATTCGGCATCGACCGAGGCCTCGCCGCTCAATTGCGACAGCGCATTCGCGAGGCCGCCGCCGGACAAACCAAAGACGGTCAAAAAATTCGGCGGCAGCGCGCCGCCGGAATTGAAGTAATTGTCCAGCGCCGTCGCGACGTTGGTCTGATTGATATTAAGTCCGCTCCTGCCGGTCGGAAGTGCAGCGTTGAGATCGAGCAGAACATCGCCGCCGCTGTAAACAAGCGAAGCCCTAAAGCCCGACGGAATATTGGTCGCGGTAACGGATGCGAATGTGGTGCCGCCAAGCCCGGCAGATTGCAGGATGGTGTAGACTTTTGTCAGATACGCGCCGGTTGCGAACGTCGCGCTCACGGTGCCGGCGAGTGATGCGTTGCCGGTGACATTGGCGAAAGTTGAAGTCGTCGTATTGAGATAAACGGCATAGATCGCCCCCGACTGGAACGCGAGATTGCCGGTGATGGTCATCGACGTGCCCGGCACGCCCACCGTTCCCGGTGCGAATGTGGCGCCGGAGTGAATGGTGGTCGTGAGAGGATCGACGATGCCGGCGCCGGTGAGCGTACCGCCGGAATATACATCGACGCCGCCGGTACCGGCGATCAAGCCGGTGACATTGAGCGTGCCGCCGTTGATCGCCGTCGCGCCGGTGTAGTTGGAGTTCCCCGACAACGTCTCGGTTCCGGAGGAAAGCGTCAGGCCGCCGGAGCCGGTGATCTGACCGGCGAAGGTGCCGGCGGCGCTGGTCAGCGTCAGCGTCTTGGTACCGAGAATGACATCACCGTTGGCATTGCCGTCCAGCGATTTGATCGAGGTGCCGGCGGCCGTGAGCGTGGCGATGTTGAGTAGGCCATTGACGACGACGTCGCTCGAATGCGTGATCGAGCCCGCCGTCGACAGCACCAGCACGCCATTGACCGTCGTCACGCCACTGTAAGTGTTGGTCGCGGTTTGTGTCTCGGTGCCGTTGGTCACCGTCAACCCGCCAGTCCCGTCGATGATGCCGGAGAAAGTATTGCCCGCGCTCGACAACGTCAGCGTATTGCCGCCGAGCGTGACGATGCCGCTGCCGGACAGGCTTGTAATCGTTGCGCCGCCGGCGGTTGTTACGCCGGTGATGTCGAACACGCCGTTCGCGGTCACCACACTCGAATCCGCGATCGAGCCGGAGCCAGAGAGCGCTAATGTCGCGATGGGGTTGATGGTGGTCGCGCCGGTATAGGCGTTGTCGCCCGACAGCGTTTCCGCGCCGCCCGTCATCGTCAATCCGCCGGAGCCGGTGATTTGTCCGGCAAACGTGCCGGCGGCGTTGCTCAGCGTCAGCGTCTTGGTGCCGAGAACGACTTCGCCGTTGGCATTGCCGTCCAGCGAGATGATCGATGTGCCAGCCCCGGTGAGTGTCGCGATGTTGAGTTGGCCGTTGACGATGACGTCGCTAGAAAGCGCGATTGTGCCCGCCAGTGACAGCACCAGCGCGCCGTTGACCGTCGTGACGCCGCTATAGGTGTTGGTATTCGTCAATGTCTCGGAACCGTTGGTCACGGTCAGGCCGCCGGTCCCGTCGATGATGCCGGAGAAGGTATCGCCGGCGCTCGACAGCGTCAGTGTGTTGGCGCCGAGCGTGACGATCCCGGAGCCGGAAAGGCTTGTAATCGCGGCGCCGCCGGCGATGGTCACGCCGCTGACGTCGAACACGCCGTTTGCGGTCACCACACTCGAATCGGCGATCGAGCCGGAGCCCGACAGCGTGAGCGTTGCGACTGGGTTGATGGTGGTCGCGCCAGTAAAGGCGTTCGTGCCCGTCAGCGTCTCGGTGCCGCTGGTGATCGTCAGCCCGCCGCTGCCGCCGATGTTGCCGCCGAAGCTGTCGCCGGCGCTCGACAGCGTCAGCGTGTTCGCACCCAGCGTCACGCCGCCGGAGCCGGACAGCGAGGTGATGGTCGCACCGCCGGCTGTCGTGACGGTGCTGATGTCGAATGTGCCGCCGTCGATCACTTTGCTCGAGCTTGCGATTGAGCCCGAGCCCGACAATGCCAGCGTGCCCCCGTTGATCGTGGTGGCGCCGCTATAACCGTTCGTGCCGGACAGCGTCTCGGTACCGGCGGTGAGCGTCAGTCCGCCGTTGCCGTCGATCGCGCCCGCGAAGGTACCACCGGCACTTGACAGCGTCAGCGTGTTGTTGCCGAGCGTGACGATACCGCTGCTGCCGCCGGCGAGGCTGGTGATTGTCGCGCCGCCGACGATGGTGACGCCGCTGACATCGAACGTGCCGTTGGCCGTCAGGCCGCTCGATGAGGCGATCGAGCTCAATCCGGTCAGCACCAGCGTCGCGCCGGAATTGATGGTCGTCGAACCGGTGTAATTATTTCCCGCATTGGTCAGCGTGACCGAGCCGCCGCTGCCGGAATTGGCAACGATCAAATTGCCGGCGCCGCCGATTGCGCCGGAATAGGTGAAGCCGAGGAAGCCGTTGTTGTCGAGCGTGCCGGTGGCGCCCGAAGTCAGCGTCGCCGCATTGGCGATGGTGATGTTGGCGGCGCCGGCCTGCAGTGTCCCGCCGCTCCAGGGAATGCCTTCGAACGTGCCGCCGAACGTCAGCGTGCCGGTGCCGAGCGGACCGGTGGCGACCGCGCCGGGCGGCCCGGTCGATGAGGCGTCGACAATAAGGATGCCCCCGCCGATTGTCGTACCGCCGCTGAAGGTGCTCTGGCCGGAGAGCGCCTGCGACGGTGCAGAGTTGGTATCGATGAAGACCCCGCCGGTGCCGCCGATCGTTCCGGAGAAGCTGCCGCCGCCGGCGCCGAATCCCGAAATGATCCCGAGCGTGTAAGCGCCGAGCGCAACGGTGCCGGTGCCGTTCAGGCCGGCGATTATCGAGCTATTGCCAAACATATTCGAGACGGCGGAGACGTCGAACTTGCCGTTGTCGGTGATAGTGACCTCATTGAGGCCGGCCGAGCCTGAAAGCGCGAGCGTGGCGCCGGAATTGATGGTGAAGACTGACCCGATGCCGCCGCCGCCTTTGGTCAAGATGGTCTCGCCGCCAGAGCCGGAATTGGCGAAAGTGACGTTGCCGCCGCCGAAACTGCCGGCAAGGGTGAAGGTATAGCCGGCATTATCGATGGTGTTGGTGCCGGAGGAGCCGAGCGAAATGCCGTTGCCGATGGTGAAATTACCGCCCGCCTGCAACGCACCGCCGTTGATCACCACCGAGTTCGTGCCGAATGGTCCCGAAGTCAGTGGCGTTCCGCTCGACGCGCCGGCGATCAGCGTTCCGCCGTCGATGGTGGTTCCACCGCTATAGGTGCTTGCAGTCCCCGCCAATGTTTCGGTGCCGCCCGTGAGCGTCACACCGCCGCCGCCGCTGATCGCGCCCGCGAACGTCGTCGAGCCGTTGGAAATCGTTAGGGTCTCGTTGCCGAGCGTAACGCTGCCGTTGCCGGAGAGCGTCGTGATCGTTGCCCCGGACGTTGTCCCTGCGATTGTGAACCCGCCGTTGTCGATGATGTTGCTCGACGACGCGATCGTTCCGGAGCCTGTCAGCGCCAGCCCCGCACCGGCACCGATCGTCGTCGTGCCGGTATAATTGTTGCCCGAACTGGTCAGGATCACCGCGCCGCCGGCGATGGAGTTGGAGTTGACGATCGACAGATTGCCGCTGCCGCCGATAGCGCCTGAATAGATAAAGTCGTTGCCGTTATTGTCGATCGTGCTCGTCGTGGCGGTATTCAGCGTTGCGGCATTGGCGATGGTGTAGCCGCCCGCCGCCTGCAGCGTGCCGCCGTTGAAAGTGACGGTGCCGGTGCCGAGTGGGCCGGCCGTGACTGAGCCAGGCGTTCCGGTCGATGAAGCGCCGACCACGAGCGTGCCGCCGGTGAGCGTGGTGCCGCCGGTATAGGTGCTGCTGGCGCCGGAAAACTCCTGTGAGCCGCCGGTGATCGTCACCGAGCCGCCGGTCGCGTTATTGATGCCGCCGTCGGCGATCACACCGGAAAAATTCGTCGAGCCGGTCGAGATGGTGAGGTTTTTGCTGCCGAGCGCCACATTGCCCGCGCCGGACAGCGTCGTGATCGTGGCGCCGGATGTGGTCTGCGAAATGTCGAACGTACCGGTGCCGTTGACCGTCACGTTGCTCGACGACCCGATCGAGCCCGTGCCGGACAGCGCCAGCGTGGCGCTGGAATTGATGAGCGTGGCGCCGGTATAGGTATTGACGCCGGAAAGGGTCTGCGTACCGCCGCTAATGGTCAGTGAACCGGCGGTGCCGCCGATAACGCCCAAAAAATTCGAAGCGCCGTTCGAGATGGTGAGGTTGTTGCTGCCGAGCATCACGATGCCGCCGCTGCCACCGACAAGGCTTGTGATCGTGGCGCCGCCTGCCGTCGTCACGGCGGAAATGTCGAACGTGCCGCTCACATTTACCAGGCTCGAATCCGCGATCGTTCCCGAACGACAGCGCGAGAGTTGTGGTGGTATTGATGATCGTTTCGCCGGAGTAGGTGTTGGTTCCACTCAGTGTCAGGCTGGTACCGGCGCCCGTCAGACGCAGAACGGTCTGGCTGGCGCCGTCTTGGATCACGCCCGAAAACGTCGTCGACGCGCGCCGCCAACGGTCAAGACCGCCCCGGCCGACCCGCTGTTGGTTACCGTCCCGGCGCCCGACAGCGAGGCGATGCCCTGACTAAAACCACCAAGGTCCAGCACGCTGTATTGGTTCACCGTGGTCGCCGAACTTGCGCTGAGCGCATTCGGCGCGCCGCCCAGCACCGTGACGGCCGCGGCGGTGGTGCCATCGCCGATGACCGTCGCGGCGGTGTAACCGTTTGGACCGTTGACGGTAAGCACGTCGGTGGTGGCGGATCCGGATGTGCCCAAAATGTTGACGGTGCCGGTGCCGGTGATGGTTCCGATGGAGCTTGCGCCGGTCACCAGGATGGTCGGGTCGCCGGAGACGGCGATGGTATTGGTAATCTGCACGCTTTGGAGATTTAGCGTCGTGCCCGGGTCCAAAGTTACGCCGCCGGTGCCGAGCGCGCTGTTATTGGTGATCGCCAGCGTGCCCGCGGTCACCGTGGTGCCGCCGGAATAGGTATTGGTGCCGCTCAAAGTGACCGTGTAGCCATTCGTGGCCGTAACGCTGAGCGACCCGTCTGTCGCACCGCCGCCGGCTCCGGTGATGTTGTTGGCGATGACGGCGCTGCTGCTGCTCTGCGACAGCGCGAGGCTGGTGCCGGCTCCGGTGGTGAGGTCGAGGTTGCCGGTATAGCTGCCGCCGTTCGTCGTCAGCGTATTGGTGCCACCAGTAAAGGTGATGGCGTCGGCTTGTATCGGTATCGTGTCGCCCGAAACACCGCCCGCTATCGAACCAGCGTTGGTGACGATCAGGTTCGAACCGATAATGCCGGCGCCGCCGGCACGGCTGCGCCGCCGCTGGTCGAGGCAGCCCTGTTGCCGCCGGCGATCGCCCCGCCGCCGATGGTAATCGTACCGCCGGCGATGGCCACGACGCCGGCACCGCCGGCGCCACCCGAAGCGGCCGCGCCCCCCGGACCGGACCCGCCGAGTTGAGGAATGAGTGTTCCGCCGGCGCCGCCCAACCCGCCTTGAATAGCGCCGGAGGTCAGATTGAGGCTCGAACCGGTGGCGCCGAAATAGATGCCGCCGCCGCCCGAACCGCCATTGCCGGGCCCCCCGATAGTACCGTTGAAACCACCACCTTCGCCGCCGGCACCGCCTTGCCCACCGGTAACGGTGGCCCCCGTTATCGTGAGTGCCGCGCTGCCGGTTGCTGAAACGGCAACGCCGTAGCCGCCGGAACCGCCGCCGCCGCCAACTCCCCCGTCACCAAATGCATTGCCTCCGCGCCCGCCGCCGCCGCCCGTCACGGCCGTCGTGATCGATTGCGCGCCGACACCGGTGGTGACGAGGCTGCCGTTGCCGCCACCGCCACCTAAGGAAGTGAGCTCGTTATCACCCGCGTTGCCGCCGTCGTTCGTTGCCGGAGCCGCAAGCGTACCGCTGCCGCCACCCGAACCGCCGCTGCCGCCACCGTTACCGGCCTGACCGCCATTCGCGCCGGCGCCACCACCGCCGCCGCCACCACTGTAGTCGAAACTGTCGCCGCCCGTTCCGCCAACGGTGCCGAACGCGCCGCCGGTACCGCCGGCGCCGAGGCCAGGATAATTTCCGGCGCCACCGTCACCGCCGGTGCTGCCGACGGTCTGCGCCGAGGCGTGCTCAATAAAAATGAAGGGAATTACGTAGTTGACACCACAACCGGCTAGCCCTAGCGTGGGTTCCGAGGTATGCAAATCGGTATTGGCTAACGTCCAACTGCGGCAGTTTTGCCGCACAGCCTCGGGAACATCATCGCTTGTCCCCCATTAACTTGACACTATCTATCACCGTGATAGGTAGCTGCGATGCTGTTGGTTGGGGTTTCCGAGCCATGGACGCCGGCCCAAGCGACCGAGCGAATTCGAGCGATAGCCACCGACCCCGGCTTCATGCTGTCCTGGAAAATTCATGCGGAAGATCAACTAGCGGATCGAAGCCTAATTATGGGCGACCTGCATTTTCTTTTGCGCAATGGCTTCGTGTACGAGCCTGCGGAAGAAGCAACCAGAAAACCTTATTGGAAATATCAAATTCAATGCACAACGCCAAATTCAAAGAACAGAGAGGTACGTGCGGTTGTGATTCCGGATTGGAAGCGCAAAGCGATCAAGGTCGTGACTATCATGTGGGCGGACGAGCCCATGAGACGCGGTGGTTAAGTAAAGGGGAAGACGCTATGGACGCCTATCATTACACGGAGAGCGGGCTCGATAACGTCATGGTGTATGGAGTGATGCCGTGCGTTGATGACGATGGCGACGAGGTTGTCACCATTACCAATATTGCTGGCCTGCACCGCGCGATCGCTAAAGAAATCGTGACCCATGAGGCGGGCATTAGCGGCAAGGAACTCCGCTTCCTACGCACCGAAATGGGCATGACGCAGGCTGAGCTTGCGAAAGTTGTGCACCACGATGCGCAGAGTGTCGCCCGATGGGAAAAAAGCGAGTGCCCAATTGCTCCGACAGCAGAGGCATTAATCCGCTTGCTTGCCACGGAACGCTTGAGTTTTGATGTGCACCAAGAGTCCATCGAAAAACTTAGCGAGCGGTGCGCTCCTGCTGCGGCACCGCAGCCTATCCTCATCGATGGCAACGATCCGGAACACTATGTCCCCATGCCTATGGCGGCGTAACGTCCCTCATCAAGCCGTAACGTCAGAGAGTACGCATACAACGAGCAAAGCCCCGGCCTCATCGCCGGGGCTTCTTATTTGGCGACTATCCGTTTTGCTCGCGAATCGCTCGTTTTGTTGACTGACACTGAACTTTCATACAGCGGCGATTAGAGACTCGGCAAATGTTACGCCTTTAGGCGCGGTGAGTGTAACGGCGTAAGCCGACGGCGTTTTGTAGCCGAGCGAGGAGTGTGGCCTCGCGGTGTTGTAGTCGGCAACCAGGCGCCGATGAGCTGGCGAGCCTGATCGAGACCGATGAACAGGCTTTCGTTGAGAAGCTCGTCGCGCATCCGGCCGTTGAAGGATTAGATGTAGCTGTTCTGCATCGGTCGACCTGGCGCGATGTAATGCCATTCGATCTGCTGATCCTTTGCCCAGCGCAGGATCGCATTCGAGGTGAACTCGGTGCCGTTGTCGGAAACGATCAACGCCAGGCTTGCCGCGCGTATCGATGAGCGCGGTGAGTTCGCGCGCAACCCGTTTGCCAGAGATAGAAGTGTCGGGGATCGCCGCCAGACATTCGCGCGTGACGTCATCGACGATGTTGAGGATGCGGAAGCGCCGGCCAAGAGCGAACTGATCGTGGACGAAGTCGAGCGACCAGCGCGCATTGACCTTGGCCTCGACGAGGATCGGTGTGCGTGTTCCAACGGCTCGGCGCCGAGCCTTGCGCTTGCGGACGGTCAGCCCTTCTTCGCGGTAGAGACGATAGATGCGGTTGACGCCTGAGGGTTCTCCTTGCTCCCGCAGCAGGATGAACAGTCGTCGGTAGCCGAACCGGCGGCGTTGATTGGCGAGATCGCGCAGACGGGCGCGCAGATCGAGATCGGTCGACCGGCGCGAGCGATAACGGATCATCTTGCGATCCGCGGCAATCAGATTGCAGGCCGACGCTCGCTCATCTGGAGCACGTTGCGTAGATGAGCGACGGCTTCACGCTTGGCGGCGGGCCCTACCATTTTTTTGTCAGAAGCTCCTTCAGCGCCGCCTGGTCGAGCATCGACTCCGCCAACAGCTGCTTCAGCTTGCGGTTCTCGTCCTCCAGCGAGCGCAGACGCTTGGCGTCCGACACCTCCATGCCGCCGTATTTAGCCTTCCAGTTGTACAGCGTCGCTTCAGAGATGCCGTGCTTGCGCGCCAAATCGCCTGTCTTCGCACCAGCCTCGTGCTCCTGCAAAACCGCAATGATCTGCTCTTCCGTAAACCTGATCCGCTTCATCGTCCGTCCCCTTATCGAGGCCGGACTCTAACTCCGCGTGGAGGAAAAACTCAGTGGCAGGTCAGCTCCAAACTGCATCGGACCTAATCATCTTTCTATCAGCGGCTCATACGATGTTCTGACAATTTATACCAGTAAGCCGTTGATATGATTTATTAAATTATCTCAACGCCAATTCACCGTTTCGACCTCGACGCTCCTTCATTGACAATTTAGCTTTGCCCGCATAATCCGGGCATATGGCTAATGAGGACCATATTGACCCCTATGAAGCCGCGGCCGCGTCGTTGCGGGCGAAGGAGGTGCGGCTTGTGACCGAATTGGAGGCTGTGCGGAAATCATTAGCCTCGATCGAGGCCGCACGCGAAGCATCCGGCTTTCGCGGTATTCCGTCTCCCGGCTTTGTGTCTAGCTCGCCCGGCACCATCGCGGGGGCCGCTCTTAGCTTTGACAAATACAAGGGCATGGGGCTTGAGGCGGCGTCAGCGAAGTGTCTTTCCGATAGCGACCACATCGAACTAACTGCAAAACAGATTTGGACCGCACTAGCAGGAGCGGGCTTTACCCTTCTTTCTGATCGTCCGGAGCAGTCGGTTAGCTGGGCGCTCCGGAAGCGAGAGCGGAAAGTGGGGGATGTCATCCTAGTGGGCGACGGCAAGTGGGGAATGGTTTCTTGGTATAGCCAGGCTCGCCTTAGGGATTTGCGAGCAGCACGTAACAACGCGAGCGGTCGGAACCACGTCGAGCACGTCGAAAAAACGAAAGCCGGAATCGCCAACGCGAGAAAGACGCGGCTCGATAAATGGGGACCAAGGCGAAAGATAACTGGTGAGCAGATGGCTGTCGCGTATGCTGAATTCCAGCGCGGCGCTCGATCCAAGCTGCAGTTATCCAACGCGGCGAAAATGGCCTATCCGACGTTCAATCTCTATTGGGGCACCTACGAATTGGAACACTGGCGTCCCGGCGACCCATTTCCGCCGGCACGCCGGACAGTCTTTAAACCGCAGACGGAAATTCGGCTGGAGAATATGTGGCCGCGTGAGAAGGGTCATACCAACGGCCACGCTAAAGACGACGACGGGCCGCAGCTTTCGCTGCAGCCCGCCGAATAACTTATGAGGCGCTTAGTGTACTGGTGTCACGGTTTAGGGATTGTCTTGGCCAGACGCCCAAACAGGGACGGATCGAAACCGTAGTGCCTCACCAATCCCGACTGCATTCGGGCCGTATCACCGTTGCAGTCGGCAGCCGCCACGAGGGCGGTAGCAGAGGTGGTCCTGTCGGCCACATCGAAGGCGGGGCAGTTACGGAAGGCCCCGTCGATCTAAACGAGGCGTGTCATGCAACAATGACACACAACGCTGCGCGTCGCCGGGTGTGCGCCCGGCGGCGCGTAGTACATATACTAAACCTTTGAGTGGATTACAAGAATCCACTAAGGGCGCGGTAAATAAGGGCTTTTGGAGGCTCTATGGCGCGGAAGCAGTCGGACAATTCGTTCTCCGAACAAGATAGCTCGCGCCGATTGAATGCCATCCTACAAGGCGCATTTGACGGTCCGCCGACGCCGCTCAAGGAAATCCCGACCCGGCATGGCGCCCCTCGAAAATTAGAACGCAAGAAGCCTCAACGTCGTCGTCGCCAGCGTAAGAAACGCGCCGCCTGAAACCTGAAACTCGGTTTAGTGAGGTTGATGGTAGGTGAGGCGCTTGCCCTCACCGCCTCGGATCGCTGCAATGGTGCGGTCGTTGTCGTTGTACCCAAGCGAGGCACGATAGTTATAGCGGAAATCGAATTCCGCGAGATAACGATGCAAATGCTTTTCCTTGCAGTGCTGATAAACACCGCGCATTCCGCGTTTGAACACTGAGAAAAAACCTTCCACGGTGTTGGTCGTCACGTCGCCGCGCACATATTCGTCAGCCGAGTGCTTGACGGTTTCGTGCGCGGCGAAATGCGGCGTCAGGAATGAATAGAGTTTGCTTTCATCGGTATGCACGCGGCTCTCACGCGCGATGTTCGCCATCACCACGGGAATGACGGTTTCGGCATAAGCGCCCGGAGCATGGAACGAGCGCACCGACCCGCCGCGCTCGACAAGCGCGATGATGGCTCGCTTGTGACGCGGCCCGCGATTGTTCTTGGAGAACGGCCGGCCGCTGGTCTTTAAGAGGCGACGTTCGGATTCGGGAATGTCGCCAAAGTAGGTTTCGTCAACCTCGACAACTTTGCCCTCTCCGCCCATCGGCGGGACATCAAGGCCGCCACGGCGCATCGCTTCCATGACGCGGTGATGCAAAAACCAAGCGGTATTGTACTGGCAGCCCAACTCGCGATGTAGCTGGTGTGCCGAAAAACCCTTCTTGCTGGACGCTCCCATATGAAACGCCACGGCCCACTGAGTGAGTTTCGCGTGGCTGCGCTCCATGACCGTGCCGGTCATAACCGTGAAGTCCTTGCGGCACGTAGAGGCGGCGCAACGGTAGCGGCCTAGCTTCTTGGTCGCATAGTGCTTGGCCGATCCGCACTTCGGGCAGATCGGGCCGTTCGGCCAACGGGCGGCCTCAAACCACACTCGGGCAGCGTCTTCGTCGTGAAAGTGAGGCTGGGCAAACTGGTTCTTGGCCATCGGACGTCTCCTATGGCCGAAACACTACCACCAGGGGTTTGTGGTGTCAACTACGTAATTCCCTTTACAATTGTATTATTGTATTTACTAACTCTTAAATTGTAGAGCAGGCCGGGGACAACCAAGGCGCTGAGAAGTCGAAGAAATTTATGGTCTAGTCGACGTCTTGGACCGCCGTGGGCGCACCGCCGAACGCCTTTTGCGCCAGGGCCGCTTCCACGAATTGGTCGATATCGCCGTCGAGCACGCCGCCGGTATCGGAGGTAGAGACGCCCGTGCGCAGGTCTTTGACCATCTGATAGGGCTGCAACACGTATGAGCGGATCTGGTGACCCCAGCCGATGTCGGTCTTGGCGGCCTGATCGGCGGCCGCCTTCGCTTCGCGTTTCTTCAATTCGGCTTCGTAGAGCTTCGCGCGCAGCATCTGCCAGGCCTGCGAGCGATTGCGATGCTGTGAGCGATCGTTTTGACACACCACCACGATGTTCGTCGGAATGTGCGTCAAGCGCACGGCGGATTCGGTTTTGTTGACGTGCTGGCCGCCGGCGCCACCCGCGCGCATCGTATCGACGCGCACGTCCGCTTCGTTGATGTCGATATGGATGCGGTCGTCGACCACCGGATAGACGGTGACACTGGCGAACGAGGTATGACGGCGGGCATTGGCGTCGAACGGCGAGATGCGTACCAGGCGGTGCACGCCGTTCTCAGTCTTGAGCCAGCCGTAGGCGTTGCGGCCTTTGATCTCGAGGGTGGCCGACTTGATGCCGGCTTCCTCACCTTGCGTCTCTTCGACATATTCGACCTTGAAACCGTGCTGCTCGGCCCAGCGCACATACATCCGCAACAGCATACTGGCCCAGTCCTGGCTCTCGGTGCCGCCGGCGCCGGCATGCACCTCCAGGTAGGCGTCGTTGGCGTCGGCCTCGCCGGAAAGCAACGCCTCAAGTTCGCGCCGCGCCACGTCGGTTTTGAGCTTGCGCAACGCCGCTTCGGCTTCGGCAACGGTTTTCTGATCGCTCTCGGCCTCGCCCAACTCGATCAGCATCAGGTGATCGTCGAGTTCCTGCTCGATGCGCGACAACGCGTTGAGCTGATCGTCGAGCGCATTGCGCTCCTGCATGATGCGGCCGGCGCGTTGCGGGTCGTCCCAGAGCTTGGGATCCTCAGCCTGCCGGTTCAGCTCGGCAAGCCGCGAGCGTGCTTTGTCGACGTCAAAGATGCCTCCTCAGCAGCCCGACCGACTGCCTGATCTCGGCGACGATGGTTTCGATTTCAGCGCGCATTTCACGAACTCAGATGTCAGCGAGTAGTAATCAGATAAGCGAGGTTTCGAATACCACAATCTTTCCGGCCGCTGACACCCGATTGCCGATGACCAATCTCAGTACAAACCGCCGGTGCTGGTGCGCACCGCGCCGGCCGCTGAATTGGGCGAAACCGCAAGAGGCTTGCCGTTGGCGGTTTCCGCGCCGATCACCGAGTAGGAATCGGGCGGAGCGGTCCCTGGCTTGAAGGCTTCGAGGATCACGTGGGTGTCGCCTGGCGCGGCGCGCATGCCCGTTTTGGCATTGACCCGGATGAGCTTGATGCCGGGCGGCACGCGGAACGGGATCGGCGGCTTGTCGGCGAGCGCGAGCTTGAGAAAGTCGCGCACTACCGGCGCCGCCAGATGTCCACCGGTCGCCAACCGCCCAATATGGCGCGGCTTGTCGTAGCCCATATAAACGCCGCAGACGATATCGGGCGAGTAGCCGATGAACCAGACGTCCTTCTCTTCGTTGGTGGTGCCGGTCTTGCCCGCGATCGGCTTGCCGACGTCGCGGACCACGGTCGCGGTGCCGCGCTGGACCACGCCTTCCATCATCGAGGTGATTTGATAGGCAGTCATCGGATCGATCACCAGTTCGCGGTGATCGATCAGCGTCGGCTCGGGTTGATTGTGCCAGCTGTCGGCGTCGCAGCCCACGCATTCGCGCTGATCGTGCCTGTAGATGGTGTGGCCGTAGCGGTCCTGAATGCGATCGATCAGCGTCGGCTTGACCCGCCGGCCGCCGTTGTCGAGCATCGAATAGGCGGTGACCATGCGCAGCACGGTGGTTTCGCCGGCGCCAAGCGCATAGGAAAGGTACGGCGGCAAGTTGTCATAGACACCGAACCGCTTGGCGTATTCCGCGATCAGCGGCATGCCGATGTCCTGCGCCAGGCGAACCGTCATCACGTTGCGCGATTGCTCAAGGCCGAAGCGCAAAGTCGATGGGCCGAAATACTTGTTGCCGTAATTCTCCGGCTTCCAGATGCCGCCGCCGCCCTGCCCCATGTCGACTTCGATCGGCGCATCGAGCACGATGGTCGAAGGCGTGTAGCCGTTGTCGATCGCGGCGGCATAGACCAGCGGCTTGAACGACGAACCCGGCTGCCGGAGCGCCTGAGTGGCGCGATTGAACTGGCTCTGATCGTACGAGAAGCCGCCGACCATCGCCAACACGCGGCCGGTATGCGGGTCCATCACCACCATGGCGCCGGAAAGTTCCGGCACTTGGCGCAGCCGGAACTGACCCTGCTCCTTCACCGGCTCGACATAGACGACATCGCCGGGCGACAGTACCTGGCTCACGCGCTGGATCGGCTTCGACGGCCCGGTCGCCGGCTTCGCCCATTTGACCCATTCGAGCGGCAGGATGCCGATCTCGCGATCCTTGACCACATTACCGCCCGGATCGCGCGGCGGCTGCAAGCCGATGCGCGCCGATTGGTCGTCGACTTGCAGCACCACCGCGAGCCGCCAAGGATCGATGTCGGACAGCGATTTCACGTCGGCGAGGCGGACGCCCCAGTCGCCGGTAACGTCGATGTGGCCGACCGCGCCGCGCCAACCCTGCGTTTCGTCGAAATTGACCAGCCCGTTGATCATGGCCTTGCGCGCCATGACCTGCAATTTTGGGTCGAGCGTGGTGCGCACCGACAGTCCGCCCTCGTAAAGCTTCTTCTCCCCGTAATTCTCAAAGATGTAGCGGCGGACTTCTTCGGCGAAATATTCGGCCGCGAAGGTGTGGGCGCCGGTCGGACGCACGGCGATGTTGAGCGGCTCTTTCTTGGCTTTCCCGCCGGCGTCGGCGGTGACGAAACCGTCTTCGATCATGCGGTCGATCACGTAATTCCTTCGCGTGATCGCCTCTTCGCGGCGGCGAAACGGATTGTAGTTGTTCGGTCCCTTGGGCAGCGCGGCGAGATACGCCGCTTCCGCGATCGTCAGCTCGTGCACCGACTTGTCGAAATACAAAAGCGAAGCGGCGGCGACGCCGTAAGCGCCGAGCCCGAGATAGATTTGATTGAGATAGAGTTCCAGGATCTTGTCTTTGGAATAGGTCCGCTCGATGCGCAACGCCAGCAGCGCTTCCTTGATCTTGCGGGTGATCGAAACCTCGTTGGTCAACAAAAAGTTCTTCGCCACCTGCTGAGTGATGGTGGAAGCGCCCTGGGGCCGGCGGCTCGAGCCAAAATTTTCGACGTACAGCATGGCGGCGCGCGCGATGCCGTAGAAATCGAGCCCACCGTGCTCGTAGAAATTCTTATCCTCGGCGGCGAGGAACGCGTTGATCACGAGTTTCGGCACCGCCTGAATCGGCAGATAAAGCCTGCGCTCGTCGGCATATTCGGCGAGCAGCGAACCATCGGCGGCGTGGACACGCGTCATCACCGGCGGCTCGTAATTCTTAAGCTGCGAGTAGTCTGGCAAATCCTTGGAGTAATGCCACAGCAGCGCCGCGGTCGCGCTGATGCCGGCGATGAACAGGATGGTTCCCGCCGCAAACAGAAAGCCGAGAAAGCGCAGCAAAAGCTTCATTGCAAACAGGCCGCCCCGCCAGGAACCGCGTCCGGCCGCACCATAGCCGGCCACGCGGCGCAGACAAAATATGACACGATCGGCCCCATATCCCCACGATGCGCGCCAATAATGGCGTGTGGTCGCTCTCGTTCTTGTTCAAACTGAGGCCGGGAGCCGCCGGTGTCCTCCCGATCCGGGCGTTCGCGCGGTGGCATCCTGATCATCAACTTCGGAATCAGACCGCACACTAGCAAATTTAACGCCCCCGGTGTGGCTTTCGGGTTTGAAGTCGTGTGCCGGTTTGCCGCTCGAGCGCAGAAGTTTCAAATCTGCCGCGTTAGTTCGGACCGGCATGGGCGCCTGCCACGTGAGTAGACAAATAGGAATCGATTGCGTGCGCGATGGCGTCCGCGGTGCGGTTGCGCCAGCTGTCCGACAACAGCGATTGCAGGTCCGCCCGATTGGAGACGTAGCCGAGTTCGACCAGAACGGACGGCACGTCGGGAGCTCGCAGCACGCGGAACCCGGCGGATTTAAGCGGCGTTTTGTGCAACCGGGTTACGCCTTTCATGTCGCCGAGCAGCTTATGCGCAAACTGCACGGAGAAGCTCTTGGTCTCGCGCTCGGCAAGATCAATTAGGATGTCGGCGACGTCGTCCGGCTCAGACTTGAGGTCGACGCCGGCGATGACGTCGGCCCGGTTCTCCTTCTCGGCCAACCGCGCCGCTTCTGAATCGGTGGCGGTCTCCGACAGCGTGTAGATGGTCGCGCCTTGGGCATCTCCTTCGCGCCGCGGCAGCGAGTTGGCGTGGATGGAAACGAACAGCGCGGCGCCGGCGTCGCGTGCAATGCGAACGCGATCGCCAAGCGGCACGAACGTGTCGTCGGTTCGCGTCATCACCACGCGATATTTTCCGGCCTTGTCGAGACGATCGCGCAGGCGCTGGGCGAAATCCAGCACGATGTCCTTTTCCTCTTCGCCGTTCGGCCCTTTGGTTCCGGTGTCAATCCCGCCGTGGCCGGGATCGAGAACGACCACGGGGCGGGGATCGTTGCTTTTCGCAACCGCACCATTGGCGTGCGGCAAATCGCTGCGCTCGGGCACGCTTTCCGCCGCAATCCGCCGCAAAAAGCTCTCGCGATCGGTGGCGACGAGTTCGAGCACCAGCCGTGCCGGCGCGCTGTCGGTTGCATCGACGACAAAGGCCTTTTCGATACGCGCGGGTTTGACGAGATCGAACACGACACGCGAGCCGCCTTGCATCACCAGACCGAAACGAAACGCCTTGATCAGGCCGCGGCCGCTTTCGCCGGTTTTTGGCAGCAGCCGAAACACGATCTGGGGGATGTCCAGGACGACGCGATAGGGGTCGGCCAGGGTGAAGGCGCGAATATCGATCTTGTGGCTGAGATCCATGACGAACCGCGTTTGCGATTCGTCGCCGCCCAAGCGGGCGTCGGTGGCTACCGGAAACGAATCGGCGGCCGGTAAGGGAGCTGCGGCGAGCCGCTCCCGCCCCGGCAGGGCGGCGGCGAGGAGCAGACCGAGGAAAGCCCAGCTCACCGCCCGGACAGCCATCGGTTTCGACCCCTTCGCGCCCCTCTTACTCCAATAGGCAGGCGTGGTTAATCGAAACTTAAGTACCTACATAATGAGCGGGCGGACGATGGGCGGCGCGCCGCGTATGGGGCGCCGCGAGGGCAAATGCCACAGCCGGCTTGCCAATTCCGTGTCCGCAGCCTTAAGAAGGGTGGCTGACGGTTAAAGGTTCCGGTTGTGTCCCGTCAGGGCATTTGGCATCGCCCGCCACGATGGCTCCCAACCGAATAAGGGGAGCAGGCGGACGCCGCTTTCGATCAGTTTTAGGCGCCGAGACAGGCGCTGACCGACGAACAAGCGACGCCTATGCCCTTAAAGGAGCAGGGCAACCGGAGGCTTACCGAGCGGTGTGCGCCGGCAGAACCAAGTGCTGCCGAAACTGCCGCCGATGCCGTAAGCACCCGGCGTAATCGCGGCAGCGTCAGCGCTGCCGTTCACACGGTTTGGAGTTCATGTTCGAGGCGCAAAAAGTTCGGTCGTATCGGGATGGCGGCGTTCACGCAGCGCGCGCCGGCCGATCGGTCGATGTCCGTTTGGCGCCCTCAGCGTTCCCGATCCGATTTTTTCACCGACAAACTGGCAACTCGCCGCCCTCCGTTGCCGTTCCGGCGCGGGGGCTTCGGCATTGCCGCCCTTACGAGATGTGCCAATGGCCAACAAAATGCTCATCGATGCGACCCATCCGGAGGAGACCCGGGTGGTCGTTTTGCGCGGCAATCGCGTCGAGGAATTCGATTTCGAATCCGCACAGCGCAAGCAATTAAGAGGCAACATTTATCTGGCGAAGGTGACGCGCGTCGAGCCGTCGCTGCAAGCCGCATTTGTGGATTACGGCGGCAACCGCCACGGCTTCCTGGCGTTCAGTGAAATCCACCCGGATTACTATCAAATCCCGGTCGCCGACCGCCAAGCTCTGATCGACGAAGAAGGCCGCGCTCAACGCGCCGCCGAAGACGAGGCCGATCGGCGCTCGCATCGCCATCGTGGGCGCGGCAGACCGTTCGCCGCGCGTCGCGGCGACGACGTCTCGCAAAGCGCGCCGGTCCAGCCGGCGGACGAAGGCGAGGAATCTACGCCGGGCGCCGTCGCGGAGACAGCGGAAACGCCGACGCCGCTCGAAATCGCAATTCGAAGCGGAACCGACGTCGGCCGTTTCCCCGGACATCGCCCCGAGCGCGACGCCGGGCGAGAGCGAAGACCCGATGGCCGAGCCGCCTGACGTCGAGGCTCCGGCGCAAGCCGTCGAGGCAGCCGACCCGGAGCACGGCGGCGAACAGTTCGGCGAAACAAACGCAACTGCGAGCGACGATGCGAGCAGCGCGCAAGAATCTCCGGAAGAATCCAGCGAAGAATCTGCGAACGAATCGAGCGAAGAATCCGACGAGGCCGACGCGCATGCCGGCGACGGCCATGCCGAAAGCGGCGACGAAGACGAAACCCCGGAGGAGGCCGGTGAAGCCACCGAAGAGGTCGTCGAGTCCGTCGGCGGCGCCGACGCGCTGGAAGAAGTTCCCGACCGCGCGCCGCGCTATCGTCGCCAGTACAAGATCCAAGAGGTTATCAAGCGCCGCCAAGTCATGCTGGTTCAGGTCGTCAAGGAGGAACGCGGCACCAAAGGCGCCGCGCTCACGACGTACCTCTCGCTCGCCGGCCGATATTCGGTGTTGATGCCCAACACCGCGCGCGGCGGCGGCATCAGCCGCAAGATCACCAGCGGCGACGACAGATCCAGGCTCAAGGAGATCGCGCAGGAGCTCGAGGTTCCGGAAGGCATGGGCGTCATCCTGCGCACCGCCGGCGCCAGCCGCACCAAGATCGAGATCAAGCGCGACTTCGAATATCTGCTGCGGCTGTGGGAAACCGTGCGCGATCTGACGCTGAAGTCGACTGCGCCGAAGCTCGTCTACGAGGAAGGTTCGCTGGTCAAGCGTTCGATCCGCGATCTCTACTCCAAGGACATCGACGAAGTGATCGTCGCCGGCACCGACGCCTATCAGGAGGCGAAGGAGTTCATGCGCATGCTCATGCCGAGTCATGCGAAGAACGTGAAGCCTTATGCCGATACCCAGCCGCTGTTGTCGCGCTTTGGCGTCGAAAACCAGCTCGACGGCATGTTCTCGCCGGTCGTGCAGCTGCGCTCGGGCGGTTACATCGTGCTCAATCAGGCCGAGGCGCTGGTCGCAATCGACGTGAACTCCGGCCGCGCCACGCGCGAGCATCACATCGAGGACACCGCGCTCAAGACCAATCTGGAGGCGTCGGACGAAATCGCCCGCCAGTTGCGGCTGCGCGACCTGGCGGGGCTGGTCGTCATCGATTTCATCGACATGGACGAGAAGCGCAACAACCGTTCGGTCGAGCGCCGCCTTAAGGAATGCCTCAAGCAGGATCGCGCCCGCATCCAGGTCGGCCGCATCTCGCATTTCGGTCTGCTGGAAATGTCGCGCCAGCGCATTCGTACCAGCGTCCTGGAAAGCTCCACGGAAAAATGCCCGTATTGCGGGGGCAGCGGTCATGTCCGCTCGGTTTCGTCGCTGGCGTTGCAAGTGCTGCGCGCGCTCGAAGAGCAGCTAATCAAGGGCTCGACGCACAATCTTATCGCGCGGACGCGGCAGGACGTGGCGCTCTATCTGCTCAATGTGAAACGCGCGCATTTGCGGGCGATGGAAGAACGCTTCGCCATCACCATCACCGTCAGCGCCGACGAGACGCTGGTGGCGCCGCAGACTTTCATCATCGATCGCGGTGAACAGGTACACACGCCCGAAGCCGCCAGAGCGCTGGCCGCCAGCTCCGAGGCTGTGGCTGCGCCGCTCGAAGAGGAAGACAACCTCGAAGACGCCGAGGCGTTGGAAGACGAGACAAGCGAAGCGGCGGCGGCGGAGTTCGCCGCCGAACCGGCCGAGCACGCCGAACCGGACGAAGGCGGCGGTCACCGGCGTCGACGCCGACGCCGCCGCGGCGGACGCAACGGCAACGGCGAAGCCCATGGGCAGCCGCATCACGAATCGATGGCGCCGGCAGCGGACGAAGCGGCTGCGGACGCGATCGGGGAGATGTCCGCGGACGATGTGGCCGAAGAGACCGGCGAGACCGTCGCCGTCAACCGGCCCGAGTCACAACGCGAAGGCGAACACCGCCGCCGGCGCCGCGGTCGACGCGGCGGCCGGCGCAACCGGCAGGAGCGCGATCGCGACGGTTCGATGCCATCGTCAGATCGCGACGCTCACGACCGATTTAACCGCGACGCGCCCGACGGCGAGACACATGAAGCACACCACGAACGAACGACGGCGGAAGACTTGACGGCACCGCCCGCGACCGAGCCGGACCTCACGGCGGCGGTCGCCGACCTCGATGCCGCGCCGCCGTCACCTGCTTCGCCATCAGCCATGCCCGAGCCGCCCGCCGCGCCGGAACCGCCACGACGGCGTTCGACCGTGCGCGAGCCGGCACCGATCATGGGGCATACCGAAGCGAGCGAGCCGGCACCCGCCCAGCCGGTCCAGCCCGCAAACCCGCCACCGCAGCCGGTCATCACCGAGATCGGCGACGATGAGCAAGCCTCGAAGCCGCGGCGGAGCGGCTGGTGGTCGCGGCGTATCGCCGGCGGTTGATGCGACGACGGTCGAATAGACTGGTGGAGCATGATCTTTTCGGAAAACCGCCATCCGCCCCGGATTAAGTCCGGGGTCGGCTTTCTCCGGATCATGCTGCGATGAAAAGCCGGTGGGTCGAGCGCGACGCCGAGACGTTCATCGCGCACGGCGCGACATCGGGCATCGAGCCCGATCTGGCGCTACGCATCTACACGACAAGGCTGCTCGGCGGCGACCGCAAGCTCGTGCTGCACGGCGGCGGCAATACCTCGCTCAAGACCCACGCAACCGATCTCGCCGGCGAAAAAGCCGAGGTGCTTCGGGTAAAGGCTTCCGGCGCCGACATGGCGACGATCGGCTCGGACGGCCTGCCGGCGGTGCGGCTCGCGTCGTTGCGCAAGCTGCGCACACGCGACGATCTCGACGACGAGGAGTTGCTCGCATTCGAGCGCGCCAGCCTGATCGATCCCACGGCGCCGAACCCTTCCGTCGAGATCATGCTGCATGCCTTCCTGCCGCAAAAATTCATCGATCATACGCATCCGTCCGCAGTGCTCGGCGTGATCGATCAACCCGACGGCGAAAAGCGATGCGCTGATCTGTTCGGCGACCGCATGGGGTTCGTGCCCTACCTGATGCCCGGCTTCGGCCTCGCCAAGAAGGCGATCGAAGTCTTTGAGGGCACGAAGCCGGCCGACGGCCTCGTTCTCGGCAAGCACGGCATCGTCACGTTCGGCGAAAGCGCCCACGAAGCCTATGAGCGCATGATCGAGATGGTGTCGCTCGCCGAGGATTATATCGGGCGAAACGCCAAGTCTCGCACCGTCGCGACGCCGCGGCGTCAGTCGGCACCGGTCGCCGAAGTCGCGCCGCTCGTTCGTGGCGCTTGCAGCCAACGAGACGAAAAACTCGAAGGCGCCTGGCGCCGGCTGGTGCTGGAGTTTCGCACCGGCCCGTGGGTTTTGGGCGCCTTACAGTCGGACTTGTCCCGCCTCGTCGAGGGCGGCGTCGCCACGCCCGACCACACGATCAGAACCAAAAACCGGCCGCTGGTTTTGCCTCACGCCGACAAAGGCAATCTCGACGATTTCGCTCTCGCGGCGCGGCAAGCGGTCGGCGCCTTCGCCGCGGAATATCAGAGCTATTTCCAACGTCATAACAAGCGCGTGGGCGGCGGCAAACGGGAGCTCGATCCCCTGCCCCGCGTCGTGCTCGTGCCTGACCTCGGGCTGTTCGGTCTCGGCCGAACCAGACACGACGCGATCATCGCCGCCGACATCGCGGAAGAATGGATGTCGGTCGTCGCAGATGCGGAGCGGATCGGCCGCTTCGAGTCGATCTCCGAGGCCGACATGTTCGACGTCGAATATTGGCCACTTGAGCAAAAAAAGCTCGGCGCGCGGAAGGAGCCGCCGCTTGCCGGACAGATCGCGGCAATCACCGGCGCCGCCGGCGCGATCGGCGCCGCCACCGCCAGAGCCTTCGCCACGGCCGGCGCAGAAGTCGCGCTGCTCGACGTGAACGCGGCCGCCGCCGACGAAGTGGCGAAGGCGGTCGGACCGACGGCGCTAGCGGTCGAATGCGATGTTACCGATGCCGGCTCGGTGCGCGGGGCATTCGATCAGGTAGCTGCAACTTTCGGCGGTCTCGATATTCTGGTGTCGAATGCCGGCGCCGCGTGGCAGGGCCGCATCGGCGACGTGGACGAAGCGGTTCTGCGCAAAAGCTTCGAATTGAATTTCTATGGCCATCAGCGCGCAGCGCAGGCCGCCGTCAAGATCATGCTGGCGCAAGCGACCGGCGGTTGCCTTCTGTTCAACGTCTCCAAGCAGGCGGTCAATCCGGGGCCGGATTTCGGGCCTTATGGCGTGCCGAAAGCGGCGCTGCTTGCGCTGATGCGCCAGTACGCGCTTGACTACGGCGCCGACGGCATCCGCGCCAACGCTGTCAATGCCGACCGCATCCGCTCCGGCTTGTTGACCGAGGATTTTATCAAGGAACGCGCCAAAGCCCGTGGCGTGTCGGAGCGGGATTACATGACCGGCAACCTGCTCGGCCGCGAAGTTACCGCGGACGACGTGGCGCAGGGGTTTTTGCATCAGGCGCTGGCGCTGAAAACCACCGCCGACGTCACCACCGTCGACGGCGGCAATATCGCCGCGGCGATGCGGTAAAAGCGCATTCAATCGCGCGACATTGCGCCGCCGCTGTCGGTCCAGTCCTTGAAACCGCCGAGGTTGTAGACTTTCTCGTAGCCGAGGTCCTTGAGCATCTTGCCGGCCAGCGCCGCGCGACCGCCGGAGGCGCAATAGACGATGATCGTCTTGTCCTTGGCGAAATTCTTGTCGTGCGACGGCAGGTCGGGATCGGCGCGGAATTCCAGCATGCCGCGCGACACGTGAACGGCGCCGGCTATTTTGCCGCTTTGCGCCACTTCCGGCGCGTCACGCACATCAACGACGAGGGTATGACCCTTCGCCATGAGGTCTTTGGCTTGGGCGGCCGTGATCTTCGGCACCGCGGCGTTCGCCGCCTGCAGCATTTGCTTGACGGTGGTTACCATGTCGCTTTCCCGGTAACGCGCAACGACACCCGCAACCGACGTTACTACGTCCGCGCACCAGCGCTCAATCGCTCGACAGGATGACGTTCTTGACGATCGGATAGACTTGGTTTTCCCAGCGCTTGCCCGAGAACACGCCATAATGGCCGACGCCGGCCTGCATGTGGTGGCGTTTCAGATAGGGGCGCAGCTTGCTGCAGAGGTCGTGCGCGGCGACGGTCTGGCCGACGGCGCAGATATCGTCGCGTTCGCCCTCGACGGTGAGCAGCATGGTGCGCCGGATCGCGCTCGGGTCGACCGGCGTGCCGTGATGTTCGAGCTTGCCCAGCGGCAGCGCGTATTCCTGGAAGATCAGCCGCACCGTTTCGAGATAGAATTCGGCGGTGAGGTCGAGCACCGCGAAATATTCGTCGTAAAACGCTTTCGTCGCCGCCGCCTTCTCCAGCTCGCCATTGGCGAGGTTCTCATAAAGCTCCTTATGCGCCTTCACGTGCCGCTCGATGTTCATGCTCATGAACGCGGCGAGCTGGACGAAGCCCGGATAGACCCTGCGGAACGCGCCCGGATAGCGCACCGGCACCGACGCCGTAAGCGAGCGCTCGAACCATGCGATCGTGCGCTTGTTGGCAAGATCGTTGACCTTGGTCGGATTGACCCGGCAGTCGATCGGCCCCGCCATCAGCGTCATGGAGCGCGGCTGCGCCGGATTGGCCTGCTGCGCCATTACCGCGACGGCCGAAAGCACCGCGACGCAAGGCTGGCAAACCGCGAGCACGTGGGCGCCCGGTCCTATGACTTCGAGGAATTTGATCAGATGATCGAGATACTGGTCGACGCCGAAGCGGCCGGCGTTCAGCGGAACGTCACGCGCATTGTGCCAGTCGGTAATGAAGACGTCGTGTTCGGGCAGCATGGTGCGCACAGTGGCCCGCAGCAGTGTGGCGAAATGGCCCGACAGCGGCGCTACAAGCAGGACGCGCGGTTGCGCCGCCGCGGTATCCTTCTTGAAATGCAACAGCGTGGCGAAAGGCGTCGAGGCTGCCGCTTCCTCATGCACCTCGACCTCGCGGTTGCCGACATTGACCGACTTGATGCCGAAGGCCGGCCGCGTATGGGTCAAGCCGGCCCGCGACATCAGCTCGTAAGCCGCAGAAAGATTGCGCACTGTCGGGTTTTCGGCGACCACCGGCTGGTGGCCGGCGGCAAGCGCCACCGTCGCCCACGCTTTCATGGGCGCCATAATGTCGGAATGTGTCTGATAGGCGAGGTACAGCATCCAATACCCACGGGCGCCGTAGGCCGCCCGGCGGCGGCACACCTCGACCCCCCAACCCGGAAAGGCTAGTGCATTTTTTGTTGCGCTGCGACAAAATTATGAACATCCTGCGCACAGGGAGCGGGGCGCGGGATTTCAGCCGGTGGCAAGCGCGCGTCGGACGCTACAAGCAAGCGGTCGTTTGATCCGTAACGTCCTGATCCGGCGTCAATCTTCACGACGAGACAAGCGCGATGTCGAACGCCATCCTCACCATTGCCAGCAAGAACTACGGCTCGTGGTCGCTGCGCGGCTGGTTGCTGTGCAAAATGGCGGGGCTCGACTTTGAGGAAAAGCACGTCGGCACCGACGATCCGTCGACGCGCGCCGAATTGCTGCTGTTGTCGCCATCGTTCCTGGTGCCGTGCCTCATCCACGACGGGCTTAAAGTCTGGGACACGCTGGCGATCGCCCAATACCTGCACGAGCTCAATCCGGAAGCCGGCTTGTTGCCCGTCGACAAAGCGCAACGCGCGCATTGCCGCTCGATCAGCGGCGAGATGCATTCCGGCTTCGCCAATCTGCGCTCCGCGCTGCCGATGAACCTCAAGGCGCATTTCCCCGGCTTCAAGTCCTGGGCCGGCGCGCGCGGCGACATCGAGCGCGTCACCGCGATCTGGCGCGAGTGCATCGAAAAATACGGCGGCCCGTACCTGTTCGGTGGCAAGCCCTGCTCGGCCGACGCCATGTATGCGCCGGTCTGCACGCGCTTTCTGACCTACGATGTCGCCGTCGATCCGGTCTCGGCGCAGTATTGCCGCACCATCATGGCGCTGCCGCTGATGCACGAATGGATCGAGGCGGCGAAGGTCGAACCCGACGAGCTCGAGGAGCTGGACGTCGAGTTCTGACCTAATCCCATTTCGGCTGGCCTGAGAAAGCCCAGTCGACCACGCGGCCGCCGGCATGCGCGAGCGCCGCGATCTCCGCCATTTCCTCCGCGCTGAGCGTAAAGTCGAAAATCGCCGCGTTCTCGACGAGCCGTTCCAGCTTGCTGGTGCGCGGAATGACGACGATATCCTGCTGCGCCAAAAAGCGCAGACAGGTCTGCGCGGCAGTCTTGCCGTGCGCCGCACCGATGCGTTTGAGCACGGCGTCGTTGCGCGCGTTGCCGCGCGCGATCGGACTATAGGCGACGACGGCCATGCCATACCGCCTGCAGGCGGCGATCACCTTCGACTGGTCGAGATACGGATGGCACTCGACCTGGTCGCATACGAGCGGCTCGGTCGTGGTCGCCACCGCCTCATCGATCAACGCTACGGTGAAATTCGACACCCCGATGTGCCGCGCGAGACCTTCGCGCTTGACCTTGGACAATGCGCCGAGTGTTTCGGCCAGCGGTATCTGTGGATTAGGCCAATGCAGCAGCAGGAGATCGACCTCGGTCAGGCGCAGCCGCACCAGACACTCGCGCGCCGCCCGCTCCAACGCGGGCGGAGCGAAATGCGACGGCCAGATTTTCGTGGTGACGAACACGTCGTCGCGCTTGACGCCGGAGGCCCGCAAGCCAT
Organism: uncultured Alphaproteobacteria bacterium; assembly: GCA_963826295.1. GTDB lineage: Bacteria > Pseudomonadota > Alphaproteobacteria > Rhizobiales > Xanthobacteraceae > BOG-931. Next base: position 55,410 of record CAWGWO010000004.1, read on the forward strand.
CGCCGACCTCGCGCTCGTTGTCGTACATCTCGGCGGTGTCGATGTGCCGATAGCCGAGCCGCAATGCCTGCTCGACGATGCGCGTGCAGGCTCGCCCGCGCAAATCCCAAGTGCCGAGGCCAAGGAGCGGAATTCTCGCCCCCTTGGCGGCGACGGCTGGCATGCTGTCTTTGTCGGCGCTCACCTCGGCATACTACGCACGGCGCGCGACGGATGTCATCGCGGCTTCATGGGCCCATTTAATGAGGCTTCAGCGCGCTTTGGCGCTGAGGACGGCGAAGGCGGCTTCCGGGGCCTGTTCGATCACTTTGAGCAACGCCCGTGCCGGGCCGCGCGGCGACCGTTTGCCCTGCTCCCAATTGCGCACCGTCTCGACCGGTACGCCGATCTGCGCCGCGAAAGCGATCTGTGTCAGACCGGTCTGGCCGCGGACGTTGCGGGCATAGGCTGCATCATGGAAACGGCCGTTCGCCGCCGGTCCGGAGCCCTTGATCGCGGGTCGGGCTTGTCCATCGGCAAACGAAATCGGACGCTCGCTGCCATCGGGCAGGATTTCCATCAAACGACCGTCCGCCTTCAACCGCACCCGCAGCATGTGCTTGCTCCGGCCTTCCCGGTTGCCGCGAGCATAGCTGATTCGCCGCATATTTCTTGCGTTACTGATGGCCCCTCAGCCAAGCCACTGGCCGACATTTACGGCTTTGAGTCGGCCATTGCCCCAGGTTCAAGCGCTCAGTCCAAGTGTTAAGTCCAAGCGTTCAGTCCAAGCGTTCAGTCCAAGCGTTCAGTCCAAGCTCCAGTCCAAGCTCCAGTCCAAGCGCTTCGCGGCTAGAGCCCGCTAAAGAGTTTCAACAGCAGGGCTCGCCGCGCCGTTTCGCGGGCGAGGCAGGCTTCGCCCATCGGAATCGCCATCGATCCCTGGATCTTGGCGTCGTAAAAGCTGCAGGTCTTGTCGCGCGACGCGATCCAGGCGCGCTGCATGTCGCGCAAGTTCGCGTTCTGCTTGTCGTCAAGGGAGGCGCGCAGGTCCTGGTAATTCTCGTTGAGCAACCGGTCCCAGATCGCCGCCTCGAGCCGGAAACAATCCGCCGTGCCCAGATTGGACTGGCCCTCGCTCGTTCCCTGGCACGGCGTCGCGACGAGTGTGAACAGGCACTGCCTTTCGGCCTCGGTGAGGTCGTTCTGGTTTTTGTCGGCGCAGGCGCGAACCGCCGCGACCTGTACCGCCGTCGGCCGGACGTCCTGCGCGCAGGCGCTTCCCGCAGTGCCGCCGACCAAGAAGAAGAGCACGGAGGCACCCCCTGCCACCCAATCCGGCCAAGCAGACATTGACCACCTCTTCGCAACGCGCTTTGACGGTCCTCCGTCAAGGCGACAACGCCGGCGCGGGGCGCGTTTGGCCAGAAGGAGACCGCAATGACGAAACTGATCCGCGGCGGAACCGTGGTCAATCACGACTTTTCGCGCCGAGCCGACGTCTTGATCCGCGACGACGTAATTGCCGCGATCGGCGCCAATCTCGAAACCCCGGCCGGCGCCGAGACGATCGACGCCGGCGGCTGTTACGTCATGCCGGGCGGCATCGACCCGCACACGCACCTTGAACTTGCCTTCATGGGCACCGTATCCGCCGACGATTTTGAATGGGGCACCAAGGCGGCGCTGTCCGGCGGCACAACAATGGTGGTCGATTTTTGCATCCCCAATCCCGGCCAGTCGCTGCTTGCCGCGTACCAGGACTGGCGGCGCAAAGCCGAAGGCGCGGCCACCGACTACGGCTTCCACATGGCGATCACGTGGTGGGACAAGCAGGTGTTCGACGAGATGGAAACCTGCGTGAAGACTTACGGCATCAACACCTTCAAGCACTTCATGGCCTACAAGGGCGCGTTGATGGTCAACGACGACGAGCTCTACAACTCGTTTCTGCGCTGCGCCGCGCTCGGCGCCATGCCGCTAGTTCATGCCGAGAATGGCGACGTGGTCTGGCATCTGCAGCAGCATTACCTCGGCGCCGGAGTGACCGGTCCGGAAGGTCACGCGTATTCGCGACCGCCGATCGTCGAAGGTGAAGCGGCAAACCGCGCAATCATGATCGCGGACATGGCGGGCTGCCCGCTCTACGTCGTGCATACGTCATGCCGTGACGCGCATGAGGCGATCGCACGGGCGCGCGCCTCCGGCAAACGGGTGTTCGGCGAGCCCCTGATTCAGCACCTCGTTCTCGATGAAGACGAATATCGCAACAAGGACTGGGATTACGCGGCACGGCGGGTAATGTCGCCGCCATTCCGCGCGAAAGAGCATCAGGCGAACCTGTGGGCCGGTCTGCAATCCGGATCGCTCCAGGTCGTGGCGACCGATCACTGCGCATTCACCACCGAGCAGAAGCGGCTCGGCCACAATGACTTCAGCAAGATCCCGAACGGGACCGGCGGTCTCGAGGACCGTATGCCGGTGCTGTGGACCGCCGAAGTCAATACCGGACGCATCACCAAGGAAGAATTTGTCGCCGTTACCTCGGCGAACATCGCCCGCATCCTCAACATTTATCCCAAAAAGGGCGCGGTGGCGGTCGGCTCCGATGCCGACCTCGTCATCTGGGACCCAAAAGCGACCAAGACGGTCTCGGCAAAAAAGCAGGTGAGCCGGATCGACTATAACGTGTTCGAAGGTTTCGCCTGCACCGGGCTGCCGCGCGCAACATTTTCGCGCGGTGAAATGCGCTGGCTCGACGGCGATTTGCGCGCCGCGGCCGGCGCCGGCCAATATGTCGCGCGCGATCCGTTCCCCGCGGTGCACGTCGCCAACGCCACTTGGCGCGAACGGAACGCGCCGCGGCGCGTCGAGCGCGCCGACGTCACGCCGTAGCTGTTACCGGGATATCGAAATGCAGAATCTTCAAATCGACGCGCAGCGGCTGTGGGATACGCTGATGGAAACCGCGAAGATCGGCGGCACGCCGAAGGGCGGTATCTGCCGGCTTACGCTAACCGACCTCGACCAGCAGGTGCGCGATTGGTTCAAGGCGCGCTGCGAAGCGCTTGGCTGCACTGTCACCGTCGACGAAGTCGGCAATATGTTTGCCCGCCGACCGGGCAAGAACAACGATCTGCCGGCGATCGCGATGGGCTCGCATCTCGACACCCAGCCGACCGGCGGCAAGTTCGACGGCACTCTCGGCGTGCTCGGCGCGCTGGAAGCGATGCGCACGCTTTCCGAAACCGGCTACGAGACGAACGCGCCGATCGAGATCGTGAACTGGACCAACGAGGAGGGTTCGCGCTACGCGCCGGCGATGCTGGCGTCGGGCGTGTTCGCCGGCGTGTTCACACCCGACTTTGCCAATTCGCGCAAGGACCGCGACGGCAAGACCTTCGGCGAAGAGCTGGCGCGCATCGGCTATAAGGGCAACGAGAAGGCAGGCGCGCGCAAATTCGGCGCCATGTTCGAATTGCACATCGAGCAAGGCCCCATCCTTGAAGACGAAGGCCGCATGATCGGCATCGTGCAAGGCGTCCAAGGCATGCGTTGGTACGAAGTCACCGTCACCGGCCAGGAGGCGCATACCGGCGCGACCCCGATGCGGCTGCGTAAGAATGCGCTCCTTGGCGCCGCACGCATGATCGAACGCATCGACGCCATCGCGCACGAGCATGCCCCCGACGCGGTCGGCGCCGTTGGCCTGGTCGACAACAAGCCGAACAGCCGCAACGTCGTTCCCGGCGAGGTGTTCTTCACCGTCGATTTCCGCCACCCCGACGACAAAGTGCTCGACGCCATGGAGGAGAGCTTCCGCGCGGCGCTGCGCGAAATTCTGGAGCCGTTGAAGCTCACTTACAAGGAGGCGGCCATCTGGAATTCTCCGGCGGTCAAATTTGCGCCGGAACTGATCGAGTGCGTGCGTGCCGGCGCGCAAAAAGCCGGCTTCAAATCCCGCGACATCATTTCCGGCGCCGGACATGACGCCGCCTATATCGCGCGCGTGGCGCCGACCACGATGATCTTCGTGCCGTGCGCCGGCGGTATCTCGCACAACGAGGCGGAATCGGCGAGCTTCGACGAATGCGCAGCCGGCGCGCAGGTGCTGCTCAACGCCGTGCTGGAATACGATCGGCGGCTCGGCTGAGTGGCGTGAGCGCTGTCAACGAATGAGTTGAATTTCCACGCTCGAAACCACACCGACCCGGGAACGGTCGGCCGAAAAGTATAATACCGCCCTTCGTGTTGCCGCGCCGGGGCCGATGAAATTCATCACCGCGTCTTTTCGAAAATTTCCCGGCCAATCAGCATGCGGCGGATTTCGCTGGTGCCGGCGCCGATCTCGTAGAGTTTGGCGTCGCGCAAGAGCCGGCCGGCCGGATAATCGTTGATGTAGCCGTTGCCGCCGAGGCATTGGATGGTTTCCAGCGCCATCCAGGTGGCACGCTCGCCGGCATAAAGAATGGCGCCGGCGGCATCTTCGCGCGTGGTCTCACCGCGGTCGCAGGCTTTCGCCACCGCGTAGACATAGGCGCGGGCGGCGTTGAGCGTGACATACATGTCGGCAAGCTTGGCCTGGATAAGCTGAAAGCGGCCGATCGGCTGCCCGAACTGCGTACGCTGATGCACGTACGGGACGACCAGGTCGAGACAGGCCTGCATCACGCCAAGCGGACCCGCCGCCAGCACTGTGCGCTCGTAATCGAGACCCGACATCAGGACGTTGACGCCGTTGCCGACAACGCCAAGCACGTTGTCCGCCGGCACCTCGCAATCCTGGAACACAATCTCGCCGGTATCGGAGCCACGCATGCCGAGCTTGTCAAGCTTTTGCCCTGCGGAAAACCCCTTGAAAGCTTGCTCGACGATAAAGGCGGTGATGCCGCGGGAACCGGCTGTCTGGTCGGTCTTGGCGTAGACCACGAGGGTGTCGGCCAGCGGCCCGTTGGTGATCCACATTTTCGCGCCGTTAAGAATGTAACTGTCGCCCTTGCGCTCGGCGCGGGTGCGCATCGAGACGACGTCGGAGCCGGCATTGGGCTCCGACATCGCCAGTGCTCCGACATGCTCACCCGAGATCAATTTCGGCAGATAGCGCTGTTTCTGCTCGGCCGTGCCGTTGCGCCTGATCTGGTTGACGCAAAGGTTCGAATGGGCGCCGTAGGACAGGCCGATCGCGGCGGAAGCGCGCGAGATTTCCTCCATCGCCACGCAATGCGCGAGATAGCCCAATCCGGCGCCACCCCATTCTTCTTCGACGGTGATGCCGAGCAAGCCGAGCGCACCGAGTTCGGGCCACAGGTCACGGGGAAATTTATTGGAGCGGTCGATCTCATCGGCGCGAGGCGCGATTTTTTCCTGCGCAAAATCACCGACGGTGTCGCGCAGCATGTTGATGTCGCCGCCGAGGCCGAAATCAAGGCCGGGAAGGCTGTTCGGTATCATCGCCGCGCTCCATCGTACGCCGCGCAGGCGGCGGGCGGTATTTTCCAACGATAGCCGCTAGCCACCGTTCTGTCTGCGTGCGAGGCGCCTGCCGGAGTCTTCGATCGAGCATGATGCCGGCGGAAAAGCGGGCTCCATTTTCCGGATCGTGCTCTAGCCGGCGAGCGAGCGCGCCGGACGGCCCAAGGCGCGGTCGATGTCCGCAGCCGGGCCGGGCCTGCCAAACAAATAGCCCTGCATCTCGTCGCAGCCCGCAAGCCGCAACAGCACGCGTTGAGCGTCGTTCTCGATGCCTTCCGCCAGCACTTTCATGCCGAGCGCGTGGCCGAGCGTAACGATCGATTGGATGATGGCGGCCGCGTTGCCGGAAGCGCCGAGCGAAGCGACAAAAGCGCGGTCGATCTTGAGCCGGTCGAACGGAAACTTTTGCAGGTAGCTCAAGCTCGAATAGCCGGTGCCGAAATCGTCAAGCGCGATGCTCAGCCCGAGTGCGCGCAGCGCTTCGAGCCGCGTTTGGGTCTCCTGCGGATTGTCGATCAGGATGCCTTCGGTGACTTCGAGGACGACGCGCGACGAGGCGATGCCGGTCTCCGACATAACGACGCTGACGAGATCGACCAGCCAAGGATCGCAAATCTGCAACGGCGACAGGTTCACCGCAACCGACAAATTCGGCCAGCGCACGCCGTCGGACAAGGCGCGCCGCAGGATGATCTCGCCGAGTTGGGACATCAGGCCGCTCTGTTCGGCGAGCGGGATGAATACCGACGGCGGGATGGCGCCGCGGTTCGGATGGGTCCACCGCAGCAAAGCTTCGACGCCAACCATGGCGCCGCCTTCGGCGGCGACGACGGGTTGATAGTGGACGTCAAAGGCCTGCAGCGCGACGGCGGATTGCAACTCGCGCAACAGGAAACGGCGTTCGGCATAGTCGGTTTCTATTTGCGGCGCGAAAGAACGCGTGCGGCCCCGGCCTTCGCGCTTGGCGTCGCGCAACGCCAGGCCGGCGCGGCGCGCCAGTTCCTCGGCGGTGACGCCGTCCTCGGGCGCTTGCGCCATACCGATGCCGGCGGTGATCTGCCACATGCGATCGATGAAGATCGGGCGCAACAGCGCGGCGCGCAGCAACTCGCCAAGCGCCGTGGCGGCGCGCCGGTCGCCGGTGCCGAACACCACGGCGAATTCGTCTTGCTCGAAGCGGCCCAGTAGCGCGCCTTCCGGCAAGCCGGCCTCCAAATGTTGCGCGATGCTGGTGAGAACGGCATCGCCTCCGCTCCGCCCCAGCGTGTCGTTGACCTCGCGAAATCCGTCGAGATCGATCACCGCGAAAACGACGATGCCGGAGCGGCGCTTGGCCAGCGCTTCGGCGAGCTTCTCCATCGTGGCGCGCGGATTGGGCAGCCCGGTCAACGAGTCCTGGCTGGTCAATTTGCGCAGCGTCTCCGTGCTCTGATCGAGCGAGCGCACCAGCTTCCGCGCCGCGCGCACGGCAAGTAGACCGCACAACCCGAGCACCGCACCAACCGCCGCCAACAGGGTCCAAAGCCGGTCCATCGCGCCGACCAGTGCGCCATCGGTCACCCAGCTGAACCAGCCGACGATACGGCCGCGCGCATCGTGCAGCGATTGCACTTCGCGTCCGCCCTCCCCCGTCGGGTCGGCGTCGAAGCGCAAATCGCCCAAGCCCGCGCGCCGAGCGATCAGCCGCAGCTGAACGTCATCAGGTGCATCGACATCGCCGAACTCGGCATGAAATTCGTCAAGCGCGCGCTGCAACGCGGCATGTTGCGCGGCCTCCAGGCGGTTTTCGCTGACGGCGGTGACGGCAAAACCGATCGCTGCGCACAGCACGATTGCGCCGGCAAGCAGCAGCGGAGACAACAACGCGATGCGCGTCGTGTTTGCGCCTTCGTACATCGGAGCGGGCGGCGACAAGCGCGAGCGACGCACAGACGCCCACCATTTCCGGGCTGCCGCAGCCGCCACCATACTCACGCCCCGTCAGATCACTGGCGGAGCGTAGCTTTAGGGGCGCCTGATTAACGTCGAGGAAAGACCTAAAGCCCGACGCCGGTTCCGGTTTTCAACAAGCGCGTGGCTCGCGAAATGATCGTTAACGTTGCATTAAAAGCGGCGTCCACTAAGGTGTCGGCGGGGCGGTTCCCGGCAACAATGGGCAGCAGACCGGGCACCACAACGGGGCATGCGAAGCCTTGGGGCGTCGACTTTCCGTGTTTTTGCCATGCTCGGCGTCGTCGCCGGCCTGCTTGAGGCCGCGCCGGCGCTGGCGCAAGACTGTCCCGGCCATCCCGACGCGATTGGCACCAGCCGGGTGCTTACCCTAGACCCCGCCGGGCCGACGCGGTTCGGCGTGATGCAGTACCCGCAGACGCTGCCGCTCGCCGACAAGGAAGTTGTGCTGACCTTCGACGACGGGCCGCTGCCGCGCTATTCGAATCAAGTGCTCGACATCCTCGCCGCGCAATGCGTGCGGGCCACATACTTCCTGGTCGGCGAGATGGCGCGGACGTACCCCGACGTGGTGCGGCGGATTTACCAGGCCGGCCACACCATCGGCACCCACAGCGAGGACCATCCGTCACGCTTTCAGAAGCTGCCGATCGAGAAAGTGCGGCAGGAAATCGACGAGGGCATCGCCGACGTCGGCGCTGCGCTCGGCGATCCGCAGGCGCTGGCGCCGTTCTTCCGCATCCCCGGCTTGGCGCGTACCGATGCGATCGAGGACGAACTCGCCGCGCGGTCGCTCATCGTGTTCAGTTCCGACACCGTCGCCGACGATTGGCACCGCCGCATCCGCCCGCGCGACATCGTCGCGCGAGCGATGAGCCGCCTCGAAAAGCGCGGCAAGGGCATCTTGCTGCTGCACGACATCCACGCCGCGACAGTCGCCGCGTTGCCGGAGCTGTTGAGGAAACTCAAGGAGGCGGGTTTCCACGTCGTGCATGTCGTGCCTGCTCCGACCGAGCGCATCGAGGTCGCCGGTGAACGCGAGGCGACGCCGCCGGAGGACTATCTGGGCGGCGGGGTGACCGTGACTCGGATGGCGGAGTAATAGGCCGCGACATCGTCGAGCGCAAAATTGGCCGCGAGCGCGGGGCCAAAACCCTATCGGACTTCGCCCGCCCCACCCCCGGCGTCAGGGCAAAGTCGTCATGTAGTGCGCCAGCGCCCGCATGTCGGCATCGCTCAGATCGTAGGTCACGTCAGCCATGGACGCGACGCCCGCGCCGACGCGCGCCCCGGACTTGAAGTCGCGCAACGCCTTGAGCAGAACATCCTCGCGTTGGCCGGCGAGCCGCGCGGCCGGACCGACGCCGGCGAAACCATCGCCATGGCAGGCGTTGCACCGGCGCTGCACGGCGAGCTTGGCGCCGGCCTGCGCGACGGCGTCATCCGCAGCCGCCGGTTGCGGTTTCGGTGGCGCGAGCGCAGCGTAATAGCCGCCGAGGTTGCGGATGTCTTCGTTGTTCAGCGCTTGAGCGATCGGCCCCATGACGTCGCTCTTGCGGCTGCCGCCCCGAAAATACACGAGTTGCCACTGCACAAAGTCGTCCGGCTCGCCGGCAAGCGAGGGCGTCAGCGGCGTTTGCGACACGCCGTTCTCGGCGTGACAGCCAGCGCAACCTTGCGCCATCGACTTGCCGGCAGCCACATCCGCTGCCATCGCCGGCACGCAAACGAGAAGCAGGGCAATCGCGCTCAAAACGATCGGCAACATTCGTGCTTGGGTCATGTTTGACAGCAAAGCGGGACGTCGGGACCAAACGGACGCGTCCAAGCCGGGAACCCCAGCTTGGACGATAATCGGTTCGGACGATAACCGGCTTGGACGATAACCGGCTTGGACCACAGAGCGCCGACGCGTGGTCGATCCGACAGTCGGATCGACCATCGCGGTTCACTTGCTGTAGCTGATCCGGTAAATGGCGCCGTTGTAGTCGTCAGCCACCAACAGCGAGCCATCCTTCGCAACCAGGACGTCGTTCGGCCGGCCGCGATATTCGTTGTCAGGACCGATCCATCCGGTAGCAAACTCCACTTCCTTGGCGTTCCTGCCGTCCGGGTCGACGGTGACGCGCATCAGTCTTCCGCCAAGGTATTTCAGCCAATTCCAGGAACCGTGCTCGGCAATGATGATGTTGTCCTTATAGTCGGCGGGGAATTGGTTGCCGGTGTAGAACTTCATCCCGAGCGGGGCGACGTGCGGACCGAGCTTGAGGGCCGGCGGAACGAACTGCGAGCACTTGCGCCCCATGTTGAACTTTGGATCCGGTATGTCGCCCGCGTGGCAATACGGATAGCCGAAGTCTTCGCCCATGCGCGAGATTTGGTTGAGCTTGTCGCTCGGGCTGTCCTCGCCGAGCCAATCGCGTGCGTTCTCGGTGAACCAATAGTCGCCGGTGCGCGGATCGACGTCGCCGCCGACACTGTTGCGAATTCCGAGCGCCACGATTTCCGCAGTACCGTTCGCCGGATCGATATGGCGCACCTGAGCTGTCGAGGTCGGCGGCAGGCAGATATTGCACGGCGGACCGAAGGCGACATAGAGCCAGCCGTTCTTGTCGAATGCCAGATATTTCCAGCCGTGCGGAACGTATGGCGGCATGTCGTCGTAAACGACCTGCGGCTGCGGCATGTTGTCGAGGTTGGCTTCGGCGTTATCGTATTTGTAGATCTTGTCGATGTCGGCGACATACAGCGCGCCGTCATGGAACGCGATGCCGCTCGGCATCCGCAGTCCTTTGCTGATGATGGTCTTTACCGTCCGTTTGCCGCCCTCATCGACGACGGCGTGGACGGTGCCGTTGCCATTGAACAACGAGCCGACGAACAGCGTGCCCTTGTCGCCCAGCGCCATTTGCCGCGCATCGGTGACGCCACTCGCATACAGCTCGATCTTAAAGCCGGGTGGTAGCTTGATGTCTTTAAGCTTGGCTTCGATTTGTTCCGTGGTGAATCCGGTCGGCGGCGGCATGGTTTTGAGGTAGTTGGTACCCTTCAGTTCTTGGGTCTCATCGCCCATGAACCAATCGCCCGGCGGATGCAGCCAGAAGTTCTTGCTGTTCGAATCGTAATGCTTGAGCTCTTCGGCGCTGGCCGCGGAGGCGAATAAGAACCCCGCCACAGCAATAACAGCCGGTACGGCGAGCATGGCACGTGCGTGCATGATCAAACCTCCCTATGAAGCTTTTTTTATCGCTTGGTAGCTTCGGAATGTTGCCACTGGGCAAGGTGTTTAGCAAGGCGGAGGGGCCAGTCTGAGCATCGCCCGCACTAGTGGTCACGGAAGATGCGGAACTTTCCCTGGAATTTCAGCAGTCAGCCGTAAACAGCGAGGCCGACCGCGAGCGGCGTGCCAACCCGGGCTGAACAGGAAAGAACGAGGTCGCAAAGCGCGGGACGCTTACCGCGCGCGGCGGCGGTATGATCGAGGCTCGGCAAAATGACCAACGCGCGCCGGCGCCGCTGGCGCGCAAGCGACGCTGGTGTAGCCCGAGCGGTAACACTCGCCCGGGCGCACTCCCGAAGGAGCAGCCGATTGGTCTTGTCCCTGGGCGGACGCCATCGCGCCGAATAGCGCAACCGCAAGCGCAAGGATGACGGATTGGAGCTTGATCGTCACACGACTCCCTTAGACAACGCGTCCGTTAGATAGGGACGCTTCGGCCGAAGTCGTCAGCCGGTTACGGGATTTTGCGCGCATGAAGCCGCGGTCATGCTGCAAACCTTCTCTCCGACATTCCTGAGATCGAGAAGTTATGCGGGCTTGCGCGCGCCCGAGAGTTGGTATGGTAAGTCAGATGGCGGTTGAAAAGCGCGTCGGCAAGGACGGCGAGGCGCGCCACTAAAGTGAGCGGTGGCGTGCGACGCGATTCCTTCGGAACCGCTTTTGCCGTTACCTTAAGCCGCTGCGTCGGTAGCCCAAACGGTCAGGCGCATCTCACGGCGGCACGTGGAGCATTTGTAGACGCGGATATGTGCGTCGCTTCTTGCCGGAGGTCGGTTGATGCGCGCGATATGCATTTCTTTCCCGCACTGACATGTCGGCAATTCAGTGCAGCCGGGCTCTAACAAACGCTCGAATACAGACATGATGTCACCGCCCTGTAGGGAAAAGACCTAAGTCTGAACCATTGCTGCAACGCACAAGGGTCACTTTAGTTCAAAATCGCCAATCCAAGGTCGATGACCAAACCGTCGGCAGCCTAGTTTTGGGCTTGCAGCTCAGACCGATCCAGCCATATTTCGCCCGGTGGCCGAAATCCGAAAAATAGCTAGGTACAGCTTGGATACGCTGCTGGTTTTGGTGCCGTTGGCAGTCGTGATCTACTTTCTCGCCTATCCGGACAACTTCAATGCGTTTCTGAATTGGCTGGTAGGTCACCACCAATGAGGGTCGCAAAACTTGCCGCAACCATCCTCATCGTAACGTTGCTGGCGCGGCCGTCCTACGCACAACCTTTCCCCGAGTCCGACCGGCAGAAAGGCGCCGAAGCTCTCAAAAAGGCCGAGGAGAAGGCGACGGACCAAGCCTACCGAGCCGCAATGAAGCGCGCGCCGAACGCCACTAAAAAAATCGATCCTTGGGGCAGCATACGGACACCTTCGGAAAACTCCGATAAGTAACCTTCAGGCAGGCAAGGGGAAATGGCAGGCTGCTGCCAATGGTGGTTTGGCCCACGGCGCTGTTGCCGAAGCCCCTGACGTCGGCACCATGCGCAAGCTCGCGAACGGCCGATCCGCAACCTAGGCGGCAAATGTTTCGGTGGTGCGGTCGAGAGGACTCGAACCTCCACGGGTTGCCCCGCTAGCACCTCAAGCTAGTGCGTCTACCAATTCCGCCACGACCGCATGTGGGGTGGAGCACACCGGAAATGGCGTGCGACCGCGCCGATGTAACAGCTAGGCTTGCGCCGGACAAGGCCCGCGGATCGGGCTTAGGCCGCGCCGGGCGCGCGCGGCAAGAGCTGCTTGACTTCCACCGCGATGCGATTGCCGCTGACGATCACGGTCCCGCGCGCCACCGGCATGTTGTTGGCGAGGATGCGGACCTCGTCCTCCTCGGAGGAATCAAGTTCGATGATGGCGCCGCGGCCCAGCCGGAGGACCTGATGAATCGGCATCGCGGTTTTTCCCAGCACGACAGCGATATCGATCGAAACGTCGTCGAGCGTTGCCAAATGGTCCTCGCTGAGGTTGGTAGAGGCAATTGCCGTACTATATTGTTTGACCACGGCATGGTTACGAGGTGGTTAACACGCGCGGCGATCTGAGAACCGGTGTCCTTCCCGCTGACGGCTCGGCGCCTGTCGAATGGCGCTTGAGCGCCGGATCGGTGGACTATGACAGCGCGCTAGCCACAATGGCGGCGCGTGCGGCGGCGATAGCGCGCGGCGAGGCGAGCGAACTTGTCTGGCTGCTCGAGCACCCTGCCCTTTACACCGCCGGCACTTCGTCGCGGCCGCAGGAATTGATCGAGGCGCGCTTTCCGGTCCACGTCGCCGGCCGCGGCGGCCAGTTCACCTATCACGGCCCCGGTCAGCGCGTCGGGTATGTGATGCTCGATCTGAAGCGTCGCGCGCCGGATGTCCGCCGCTTCGTCGCCTCCATCGAGGAATGGATCATCCGCTCGCTGTCAGCCTTCGACGTGCACGGCGAGCGGCGCGACGACCGTATCGGGGTCTGGGTACGGCGCCCGACGAAGGGCGAAGGCGCCGAGGACAAGATCGCCGCTATCGGCATTCGCGTGCAGCGCTGGGTGACGCTGCATGGCTTTTCGCTCAACGTCGCGCCCGACTTGTCGCATTTCTCGGGCATCGTGCCGTGCGGCGTGGGCGATCGGCGCTACGGAGTGACATCGCTCGCCGATCTCGGCCGACAAGTATCGATGGCGCAGGTCGACGGGGCCCTGCGTGCGGCGTTCAAACCGTTGTTCGGCACGACTGCCGATGCTCAAACGCCGGTCAGCACGGAGAACATGTCGCCCGGACGGCGCAGCGCGAGATCGGCGGGCCCGGCTTCGCGCTGATCGAGCGCGTCGACATGGGCGCCCGGCGGGCCGTTGTGGCACAACTCGATCATGGTCAGCACGGCCTCTTCGGGCCCCGCGAGGAGAGCCTCCACCGAACCGTCGCGACAGTTACGCACCCAGCCTTCGACGCCTAGTTCGAGCGCGGTCAGCTCAGCCCACGCGCGAAAGCCCACGCCCTGCACTTGGCCCCGGACCACGACCAAAAAAATCACGTCCATCGGAATTCCTCGCGCTGGCGCGGCCCGCAATCGCCTCGCCATTTCGGCAACCACCGCCTCAGCGAGCAAGTGTAGGCGCGCGGCAACTGCCACTCCAGCGCCGCCGCTATCACAAGTTCCGTATAGCCGGCCTTGGCGATCCCGATTGGCCGTGGCCGCGCCACATAAGTCAGCGCCATAAGCCGGCGGCCGGCTTGTCGGAGCGGCAGCATCTTTGCCTGGTAGAGGCCGCCGGCAACGTTTTCCCAGGTATCGAGGCTGGCGCGGTCGCGCGACGTCAGCCGCCACAACACGCCGTAAACGGTGTTGGCGTGCTTAGGCTCAACCGAGGCGTAGCCGTCGGCGGTGATCACGAAGCGGTAATTGGCGAGGGCGGCGACGCCGGCCGGCTTCGCGTTTGGCGCGTGCCTGTGCATGACGAGGCGGCTCATGTTCGAACCGTAGGCGAAATGCAGAATCACGCACCGGGCTCTTGCATCCTCGGGCGGCTTGCCGCCCACAGCGTAACCGCCACCGCGAGCACAATCGGCAGCAAAGCGATCAGCACCAAAATCGCGACCGTCAGCCAAGCCAGGTCGTAGTGCGGCGCGCCGAGCAAGACAGCGACGACCGCCAGCAGCAATATCAAGCCGAGCGCACTTGCAGTATTCCCGTCCGGCGCTTCGCCGGCAAGCGGATGGTAGAATGAGACTACGATGATGATCAGCAGCGCGACGGACAGCGCGTAGAGAATGCTGACCCCGGCCGCGAGGCCGACGCCGCGGCCGCTGTCGCGCAGCCGCTTGGCGTGCAATGAAAACCAGATCCAAATGAGCAACGCCTGTGCGGCGATGAACGGCCACAGGCCCGCGCGGCCAATGACGTCCGGCGCGGTGAGCAAATGCGACGCCGCGCCGGCCAGATAAACCAGGGCTGCGAGCAAGACGAATGTTTGCTGCGGCAGTCGCCCGGAAGACGAAAAGATCAAGCGCAGCTTTTGCATGCGCCGGCCATAATGCCAGATTCGGCAGATTCTTACGCGAATTCCATGATCACCGCATCGACGGCGACACTGTCACCGGGCTTGACGCGGATTGACTTGATCGTGCCGTCGCGCTCGGCGCGCAGGATATTCTCCATCTTCATCGCTTCCACAACGGCCAAGGTCTCGCCGGTTTTGACCTCCTGGCCTTCGGCGACGGCGAGCGAAACTATGAGGCCGGGCATCGGGCAACGCACGGCTTTTTCGCTGCCGGAAAGCTTCTTCGCCGGCATCAGCCGCGCGTAGCGCGCTTCGCTTTCGGTATAGACGAAAGCCTTCACTTCCATGCCGCGATAAGCAAGCTCGAAGCCGTTCGGTATCATCCGCACATGCATGGCAATGCCGGCGCCGTCCAACGTGCCGGTCCACACAGGCGTGCCGGGAGCCCACTTCGAGGATAGAACGTGGCTGTTGCCATCCTCGAACAACACCGTGATCGCGTCCCCTTGGTGCCCGACGTCGGCAAGAATTTCCTCGCCGCTGAGCCAAATCGCGCGCCGGCGTTCGCGGGTGACGGCGTCGTTCAATTGCCCGGAAATGCGGCGCTTGCGCTCGCCCAGCACGTGATCGATGGCCGCGGCCACACCGGCGATGGCGCGGGCAACGGCACCGCTCGGCGCCGTGCGCTCGAAACCGCGCGGGAATTCCTCGGCGATAAAGCCGGTCGAGAGGTTGCCCGAACGCCACCGCGGGTGCTGCATGATCGCCGCGAGAAACGGGATGTTGTGGCGGATTCCCTCGATCGTGAAAGCGTCGAGCGCATCGGCCTGAGCATCGATCGCCTTGGCTCGGGTCGCGGCGTGCGTGACGAGCTTGGCGATCATCGGATCGTAATAGAGCGAGATTTCGCCGCCCTCGGCGACACCGGTATCGTTGCGCACGGTCACGCCGTCATGCTCGCCTTCGGCCGGCGGCCGATAGCGCACCAGTCGCCCGATCGACGGCGCAAAGTTGCGGTAGGGGTCTTCGGCATAGACACGGCTTTCGACCGCCCAGCCGTTCAGTTTGACGTCGGTCTGTTTGAGCTTGAGAGGCTCGCCGGCGGCGACGCGGATCATTTGCTCGACCAGGTCGATACCGGTCACAAGCTCCGTCACCGGATGCTCGACCTGCAACCGGGTATTCATCTCGAGGAAATAGAAGCTCTTGTCCTGGCCGGCGACGAATTCGACCGTGCCGGCGCTGTCGTAACCGACGGCTTTGGCGAGCGCGACTGCCTGTTCTCCCATCTTCGCCCGCGTCGCGGCGTCAAGCAGCGGGCTCGGCGATTCCTCGATGACTTTTTGATTGCGGCGCTGGATCGAACATTCGCGCTCGCCGAGATAGATGACGTTGCCGTGCTTGTCGCCCAAAACCTGGATTTCGATATGGCGCGGATCGGTGATGAATTTTTCGATGAATACGCGATCGTCGCCGAAGCTTGATTTTGCCTCCGAGCGCGCGCGTGCGAAGCTTTCCGCGACCTCGGCCTTGCTGAAGGCGATGCGCATGCCTTTCCCGCCGCCGCCCGCGGAAGCCTTGATCATCACCGGATAGCCGATCTGCTCGGCAATCACGATCGCCTGCTCGTCGTCCTCGATCACGCCGAGATGGCCCGGCACAGTCGAGACATTGGCGCGGGCCGCCGCCTTCTTCGACTCGATTTTGTCGCCCATCGCGGCGATCGCCGGCGGATTAGGCCCAATGAATACGACGCCGGCTTTCGCGAGCGCCTCGGCGAAGGCTGCGCGCTCGGAGAGAAAGCCGTAGCCCGGATGCACCGCCTCGGCGCCACTTTCCTTGCAGGCGGCGACGATCTTTTCGATTACCAGGTAGCTCTGCGCCGCCGGCGGCGGCCCGATCAGGATTGCCGCATCCGCCATTTCCACGTGCAACGCGTCACGATCGGCCTCGGAATAGACCGCGACGGTAGAAATGCCCATCAGGCGGGCTGTCTTGATGATACGGCAGGCGATCTCGCCGCGGTTGGCAATCAGGATTCGCTTGAACATTTGCGGCTTTGGCACCCGCGAACCGGCGTTTTAAGGCTTTGCGGCGTCGCCGCGAAAATGTCAATGACCGCAGGCTGCTAGCACATCGCCGGCTCACCCGCGTCACGGCTCGAACGGCAAAATCGCATGCACGCGAAGCTTGGCTGCCTATCTACCGGGATTAGTCACGCCCGCGTCACACCTTGTCCGCAAAAAGTTGCCGGGAGGGTATCGATGCCACGGCCGATTTTCATCATTGCGACGATCATGAGCGCCATCGCGGCGCCCGCCGCGTTCGCGCAAACTGCGGCATCGCCGCCGCATAACGTCGTTTTGTTTGTCGCCGACGGTTTGCGTTCGCGCATGGTCGACAACTCGACGGCGCCAACCATGGCCGCCATTGCGCGTGAGGGTGTGAGCCTGCGGAACAGCCATGCATTGTTCCCAACCTTCACCACGGCGAACGCATCGGCCATGGCGACCGGCCACATGCTCGGCGATACTGGCGACTTCTCCAACACGATCTACACCGGCTTCCAGGTGCCCGGCGCGGGCAAGAGCCTGACGCCGTTTCTCGAAAGCGACCCGGTGCTGGCCGACGTCGACGAGCATTTCGCCGGCAATTATCTCAATGAGGCCACGATCCTCAAACTCGCCCGCGACAAGGGTTACAGCACCGCGTCCATCGGCAAGATCGGTCCGGCGCTTATTTTCGATCACACCGAGCGCACCGGCGCGCACACAATTCTTGTCGATGACGCGACCGGCAGCGCCAACGGCATTCCGTTATCGGACGAAATGATCGGACGGCTGAAAGCGGCGAACCTGCCCGCTGTCGCGCCGCGGCGCGGCGCCAACGCGGATTTCGGCAGCATGACCATGCCCGGCACGCACACGGCGAACGCAGTGCAGCAGGATTATTTTGTTGCCGTGACGACGCGAGCCGTACTGCCGTTGTTTAAGGAACGCCGCAAGCCGTTCGTTCTGGTGTTCTGGTCGCGCGATCCAGACGGCACGCAGCACTACCAGGGCGACAGCCTTAATTCGCTCGTCCCCGGCATCAACGGCCCGACATCGCTGGCGGCGATCCGCAACGCCGACGACGATCTGGCGCGCATCCGTGCCGCATTAAGCGAGCTCGGGCTCCTCGACAGCACCGACATCATCACCATCGCGGACCACGGCTTCTCGACGATATCGAAGGACAGCCGCACAAGCTCGACGGTGCGGACAAAATTCGCCGATACGCCGGAAGGCCATTTACCGCTGGGCTTCGTCGCGCTCGACCTCGCGCAGGCGCTGGGCCTGCCGCTGATCGATCCGGACAACAATTACACGACCGTCGCGCTCAGCGAGCACACCAAATACGGCAACGGCCTGATCGGCGGCGATGCCAACGATCCCAAAGTCGTGGTCGCAGCCAACGGCGGCTCGGATCTGATTTTTCTCCCCGACGGCGATCGGGCCATGGCGAAACGCATCGTCGACACCTTGCTTGCGCAGGATTACGTCAGCGGCATCTTCGTCGATACCAAGCTCGGCAAATTCCCGGGCACGCTCACGCTCGACGACATCGCGCTCGAAGGCACCGCGGTGACGCTGCATCCGGCGATCGTGATCAGCTTTCGCTCCTTCGATACGGTCTGCGGTGAGCCGGTTCGTTGCATGGTCGAGATCGCGGACACGATCCTGCAGGAAGGTCAGGGCATGCACGGTTCGTTCAGCCGGGCCGACACCTGGAATTTCATGGCCATGCAGGGACCGGACTTCAAATCGCATTTCATCGACCCGGCGCCCGCCAGCAATGCCGATATCGGTCGCACGATCGCGAAACTGATGCAGCTCGACGTCAGGGACAATGGCAAGCTCGTGGGCCGTGTGCTCGCCGAAACGCTGCCCAACGGCGCGGTGCCGGAGGACACGGGACGGACGATAACCTCGGAGCCTGCACCCAACGGGCTTACGACCGTGCTCAACGTGCAAACGGTGGGCGCAACGCGCTACTTCGACGCCGCCGGATTTCCGGGGCGCACCGTCGGCTTATCCGCCACGCCCTTGCCGGACGTGTCGCCATGAGCCGGATGAGATTACATCAGGGGGAAGCTGCGGCCGATGCGCCGCCCCTCGGCGGCGATCCATTCGAGAACGGCGACGTCCACATCGTCATAGCCGGCCGGGAACTGAACGGCGCGACTGGCAATGACGATCGGCGAACGGGCGATCATCGCGGCCAGCGCTTCGATGGTGAAGTAATACCGCCTCATGCTAACGACCGTACGATGCGACACGGGCTGCCAAAGGGCAGCGATGCGGCAAAGTCGGGGCATCTGTTTCGACTTGTCTTTATCGGCCGGCGCGCCGACCATCCGCGTATCTTGAGAACGGCCGTCGTTAACGGCCCACCAAATCAGCGGAAATTTCTTCCATACCCGCACCGGGCGGCAGTTGAGTTCTTCTGAGTTTTCAGCTCAATTCAAACGTACAATCCCTTCCGCCGGGCCTAGTATTGGTTGGGCATGGACGTTACTTACTAGCTCCATTTCCCGTCTTGCATCAGACCGATGGAGGTTTTCATGGCGCTTCAAATTGGCGATACCGCCCCGGATTTCGAAGCGGAAACCACGGAAGGCAAAATCCGGTTCTATGACTGGGCCGGCGACAATTGGGTCGTGCTGTTCTCCCACCCCAAGGATTTCACGCCCGTCTGCACGACGGAGCTGGGCACGATGGCGCGGCTTAAACCCGAGTTCGACAAACGCGGGGTCAAGATTATCGGTCTGTCGGTCGACCCGGTTGAAAACCACAAGAAGTGGTCCAGCGACATCAAGGACGTGGTCGGTTTCGCCCCAAATTACCCAATGATCGGCGACACCGACCTGAACGTTTCCAAGCTCTATGGCATGTTGCCGGCGAGCACGAGCGGCACCTCGGAAGGGCGCACGCCGGCCGACAATCAAACCGTGCGCAATGTGTTCGTCATCGGCCCCGACAAGAAGGTCAAGCTTGTGCTGGTCTATCCGATGACCACCGGCCGCAATTTCGATGAGGTGCTGCGCGTGGTCAACTCGCTGCAACTCACCGCCAAGCACCGCGTGGCGACGCCTGCGAACTGGAAGCAAGGCGAGGACGTCATTCTCACCGGCGCCGTCACCGACGACGAAGCGAAGAAGCTTTACCCGCAGGGCTGGAAGACGCCGAAGCCCTATATTCGCTTGGTGCCTCCGCCGACGCGCCAATAAGCCGCTCCGAACCGGACCATAATGCGTCAAGAGCGCGGCCTTAGCCGCGCTCTTGCTTTTAGAGCCGACGCATGCAGACCTTTGCACGGAGATCGACCGGAGGAAATTATGGATGTGCGTGCGGCCGTGGCGTTTGCTCCGGGCAAGCCCCTCGAAGTGACCAGCGTCAAGCTCGAAGGCCCGCGTGCCGGCGAAGTCCTGGTCGAGATCAAGGCGACAGGCATCTGCCACACCGACGCGTTCACATTATCCGGTGCCGACCCTGAAGGACTCTTTCCCGCAATACTCGGACACGAAGGCGCCGGCGTCGTCGTCGATGTCGGTGCCGGCGTGAGTTCGGTCAAGAAAGGCGATCACGTCATCCCGCTCTACACGCCCGAATGTCGGGGCTGCCCGTCCTGCCTGTCGCGCAAGACCAATCTATGCACCGCAATCCGGGCAACCCAAGGCCAAGGCGTCATGCCCGACGGCACGTCGCGGTTTTCCGTCGATGGCAAGACAATCCACCACTATATGGGCTGCTCGACATTCGCCAATTTTACGGTGCTTCCGGAAATCGCTGTGGCGAAGATTCGCGAGGACGCGCCGTTTGACAAGGTCTGCTATATCGGCTGCGGCGTGACCACCGGCGTGGGCGCCGTGATCAATACCGCCAAGGTCGAGCCGGGCGCGAAGTGTATCGTCTTCGGTCTCGGCGGCATCGGGCTCAACGTCATCCAGGGACTTCGCCTCGTCGGCGCCGACATGATCATCGGAGTCGATCTCAATCCCGACAAGAAGGCGTGGGGCGAGCGCTTCGGCATGACGCATTTCGTCAATCCGAAGGAGGTCGGCGGCGATCTTGTCGCCCATCTCGTCAACCTGACCAAAAGCGGCGCCGATCAAATCGGCGGCGCCGATTACACCTTCGAATGCGTCGGCAATGTCAATCTCATGCGCGCGGCGCTGGAAAGCTGTCACCGCGGCTGGGGCCAGAGCGTCATCATCGGCGTCGCCGGCTCCGGCCAGGAGATCGCTACGCGGCCGTTCCAGCTCGTCACCGGCCGGGCGTGGCGCGGAAGCGCCTTCGGCGGCGCCCGCGGGCGCACCGACGTGCCGAAGATCGTCGACTGGTACATGCAGGGCAAGATCGAAATCGATCCGATGATCACCCACACCATGCCGCTCAACGACATCAACAAAGCTTTCGACTTGATGCACGAGGGCAAATCGATCCGCAGCGTCGTTGTGTACTAGAGCACGATCTCGAATGGACATTATTCCGGAAATGCAAGCGCCGTTCGCCGATTTCCTCGGCATTAAATACTTGCACGTTTCGCCGGATCGCATCGAAGCAGAACTCACGGTGCGCAAGGAACTCACCACGGTGTCCGACATCATGCATGGCGGCGCGATCATGGCGCTCGCCGATAATCTTGGCGGCGCCGCGACGGTGGTGAATCTGCCGAAAGGCGCGCGCACCGCGACGATCGAGAGCAAGACCAACTTCTTTGCCGCCATTGCGGCCGGTGGGACGGTGCGCGCCGAATGCACGCCGCTGCATCGCGGCCGCACCACCATGGTGTGGCAGACCAAGATCACGCGCGACGACGGCCGGCTCTGCGCCCTGGTGATCCAGACGCAGATCGTCATTCCGGCCGGAAAAAGTTAGCCGAGCAGCTGCTCCGAGGCCGCGCCGAGCTCCAGCGCGAGACCCGGATCCAGGCGCTCGGCGAGTTCAGCGTGGGCGCTGCGCCAGACCGAAATGACGGCTTGCAGCCGGCGCGCGCCTTGTTCCGTCAGCCAGACCGCGCGGCGGCGCTGGTCATCCTCGGCAATGGCGATCTCGACCAGTCCCGCCAACTCCAATGCTTGCAGGTTGCGCGACAGCGTCGATTGATCGAGGCCGGCGCGGTCAGCCAGAGCGCCGAGCGTGTCGTCAGGAGCGGCGGCGATCAGCGCCATCAAGCCGAATTGCGCGATGCTGAGTCCACTGCCCTGCATGCGCTCTTCGAGAAAATTGGTGATACGCCGCGCAGCGAGGCGGCTGGACCAGCAGGCGCACGCGGCTATCGCTGCTCGGGCGTCGCTGACTAGCCTCTTTCCGGGGACTTGCGGTCGATTGGCCATAGTTGTACGCACATACATCATTTGTATCTACAAGGAAATTGTCTTAAGGAAAAAGCCATGCTGTCGCCGCCGACTTTGCGTTACGGCGTTGCCACGCCTGACGAAATCGCGGGACTGACCGGTTTGCAGACCTTGCAGGCGCTGGTCGACGGCAAGCTTCCCGCACCGCCCATGGCACAAACGCTCGGCTTCTGGCTGGTCGAGGTCGACGACGGTTACGCCGTATTCGAGGCCGACACCGGCCCGCATCTGCTCAATCCGCTGGGGACGGTGCATGGCGGCTGGGCGCTGACCTTGATCGACAGTGCCGCGGGCTGTGCGGCGCACACATTGCTGCCTGCTGGAGTCGGCTACGCGACTGTTGAGACCAAGGCCAATTTCACCCGGCCGATCACCGAGGATGCCGGGCGTGTGCGCGCCGAGGGACGTGTGGTCACGCGCGGCCGCCAGATTATGACCGCTGATGCACGTCTCCTCGATTCCCAAGGACGCATCCTGGCCCATGGCACGTCGACTTTGATGGTGTTTGGTGGCGGCAAGAGCGAAGCCCGGACGGCCCCTCGCCCATGATCGCAAGCTCACACACGCGGATCAAGCGCGCGTACGAGCCTGCCGCCGCGACGGACGGCTTTCGCGTACTGGTCGATCAACTCTGGCCACGCGGCCTCTCAAAGCAAAAGGCGCGAGTCGATTTGTGGCTCAAGGATATCGCCCCGAGCGAAGAGCTGCGGCGCCGGTTTCACGGCCATCCAACACGATGGGATGAGTTTGTCGCAGCTTACGGCCGTGAACTCGAGCAAGAGCCGGCGCAAACCGCCGTCGCAGACTTGCTCAAACAGCTGCGTGGCGGCCCAGTGACCCTGCTTTATGCGTCTCGAGATGAGACGCATAACAACGCGGTCGCATTGAAGCATTGGCTGGAACGCCGTTCGGCGCGTTGAATTTGGAAACGTTTGC
This sequence comes from uncultured Alphaproteobacteria bacterium, assembly GCA_963826295.1. GTDB lineage: Bacteria > Pseudomonadota > Alphaproteobacteria > Rhizobiales > Xanthobacteraceae > BOG-931. The sequence goes on from CAWGWO010000004.1 coordinate 78,404, forward strand.
AATGCGCCGCCGCGCCGATTGCGATCTACCGATCGCTGCGTGACAGCACGTCGATCAATTCGCCGACCTTGCGTCGCTGCTCGGCTTGGTTGCCCGAGGCGATCGCGTGCTCGACACAATGCGCGACATGGTCGCCCAGGATTTCGTCTTCGGCGCGGCGTAACGCGGCGCGCGCTGCCGAAAGCTGGGTGACGATGTCGATGCAGTAGCGGTCGGCCTCAACCATGCGCGACAGACCGCGCACTTGACCTTCGATCCGCTTCAAACGCTTGAGCACTGCTGCCTTGGCATTGGCCTGCATGGCCGCTATATACCCCCGTGGGGTATATAGTTCAAGTGAGGTCGCCAGTGGACCACTCATGTCATGCGCACGGCCATTGGGCGCACGGCCAGGGGGCCCCCGCCATCGATGCGATGCGCGGCGCGACCCTTAACGGCACGATTTACACCTGCCCAATGCATCCGCAGGTGCGTCAGGTCGGACCGGGCTCCTGCCCGATCTGCGGCATGGCGCTCGAGCCGGAGGCGGGCGCCATCGATGCCGCCGAAGGCGGCGAACTTGGCGATCTGGCGCGCCGGCTTTGGGTTTCCGCGCTGCTGACGCTGCCGATCCTCGTCCTTGAAATGGGCGCGCATATTTTCGGTTTTGCTCCGCTCGCGCACCGCACATCTGGTTTCGTGGAGCTCGCGTTGGCGACGCCTGTCGTATTGTGGGGCGGCTGGCCGTTCTTCGCACGCGGCGCGCAATCGCTGCGTACGCGACATCTCAATATGTTCACGCTGATCGCGATGGGTATCGGTGTGGCCTACCTCTATAGCGTCGTTGCCGCGCTCGCACCGCAGCTTTTTCCCAAAACTTTCGGCGACGCGCACGGCGGCCCGCCGCTTTATTTCGAGGCCGCGGCGGTCATCACCATCCTGGTACAGATCGGACAGGTCCTGGAACTGCGCGCCCGCGCGTCAACGTCGGCGGCGATCCGCACGCTGATGAAGCTTGCGCCGAGCCACGCACGCCGTGTGCGCGCCGATGGCAGCGACGAGGACGTTCCACTGAGCACCGTCGTGGTCGGCGACCGGTTGCGCGTGCGCCCCGGCGAAAAAATTCCGGTCGACGGCGGCATTGTCGACGGACGTTCGACAATCGACAAGTCGATGGTCACCGGCGAATCCATGCCGGTCGGCAAGGAAGCCGGTGCGAATGTCATCGCCGGCACGCTCAATCAGAGCGGCAGCTTTGTCATGCGTGCGGAAAAAGTCGGCGCCGATACGATGCTTGCGCGCATCGTGCAGTTGGTCGCCGTGGCGCAGCGCTCGCGAGCCCCGATCGCGCGCCTTGCCGACCGGGTATCGGCCTGGTTTGTGCCGATCGTCATAGCCGTCGCGGTCGCCGCCTTCGCGGCGTGGTCGATTTTTGGCCCCGAGCCGCGCTTGACGTTCGGCCTGCTTGCCGCCGTCAGCGTGCTCATCATTGCGTGCCCCTGCGCGCTTGGGCTCGCGACGCCGATGTCGATCATGGTTGGTGTCGGCCGCGGCGCGCATGCCGGGGTGTTGATCAAGAATGCTGAGGCGCTGGAAGAACTGGAGCAGATCGATACCCTCGTCATCGACAAGACCGGCACGTTGACCGAGGGCAAGCCGGCGGTCGTCACCATCGTTACGGCCGGAGGCTTGGACGAGCCCACAGTGTTGCGGCTTGCCGCCAGCGTCGAACGCGCCAGCGAACATCCGCTCGCCGCCGCTATCGTCGCCTCCGCCAAGGCGCGCGGGATCGCGCTTGCCGAAGGTAAGGACTTCCGATCCGAGACCGGAAAAGGGGTCACCGGCACGATCGAGGGCCGCAAAGTGGCGATTGGCGGCGCAGGATTCCTTGCCGAAGTCGGCAGCGGCGCGCAGGCGCTGCACGGCGAAGCCGAGCGGCTGCGCGGCGACGGCGCCAGCGCGATCTTCGTCGCGGTCGACGGCGCACTCGCCGGCCTGATCGGAATCGCCGACCCCATCAAAGCCAACGCAGCGGAGGCGCTAAACGCGCTTCGCGCCGAAGGCCTGCGCGTTGTCATGTTGACCGGCGACAACCGCGCCACGGCGGAGACGGTGGCGCGCCGACTTTCCCTCAGCGACTTCGAGGCGGAGGTGTTACCCGATCAAAAAAATGCCATCGTCGAGAAGCTGCAGCGTGCGGGCCGCAAAGTGGCGATGGCCGGCGACGGCGTCAATGATGCTCCGGCCCTTGCCGCCGCCGATGTCGGCGTTGCCATGTCGACAGGCACGGATGCGGCGATCGAAAGCGCAGGCATTACACTCGTTAAAGGCGACCTTTCGGGCATCGTGCGGGCGCGACGGCTTTCGCGCGCAACCATGCGCAACATCCGGCAGAATTTGCTGTTCGCCTTCGCCTATAATGCCGCCGCGATCCCGATCGCGGCCGGCGTCCTCTATCCCGCGTTCGGAATTACGCTTTCGCCGATCGTCGGCGCAGCCGCGATGGCGTTGTCGTCGGTGAGCGTGATCGCAAACGCGTTGCGGCTGCGCAATGTCACGCTTTAATTCTCAGGCAGCGGGATGAATTCCTTCTCGTCGCCGGGGACAAGTGCAAAGCGCCCGCTTTTCCATTCCTCTTTCGCCTGCTCGATGCGCTCCTTGCGTGAGGAAACGAAATTCCACCAGATGTAGCGCGGCCCCTCAAGCGCCGCGCCGCCGAGAAACATCAGCCGCGCCGGCTTGGTCGCCGTCACCGTAATGCGGTCGCCGGGACGAAAGACCAGGAGCCTGGGCGCCTCGAATTTGTCGCCGGCGATATCGACCTCGCCCTCGGCCACGTAGATGGCGCGCTCCTCATGGTCGGCGTCGAGCGGCGCGCTTGCCCCCGCCTGCAGCAGGACTTCGGCGTAGAACCATTCCGAGACCATGCCGACCGGTGATTTTTGGCCGAACACCGAACCGGCGATCACCCTTGCGCGCACGCCGCCGTCTTCGACGGCAGGCAGGTCCGTGGCATCGAAATGCTCGAACAGCGGCGTCATTTCTTCGTGGTTTTGCGGCAGCGCGATCCAGCTCTGGATACCGAACATGCTCTCGCCCGTGCGGGCGCTCGCCGGCGTGCGCTCGGAATGAGCGATGCCGCGTCCCGCCGTCATCAGATTCATGGCGCCCGGAATGATCTCGAGCGCGTTGCCTTCGCTGTCGCGGTGCATGATGCGCCCCCCGAACAAATAGGTGACGGTGGCCAGTCCGATATGCGGATGCGGCCGCACGTCCATGCCGTTGCCGCCCATGAACTGCACCGGCCCCATCTGGTCGAAAAAAATGAATGGACCGACCATCTGCCGTTTGCCGTGCGGTAGCGCGCGGCGCACGGAAAAGCCGTCGCCGAGGTCGCGCACGCGCGGCACGATGATCAACTCGAGCGCATCGCAGGAATTCTTGTCGCCCAGCACCGGATCCTTGTCGGGTAACCAGCTCATGGCATTGCTCCCAAACCTCGTGATGTCCTAAGCACTCTAGCGACTACCAGCACCGCCGAGCGCTTCGTGCGCTTCGTTGCCACCGTCGAGCAATGTATGATACGGCCGATGACGTTGCCACGTGCGGGCCCCGTTCAGGCCATTTCAGGCGATGTCCGGGCCATTTCCGGCTGCAACTAAGCATTGGTCCGATTTCATGATTTCAGCGCCTTCCTTGACCGGCGTTGCCCTGCTTCTCGGCTTGAGCCTGTTTCTCGGCTTGGCATTCGAGGATTTCTTCGCGGGCCGCAACCGCCCGGGCGGCATTCGCACTTTTCCGATGCTCGCCGCTGCCGGCGGGGCGCTTTACATCTTCGACCCGGTGCATTTCATCCCCTTCACTGCCGGCCTCATCGTGCTCGGCGCCTGGCTGGCGATTTTTTATCGGCACAACGTCCGCCACCAGGACGGCGGCGCGGAAGCCAATGTCGAGCTCGTCGTGCCGGTCCTCAACGTTCACGCCTATCTCCTGGGCGCCATTGCTTTGGCTCTGCCGCCCTGGGTCGCGGTAGCCTTCACGGTGTCCGCAGTGCTGCTTCTCACCGGCCGCGAGAAACTGCACGCGCTGGCGCGCCGCGTGCCGTTGCAGGAAATCACCACCGCCGGCGAATTTTTGATTCTGACCGGCATCGTCCTGCCGCTCTTGCCCAACAAGCCGGTGACGACGTTGACGACCATTACGCCGCGGCAGGCGTGGCTCGCCCTCGTCGTGGTCTGCACGCTATCGTATGCGAGCTATCTGGCGCAGCGTTACTGGGCGGCGGCGGCGCGGGGATTATGGATGGCGGCCTTAGGCGGGGTTTATTCCTCGACCGCGACGACAGTGGTGTTGGCGCGCCAAGCGAAAAGCGGGTCGGCAATGCGTCGGCAGGCCCAATCCGGCATCACGCTTGCTACCGCAATCATGTATCTGCGCATTCTCGCGGTCGTGGCGTTCTTCGATTTGCCGCTGGCGCGGACGTTAGTATTTCCGCTCTGTGGGTTGTCGCTGGCGGGGCTCGCGATCTGCGCCTTGCAATACTGGCTGGCCAGACCCTCGCCGCAGCAGCTCAAAATCCAGGAATCGACGATGCCGGCCTCCGGCGGCAATCCGTTGGAGCTTGGTTCAGCGGCATTGTTCGCGGCTTTATTCATCGCAGTGTCGCTCGTGTCGAACTGGGCCAAGGCGCAATTCGGCACCTCCGGCATCTACACGCTCGCAGCCGTCGTCGGCGTGACCGATATCGATCCGTTCGTGCTGAACCTGGCGCAAGGCGGCACGTCGGGAATGTCGAACAACGCACTCGCGGCGGCGATCTTGATCGCCGCTTCGTCCAACAACGTGCTCAAGGCGACGTATGCCGCGTTTTTTGCGGGCGGACGCGCGACCGCGGCGAGCGCGGGCGTGCTCCTGCTGCTCGCAGTTGCCGGCGTAGGCGTCGCCGCGATCATGGCCGGCTGGTAGTCCTCGGGCGCGCCATTTCGGTGCTGCGGGGACGCGGCTATCAGCGGATGGTCTGATCGCTCTGATAGGACGTCGGCGTGGTCGCGGGGACACTTGCCGCGGGTGGAACATTGGGCGGAGCCGAAGCAGGCGCGGCGGCCGACGCCGAGGCGGCGGGCGGAGGAAGTTCGCAGTTCTTTTCCGCAGCCGATCGGCGCAGGACTTTCTCCTCGCCCAACACGTCCTCGTAGTTGGCGCGGTACGTCAAGTTTCCGATCAGCGCGCCGCCGGAGCTTTCGCCCGCCTTGTCCATCAACTCGCGCAACTGCTGCTGACGGCTGATCAGATACGCAAGTTGGGCCTTAAAATCCTTGCAGTGATAGACTGAATAGTGCCCGGGATCGACGATGAAAGCCGTCATGCCGTCACTCGAGGCGCAGCCGGCGAGCGCGCCGCAGGCAAGCACTGTGACCAACGCCAGAGAGCTTCGCCCGCGGCCGACGCGGCGACGCACAAACAGGTACAAGCGATAGCGCGATCTCATTGAAATTAAAGCCAACCGACGGGACCGGCGCCGGCCGACCGGCGCCCATTCTTGCAATGCCGTTGCAGTTTCCTGCGCCGCAAATAAGGCAATGAAGCCGCGTGATCAACCGGTCGCGAATTTGACGCCAAGGGTCAGCCCGGTGCGCCAAATCACCCGACAATGCCTGCGCGCGCCGCCATTGCGGGTGAGCAGCAATACGAACCGCAGCGGCAGCTGGTCGTCGGTCTCCAGCACAAGGCGCGCGCCGGTGTGCGAAATGTCGCCGATGGTGCAGGGCCGCGGTGGATCCTTCGGCCCGGTGAGGATCTGCGCGGAATAATTGAATTGGCGACGCGGTTTCTTGCGCAATTCGGCGCGGTTGCGCTTACTTTCCGACATGACCATGGAGGCCGTCACCCGACATTTTTTGGAAAACGAAAGCGTAAGTATCGCGCCTTAAAGCCGCGTTAAATGATTTGTCGGCTGGCCGCGCACCGCCTTACCACTGAACCGGCCGCGGCGAGCGTTCCGCCGCGCAGCCCGGAAGCCGCTCATCGGAACACGGCCGCAACCACTGGCGTTGTATGACGATAGCGTTACAATTCCATGAGGCTTTGATAACGCGCACGAGTACCGCATGCAGTTTGGCTGGCTCGCCTGGTCTAATCCGGTCGCAATCTGGTGGGGATGTCTGGTCCTGGTCAGCGCCGGCAACGTCGCGCTGCTGCTCGGGCTTATCTCGCGCTTTCGCCAGGCCGGCTTTGGCCGGCGTACCGGCGTGTTCGCGGTTGAGCCGCTGCTGGCACTCGGCGCGGCTTATGTGCTCGGTTGCGCCTTCCGCTCCATTTTGCCGCGCGCCGACGTGCAGCGGATCTGTCTGTTCGACACGTGGCTTTCCAGCGTTTTCATCGGCCGTTCCGTCGCTACGGTTGCGGAAGTCTGCTTTGTCGTTCAATGGGCGATCGTACTGCGAGCGCTCGCTGACGTCGCAAGCGCGGACACGGCGCGAAATATCTCCAGGGCCATCGTGCCATTGGTGATCCTGGCGGAGGCCTGCTCCTGGTATGCGGTCATCACGACGAACTATCTCGGCAACGTCCTCGAAAATTCGTTGTGGACCGCGATCTTCATCTTGGTCGCAATTGCCTTGCTCGACGTCATGAGCCGGTATCGCGGGGTGGTGCAATTCGCCATCGCCGCGGCCGCCGCAGGCATTGCGGGCTATGTAGCCTTTATGTGCATGGTGGACGTGCCGATGTACTTCGTCCGCTGGCAAGCGGAGGTCGCGAGCGGAAAGCAATTTCTCGGGTTGTTGAGCGGCCTCCACGACGTCGCCACACGCTGGGTCGTGACCCACGATATCGCGCGCTGGCGGCAAGAGATCGCCTGGATGTCGCTTTATTTCAGCGCCGCGGTGTGGACGAGCCTTTTGCTTGCCGGCTTCGGCCTGGTGCGACACGTTCTGCCGCGTTACCGCGCACGCCTGTTGCTGCCGAAACCGGCGGGCCGGCCGCTTGCCGTGGCTGCTCGCTCATCTCCGCCTATTCCGTGACACCGCATAAAGCGTAAAAAGCCATATCTTGATGGGCTAGGCCGGACTTCGCGGCCGCATCAGGCAACCTCGCGCTACTCTTTCGGTTGAGAGAGCCGGCAGCCAGGAACGCTTCGTTGGTCGGGTTCGACCCGAAATAACCCGTCCGCCGCCATCCCGCGTCGGACGGGCCATGCGGATCGATGTTAGGCTGCGCGCGGACCGCCGCTGGTTTTTGTTTTCAGGCGTATTGAGCTGAATGTGCCAAATGAGCAGCACCGGGCATGTAGGCAAGAGCTTGTTCGTGACCGTGCCGGACGGGTTGAAGCTGCATGTGCGCGAATACGGCACGCGCATGGGCCCCGGTTTGCCGGTCGTCTGCCTGGCCGGTCTGGTGCGCACGGTCGCAACCTTCGAGGATCTCGCACCGGCCCTGGCAAACGTACCTCCTTGCCGACGCGTCATCGCAATCAATTCGCGCGGCCGCGGCGGATCCGATTACGACGAAAATCCCGCGAACTACTGCTTGCCGGTTGAGCTCGGCGACGTCGTGACCGTGCTCAATACGCTCGCTGTTGGTCCGGCTGTTTTCGTCGGCAGTTCGCGCGGCGGTCTTCTCACCATGTTGCTAGGCGCGATGCTGCCGGCCGCAATCGCCGGCGTCGTACTTCACGACATCGGTCCGGTGATCGAGACCGAGGGCCTCGCGCGTATTAGGGGATATGTTGGCAGGTTGCCGCAGCCGCGCGACTTCCAGGAGGGAGCCGACATCCTTTGCCGGATGAATAAGGTGCGGTTTCCGAAGTTGACAAAGGAGCAATGGCTCGGCATCGCACGGCGGGCCTGGCGGATGACGAACGGCAAGCTCGAGCCGACCTACGACGTCCGTCTCGCCAACGCGTTCGACAAGGTGGATATTGAACGACCGCTGCCGCCGCTGTGGAACGAATTTGATGCACTCGCCAACGTCCCGATGCTGGTCATTCACGCGGCTAATTCCGATATACTTTCATCGGCGACGGTGACGGCGATGCGCGAGCGCCGCGCCGAAATTGAGATCATTGAGGTCCCCGACCAGGGGCACGTGCCGCTGTTCGACGATGACAACCTCCTGGGCAAGATCGCCCGCTTCGTCGAGAACTGCGATTTTGCGAGCCGCGCGCAGCTGGAAACTAATCTGGCGACGTAAGCTTGCGCACATAAAGCCTGCTCAGCGTTCACTTTCCGCGCCGTCTGGGAGGCTTCGCCGTTGCCTTTTCGCGCTTCGGTTTGTCGGGCTTTTGCTCAGCGCCATTTGTATCTTTTTCCCCGATGCGTTGAACAAACTCCCGGAACGACATGCTCGCGCCGGCCTTGGATGACGCTTTTTTCGTTCGCGATCTCATGCCATCAGCGCCTTGTCACTTGGTCGACCTTCGGGACCACGCACAAATCATTCGTCTGGCGGCAACGCGCTCGCACCGCGATGCGGACGTTCCTCGGTATGCGCCACGCCGCACGCGTCGCACTCGAAGATGTAAAGATCGGGCAAGTCGCCGAATCGCTTCGTCTTTCGAATGAGCCGCATCGGCTGAGCACAGCTTGGGCACCGCGGTGTGGGATTGTTTGCTCTTTCAACACTCATGACGTGGCGGGTTCGGAAGAGTTTTCAACAGCTCGCAGATCGACGAAAACGGCGTCGATACACGGCAAGCGGCGTTATCCTGGCTTGATAGATAGTGGCGGCAATCTTTCAAAGACGTGGCTAACGAATTAATTTTTGACAACGTTGGCCGGCAATTCCGCCGTGTCGTGGATGTCCGCGGAATAACGGCGGTGAGGATCGCGGTGCGCCACGCTTCGCCGGATTGCCCGCGACACAATGCCTTTCGGGCTTTCAGTTGTTGATTGGGCCTTCGGTCGTTAGTTGAAGTCTACGACGCGAAATGAAAGATCGCCCGTAGCGGCGCAGCAACGCTCCGAATGGCAGAGAGCACCACTCCGACGACATCGGCAACGCCATTGACGCTCTCGCATCGACGCCGTCGCCGCGCGACAACTAAGCTATCAAACACGACCAATAATAGCGCGATTTGCGAAGAAGCAATAAAGATACCCTACGAACAGCACGGCATAGATTACTACCGCAGACCAGCCCATTACGTTCATGGTCGCGCCGATCGTTCCATTGAGTGAGACCACCACGCCGATGGCAGCTTGGATCACCAAGCCCATCAGGAGGCCGCGCAACGCTTTGCCGTCAGTCGTCTCCCTGATGAACCAAGTGCTCACGGCAAACCCGAGCAAGGTAAGCCCAAATAACCTTCCCATCAGGACGGTGGCATCATTAGTCGTTATGCCGTAATTCCCAAGGACAAACTCAGGGATCAGCAAGAACGCGAACCCATAGAGCATTCCAATCGCAGCCGCTATCGCCAGAAAAACTTTCATAGCTGCCCTCCCTGTGGCGGCTTGTTCTTCCGTTTAATAACAACCAGTTCACGCTGCGTGAGCCTATGATTTTTGCCCGTCTAACTAATCACGTCAAGAGACGTAAAATGCGCAAACCCTAGCCGATATCCTCACGTCGGACGCACTTAACGTCGTCCGCTTCTGATCCGCACACTTTCGATTGCGGTCGTGACGTCGTGTTCGGCGGCACAGCCGAAACCACGACGACTATCCAACGCTGCCCCAAGGGGTACCAACTGATCATTCGCGCGAACGGCTATCGTGCTGCGCAAAGGATGTCCTGCCTGCAAGTGATTGAGAACGGCTCGGTCATGCCAGCAGATCAGGCAACGGCAGGTTTAGCTTCGCGGCACGCTCGGTCGCGAGTTTGCGATAAGCCACAGCCTGTTTCAAAAGCCGTTCCTTTAATGTCGGATCGGCTTCTTTCTTGGCCATTCGCTCGAAATGATCCGATCTTCCGAGATACTCTGTGATCAATTTCACGACACGCGACCGCACCTGCTTCCAACGTGTCGCTATGTCATCGGCATGGGGCATGCGTGTGACGTCATTGCGGGCTTTTTGGGTTCGGTGCCGAATTATGATCGTTGCCGAGCTTCAAACCGCGCGCCTTTGCTGCCGCAAGGGCCGCTTTGGTGCACTCGCTGATTAGACTGCCGAAACTACGGGTGTCCCGAGCATGTAGTGGTGCGGACGGCCGGACTCGAACCGGCACAGGGATTTCTCCCCGAGGGA
>CAWGWO010000005.1:0-98947 GCA_963826295.1 uncultured Alphaproteobacteria bacterium
CCACAAGAAATCAGGCCGCCACGTCACCGAGAACATCTTCCCCTTCCACAGCTACGCGTTTTCGGAAGGCTTGATCCATGCCGAGAACATTGGCGGCGATATAGAGAAAGCGCTGAACCAGCGCTTCGTCATTGGCGCCTTCCCTTGGCGATACGAAGGCCTGGAAGCGTGTCCCTGCCGCATCGTGTGCTTCTTGGATTGCGGCGATTTAGTCGAAGCGATCGGTGACGTCGCCAAGGCGATCTTTTCCCGTCGTTCCTGATCGGCCCGGCGGATGACCGGTACGCGCCAGGTTTTGGCACGTAGCGTCGGAAATGGATTTTAAGATTTGTGTTCGGTATCGGCGAACTGCGGAAGTGCGACGACCGATTACTATGGATCGCGAGGCGCAGCCGTCCCTCGCGACCTTCTCGCTCCAGTCAGCGGCTGATTTACCGAAGGCTTCGACACGCTTGATCTAAAGGATGCTAAGAGGTGCAGATGGAGAAGCAAAGGGAAGATTGCCATGTCCAAGCACCATGTCGGCTCCGTCGCCGCGGTTCCGTATGATACGCCTGCGGCCTGGCGCGAACATTGCAGTGGATACCGCGTCCGACATTTGGTCGGACCGGAGATATCCAGCGCTTGCGTCCTCACCGGCGCTGCGATGGCCGAACTTGACGGCGGCGGTCACTGCGGCCCGATGTTTCATGCCTTCGAGAAGAGCTTCTATATCCTCGAAGGGGAGCTGATCTTCGCCGCCAAAGGTATGGCGCATCGGCTGGGCCCCGGGCATTACGGGCTGATCGCAAAAGCGGAAACCTACAGCCTCTACAATCCGAGCGCCAAGAAGGCCGTGTGGTTCGAGGTTTCGGCACCGCAGCCAAAGCCTGTCGGCCATGACTTCGTTGACACCTATTTTCCGGGGGGAGATTTGCTAACGGCGCCCTGCGGACCCGGCCTGGGAGATCCGCGTGTGAATTCAATCGGATTTTTTGACCACACGTCCATGGGCGCCGGCAGCCAGGGGATCTCCGCAGCAGGTGCCCGGTCGAGCGCGATTAGCGGCATAACGCTTAAGGAGTTGGTCGACGGTATGTTCGGTGCCCAACATCTCGCGCTGTTTCTCGTCCAGTTTCAAGCGGGTGGCGGAGGCTCCTGTCACGATCATCCGCACGAGGAGGTCTATGTTGTACTCTCCGGATCGGCACGGGCGCGTCTTGACGGCCACGACTATGTGATCAGCGCCGGTGAGTATGCGTGGACCGGCGTCGGGTGCTTTCACGAGTTTTACTGCATTGGCGACAAACCTGTGCGATGGATCGAGACGCAGGCGCCGCTGCCTGCCCGCTATGAAGCTTTTCGATTCCGCAGGGACTGGGATCCTATGGCTAAGGTATCGCCTCATTAGGAATAGCCGTCACTGCGGGTAGTATCAACCGAACTTCGGGCTGGTTTGCTGCGGCGCATTAGTCCGTTCCTGGCAAAAAACACGGATTTGTAGTGTCTGCCATCCGGGCGCTATTGGAGTAACAGCGGACATCTATGAATAGGGCCAATGACGTGGATGACCCAACTGCGACCTTGAACGAACGAGCGACGCGCTTGCCCCAGGTACACCCGGAAGGTGATAATTTAGCCTGCACGATGCGCTGTCCTGAACTCGGAGGCAGACAACTCGTCGAGAATCTCGCGATTGAGTACTTCCTCTAATCGCACGAGTGATCGTGCCATGGTCGCACCGTCGAGCACACGGTGGTCGAAGACGCCGGAAACGTCGATACAGCCGCCACCGGAAAAAACACCATATCCGATCAGCGAGGTCACCGGCGCCAAAGGGTGCTTGGTTGAGGCCCCGTCAGCGCCAACCGTCGTAATGCCATATGTGCCGAAAAAATTGGCGCGCGGTCGAGCCAAATTAAAACCGATGGACCAAATTGCGCGCCGCAGCGGCGCCGGTAGACGACTGAGGGTTAGAATGCGCCGGAAATGCTTTATATTTTCGATTGGACCTTGCTTGGCGTCCCGTATCTGCCGGCCGAGCGCGTGAAGTGTTTGATTGGCCGGATCCTTCAACAACAGGGGAACAAGACCCGCTTCACCGTCGAAATCTCGCTCAATCATCAAACCGCCGACGCTGACAGGGTATTCGTAGAGATGCGGTCGAGGGAGCGATAAATAGACCCTGCGAAGCTCTGGCATTTCCCGCGCGACCAGCCCAAAACCCTTGAGAAAAATCGCCGACCATGGAGGATTGTCTTCGATTTCCTTTAGCTTCGACCGTAGAGCGGAGATGTCGATTGAGCGTTCCACCGGAACGGTTGGAATGCGGACCGAAAAATTCAATAAATCGACCACGAACCGCCGAGACAACGAAAGCTTGATCGATCGACCACGCATGCCCGGCGCCCGTTGGGTTATTGGGAGTGGCACGCCTGATCCGTCGTGCCAGCATTAACTTACACGGTTTGAATTGCGGCAACAACGCAGCAACGTCGAGTGAGCAGTCGTCAAAGTTCCTCAGCACCGAGGTCTATGACCTACTTCACCGTAGACCAGGACGCTGAACTGGATGTCAGGAGCTGGCACTTCGCGACGCTTGGAAGGCTGACAGAACTGTCGCTATTGGGAGTACAGCCGACAACACTGATACGGGTGAATGGCCCGATTGACCCAGATACCGCGGTCCGTGTGCCGTCTGTTGATCATCCAGCCGAACCCGGAGTGATCGTTGCCCAGGTCAACATGAAGCGCGCGTCGGCCTTGACGACGGCGTGACCGCGCTTACCTAGCTCGGTCAAGCGCCGTTCCGACGCATGGTAACGCCGGGCGGATTTGCAATGTCCGTCGCGATGACCAATTGTGGCGCTGCCGGCTGGGTTAGCGACCGGACCGCGTACCGATACGACAATGAGCTGAGCACGCGCATGAGCCGTTAGCGACCCTTTTGAAATCGAGATTATCGGCGCGCCTGTCAGGGGATGGTCGCTTCAGGAGGCTCATGTTTCCGGCGGGTTGGTGCTGTCAACCGGAACCAACGGAGACGCCGCAGGCTGACGCGGCAAATCGTAGAGGATCGGAAATTTTGTCGACGAACTAAGCTACCAGACCCAGCGACGACTTGTTCCACTTCCGCATAAGAATTCGGGTCACTACAGGCCCGCAGACTCCGCACTCGAACTTATGCACCGCCAAGTCACCGTCGGCTGAATGCGGTTCGATTGCGAGAAATTTTATTGGCTCGCGGCACTTCGGACAGGTGGCATTCATAAAAAGGGCAATCGACATGATGAGTCCCTTTTTAATTCTTAACTCTCCACTCGTGCCACAACACGTCCGCCGCGCGGTCGTCGTCAATATGAGAAAAACGGAACCTGATGGTAGGGATGCGTTTGGTCACCAATAACCTCGTCGGCGGCCAAAGTATCCGCCGCCGCCGCCAAACAAAAGCACTAACACAACGATGATCAAGATCAATTCCATGAGAAGCCTTCACTGATGATCTTGGCTTCGCGTGCCGCACATCGTGACTGCAACGACAACGCAGCACCACCGCGAAGGTTGCAACCCGAGCGCACACGTTCGCGTATGCCTTATGCCGCGATGCGCTTTATCTTCTCTCGGTTAGGTGACCAACAGACCCAACACTCACAATAATTCTGCGGCTTTTGCACGGATGCGGATATGCATCCGACGGTCTTCTCTCCAGCCCCACAGCAGCACGGGGCACATACCGACGTTAGACGATGCGCGGTTTCCGCCTCGTTTCCGAAAGCAATTTCTGGCGAAGCCCGGAAGATACACACGACTTCCCGAGCTAACGGCCTGCCGTACCGGTCGACAATTTCGTGCTCAAGAAGCCGATGTGATGTCAGTCGGAGGTCAGTGTTGAAAAAGGATCGTGACGAGTTCACGCGGCTGCGGCGTCAATCGAACGGCGTATTACGCGCTGCACTTCCGCATTCGATAGGAACAAATCGTGGTTGATGATGCCCCAGCCCGCATCGGAAGCATCAATCACGCGCACCCCGAGCCGCTCGATGGCGGCTTTCTCGGCGGCGCCGACCCGCGTCATCCCGCCAGCGATTCGCCCCGACATCGCCAACGCGCGATCATTCGTTGAGGTGATGACGGTGATCCTGCCAGCGAGCGGACCAATGTGGCTGACCGCGGATGAGAACACGTCCATGTCGATATCAGGCGCGGCGAACACGACGGCGCCGATCTTGCCCATAACCGTGTCACCATAGCGCGCATAGAGCTGACGCAGGCTTTCGAGCGCCAGCATCGTTCCCATGCTGTGCGCGACGATGTGGACGCGGCCCGCGCCAGGGGCCGACACGATGGAAGAGAGCACGCGTTCGAGGTAGTCGCGCGAAAACATCGCGCTGTCGCGATCATAGACGTAGTCGAACAGCTCCGCCCGGGAGGGCCAGGAGAACACCATCGTCCGGCCGCGGAACTTGATTGCATCAGAGAGATGCGCACCATCGAGCACGGCGGTTTCGAACGTCTGATTGAAGCCGTGCACGTAAATCAGGACGTCGCCTCCGCCGCCAGCCTGAGCGAGAAGATCGCTGACCCCTCCCGACACCGGCTCGACCATATCCAGACGCCAATCGTCGGCAAGTCCGACCGCGGCGAGCGAGAAGCGGCTGTCGTCCGGCGGCACAAGCTTCACCCGAGCAACGGTCATCGTGGAAGCCCGCTCCGGCCCGAACCAGGGCTTCGCGCGCCCGCCGTTCACCGGTTTGCGTGTGGTCGCGACGAGCAACGTAGGATCAAGTGAAAGCGGCGAGGCGTCGAAGCGCGCGCCCGCCGCGTCCAGGCCGGCGCATCCGCCGAGCGCAAGCACGCTGGCGACAGACGCAAATCCGCCAATAAATGCGCGGCGCGACACAGTAGTCTCGTCCTGCAGCAAACACGGAACCTTTGGGAACATTGCCCGCAACCCGCCCCCGCAAGTCTTCGTGAATGATAATGGAGGCGAGAAATGGGCGTGCGGCCTACGCCGGACGTAGCGCGCATTCCATAGTGCCGCACGCCGCTTCGAACATGTCCGAAATTGATGCTGTGCACGGCTCCTCCACCGGCACGCGAGTGCCATAGATGTGGGTGCTGTTGAGGCTCCCACGATTCGGAGGAGCTAGACATGCAAGCGATCACGACAATTGGTCTCGACATCGCCAAGTCGGTTTTTCAGATTTACGGCATTGACGCAGCTCACAATGTACTGGTCAGACGTCAGTTGCAGCGGCGCTATGTGCTCGCGTTGTTCCAGGAGCTTCCGCAGCTTCGCTGCCTGTTGGGTCCTGACCACTCGCCAGCGGATGGGTTTCGCGCCACAGCGTGCGGGCGGGCAGGGTTGGATTGATCTTGGCCTTGCGCCACCAGGCCGCTTCATCGCCACAGCGGTGCACCTCGCGATGATGACCGCGGCATAGCGGAACGGTGAACTCGTCGCTGACCTTGCGTCCGAGGGCGCGGCTTTGCGCAAAGCGCAGGTGATGAGCATCGCAAGGCCGCCGGCCGCAAACGAGACACGGATGCTGCGCGACGGATTTGACATGATCGCGGTCACGGATCCGCCGCGGCTCGGGGAAGGTCAAGACCGCCTTATCGATGCCGTCAGCAAGCTTACGATTCTTCCGCCTGGCGGATTTGGCGGTCTTACCATTAGGCGCTGACCGCTTGGTCTCCTTTGCCTCCTTGCCGGCTTTCGGCAGATCGCCGCCGCCAGCAAAGCCCGCCAGGCGTGCCTGGAAAGATTCCTCGACGCGACGAGCATCAGCGGCAGTGAGGCTGTTCTTTTCGGGCAAGGACCGATGCGCCCATAGCGCGGCGTCATCGCCGGTGGCGAGGTCATTGAGCTCGACGATGAGCCGATCGCGTAATTCCGCGGATGCTTCATGGCCGAGAACCGGTGCGGTAAGTTTCGGTTGGACTTTGCCATCGCGACGAAGCTTGGCGCGTTGAGGCGGATGTTGAGGCAGATGATGTTGACCGCCGTTCCCGCCATTGAGCGAACCGTTGCCGCCCGCTGTGCCCTTGGTACTCGGCGTCCGGGGACCTGATGTCCGGCTGGTCGGTGTCGCGAGGTCCGGCGCATCGAGGTCGTCCTCGCCGGCAATGCCGACGAGGGTAAAGAGCGCATAGCGGCGAGCATAGGTCAGCGCTGCGCCCATGCGACGCGGCGTTGCCGTGTCGCTGATCGGGCAAACCGGCCAATCCGAGGCAATCCACTCGCCGGAAGAATGCGCCAGCACGGTTGTCAGATTGACGATGCCGGCGGCCTGATCGATCGAGGTGGTCTGCACGGTCGCAATCTCATGGTCACCCAGCGTCTTGCGTACGATGTCGAGCCCGCTGGAGAGTGGCGCATAGCGGAAGGTCTGTTCGGCTCCGCGAGAATTGTCAGCGCGAATGGTGGCGACCAGCGATTTCTCCGGATTGGTCAGCTGCAGCTGCGCTTTGGCCAGCGCCGCGGCTAGCGTGCCGATGGACTCACTGGTTCGCTGCATGGCCCGCCTCGGCTGACTCGGCATTGACGACGTCGAAGCTGATGGACCCGGACTTCGAGCGCTTGGCTCTGACCCCGTGTCCGATCGCCTGCTGGGCATCCTCCGGGACCAGGCCCTTGAGCTCGGTCTTGGCCTGTTCATGCTCCAGATGCGCTGAGCGGGTCTGGGCAAAGACCGCGGCGAACTCCGCCCAGGCATTCGAGGAACTCATGTCGACAATGCGCACTGCCGCGATCCGCGGCTTCGGCGGCTCGACCGCGAACAGGGCAGGGGGCTCGCCGTTTTCGACACAGCGCCAGAACTTCCGTTCCGCGGTGACGATCAGGTGCTGGTAGAGCGGATCGGCATGGGTCTTGATCTCGACCCACTTGCCACCGCCGGTGATCACGGAAAGCACGGCTCCCCTGGCCGCCACCACCCACATGTTGTGCTGCAATTGCGGGGCGTATTTCGCGGCGGCGGCCTCCTCCGAGAAGTACCAGGGCAGCATGAATTTGGCTTCGAACACCGCCCCGCTGGCTTCGACTCGGCCATCCAAGGTCGCCGCCATCCAGTGCAATCCGGGATGCCGGATATGCTTCTGAACATCGGTAATGAGCTCGCCGGTATTGGCCTCGTACCAGCGCCGGTTCAGGTCCTCGGTGACGTTTCCCAACTGCACGATGAGATTGCCGGAAAGATCCTCCGGCTCGACCTCACCGCGCTTCTCCCGCCACAGCTGCAGCAATGCGGCCTCATCATCGCCCATGATCACCCGGGCATCTGATCCACCGATGAAGTATCGGCGATCATTGCGTTTTCTCTGTTTCGCTGATTTTGGCTTCAACGCTCTTCCCTCCCTGTCGTACAATTGGCTACATATTCCATATGGCACTATAAAAATCATATGGGTCTTAATCGACACGCGTCAAGAGAGGCGTCGGGAATGAATTGAGAATTTCTCTGGGGGGCCCAGATTTGGGCGGCGCGGGCGCTTTTGAACTGGACGGCGGCCGACCTCGCCGTCAAAGCCCCCTTAGGTCTCAACACCATCCGGCGCGCCGAAGCGGTTGACGGCAAAACTGCACTCACCGCCGCCAATGAGCTTGCGATCCGGCGCGTCCTGGAGGACGCCGGTGTCGAATTCATCGGCGAGAACGGCGGCGGCCCCGGAGTGCGTCTTCAGAAGCGCGCATCGAAGCGACGCGAATGACGGCGACGCATGTCCACGGCCTCAGCGCTCCGGTAGGGCTGAACCTATAGCGATGGCACTTTCAGCAAGTAAGCCAACGCAGGGCCGCGATCAAAGCGTGCATTTCGGTAGAAAAGCTATAAACCCGGCGCGGCAGTAGCCAAGTAATCTCGATCGCCCCGTCGGCCGAGACCTGATGTTTGTCATTGCCCGTGTCGAATGTAATTGACCACAACGGGCGCGGACCGGGCGTCCAAACACCAGGGGGAAACCAGTGTCGCTTGCCGCAAATGATAGCGCCGGCAGCTCAATCAGGCGCAAGACTGGCGAACAGCATTCTCGAACAGGCCTAATAGCGGAAGATTTTCAGATCAGGATGGATCGGGCACCGGCTCGCCGTGGGGACAATTAGGGTCAGTAGAGCGCGGATCGCTCGGATCACCATAGAACACCGGCGCGATATCACCGAATTCGGTGAAGTCGTCGTCGTCTAGTGTCTTGGGCGCAGGCCGCAGTTTCGAATCAGGCGGGTACAAATTGCCATCCTCGGCAACGGGCTCGTCTCGGAACGGATGATAAGACGGATCGTCGAGTCCCGCTTCGGGTTCACCGCGTGGTTTGCTCGGCGTATACAGCATCCGCAACAGCCGCAAGTTATTCCGTTCTTGGCGCGATAACGGCCTCCTTGGTCCCTCTTTGAAAAGCCGTACCTTGTTGAAATACCGCTCCTTATCCTTCAAATCTTTCAAGTGTTGACGGGCGGTGGCCTCGGGTCCGCGCGTGAAACTGTCAAAGCGCGCTCTGGTGTGCGCCTCTTCGGCATCTTCCGCCTCGGTCAGAGCGATATCCGAATCGTGTTTGCTTCTGAAATAATCTAGCCGGTCCAGATCCTTCGCGAGCTGCTTTATTCCGTATATCTCGGGGCCGGGACATTGCAATCTCCTCTGAATTGTATCCATGCCGGCCCGCAGCTTGTGTATCGCTTGCGCAACCGCTGGTACGTCGTGGCCCAGACTGTTCACGAGATTTCGTAGTTGCATTTCGGCATCGCGATATTCCTTCGCGATATCCGGGTCGATGGCAAAGCCGTAATTGTCAGGTATCGCGTTGAACCCCCATCTCCTGTTGCTTCCGGTTTTTGGTACGAAATACTTTGCCGCTTCATTCGCCGCCTTGCGCCGCGTCCGCCGATGAGGTCGTGGCGTCTTGTGCGATGCCAACCAAGGCACTGAGCCCTGCCGCGGTCATCGGCGTGATGGGTTCAGGGCGCGGTGCCTTGTCTGTTGTTGCCGTGCTCGCGATGTGCGCCATGCCGGACTTAGTGGCGGTAGCCGAGTTAATCCTTTGCGGCTTACCGGCGGACGGCCTTGCCGCGCAACGTCGCCTCGATCGGGACGGGCTGGCGGAAAAGGCTTTCCGTGCGATCGCCATTCGGGTATCTGCTGGCAGAGCTTGGTCCCTGACCAGGACGAGGATGAGCTGACGCGCCGATGCGCTTGGATGCTCGGCCGCGGCAGCCAAGATTTGGTCAGTTAAAATCGTTCTGCGGTTCGGAGTGGCGCACTGTCGACCACCACGACGCTCGCCTGGTTTTGAACCTCTAGACATGGTGCCCTTATCTTGATGGACCTCAGGCGAGCCGCTCCTCGTTGCAGGGCGACCCCGGCAAACTCGTCGACAAGGCCTCGTCAGCAAGGCCCCAGCAAACCGCGTGCGCAGGTCGTCGCCACAGAGCTGTCAGATGGCCCTCATCAACAGATCCGCATCCGACCCGCCCTCGGAGCGTGACGTCTTGAAAGAGGAGATCATTGTCTGCGTGGTCGATGTTCCAGCCGGTTCGGATCAAACCAGCGGGGCATGGTCATCAGCCATTGCCCGTCATCTGTGTGGCTCGGCCGCCACACCTTTGACGCCCGGATGCAGACTAGCCGATCAATTGCTAATAATTCGCTACTCGATCGCTATATGTCCGCTAATCGATTGCTACTTTGGACGTGCCTCTAGCACGGTAAAAGTTAATTCGAGCGCAAGGAGAGGAAATTAGCATTTAAAAAACCCCCATCCTTATTGATATCCCGCGTGTGCAAAACCCTCAAGGTCTAGTCGCATAATTAATTTAGCAAAAGTCCGGCGCAGTAGCCGCTCGTAAATATGGGAAGCAATTCGTGTTCGGTTCCGCCGCGGGACGGGTCGCCAGTGGGTGCACACCATGCTAGGGGATGCAGTGGGGTACTGAGTTGAGGGAGCCCTTTGAGTCATGGGTGAGGCTGGCGGGTTTGCCGCGGGGAATGCGCTGAAGATCGGGGTCATCGGTGTAGGCGTCATGGGGAGCAACCATGCGCGCGTGCTGGCGGAAAT
Source organism: uncultured Alphaproteobacteria bacterium (assembly GCA_963826295.1). Taxonomy (GTDB): domain Bacteria; phylum Pseudomonadota; class Alphaproteobacteria; order Rhizobiales; family Xanthobacteraceae; genus BOG-931. The sequence goes on from CAWGWO010000005.1 coordinate 10,030, forward strand.
GGCCGGCCTGCAACTGGTCGGAGTAGCCGATCCCGACATTAAACAGCGCCAATTCGTCGCCGGCAATCTTGGCTGTGCCGAGATGGCCGACCTCGATGCGCTGATCCGCGGCGGCGTTGACGCGGTCACGATCGCGGCGCCGACCCATCTGCATCACGACTTGGCGCTCAAATGCATCGCTCACGGCATCCACGTATTGGTCGAGAAGCCGATCGCGCCGACGGTGGAGGAGGGCCGCGCCATCGTCGCGGCGGCGCGCCGTGCCGGCGTGACGCTGATGGTCGGCCACGTCGAACGCTTCAATCCGGCGGTGGAATCGATCAAGCGCGCGATCAAGGATCAGGACATTCTTTCGATTGCCATTACCCGCGTCGGTCCGTTTCCGCCGCGCATGTCGAACGTTGGCGTCGTCATCGATCTTGCGGTGCACGACATCGATCTGATCCGCTGGTTCACCGATTCGGAAATCGTCGAAATCCAGCCGCAATTATCGAGCGCCATCGCCGAGCGCGAGGATATCGCGCTGTTGCAGTTCCGCACCGCTTCGGGCGTGCTTGCTCACATCAACACCAACTGGCTTACGCCGTTCAAGGCGCGCACCATCCATGTAGCCACGCGCGACAAATATCTGATCGGGGATTTATTGACGTTGCAGGTCACCGAATGCTTCGGTTTCCAACCGGACGGCAGCTATTCGATGCGCCATCTGTCGGTCGGCTACGCCGAGCCGTTGCGCGCAGAGCTGTTGGCTTTCGTCAACGCCATTCGCTCCGGCCGCCCGCCGGCGGTCACCGGCGAAGAGGGTGTAGCGAGCCTGGAAGTCGCCATCCGCTGTCTCGACGAGCGCGCCGGCCGCTCCAGCGCGCCGCAGCGCAAAGGCCCGCGCCGGGTCGCCGGCTAGCGCAAAATTCGAAAAATAGGCGCTGGTCGGATAAGATCACGCGTCAGCCAGAAAACGTAATATGAACAAGCACGCCAAGCTCGACCACCACCCGATCCCGTTTGTCGACGTAGCCGCCCAGCGCCGCAGACTAGGCGTCGCCATCGACGAGGCGATTGGCCGGGTGCTCGCTCATTGTCAGTTCATCAACGGGCCGGAGGTGCGTGCGCTTGAGGCGGAGCTCGCCGCCTACTGCGGCGCGCGGCACGCGGTCGTCTGTTCGAGCGGCACCGACGCGCTTCGTCTCGTGCTCATGGCGTGGGGTATCGGCCCCGGCGACGCCGTGATCTGTCCGACCTTTACCTTTTGCGCGACGGCCGAAGTGGTGGCGTTGTGCGGCGCTACGCCGGTCATGGCCGATGTGCACCCCGACACGTTCAACCTCGATGCGCGGAGCTGCGAGCGCGCGGTCACGACGGCAAAGCGGCACAAGCTCAAGCCGCGGGCCATCATTCCGGTCGATCTTTTCGGTTTGCCGGCCGATCACGACGCCATCGCCCCGGTCGCCGCCGCCCACGGCCTCGCCGTGCTCGACGATGCGGCGCAGTCGTTCGGCGCGACCTATAAAGGCCGCATGCTCGGTACGCTTGCCACCGCGACCGCGACGAGCTTCTTTCCCGCCAAGCCGTTGAGCTGCTACGGCGACGGCGGCGCGATCTTCACCGACGACGCCGCGCTCGACGCGCGGCTGCGCAGCCTGCGCGTCCACGGCGAAGGCGTCGACAAATACGATGCCGTGGCGATCGGCATCACCGGCCGGCTCGACACCCTCCAGGCAGCGGTGCTGCTCGAAAAGCTCAAGATCTTTGCCGAAGAGATCGCGGCCCGCAACGCGGTGGCGCAGCGTTATGCCGAGGGCCTTGCGGGCGTAGCCACCGTGCCGCGGGTCGGCAACGAGGCGACATCGGTCTGGGCGCAATACACGATCCGGCTCGCGCCCGGACGGCGCGACGCGCTTGCCGCCGCGCTCAAGGCGCAGGGTATTCCGACCGGCATCTATTACGCCAAACCGCTGCATCGTCAGGCGGCCTATCGCGGCTTCCCGGTCGTGGACGGCGGTACACCGATCGCCGAGCGGCTTTCGGGAGAAGTGATCAGCCTGCCGATGCACCCCTATCTCGAGGCGCCGGTCCAGGATCGCATCATTGCGGCGGTTGGTGACGCGTTGGCTTGACGCGTCATTCCAGGGCCGAGCCGGCGGGCGGTCGCGCGTTAACGCGCTATTGCCCGAAGCGGCCGATCACAGACCCCCCCGCAAGCCATAATCTCAGCCTGTGGATAGGGATTCCGGAGGCGGCCCTTTTCGCGGCGCTCCGCAATGACGGACGCGTATAATCCGTGACCATGCGCCCCATGATCGAGCGGATTCTCACGGTCGGCGGCTTTACGCTCATCTCGCGCCTCACCGGCTTCCTGCGCGATATCATGCTGGCGGCGATCCTTGGCGCGGGCCCGGTGGCCGATGCTTTCTTCGTCGCCTTCCGGCTGCCGAACCATTTCCGCGCCATCTTTGCCGAGGGCGCGTTCAACGCCGCCTTCATCCCGGCCTATGCGCGCATCCGCACCCAGGGCGGGGCGCCGGCGGCGAGCCTGTTCGGCGACCGCATCTTCACGCTCTTGCTCGCGTCGCAGGTGGTGCTGCTGGCGCTGGCGCTTCTCTTTACTCCGCAGGTGATCGCGCTGCTGGCGCCGGGTTTCTCCCGCGAGCCGCAGCAATTTCATTTGGCCGTCGCGTTCACGCGCATCACGTTCCCATACCTGCTGCTCATCACGATGGTGACGCTGTGGGGCGGCATCCTCAACGCGCTGCATCGCTTCGCCGCCGCTGCGGCGGCGCCGATCCTGCTCAATCTCGCAATGATGGCGACGCTTGCGTTCGCCGCATGGTTCGGCGGCGCCGGATACGCCGCGGCGTGGGGCGTGGTGATATCCGGCGTGTTGCAAGCGCTGCTGGTCGGAGGCGATACGTTCCGCGCCGGCGTCTTCACCGCGTTCCGGGCGCTGCGCCTCGACGACGATGTGCGGCGTTTCTTCAAGGCGCTGGTGCCGGCGACTATCGGCTCGGCCGGCACGCAGCTTGCATTGTTCGCCGATACCATCATCGCAAGCTTTCTCGCCACCGGCGCGATCTCTGCGCTCTATTACGCCGACCGCATCGATCAACTGCCGATCGGCGTCATCGGCATTGCCGTCGGCACGGTGCTGCTGCCCGAGATGACGCACCGGATCGTGGCCGGCGACCACGCCGCGGCGCGTTCGGCGCAGAACCGGGCGATCGAGTTCGCCCTGCTTCTCGCCGTTCCATGCATCGTCGCTTTCCTGGTGCTGCCCGATGTCATCATGCGCGGCTTGTTCATGCGCGGCCGCTTCACAGCCGGCGACGCGCAGGCGGCGGCGATGACTTTGATGGCCTACACCGTCGGGCTGATTCCGTTCGTGCTCATTCGCAGCGTCGTTGCGCCTTTCCTCGCCCGCGGCGACACGCTGACGCCGATGAAGGCGGCGCTGGCCGGCACCGCCGTCAACATCGTCTTCAAGGTCGTTTTGATGGGACCGCTGGCGCAGGTCGGGCTTGCGCTCGCCACCTCGATCGGCGCCTGGATCAATTTCGTTCTTGTTGTTTATTTGGCGGCGCGTGCCGGTCATATCGCGGTCGACGCAACGCTTCGATCGTCGCTGGTCAAATTGGCGGCGGCGGGGCTGGCGCTGGCGGTGCTGCTTGTTTTCGCGACGCCGTTTGTAACCTCGCGCTTATCGTCTTTGCCGCGATTGCGCAACGAATCCGAACTGATCGCGCTCGCTTTGATCGGCGGTATCTTCTACGGAGCGCTGGTGCTGGCGTTGTTCGGACGGCGTTGGCTGTCGCTGATGCGAAAGCGCGCGCAAACGGCGCCGGGCGCTCCGCTCGATGCTTTCGAAGGTACCGCCGCACCGCCGGCGGGTTCCGATCCCTGACCCGGCTTATAGACCCGGGCGGAAACACGGGTCGTCGGCAGGTTGCATCGCCGCAGCGAGTTGATAGGCTCCGGCGCCGATTCTCTGGGTATCGGCAGGAACAAGGAGCCACGATGTTGCGCAAATTTGCTCTCGCCGCCGTGCTCGCACTCGCCGTTCCGGCTTTGGCGGTCGCGCAGCCGCATGACGAACATCATGGGCCAGGCAAACCGCCGCCCGGCAGGCCGGCTGGGCCGCCGCATGGTGGCCCACCGCATGGTCCGCCGGGGCATGGGCCGGTCGCGCCCGGGCCGCATGGGCCCGGGCCGCACGGAGCCATGGCCGGCCCGCATGGCGGCCCCGGCCCGCATGGGGCGTTTACCTATCACGGCCATCCGTTCAATCGGGTTCATGCCGCGCCATTCATCTATCCGAACGGCTGGGGCTATCGGCGCTGGGGCATCGGAATGGCGTTGCCGCCGCTGTTCTTGGCGCAATCCTACTGGTACAACGACTGGGCCGCGCTGGGGCTTCCCCCGCCCGAGCCCGGATTCCAATGGGTGCGCTACGGACCGGACTTACTGCTGGTGAACGTCAGCACCGGGCAGGTGGTCGATGTGATTTATGACGCGCTCTACTAAGGCCAGCCCGGGAAACTAGAAAGCCTACGCACTTCGCTCGGCCGCCTTTCGCGGCCGAGTTGTTTACGGGGTTGCTGGAATGAGGGCTTGCCGCGATCCGGAAATCTTAACGGATCGGGGAGCATTTATAGGTAACGGCTTGGGCGATATTTCGCGGCGTGCGTCGGCGAAGTAAAGCTTTTCGGTCTGCGCCGATCCGGGGGATATCGTCGTGTTCAAGTTCTGGGACAACTTCTACGAAGCCATGCGCTTCACGTGCGAGGCACAGGCGGTCATAACGGCGCGTTGGATGCTGTTCGCGTCCAACGATCCGAGCGCACCGGCCGAAGCCGGCCGCATGATCGCGGAAAAAATCCAGGCCATCGCCGAAGCCCACATCGCTGCCGAGCGCGCCTTGGCCGACGGGCGCGACATTTACCAGGCCGCCGAAGAGGCTTTTTTGCCGTTACGGGAACGCGTGCGCGCAAACAGCGAAAGATTGTTTCCGACCACGTCGCGAAACAACTAATCCCGCAATACGGCGAGCGCGGCCGGCGCGATCTTATCGCCCCATTCCTGCGCGAAGTGTCCCGCCTCGGCGAATTCGAGCGGCGGCGGGCAGCCGTTTATGTCGTCGTGCAGCGCGCGCATCACCGGCGGTCCGAGCACCGGATCGGTCATGCCGATCGCCATGACGCTTCGCCCGCGCCACTCGCGGCGCCAGAAATCGCGCGCAGCGCGGCCGATCGCGGCGCCCTCGCTATCGGCGAATTCCGGCACCAGTTGCGGAAAACGGCGCACGCCAGCCTTGTAACGCGCGTCCGGGAACGGCGCCTCGTAGGCCGCGGCTTCCGCCGGCGTCAGATGCGGACACGTCCGCGTCATCAACTTGCCGACGGGCAGATCCGGATTTTTCTGCACGTAGGCGCGCCAGTCGATAAATCCCTTGCTCAACGGCACGTCGCCGGTCGGCAGTATCGTATTCATCACCAGCAAGCGGGCGAACCGCTCGGGCATCTCCATCGGCAACGTCAGGCCGAGAAGGCCGCCCCAATCCTGCACGACAAGGGTAATGTCTTTCAGGTCGAGCGCGCGAACAAACGACAGCAAGCTGTTGCGATGGAAATCGAAGGTGTAAGCGCGATCGTCGGCCGGCTTATCCGAACGGCCAAAGCCGAAAAAGTCGGGCGCTACGACGCGGCCGCCATCGGCGAGAAAATGCGGGATCATCCGCCGGAACAGATAGCTCCAGGTCGGCTCGCCGTGCAGGCACAGGAATACCGGCGCGCTTTGCGGTCCTTCGTCGAGATAGGACATGCTCAGGCCCGAGAAGCCCGGCAAGCCGGCGCGGTCATGCGCGGACCACGGAAAGCCCGGCAAGTTTGCAAAACACTCGGGCGGTGTCTGTAAGATTTCCGTCATTTTCTATCACGTCGGTCTGATCAACTTTGCGAGATCGCTCTGTTGTTTTCGAGGCTGCGCTGTTGGACTCGCAGTTTGCCTCCCAAGTTAACTGGTGCGTTGCAACATGGAGCATCACCATGGTCGATCGTGCGAGCGTCTACTCTATGGGAGGCGATATTAGGCCGGGCGGCCGCGCCGCGAAACTTGCACTCGGGCCGTTTTTCATCCTGGGAGCGCTCCTGGCCGGGCAGCAGGTTTCGGCCCAGTCGAATCCGCAAAACGGGCAAAACACCGCCCAGACCGATGGCTGCGGCGGCGGCAACGGCGGCATCACCCTCTCGCCCGGGTTTTGCGCCACTGTCTTTGCCGACAATATCGGTCATGCGCGCCACATGGCGTTCGGCCCCAACGGAGTGCTCTACGTAAACACCTGGAGCGGCCGTTATTACCGAAACAGCAAACCGCCGGCGGGCGGGTTTTTGATCGCGCTCAAGGATACCAAGGGCGACGGCCACGCCGATGTGATCGAGCGTTTCGGCCCCGGCGTTGCGCAAGGCTCGGCGGGCGGCACCGGGATCTACGTCCATGATGGTGCTCTCTACGCGGAGCAGAACGACAAGATCGTGCGCTATCCGCTATCGACCGGCGCCATTGTTCCGACGGAGCCGCCGCAAGTCATCCTGTCCGGCCTGCCGCTCACCGGCGATCATCCGATGCATCCGTTCATCATCGATGCGCAAGGCCATCTCTACGTCGATCTCGGCACGGCCACCAATTCGTGTCAGGTCGAAAACCGGACGCTTGATTCGGCCGGCCACCAGCCATGCACCGAACTGATGACGCGCGGCGGCATTTGGCGCTACGAGGCCGATAAAAAGGATCAGCATTTTTCGCCGGCCGAGCGCTATGCGACCGGTCTGCGTAACGGCGAGGGCTTCGCCTTCGATGCCGCCGGCCGGTTGTTTGTAACCCAGCACGGCCGCGATCAGCTGTCGCAGAACTGGCCGAAACTCTACACGTCCGGGCAGAGCGCCCGCCAGCCGGCCGAGGAGATTGTCGAACTCAGAGCGGGCGCCGATTACGGCTGGCCCGAATGTTATTATGACCGCTTTCAGAACAAGCTCGTGCTGGCGCCGGAATACGGCGGCGACGGCGGCAAGAAAGTCGGCGTTTGCGCCGAGAAGACAGCCCCGATTGCCGCGTTGCCCGCGCATTGGGCGCCGAACGATCTGGCGATCTACGCCGGTAAGGCGTTTCCGGCGGCGTATCAGGGCGGCGCTTTTGTCGCTTTCCACGGCTCGTGGAATCGCGCGCCGGAGCCGCAGGGCGGCTACAACGTGGTCTTCCAGCCGCTCAAGGACGGCAAGGCCGCGGGCAATTTCATCGTCTTCGCCGACGGTTTCGCCGGCGCCGTGAAAGAGCCGGGCCAGGCAGCCTTTCGTCCGACCGGCCTCGCCGTAGGCCCCGACGGCGCACTTTATATCTCGGAAGACGGCCACGGCCGCATCTGGCGCGTGACGTTCCACGGCAACTCCGATACGGCGGCCGCCCCGGCGCCGTCGCCCACGACCGTTGCCGCGACATCCGGCGAGCCCGGGCCGCCGGAAGGCATTCATCCGAATGCGGGCCGGGCCGATACGACGTCATTGCCGGTGCCGCCCGGCGCCACGCGCGAGGAGGTCGCATTGGGCGATCGCATTTTCCACGGCGAGGCGTCCGGCGGCACCTGCACGGGTTGTCACGGCTCCGACGCGAACGGCTCTCCCGAAGGCCCGTCGCTGGTCGATGGCCGCTGGCTGGTCGGTGACGGCAGCTTGCCGTCGCTTACGCAAATCATCGCCGACGGAATTCCAAAGCCGCGGAATTATTCCGACCCGATGCCGCCAAAGGGCGGCGCGCCGCTGTCGGACGCCGATGTCAAAGCCGTCGCCGCCTATGTCTGGGCAATCGGCCATGCGGCCGCGAAGTAAGCGCGGCGTATCGTCAAGCCACGATACCTAAAGAACGCGGCCGCCCGGTGTCCCGAGCGGCCGCTTTTCTTTTTGGTCGAGAGCGCAATCGGCCGGGGTGTTTTAGCCCCACCTGATCGCGATCGCTCCTGAGATCGGCAGCGGGCGCGTGCGCACGCGGTTGCCGTCGTTGCCGGATTGAATAATCCACCGGCCGTCCTCCTGGCCGACGATCTTGCCGACGTGGTGCGCCCAGACGACGACGGCGCCGACACCGGCCGGCCCGGGGCGGCCCCAATGCGCCCAGTTGCGCGCCAGGTTGAACTCCGGGCCCGGATCGTTGCCGACGAGTTGCCGCATCTCCCAGCCGCACCAAGCGCGCGGCCGCCCGCCGTAGCCGGCTTGCAGCGCATTGAACCGCGCACCGGCTTGCGGCGCATTGAACTGAGCGCTCGCCTGCGACGCGTCTGACCATGCACCGGCTCGCCGCGCACTAAACCGCGCGCCGGCTCGCCGTGGGTTCAGCGGTCTTCCGGCTTGCGGCGCACCCGACCATCCAGGTGCGTTCCAAGCCGCGAAAGCCGCGGGTGACGCCGGCGCGGAATCAAAATAGCGCTGCGGCGAAATAATACGATGACGATGATAATGCTCCCGTGCCTGTGCTGAGTGCGTGAACGTCAATGCGGCCGCAATCGCGGCGGTTAACGTGATCAACTTCATTCGAATAGTCCCCGTGCTGTTGACGATGCTTCTTCTTTTCATCCGCAAAAAAATCTCGCGCAAACCGTCAGGCTTGCACGAGACCAAGCAGACAAAAAAACGCCTCGCTGAACGGCGAGGCGTGCTGCGTCATAGCATCTCTATGATTCTTTGAGCGTCCCTTATTTGCATGGCAAGTATTTGTTTGATGGCCGTGGCGGACAAATTTTGGTCATCTTTCGACCGGCCGAAACGTTAATTTGTTTGGTAAATTTTTGGCGGGGAAAAGCAGATCGGCGATGACCGCAGGCGCTTGGCTATTTCAGCGCGTGCCGCGCGACAGGCGCCGCCGGCTTTCGCCTTACTTGAAGTCGACGGAGACGTCGCCGATCGGCTGTTTGGCGTCCATCGTTATCAGCCTGATCTTGCCGTGGGCCGCCGCGAGCGCCTTGCCGAGATCGACGGCGCGGATCGACTGATCGTCGTAGGTCTTGAAATACCAGCGCAGATTTTTCAGGTCGGAAGCGCTGGTCCAGATCGTCGCTTCGGCGTGCACCGTGCCGTTCTCGGTCTCGCGTACCGCGCCAAACGGAATGTCGAAGTTGTTGAGGATGTGGAACGCCGCCAGCACGGCTTCGGCCGCCGTATCGGACGGCACCGCGGATTGCGTAAACGCGACCGCGCGCACGAAGCGCGACGGCGGCGTGAAGTCGCCCGGCAAGCCGCGCAATCCCGAGCCCTGGCCGAGTTGCGCAAGCTTGATGCCGCCGACGCCGATCGGCGGCACGTTGGTGGCGCTCAGATTGACGTAATTGCGCAGATTGGTCATGTGCCAGTCGAAGGTCGGCGAGTTAGTGATGACCCCGAGCGGGTTGTCGTAAATCTTCAGGGCACCGCCCAACGGCTCGATCACCACCGATTTGCCGGTGCGATCGTGGACCACGAAGTGAACCGGCGCCGCCTGCTTGATGGCCTCGACGACGGTCGGCACCAGCGCGATCTTGTTGAAATTGGCCTTGACCTCTTCGACATTGGCGAAATTGCCGAGGAGCCAATTGGCATATTCGTGCGGCGCCATCGCCCGCGCGGCGTTCTCCTTGGTCGCCTCCGCGTAACTGGCGTAGCCGGGGAAGTAGAACAGACCGACGTAGAGCCCTTGGTCGTTGATGCCGTCGACGATGGCGGTCAGGCCCTCGGCGTTGGCGCCGGCGAAGCCGTATTTCGTCGTGTAGCTTATGCCTTTGCCGCCGTCCGGCAGCGTCCCGGTCAGCGCGGTGCCGGCGGGCACGACCAGAACTTCGGAGTGCAGGTCGAAGCCGAATTCGAGCGTGCGCGCGGCGATCACGCCGCCGTCCTTGGCGACCAGACGGATGCCCGTGCAGGCTTGCGCGGCGGGTGCGAAGCCGAGCGCTGCAGCGAGGCTGCCGATCAGCAATGCGCGTAAGAGATAAAGCATGGCGCCCTCCTAGGCCGTTTTGGCTGGAGGGCGGATGCTAGCTGTAGCGCGGGCGGCGGATCAAAGTCCGAGCGTAATCGGGATGAGCGAAACGACGCTCAACACCGTCTCATGTATCTCAAATTGACGCGTTGCCGTTAAGCGCTCGCGGCGCGTCAAGCTGCACGCTCGCGGCGCGTCAAGCTGCACGCTCACGCCGGATCAAGCCGCGCGCTTGCGCCGGATCAAGCTGCGCGCTTGCGCTCTTGCGGCGTCAGCGAAACGGTTAGCCGTTCGGTGCCGCGCAGCACGTCGAGCGCGACGCTTTGGCCGATCTTCTCTCCGGTCAGCGCGCGGATGAGATCGTCGGCGCCGGTGATGGTGACGCCGTCGAGGGCAAGCACGATGTCGCCGGGTTTGAGGCCGGCGCCGTCGCCGGCGCTGCCGGCTTCGACCGTGCCGACCGTGACCGCGCTTTGCTGGGTGAGCCCGGCGGCATGGCGCCGTCGCGCCGGAAGCGCGGTCTGCTGGGCGGAAATGCCGATGAAAGCCCGGCGCACGCGGCCGTGCCGGACCAATTCGCCGAGCACGAAGCTCGCGGTATTGGCGGCGACCGCAAAGCAAATACCCTGCGCGCCCATGATCACCGCGGTGTTGATGCCGACGACTTCGCCGCGCGAGGAAACCAGCGGGCCGCCGGAATTGCCGGGATTGAGCGCCGCGTCGGTCTGGATCACGTCGTCGATCAGCCGGCCGGTGCGCGCGCGCAGCGAGCGGCCGAGCGCGGAGACGACGCCCGTCGTCACCGTCGATTCGAAGCCGAGCGGATTGCCGATGGCGATGACCAATTGGCCGCGCTTGAGCAGCTTGGAATCGCCGAGCGTTGCCGCCGGCAGCGTCACCGGTTCGTCGACGCGAAGCAGCGCCAAATCGGTGTCGGGATCCTCGCCGACCAGCCGGGCGCGCAAATCCTGACCGTCGGCGGTGGTCACGCCGATGCGCGCCGCAGCGCCGGCTGCGCTGGCGACGTGACTGTTGGTGAGAACGAGGCCGTCGGGCGCCACCACGACCCCCGATCCGCTGCCGCCGTGGCTCTTGTCGGTGCGCACCGAAAGCCCGACCACCGCCGGGCCGACGCGATCGACCACGTCGATGACCGCGCGCGAATAGGCGTCAAGCAGCGCTTGATCGTCGGGCGGAACTGTAAACTGATCGGCGGCGGCGGATTGCCCGCCGCCAAGGCCGCCGTGCAAGGGTATGATCTTCATGGAAATTCGCCATGTTTGGCCGGCATGCGAGCCGGGGGTCGCACATATGGGAACTTCCTGAGGGGTTGGGAAGAGCCGGCCGTTTTCCGGCGTGCAGCCTTGCCGGAAGAACGGTGTCCGTGCGATAATCTGCATATACAGTTAGTTGTCAAGGGCTACAAGGTGGAGAAACAGCCATGACCAAGTCCCTTCCTCTCGATCGCCGCGCCGTGCTGGTTGCCGCGGGGGCGGCGGTTGCAACAGCCGCCGCCGGGCCCGCGGGCGCGCAAACTACGACCCGGGACGTCGCGGTGCGGCGGTTGAGCGTCGTTTCCGCAAAGCCGTTCGAGACTGTCGTGGCCGCCTTCGAGTCGGCGATCGGCCATCCCGACATGAAGCATTTCATCGGCGAGGTGGAAGGCGCCAAGACGTCCGCCGATTTGCACAACGTCGTCGAGCGCGCCGCCAGCAAGCTGGGCTTGATCCAATTCGCCCGCTTCGATCTCGGCGCGGTCATCGCTCGGGAAGGCGGCGCCCCGGCGCACAGCCTGCGCTATCTGGTCGGCAATCCGCTGATCATGAGCGCGATGGCAAGCCACGTCGCCGACGCCGGGTCCTATGCGCCGGTGACGGTGCTGATCGACCAGCGAGCCGACGGTGTCCATCTGTCTTACGACACGATGGCTAGCTTTCTGGCGCCATACGGCAACGCCGACGCCTCGAAAGTGGCGCAAGACCTGGACGCCAAAGTCGAGACGTTACTCAAGACCGCCGCGGCTTGAACGGGCGCTCAGGCCGGCAGCCGGTTGTCCCGGGCGGCGCTTTCGGTCTTTCCCTGCCACAACAGCCGGAAAATCAATCCGTGCGTGATCAGAAGGAGCGGCACGAAGACCGTCGGAATAAAGTACGCCGCACCGAGCTGGCCGGCTTGCAGCCCGGAATTGTTGCCTTGGTAAAAGGCGTTCAGAAGATCAGCCGTTCCCCATATGTTGAACAGCCACACGACGGCGATGCCAAGTCGTCCCGGCAGTAGGGCGAGCGCGAGCAGGGCAAGCACCGTCGCGACCAAATCGCCATAGGCGGCGGCCGTCGCGAAAGCCGATGGAAGCTCGGGCGACACGACGCCCGGTACGAGAAACACCAAGCCGCCGAAGCGAAAGCTATGGAGCATCAGCAGCGGCCGCAACGCTGCGGCGAGCGGCCGCCGGCGCAACTCGGGCCAGATAAAAGCCCGGACGACGATGCCCCAGGCGATCAAGCTGAAACCGATACTGACGAAAAAGCAGATTTGCGCTGGCATACCGGGCTCCTTTGGTGCAACGCCTCAGCCCAATTTAATTACCTGCGTATGCAGGTTATCATATGCGCGTATCTTGGCAAGCGGTATCGACGAGGGATCAAGCCGTGTGCGCGCTCAAAGTCCGGCGTCGAATCCGACCGCAACAGGTGATTTTACAAGCGATCAACGCGGCGCCTGCTGTGCGGCGCCGACGCGGACAAAACGCACCGCCTCGTGCAAGCCGCGCAACGTCGCGCTGTCCTCGGTCAGCGCGCGGCCGGCCAGCGCCTCGCGTGCTTCCGGGTCGGCGAGAACCGCGGCAGAGACGATCACTTCGCCGCCGCGGCATTGGTGCTCGAGCCGCGACGCCGTGTTCACGGCCGAGCCGAAGTAATCGAGCACGCCGCCGGCGGTGACGGCGATGCACGCGCCGAGATGCAGCCCGAGCTTTAGCGTGATGCCGGTGTCGCCGCGGCCGTGGTTGAAGCCCGCCACGTCGTCGTGGATCGACAGCACCGCGCGCACCGCGTCGGCGGGATCGCGGAACGCCGCCATGACCGCGTCGCCCACGGTCTTGACCACAAAGCCGTTGTGCGCCGCCACGCGTTCCGACAGGAACGCGAAGTGATCGCGCACCAGCCGGTAAGCCGTGGCGTCGCCGAGATCGTCGTAGAGCCTGGTCGAGCCTTGCAGATCGGTGAACATGATCGCGACGCGGCCGATCTCGACTTCGTCGCCGGGCCGTAGCAGTTGTTCGGGACAGAGCCGGCGGAACGCCGGCATCGCGATCACGATTTCGCCGGTCAGCGCGTCCTTCGCCCAATCGCGCTCCTCGATGACGAAAAATAGCGGCCGGTCGGTGTCGTTATGGGCGACGAATTCGCCGCTTCGCGGCGGCGGCTCGAGGACGATATCGGCGTCGCGCGCCGCCGCGGCCGGAATGATTTGATCGTCGCCGACGACGGCATCGGCTTCGGCGCCGGCTTCGACGGTGCGGAAGCGATAGACCGCGGGCGGCAGCGTCAGCGCGAAGCTCTGTTTGGTGCGCGCCGGAATCTCGGCCTGGAACTTGACGTGCGGCGTCGAGCCCTGGCCGAGCAGGCACAGCTCGCCCTTGGGCAGCGGACGCAGCCACGGCTCCGGATGGAAGGTCAACTCGACATTGCGAGTGAAGTCGCGGCGGTAATCGATGTTGCACGAGCCGCAATGAGCGCCTTCCGGCATGTCGTGCAGATGCTTGACGTTCGACTTGGCGCCGCGGCAGCGCGGGCAGAGCAGGTCCCAGGCCATCGCCACGATGCCGAGACGCTGTGCCGCGAGGAAAGCTTCGACGGCGGCGTCCGGCGGCGCCTGCCACAGCCGCGCCAGCGTCAGCGGGCGGATGGCGCGCACCGCGACGGTCGGCGCGTGCAGCAGAAATTCGCCGAGCTTCCGCGCCAGCCCGTGGCTGCGCGGGTCGCGCTCGAGCTCCGCGATCAAGGCGGCGAGGCGGCGCCGCGCCGCGGGCTTTGCCGCCGCGACCTCGCTTTCGCCGGCGACGTGATCCTCCATGTCGGCTTTGCGAATCATCTTCTCGATCGCCGCGACGCGTTTGTCGCCTTCGCGGCCGATCTGGCCGGAGATCCGTGCCAGCAGTCCCAAAATTCCGACGCATTCGATTTCGGACAGGAACACAAGTCTGGTGCCGTCGCCCTCGGGATGCAGCTCGGCGACCGCCTGGAAATGCCGCATCGGGCCGTTGAGGAATTTGCGAGTCTGCACCACGCGGCGGTTTTCTTGCCACTCGCCGAAGCTTTCCTCCCATCTGATGCGAATCGGTCCGACGCTGGCGCTGGCGATCCGGTGAATGCGGCCCTGCAAATCGGCGCGCTCCTCGACCTGATAAGGCGGAAAGCCGACCAGCTCGTTGATGCGGGCGGTATCGGCAATGAGCGACCAAATCGCCTCCGGCGGCTTCTCGAACAGCCGTTCCTGGCGATAACGGTAGAGGGATTTCAACATCGGTTCTGCCGGCGCGGCCGCTATCCAACATTATACGGGCGAACGGGGATACGGTTTCGTGATTTCTCCGGCTTGCCGTTTGCCATATCCTGCGGAGGCGGGAACTGAACATACCGGTCCGCGGCTCGTCCGCACGCAGAGAAAGAGAGCATTCCATGATCCGTGCATTGTTCGCTATTGCGCTGATTACGCTTGGCGTCAGTGTCGCGCTTGCCCAGCAAGACCCCATAAAAGAGCGCAAGGCGCTGATGAAGGCCAATGGCAAAGAGGCCATGATCGGCGCCGCCATGATGAAGGGCGAAGCTCCGTTCGATCTCGAAAAAGTGCAAAAGATTTTCGCGGCGTTTGAGGAAACCGCGGCGAAGGCGCCGGCGCTGTTCCCGCCGAACTCGGTCGACCAGGCAACCGCGGACGATCCGTACACCGCCAGTCCGAAAATCTGGCAGGACACTCCCGACTTCAACGCCAGGCTCGCCAAGCTCGGCGAGGATGCCAAGGCCGCGGCCGCGAGCGTGAAGGACCTGGATTCCTTCAAGGCCGCCTTCAGCAACATCGGCAAGAACGATTGCGGCGCCTGCCATCAGACCTACCGCCTCAAGAAGGGCTGATCGTGTTCGTCCGCCCTCGCGCGGCGGGGGACGATCGGTAGGCGATGCGCAAGCTCGCGCTCATTGCGGCGGTCGCAATCGCCGCCTTGGCGGTGCTGCTGTGGGTGGTGACGATTCCCGCCGCGGTTCCGGCTTCGGCACTGCCGACGCACACGGTCGATCTCGGCAACGGCAAAACCATGTTCGACATCGGCGGGTGTGCGTCATGCCACGCCACGCCGGGCAAGGATGCCGACAAAACCGATCGCACCCGGCTCGGCGGCGGGCTCGCGTTGGCGTCGCCGTTCGGCACGTTCTATGTGCCGAACATCTCGCCCGATACCGCAGACGGCATCGGCGCGTGGAGCGAAGCGGATTTCGTCACGGCGCTGTGGAAGGGGACGTCGCCGCAAGGCCGGCATCTGTTCCCGGCCTTTCCTTATACGTCCTACCAGCACATGGAGCTCGCCGACGTCCGCGATCTCTTCGCCTATCTGAAGACATTGCCGCCGGTAGCGGGTAGGGTGCGCCGGCACGCGCTGGCATTCCCCTTCAACATCCGCCGCCTGGTCGGATTGTGGAAGCTTCTGTTTTTCCACGGCGGACCGTTCGTGCCCGATCCGGCGAAGTCGGCCCAACTCAATCGCGGCGCTTACCTGGTCAACGCGCCCGGCCATTGCGCGGAGTGCCACAGCCCGCGCAATTTTCTCGGCGCGATCGTTGAGAGCGAGCGCTTCGCCGGCGGCCCGACGCCTGACGGCAAAAGCTGGGTTCCCAATATCACACCCGCGGGGCTGCAACACCAGGACCCGCGCTGGTCGGAAAAGGACATCGCGAGTTTCCTGAGCGACGGCATGAATCCGTCTGGCGATTTTGCCGGCGGCGGCATGGCTGACGTCATCCGCAATACCGCTTTGCTCGGTGCGAATGATCGCGCCGCGATCGCTGCCTACATCGCGTCGCTGCCGCCGCGGCAGGGCCCAAAACCGCCGAAGAAGAAGAAATAATCGGCTTTATTTTACCTTGCTTGGGACCGTCACGGCCGGGCTTGTCCGCTTTCGGGGCGAAGCCGACATGAGCCGGCCAGCAAGATCGACTGAATCGCTCGAGTTTGACCCGAAGCGGACATTAGCTAGCAGCTTATAGGCCTGCGTCTGAAGCCACGCCCCAAGCTCTTTTAGTGTGCTAGTTTGAACCGTTACCATGCCTTGTCGCGAGCCTTGGGCGCACATGAGGCAACGGAATCGGATGTAGTGAGAAAAATTTGTTTGAGGTGAGGCAATTGGAGGGCGTCTTCAGATGCCGGAACCACCAGGTGGGTTGGCACGAACTGCAGACCATCTTCATCGCGCGATCAAAGCGTTTGCGGACGCGGTTGGGCCACTGCTGGTCGATGCATTTCATTATTTGGCGCTGTTCGCGATAGGCGCAACAACCGTCTGGTCAGCGGTTGCAGCTTTCTTGGGGATGGTGCGTAAGGGACAGGCCGAACTTTCGGATATCCTGCTTTTGTTTATCTATCTTGAAATAGGAGCGATGGTCGGCACCTATTTCACAACGACGAAACTTCCGGTTCGCCTCTTGATCTATATCGCCATCACAGCTCTGAGTCGGGTCTTGATCGAAATTGTGGGCGCGGAACATCGGACAGGGACCGATCTTGTGATAGTGGCAGGAGCAATTCTGGTTTTGTCGTTGGCTGCGTTGGTGCTGCGATTCGCCATCGGAAGGCAGCCGACAGGCCCACGTACAGACCTTGCAAACGTCGAAAATGATGAATGACCGAGAACCGCATGCGCTTCGGACAGGCCCCAGTGCCGGTAGTCCAGCGGTGAGAGGACTGAGCTTCCGCGTTATCCATTCTCTTCACCCATACCTTCGCGGGGCCAATCTGACCAAGTGAGCGATTACGAGTGCCGCTGTTGGCACAAAGCGTCAGATCGCTGACGCACAGAAATTTGGTGCTTCGTAGCGAAGCGAGCCAAAGGAGATCGGCAATGTCTCTCGACATACTGCGCCTTCCCATCGCCGGGTCGGACCGGTTCGCTCCGGTTGAACCGCGGCTCGTTTCGCTGTTTTGTCTGGTCCTGCTGGCGACCGCTTGTGCGCTGGCGAGCTTCGCCTTCGCTTGCGCTACGCCGTTCGCCGCGTTTGCGGTGGTAGCTGCTGCGTTGCTGCGGCCAGCGGCGGCGTTGCTTGTGATTTTTGCGGCATGGGTCGTCAATCAGGCGAGCGGCTTCGGCGCGCTGCACTATCCGCTCGATCTGAATACTGTGGCTTGAGGCTTCGCTATTGGATTTGCGGCGCTTATGGCGACCGTTGCGGCGAAGCTGTCGTTGCGCTCGCTTCCGCGAGCCAGCGTTCTTGTGGCGCTGGGCGCGGCCTTGATTGGGGCCTATGCAGCCTATGAGGTTGTGCTGTTTGCCTTCACGCCAGTTTTGGGTGGCTCCGGTTCATTCACATTGACCATCATAACCCGCCTCGGACTCCTCAACTTGCTGTGGCTGATTGGTCTGGTGGCGGCCTGTGAAGTATTTCGCCTACTCGGGAAAATAGCTCGCTTCACCTGGAGCACGCCATGATCAAGACAGTTACTGTGTTTGTTCTTGCTTTGATGACTTGCTGCCTCGCAGCCGGCGCTCGCGCGGAAACACCAGAGGAATGGATCGCGCTGGGCGCGCGCGTCCATGGCGCGTTCGGTGCCTTTATTCCGCTCGGTATCAAAATCGGACTTGACGCGGTGCATCGCCTTGATGCCAAGCCGCGGGAGTTGAGCGTCGTTTATTATGACAGCAACACTTCTCCGTGCGCCTGCTTTGCGGACGGAATAGCTATAGCGACCTATGCCTCGGTGGGCCAGCGCACACTGGTCATTTCGCCCGAGAGAGCTCCTGCTGACGATCTCGCCGTCATCGTGATCAGGCCGCGCCACGGTGGTTCCGGATTCAAATACACGATCCCAGCCTCCGATCTCGCCAAGCTCGGACCGATGAACAAAAACCTCGATCCGCGCGGCCGCTACGACGCGGTGATGACGACCGACGGGCTCTTTCAAGTCGAGCCCGCTCCTTAACTTTGAATTGGCGGCTCTCGTTCAAATCCGGATGGCGGGAGCGGAGCGAGCGACAGAGCGCATTGCGCCGGCGCGCTCGTCCGGTGCGCGCATTGTTGACCCCATACCCCTCGCGTGCACGTCTATGCCAGCGGAGCGTGATAGCCTCTCACGAGCTTCGCCCTCAGCGGTGGAGTGGGCGAGGTTCAACAGCCTCGCTCCCGGCCCTGGCCCCCCTTAACTTGAATTCTTCATGTAGCCCGAGGAGCACACCGACGCGCAGGCTCCTGGCAACGACGAGCGGCTTTACGAGCCGCCGAAGGCCTTGAAGGTGATGATGGTGCGGGTATCGGCAATGCCGGGGATGGTCTGCACCTGTTGGGCGATGAAATGGCCGATGTCGGTCGCCTCCTCGACGTAGAATTTCACCAGCAGGTCGAAGTCGCCGGCGGTCGAATAGATTTCCGAAGCGATCTCGGCGTCCGCCAGCCGGTTGGCGACCTCGTAGGATTTGCCGAGCTGACATTTGATCTGGACAAAGAAAGGGACCATGCGCGCCTCCGCCTCGGGAATTAAATGCTAAGCTATTCCGGTTGCCGTGATAAGGACCTGCCGGCTTTGTGCAAGCATCGACAGGAAGGCGTGATGCCGGTTGATTTGCGCTTGAACGCCATCGTCGATCCCGAACGCGCCGGGGGGTATGAGCTTGCCGATCTGGCCCGGCAGGTGGCGCAGGGCGGGGCGACCCTGGTGCAACTGCGCGACAAGGCGAGCGAGACGCGCGCCATGGTCGGAAGTGCGTGCGCGATCAAGGCCGCGTTGGCGCTGTTTCAGGTGCCGTTCGTGGTCAACGACCGGGTCGATGTCGCACTCGCCGCCGGCGCCGACGGCGTGCATCTCGGCCCGGACGACATGGCGGTCGAAGATGCTCGCGCGCTGCTCGGGCCGAAGGCGATCATCGGCCTCTCGGTCAAGACGGTTGCCGAGGCCGAAGCCGTGCCGGTGGAGTTGTTCGATTACGCCGGCATCGGCGGCGTCTATGCGACGCTCTCGAAACAGCAAAAGAGCGCGCCGATCGGGCCGGACGGGTTCGCCCGCGTTGCCGCGATATTGCGCCGCCGCGCGCCGGATTTGCCTTTATGCGGCATCGCCGGCATCGACGCCGGCAACGCGGCCGCAGTGATCGGTGCCGGCGCCGACGGCGTCGCCGTGATCTCGGCGCTGTCGCTTTCGCCCGATCCCGCCGCCGCGGCGCGCGCGCTCCGTGAGATCGTCGACGGCATGCTGGCGAAACGGGGCGCATGATGACAGCTGTCGCGGCCACTATCGCGGGCTCGGATTCCGGCGGCGGCGCCGGCATCGAGGCGGACCTGAAGACTTTTTCCGCGCTCGGCGTCTACGGCACGGCGATCGTCACCGCGCTGACGGCCCAGAACACCAAAGGCGTGTTCGCCATCCATAACGTGCCCGCGGACTTCATCGCCGCGCAAATCAACGCGGTGTTCACCGATTTCGAAGTCGGCGCGGTGAAGATCGGCATGCTCGGCACGCTCGCGGCGACCGACGTGGTTGCCGCCGCGCTCGATCGCTACCGTCCGCGCAATGTCGTGCTCGATCCGGTCATGCTGGCAAGCTCCGGCGAACGATTGCTGCACGCCGACGCGCTCGAGCGACTGCGCCAATTGATCGGGCGGGTGCGCGTCGTGACGCCGAACCTGCCGGAAGCCGCGGTGCTCCTTGGGATGCCGCAGGCACGCGACGAGGACGAAATGCGCGTCCAGGCGCATAAGCTCAGCGCACTCGGCGCGGGCGCCGTGCTGATCAAGGGCGGCCACGGCGACGGGCCGGAAAGCGTCGATCTGCTGGTCGAGGGCGACGGCTGCGTGCGGCTTGCCGCGCCGCGTGTCGCGACCAAGAATACCCACGGAACCGGCTGCACGTTTTCCGCCGCCGTGGCCGCCGGTCTCGCCAAGGGACTTTCGCTGCAAGCCGCGGCGCAAGACGCCAAGGCTTACGTCAGCGCCGCCATTGCCGCCGCCGATCGGCTCGCCGTCGGCGCGGGCAACGGCCCCCTGCATCATTTTCACGCCTGGTGGTAGGCTTCCGAGCGTGCGCGAAAGTTGCTACGGCTCGTTGCCGCTCTTTCGCATTCCCGCGGAGAACCGCGACAATGCTCTCGACGTTCACAACCATAGCAACCATGGCAATCATGCTTACAGCAGGACAAGCCGCCGCGGCGGAATATGAAATCGTCAATCATCCAGATATCGTTTTTGCGACGCATGACGGCGTCGAGCTCATGGGCGACCTTTATCTGCCCAAGGGGCTCGCCAAGGCGCCCGTGCTCGTGGCGGTGCATGGCGGCGGCTGGCAGGTCGGCAGCCGGCAATTTTATCGCTATTGGGGCCTGTTCTTCGCCCGCGCCGGTTACGCGGTGTTCTCGATCGATTATCGCCTCGGCAAGGATGGCACCTATCCGCGCGCCGTCTACGACACCAAGGCGGCGGTGCAGTTCATCCGGGCGAAAGCCGCCGAATTCAATCTCGATCCGGACCGCATCGGCATGATCGGCGATTCCGCCGGCGCCCAACTCGCGGCGCTGGTGGCGCTCGCCGGCGATCAGTTCACATCGGCTTATCAGGACGACGCCACCGCCAAGGTGCCGGCCGACGTCAAGGCGGTGGTCGGCTTCTACGGCGTTTACGACATGTACGCGCAGTGGATTCACGACCTGGCCGGACGGCCCGAAGACAAGATCGTGGAGAAATTCCTCGGCGTCGCGGCGACCAAGAATCGCCGCATCTATTTCGATGCGTCGCCGATCAGCTACGCCACGGTCGATCACAACAAGCTTCGCTTCCTCCTTATCCATGGCACCCACGACGACGTCGTCGATCCGGAGAGTCAGTCCGGCGCCTTCCTCACGGCGCTGACGCAAGCGCAATTCTTCGCGCGCCGCATCATCATCCCCGGTGCCGGACATTTCTGGACGTCGGAGCCGTTCGAAGCCGAGCCGCACAGTTACGCCGCGCAGACGATCCCGCGGCTGATGCGATTTCTCGAGGGTTCGCTCTGAACTGCAGTGTCCGGGGGCACCGCCAACGTGGTTCTTGAGCGGCACACGAAAGCTCTGTTGACGGCGGCGATGCACAACCACGGCGCCTGACCGGCGCGACTAAGGAAGGCAAGACAGGAAGACAATGGCAGCAAGCAAAAAGAAAACCGTCGGTGTTGTCGGTCTCGGCATCATGGGCGGCGCATTCGCCGAAAATCTCTTGAACGCCGGCTGGCGCGTCGTCGGTTACGATCTCGCGCCGGAGCGCCGGCGCGCGCTCAAGCGCAAAGGCGTCGAGATCGCAGCCGATGCCGGCGAAGTGGCACGGGCGGCGCCGACCCTCATCCTGAGCCTGCCGAAGCCGGCGGCGCTTGCCGCCACCGTCAAGGCGATCGTCAATGCGGACGTGAAAAGCCGCGTGGTGGTCGAGGCCTCGACGTTTACCCTCGAAGACAAGGCGGCGGCCGAAAAGGCACTGCGCCAGGCCGGCCACGTTCTGCTCGATTGTCCGGTCAGCGGCACCGGAGCGCAGGCCGCGATCAAGGACCTCGTGATCTACGCCTCCGGCGGGTCCGCGGAAATCAAGCGGCTGCGGCTGCTGTTCGCCGGCTACAGCCGCGCGGTGCATGACCTCGGCGCGTTCGGCAACGGCAGCCGCATGAAGTACGTCGCCAATCTCCTGGTCGCGATCCACAACGTGGCCAGCGCTGAAGCCATGGTGCTGGGCATGAAAGCCGGCCTGCCGCTGGACGTGGTTTTGGATCAGGTCATGATCGGCGCCGGCACTTCGCGGGTATTCGAGCTGCGCGCACCGATGATGGTGAAGAACGACTACGGCCATCCCACCGCGACGATCGGGATGTTCCAGAAGGATCTCGACGTGATCGGCGGCTATGCGCAATCGATCGCCGTACCGACGCCGCTATTCTCGGCGACGCTGCCGATCTATGCCGCCGCGCTGTCGAACGGCCATAGCGGCGAGGATGCGGCCGCCGTGTGCGCCGTGCTTGAAGCGATGGCCGGCATCAAGCGCGGCACGGGCCGCGGCAAGACCCGCAAACGATCGAAATGAGCTAAAGAGCGACCCGGCATGGCGCGGCGGCGCATATCCGAACAAAGGCCCTCCCGGCTCGCTGTCTGGGCGCGCCGCATCGCGTTGTTCTCGCTCGCCGCCACGTTCATCGCCCTGATTATCGTTCGCTCCGGCGCGCTCGATATCGTGCCGGCGCTGTCGACGCTCGCCGGCGCGCTGTTTCTCGCGGTGGTCGCGATACTGCTCGCCTGCGCCGCCGGCGTCGTCATCTGGATCGAAGGCGTCGGCGGTCTGCAGGAAGCGGTGACCGCGCTGTTGATCGGCTTGGCGCTTATCACCTATCCGCTTTATCTCGGCGTCAAAGCCTACCAGCTGCCGGCGATCTACGATGTCACCACCGATCCGATCGACCCGCCGCGGTTCGAGGCGATCGCGCGGCTGCGGCCCCGCGACGCCAATCCGGTCACCTATGCCGGCCTGCACATCGCCGAAATGCAGCGCAAGGCGTATTCGGATATCGAGCCCGACGACACCACGGTGCCGCCGCAGGAAACCTACGACGCCGTGCTCAAGGTCATGGCCAAGCGGAAGTGGCACGTTGTCGACGCGCGGCCGCCGCAAGCGGTGGCGCCGCGCGACGGCCATATCGAGGCGATCGCGCGCACGCCGATCCTCGGGTTCCGCGAGGACGTGGTGGTGCGGGTGCGCGCGACGCCGGACGGCGCGCGCATCGACGTGCGCTCGGCTTCCCGTTACGGCCGGCACGATCTCGGCGGCAACGCCGCGCGGGTGCGGGCTCTGATCGACGATGTCGACGGCGTGCTCTCGGCACCGGACCGCAGGGCGCCGCCGCCGCCGTTGCCGCCCATTCAGCCAGCGGCCAAGGGCGCGTCCGCCAAGCGATAAGTGCCCTCGATCGACGGCGTGCCCTCGGTGGCGACGGCGCCGCGCGCGACCAGATCCTCGAGATGCGCAAGCACCAACAGCGCGGCGGCGCCGGCAAGCCGCGGATCCAGCCCGATATAAATCGCTCGCACCAGCGTCGGGATATCGGCGGCGCCCTTGCCGAGCCGGTGCAAGATCGACGCCTCGCGCGCTTGCCGGTGCCGGATGTAGCTTTGCACGAAGCGCGGCGCCTCGCGCACCGCGGCGCCGTGGCCGGGCAGATAAAGCGGCTCGCTACGCCGCGACAGCTTTTGCAACGAAGCCATGTAATCGCTCATAGCGCCGTCGGGCGGCGCCACGATCGAGGTCGACCACGCCATCACGTGATCGCCGGAGAAGACGAGGTCCGCTTCCTTGAACGCGTAAGCCATGTGGTTGGCGGTGTGCCCGGGCGTCGTGATCGCTTCGATGGTCCAGCCGTCGCCGGATACCACCGCGCGGTCGGCGAGCGCGACGTCGGGCCGGAACTCCATGTCGGCACTGGCGTCGAGGCGCGCCGCCTCGCCGACATGCAGTGGCCGCGCCGGGCGGTGCGGGCCTTCGGCGTAAACCGTCGCGCCGGTCGCCGCCTTGATCTTGGGCACGGCCGGCGAATGGTCGCGATGGGTGTGGGTGACGAAAATATCGGTGACGGTTTCGCCGCGCACGGCGTCGAGCAGCGCGGCAATATGGGCGGCGTCATCGGGGCCGGGGTCGACGATGGCGACTTTGCCGCGGCCGACGATGTAGCTCACCGTACCCATGAAGGTGAACGGGCCGGGATTGTTGGCGACCAGCGCCCGCACCCCCGGCGCCACCTCGTCGGGGCGGCCGGGTTTGAGCGCGAACGTCTTGTCGAAGCGAAGGTCGTCGGTCATGCGGAAAAGGCGGCCGAAGGCCAGCAGCGCATGGCGACGCCAGAAAAGGATGGAGCCCCGGTGCCGGGATCGCCGGGGCTCCAAGCAATCTCATTCAACACGAGTTGTGAGATCGAGATCGCAAACCCTATTATGCAAGGGGCGGGCCAACTCGGCAGCGCAACGGTCCAATGTCCTGCCAAGCGGCGATTCCACGCCGGAAGGCGCCGTTCCAGGTCGGTTCGACGCGGTCGGGGCGGTGGAATTGTCCGCATAGCGGGCGACTCTTGGCTATTTTGCAGGCACTGCCGGAGAGTGCCTGCGGGACCGGCAACGGAACTCATTCGCAAACCCATTTCCAACCCCATCTGCGACCCCTGCGGCATGCCTAAAATGGCGTCCGGCTGCGTATGGCAGCGGCCAGCGTGCCTTCGTCGAGATAATCCAGCTCGCCGCCGACCGGCACCCCGTGCGCCAGCCGCGTGACCTTGACGTTGGCATCGCGCAGCAGGTCGGTGATGTAATGCGCGGTGCTCTGGCCGTCGACCGTGGCGTTGAGCGCGAGGATGATTTCGTGCACCGCCGGATCGTGGGCGCGCTTGATCAGGGCGTCGATCGACAAATCGTCCGGCCCGACGCCGTCGAGCGGCGAGAGCGTGCCGCCGAGAACGTGGTAGCGCGCGTTGATGGCGCGGGCGCGCTCCAGCGCCCACAAATCGGCGACGTCGGCCACCACCACGATGGCCGACGGATCGCGCCGCTGGTCGACGCAGAGCGTGCATGGATTCTGCGTGTCGATGTTGCCGCAGATCTTGCAGATTTCGATCTTCTCGATCGCGGTCTGCAAGGCGGCGGCAAGCGGCGCCATCAGGAGTTCGCGTTTCTTGATCAGGAACAAGGCCGCGCGCCGTGCCGAGCGCGGGCCGAGCCCCGGCAGGCGGGCGAGCAACTGGATCAGGCGTTCGATCTCGGGGCCGGCGGCAATGGCGGGCATCGTCTAGAATAACTTCAATCCCGGCGGCAGCGGCAGTCCGCCGGTGAGCGCCTGCATGCGCTCCTGCAACAGGGCTTCCAGCTTGCGGCGGGCGTCGGCATGCGCGGCGACGATCAAGTCTTGCAGGATGTCCTTTTGGTCCGGCCGCAGCAGCGAATCGTCGATCGTGGCCGAGCGCAGCTCGCCCTTGCCGGACATTTTGAACGCGACCAGTCCGCCGCCGGCGCTGCCCTCGACCTCGATCCGGTCAAGCTCGGCCTGCATCGCGTCCATCTTCGATTTGAGCTCGGTGGCCTGTTTCATCAGGCCCAGAAAATCGACCATGCGTTATCCGCTTATCATTCGTCGTCGCCGGGCCCGGCCTCGCCGGGCGCCTCGAACGATGCACCGTCCGATGCCGCGGCGGCCGCGCCCGCCGGCGCCCGCACGTCGACGATTTCAGCGCCGGGAAAGCGATTGAGCACCGCCTGCACCAACGGGTCGGCGCGCACGTCGTCTTTCAGCTCGGCTTTGCGCGTTTGCGCCTGGGCGTAGAGGCTCGGCATGCCGGGTTCGGCCGAGACGATGACGATCCAGCGCCGCCCGGTCCAGGCGGCGAGCTTTTTCGACAGCTCTCCGGTCAGCGACTTCGGCGCGCTCGCCTCGAGGCCGATTTCGAGCCGGCCGTCCTCGAAACGCACCAGCCGCACGTCGCGCTCGAGCGCGCTCTTGATGCCGAGGTCGCGTTTTTCCACGGCGAGCGCCACCAGATCCTCGAAGCTTTGCAGCGCGCGCGCCGTGACGGTTTCGGCGTCGCTGCGCGCCGCCGGCTCGCGGTCCGGCAGGCCCGCGGGCGCCGCCGCAAGCGCCGCGCGCGTTGCGCCGCGCGGGCTTTCGCCGCGCGCTTCGGTTCGCACCGCCATTTCGGCACGCGGCGAATTTTGTCCGGCCGGCGGCGGTGCGCCGCCATTGCCGTGGGGCGCTGCTTCCGAAAGCGAGCGGATTGCTTCGTCGGGCGTCGGCAGATCGGCGGCGTACGCGATGCGCACCAGCGCCATCTCGGCCGCAGCGAGCGGCCGTCCGGCGGCGGCGACTTCTTCGATGCCCTTGAGCAGCATCTGCCAGGCGCGCGCCAAAACGCGCATCGACAATTTCGCCGCGAAGGCGCGGCCGCGCGTGCGCTCGACTTCGGTCAGCGACACGTCGTCGGCCAGCGCCGGCACCACCTTCACGCGGGTGACGAAATGCGTGAACTCGGCGAGATCGCCGAGCACCATCGCGGGATCGGCGCCGGCCTCGTATTGCTCGCGAAGTTCGCCGAGCGCGCGGGCGAGATCGGCGCGCATCAGCGCTTCGAACAGGTCGATGATCTTCGTCCGGTCGGCGAGCCCGAGCATGCCACGCACGTCTTCGGCACGCACCGGGCCGGCGCTGGTTTTATTGTCGCCTGAGCCCGACTCGGCGCCCGCGTGAGCGATGGCCTGGTCGAACAGCGACAGCGCGTCGCGCACCGAGCCTTCGGCGGCGCGCGCGATCATCGCCAGCGCCTCGGTGTCGGCGCCGATTGCTTCCTTTGCGGCGATGCCTTGCAGATGCTTGACCAAAAGGGCGGCATCGACCCGGCGCAGATCGAAGCGCTGGCAGCGCGACAGCACCGTGATCGGCACTTTGCGGATTTCGGTGGTGGCGAACACGAACTTGGCGTGCGGCGGCGGCTCTTCCAGCGTCTTGAGCAGCGCGTTGAACGCCTGCGGCGTGAGCATGTGCACTTCGTCGAGGATGTAGACCTTGTAGCGGGCCGAAACCGGCGCGTAGCGGATGGCGTCGTTGATCGCGCGCACGTCGTCGACGCCGTTGTGCGAGGCGGCGTCCATCTCGATGACGTCGAGATGGCGGCTTTCCATGATCGCCTGGCAATGCACGCCGACGACCGGCATGTGGATGGTCGGCGCGGTGACGGAGCCGTCCGGCAGCTCGTAATTGAGCGCCCGCGCCAGAATGCGCGCGGTCGTGGTCTTGCCGACGCCGCGCACGCCGGTGAGGATCCAGGCCTGCGGGATGCGGCCGGCCTCGAACGCGTTCGAGACCGTGCGCACCATGGCGTCCTGGCCGATCAGATCGGCAAAGGTCGACGGCCGGTATTTGCGCGCCAGCACACGGTAGGAGCCGGATGGTGTCGTTAGGTCGTTCATCGTGAGAATGTAGCCTGAGCGGAGCGAAACCCGGGAGTGGCGTGCGAGCCTCTCGGTTCGGTCTCGGATTTCGCTCCGCTCAATCCGAGCTACGTTCACACAGGAGAGGGTGGGAGGCTGACGAGCGACCCGAACCGCGCTCGTTAGGGCTGCTTCCTTCCGGACCTGACCCGGTTGGCGAGTGGCTCGTCCACCGCCAACCTCCCAGCCCCTATATCGGCCGCAGGGCGTGGGAAAGCAAGCTGGCGACTGTCCCTCTGCCCTCGTGGGAGAGGGCGCCGAGTAAACGAAGTGAGCGAGGCGGGTGAGGGGGCTGGGGCTCTCAGACGTGCCACAAAACCCCCTCACCCGGCTCGCATTTCGCTGTGCTACATGCTTGCCACCCTCTCCCACCAGGGGAGAGGGGAAGGTAAGTTGCCTCGGGGGACACGACTCGCCCATGAATATCCGCACCGTCATCTTCGGCCTCGTTATCGTCGTCATCGCCTTTGTCGGCGCGACGCTGTTGATGAATGTGCTGTGGCCGAGCGCTCCGCGCTCGTCGTTGCAGCAAGGGCGGCCGGCGCTCACCGCGGTGCCGCCGTTGCAGCCGCTGGCCGGCACTTCGACGGTGCTGGCGCCCGCCGCCGTCGCCATGACCGCGATCCGCGACGCCTTGGAGGCGCAGGCGCCGCGCAATCTCTCCGGCAAGCCGCGCAATCCGATTTCGAAATTGCTGTCCGACGCGCAAATGAGCTTCACCATCACCCGCGGGCCGCTGACCGTGACCGGCCGGCCGGACGCGCTCGCCATCGGCACGCCGCTCAACGGCTCGTTTGAGGCGCTCGGCACGATCACCGGCGCAGCCGGCAGCGGCATCAGCGCGCTCGGCGGCGCCATCGGCAATCTCGTCGGCGGCAGCATCGGCCAGCAGGTGCAGTCGCTCGCCGGCAAGGCGTTCGATCAGCACGCCGACATCCGCGGCACCATGACGGCGACGTCGCGCCCGACCATCGCGGCGGATTGGCGGCTGTCGCCGAACCTCTCGGCGGAGGCCAACGTCGTCGACGTCGCGCTGCCGGTCGCCGGCATCAAGCTCAGCGTCGCCGGCGAAGTAAAGCCGGTGCTCGACAGCCTCATTCGCGAACAGACGAACGCGCTCGAAGCGCGGCTGCGCGCCGATCCGTTCATCGAGGTCGCGGCGCGCGCGGAATGGAACAAACTCTGCCGCGCCATGCCGCTCGGCGCCGCCGGTTCGGGCATGCCCAACCTTTGGCTCGAAATCCGCCCGGTGCGCGCCATCGCCGCGCAGCCCAAGATCGACGCCAACGCCGTTACGCTTTTGGTCGGCGTTCAGGCGCAGACGCGTATCGTGCCGAGCGAGACCAAGCCCGATTGCCCGTTCCCGAGCGCGCTCGATCTCGTGCCGCAGGCGAACGAAGGCACGCTCGACATTGCCGTTCCGATCGACATGCCGTTCACCGAAGTCAGCCGCCTGATCGAGACGCAGCTCAAGGGCAAGACCTTCCCCGAGGACGGCTCCGGCGCGTTCGCCACCACCATCAAGCAGGCGGCCGTGGCGGCCTCGGGCGACCGGCTGTTGATCTCGCTCCTCGTCAACGTCAAGAAGCGCGGCTTTTTTGCGTTCGGCGCCGACGCCACCGTGTATGTGTGGGGCCGGCCGGTGCTCGATGCCGACAAGCAGATTTTGCGCTTCACCGATATCGCGGTTGACGTGCAATCGAAGGCGGCGTTCGGGCTGCTCGGCGACGCGGCGCAGGCGGCGGTGCCCTATTTGCAGAAAACGCTCGCCGAACAGGCCGTGATCGACCTCAAGCCGCTGGCCGCCGACGCCAAGAAGCGCATCGCCGCGGCGGTCACCAATCTCACCAGCCAGAACGCCGGGCTTTCCGCTAATGTGACGGTGAACGATCTGCGGCTGACCGGCATCGCCTACGACAACAATACGTTGCGCATCATCGCCGACGCCAAGGGCGGCGTGACAGTAGCGATCTCGTCGCTCTCGGGGCTGTAGGGTGCTCGCCTGCCGAGTTGGCACGACGACGTCAAGCGAAGCGGGTGTTTCCGATAAACCAGCGGAGGGGGGCAAATAAACAGTGGCCCTCAGCTCTGTGAGGTAACACTCAGCGAGATTGCGCGGGGCCCGCGGCGGCTGAAAGCGATTGAGCACGCGCCATTTGCTCCTGCAGAGAGTTTATCCCAGTCGATCGAATTGTTCTCTGCGCGAGAAGCAAAGACACTTTTTGGAAACTGGGGTAATCGAAGAAAAGCGTAGCCCTCTTCTTTGCGCTCAACTCGGCAGTCGTAGAGTGTCGCAACAGCTTCTCTATCAACGACGGCTGCGGCACGATTCCTGAAGCGGCCTGGCGCCCGCTCGTTTAGAGCTAAAAATACGCTTTCTGCCTCGGGGAAACGACCCTGAATAAAGAGTTCTCGTGCGTACCAGAACTGCGCTTCGTAATGATTGTCGCCCTCGGTGAAACTTCGTCTAAGATGTTCAAGGGAGGCATGAGCGTCGCCGACAGCTATAGAGACGCGTCCCATTTCGAGATGAGCGAGTTTGCTCGAAGGGTTGTCGCGCAGACACGCATCTAGCACTAGCTTAGCATTCTCGAAGTCCCCAGAAGCCTGATACTTGCGCGCGAGACGCACCGCGAGCCAGTCTTGACGTGGGTTCAATTTGAACGCCCGTTCGAGAGTTATTAACGCTCGGGCAGTCTCATCTAAATATTCTCTGAAAGTCGCCTCCGCTGCCAGGAGTTCGGAGCTTTCAGGAAAGATGAGTAAACCACGCTGAATTGCTGTCTCAGCTTCCTTCGCCGCCTCGACAAAAGGTGCGGGAGGGGCTTTGTCTTCTTGCACGTCAAGCGCCGCTGAAATTTCCCTGAACTCATCAATAGCGAGACGTGCACGCGTGTACATATCGTACTCGCCGATCTCTCCGCCGAGTTTTTCCCTCGTGATCCGTCTCAGGGCACGCTTCCGCAGCGGGTCGTCGGTTTCGTTGGCCAATCGACGAGCGATTTCTCCTTGGGTATGTTGAATGCTGTGGTTGTTGGGATTCAATTCGAAGGCACGAGCTGCGGCCACTTCCGCAAGCACCAACGACCCTCCAACATGGTGCATTTCGAAAACAGCACGCTGATGCGACACAAACGGATCAATGGGTGCAGCTTCTTGAACGCGATCATAGAACAAGCGGCCCAAGTCAGCGCTGGGGAATATTTCTGCAATACCCCGGCCTCTGATCAAGCGGGAGAATGTCTCTCGATCCGATGAATAGTCGACGTTGATTGCAGCAAGAACCCTAGCGAGTAGATCGAATTTGTCCTCGGCCTTAGGGAGCACCCGATTAAAAACGATTTCAGCAACGTGTTGGTGCCGACTGCGATAGTAAAGGTCGCGACTGTGATTGTCCTTCACTACGTGGACAACATTTTCAAGCGGCTTCATAAATTCGGATTGGAATTGTTCAAAGCCAATACCACTGGATCGCGAAATCAAGCCCGCTCGCACCGGTGCGCCGAACTGATGAAGGGCGCAGATATCAAGGTAAATGCTTCTAGCAGTTGAAGGTTCGATGCGACGGAATTCATCTAAAACGATATCTTCAAATGGAATTCCTTGTGTCGCCTCATGCAGCGCGACCAGAAGCTGACGTTCCGCCCTCTTGGTGAAAGCGTAGACGCGGTCGTCGGGTGACCGATCTTTTAGAACGCCCAATGCGTTGTGCCGGTCCAACAAGCTAAGGAGGCCTTCAATTTCGCGCTCATTGAGATACCGGACCGGAAACTCTTGGCGTACGAAGCGTTCAAGTTGATCGCAGTAGATATTCCACTCATTGTCTCGCTCGGTGCCGATAACACTGAGCGGTAGGGAACGCGCTTGCGCGGCCTGCAATAATTCGCGCAATTCATTGCGCACCAAGGCGACTCGGTCGACAAACAGAAAAACGCGCTTTCCAACGAGGCGGAAAATTTCAGCGAGGGGTTCGATGCGCAGGCCAGCCGGATTATTCGGGTACAGCGCGAGTTGATCGTATGTGACGCCGGTCTCCCAAGCGATGCGTTTGAGCGACACGCTCTTGCCGTTCCCAGCGGGGCCCTTGAGCATAAATAGCTCAGCCGTTGGGCGGGTTTCTTCGGTAATAAGAACGGCATCAACAAGAACTGAGTCGGAAAAAGAGCGACTAACGTCAAGATTTTGGAGGATACATCCCCAGCCGTTATCGTACCCATGATAGAATTCTGTTGGATCTTGTCGCGCTGCTATCAGCGCAGAATGCACATGCGTAGCGTCGGTAGCTAAGTAACTTGCTACAGAGGACGGCTCGGAGGCGTGCGCGACACGATAGTGCTTACGAATAGTTAGATCGCCGCCACCGATATCGATGCGCAGTGCCCTTGCGGGGGCTGGGATTTTTCGATCAAGCTCTCTAAGAAGATCTTCGAATTTTGCGTCGATTGGGATAACGCGATGATGGGCCCAGTACCGTGCTTCAACATCCGTTATTCCTGGTAAGACGAGATAGTATGGTGGCCGTCCGATAGAGGGATCGGTTAGATCAAACAAAAGCTTTTGGATATGAGCATCAGAGATCGAGTAGCCCGCAAAGATAACGGGGTACTCGAATCCCAAGTCGCGGAACCGATTGTAAAATCGCGTTCTATTTAAGTCGTAACTAGCATACTGTTCATTACCCAGGACAAGGGGAATGGAAAGATCGGTGTGAAATTCGATGCACCCGTGAAGCTTATAAAAACCGACAGGGTCCGCTTCCCGATTAATTCGAGTATCAAAGCTATCGCCGTCCTTTACGGTCTTTACGAGATTTTGCAATCGGGTCGGGAGATTCAAATAAGCTCGCTCGATTATTAAGTCGAGATTGGTTGTAGCGATCGCGCGCCATCGGAACTTAGGAATTAATAAGTGATAGTCAGTTGGTTGAAACGGCGTCAACAGGTCGTGGATGTATAGTTGGAAGCCAGAGAGGCCGACCTCGCTCCCGGCCATCGCCGCAACAGCGCTGAGAGACTTTTGTTTAAGTTTGCCTCCCAGAAACTTATCACAGATCAAATCACGAAGATCATCGCCCGAGGGGATTACGTTACCTTTTGGGTGTTTGGCTCCGTAGCTCGCGCCGGCACCCAGAAAGAGGACCGCCCGCTGCTCCTTAACCGCATCAATTAGTGCTGATGGGATATCCGCCATGATGCAACTTCCGTGGCCGCAACCTTAGGTTCACATCCAAATACGACCAACGGAACGTCGAGTCGCAAAGGTGAAACTTGCGACGTCCACGGCAATTCGTGCCTTTTTCACAGGATGATCGTTTGAACTTAGTCGCGCTTCCAATGACCGATGATTGACTTTTGTCCCTCTTTCCGATACATTGCAAAGAAAACTCATGGGTATCGTCGAGGTTGACGAAACCTATGTTGGCGGCAAGGCCCGCAATAAGCATTGGGATAAGCGTGATGGCGGCACTGGCGGCACAGGCTCCGGTAAAACCGCCGTCATTGGCGCAGTCCAGCGCAAGGGCAACGTCGTCGCGCGGGTCATTGATAGCTTTGACCGCGACACATTGACCGGCTTCGTGCGCGAGGCAGTTTCCAACAAAGTTAGCTTGCTCGCGACCGATGACTTGCGTGCCTACGATACGTTGAAGCGCGAATATCCGCAGCACGCCATCGTGCGTCACTCCGCCCATGAATACGTTGTCGGTGCGGTACACACGAACACGATTGAAGGTTTCTGGAGCATCTTCAAGCGCGGCGTCGTTGGCACGTTCCACAAAGTCAGCGCCAAGTATCTGCCGCTGTACGTCGCGGAGTTTCAGTTCCGATACAACAACCGCAATAATCCTGAAATCTTTGCGGAAGCGATAGCAGGCTGCTGAGACGAGGTCACTGGCATCCGTCTCAGCTAACCGAGAACGATGCCAGCGAGCCTGAACCGGAGCAGCTTGAATTTCCATTTTGAATGGAATGGTCATCGCGAGGTGTCCTCATTGCCAAAGTCCACCTCAAAGCACTGCCGACCGCATTGTTTCAGGTAATCCGGCGCTTCTGTGTAAGTAATCCAATAAGGCCAGCGGTAATGAACTGCCGCGCGGCGTCTTAGCTTCATTTTGTATTCGGCCCGCCATGGCTTCCGCACACTCTAATCCAGGCGCGGGTTGTGCAATCCGATCCGACTGGCGATAGTCGATTGTGTGTATTGTAACATCTTTATCTACAGTGCTCGTTGCAAAGCGTTCATCATACTTCCAGCCGATCACACTCAATACCCGCTTAAATTCGGCCGAAGAGTCTTCAGCATAGCTTTCTTGAAGGCGAACAATTGTTACATGGCACTCTTGGCTTAGACAGTTGTGCGAGATCGCTAGCCTTAATTCCTTCAACGATTTTCCATTTGACCAAATCGTTGTGGAATGGATTGACGTACCGCGCGGGGGATGGCGGCGGCGCTACTAGCGCGGGTAAAGATTGCGCGATCTCGCTCAGTGAAGGACGCCTTCGGCCGAGGGTACTCCTGAGGGTGGAGCGAGAGCGGTGCCCGCGCGCGGAACGATACACTCCGCCTCCGGGCAGCTTCGGGCATCATGTTGGCCGGCACTATGACCGGTCCGGGAGGTGCATTCCCTGGACTGGGACAGGCGGGCGCGGCTAACGACCGCGTCAAAGCGCAAGGTCTTTGCTCCCCGGTTGGAGTGAGCTTACCGGATCGAACGTCCTGCCGCGTCCCAGGAAGCCTGGCCTGAAGCTGACGCCGAATGGGCGCAAGCCCCGACGGTGTGAGCCGTGGTGGAACGCCGACAGGCGAGCGCGCCCCCTCCCGACCTCTTCGGAGGGAAAGAGACAAGGG
Source organism: uncultured Alphaproteobacteria bacterium (assembly GCA_963826295.1). GTDB lineage: Bacteria > Pseudomonadota > Alphaproteobacteria > Rhizobiales > Xanthobacteraceae > BOG-931. The sequence continues at coordinate 44,078 of CAWGWO010000005.1, forward strand.
CGCGCGCCGCATCGCAAGATGCGGAGGTTACCAAACACGTTTGTCGGCGTTCCGCTTTCCTTTTTTCCTTTGTCCTTTCCTTCGTCATTGCCGGACTTGATCCGGCAATCCATGCGGACCGGAAGCTCAATCGGATTTGCCGCTAGGTTTTCAGAGCCGCGCGTCAGCATGGACCACCGGGTCAAGCCCGGTGGTGACGAGCCGTAGTGGTTGGCAAAGCTCGGGCGCGGATCGCGTCGCGAGAACGCTTTCGCATTTCCTCCTCGCGTTGACGCGGGAAGATACGAATCATCGTTCCTGCTTGACCTCGATGACCGGCACCGCTTCTATCGAGACAAAATGTCAAAACCGTCCGATCTCAGTGTGCCGCCGCGCCAGGCCTATTCGGGAAGCCGCATCGAGCGCGCGGCCGTCTATCGCGGCGACGAAACGGCGCTTGCGGCGTTTGCCGACAGCAATCGTGCCGGCTTCTATGTGGTCGGCGGCGATGCGGTGGTGCTCAAGCGGTGGGGCGAAGCGCTCGACCCGTTGTTCTCGCTCACCGAGGCGCGCGCCTTCGGCAACGTCAGCGAGACCGTATTCCTCGGGCTTTTGGACGGGATGCCGCGGTTCGGCGCCGCGCTCGAGCCGGCCGCGGTCGAGCCGCTGAAGACCCGCGACGATCTCCAGCTCATCGACTTGCGCAGCATCGCGGTGCAGGGCGTGGTCGCCGCCGAGCACTTGCCGCCGCTCGCCGAGGCCAAAGCGGTCTTGGGCTGGCACGCCCGTCATCGCTTCTGCCCCAATTGCGGCGCGCCGACGAAGCTGACCCAGGCCGGCTGGCGGCGCGATTGTCCGGTGTGCGACGCCGAGCATTTTCCGCGCACCGATCCGGTCGTCATCATGCTGGTGATCGCCGGCGAGCGTTGCGTGCTCGGCCGCTCGCCGCGCTTTGCGGAAACCATGTGGTCGTGCCTCGCCGGTTTCGCCGAGCCCGGCGAATCGATCGAGGAGGCGGTGCGGCGCGAAGTGGCGGAGGAAGTCGGGCTTGCCTGCGCGCGGGTCAAATATTTTGCTTCGCAGCCGTGGCCGTTTCCATCGTCGCTGATGATCGGCTGCCATGCCGAGGCGCTGACCGAAAATATCGTGATCGACGAACATGAAATCGAAGACGCGCGCTGGTTCGATCGCGCCGAGCTGACCTTGATGCTGGCGCGCAAGCATCCGCAGGGGCTGACCACGCCGCCGCCGATTGCGATCGCGCATCACATCGTGCGCGACTTCGTCGAGCGTGGCCGCGACGTCCTGGTGAGCTGATGGCGGCGGACGCGAATCCGCCGCTTATTTTATGCGCCGGCATTATCGTGCTCGACGAGGTTTTCCGCGTCGAGCGGGTGCCGGCGCCGGACACCAAGGTCGAGGCCAAAGAGTTTTTCGTCGTCAACGGCGGCTGCGCGCCGAACGCCGCCGTCGCCATCGCGCGGCTCGGCGGGCGCGCGGCGCTGGCCGGGCCGCTCGGCGGCCCGTCCGGAACCGACGACAACGGCGACCGTGTGCTCGCGGCGCTCAAGCGCGAGCGTGTGGACACCAGCGCCTGCCAGCGCATCGACGGCCTGGCGACGGCGCTGTCGGTGATTTTCATCGATGCGCAGGGCGACCGCACCATCGTGACCTATCGCGACGAGCGCATCGCGACGGCGATGCCGCGCGATCCGGACGCGCTGGTCGCGGCGGCCGATCTCGTTCTCGCCGACAACCGCTATCCGCAATTCGTCCGCCCGATCTGCGAAGCGGCGCGGCGGCGCAACCTTCGCGTCGTGCTCGACGCCGACAAGGCGACAGCTGAAGACGATCCGCTGTTCCGCATCGCCTCGCATGTGGTGTTTTCGGCCGAATGCCTGATCGCCAGCACCGGCCGCCGCGATCTCGTCGAGGGCCTCCAGGTGATCGCGCGGCATAGCGGCGCCTTCCTCGCCGTCAGCAATGGGCCGAACGACATCCTTTTCCTCGAAGGCGGCGCGCTGCGGCGCGTGCCGGTATTCGCCGTGAATGCCGTTGATACGCTCGGCGCCGGCGACGCGCTCCACGGCGGCTTCGCGCTCGCTTTGGCCGAGGGACGAAACGAAGGCGAGGCGCTGCGCTTCGGCGCCGCCGCCGCCGGCATCAAATGCAGCCGCATGGGCGGTTCGGCCGGCGCGCCGACCCGGGGCGAGGTCGAAGCCTTTCTGCTCGACCGCCAACACACTTGATTTAGAATATTTTTCTCTGTAAATGGCTCGGGGGCCCTATTCCTTGGAAGAAAATTTCAATGGATGCTATCGATCGCAAGATTTTGGCCGTTCTGCAAAACGACGCTTCGCTGTCGGTCGCCGAAATCGGCTCGCGCGTCGGACTGTCGTCGACGCCGTGCTGGAAGCGCATCCAGCGCCTGGAAGCCGACGGCGTCATCCAAAAGCGCGTCGCGCTGGTCGATCAGGACCGCATCGGGCTCGGCATCAGCGTTTTCGTCTCGGTCGAGACCGGCGACCATTCGCAGGAATGGCTTGAACGCTTTGCCAAGGTGGTGGGCGCCATGCCGGAGGTGATGGAATTCTACCGCATGGCCGGCGACGTCGATTACATGCTCCGCGTCGTCGTGCCCGACATGGCCGGCTACGACGCGTTCTACAAGAAGTTGATCGCGGCGGTGCCGCTGAAGAACGTCACGTCGCGCTTCGCCATGGAGAAGATCAAGTCGACGACGGTGCTGCCGATTCCGTAGGACTTAGTGCCCGGAAGAAAGCGCGCCCGCGGCGGTCGCCTGCGCGTTGCGGGTCGTGATCTGAGCCAGCGTCTTGTCGAAGTACACCGGATCGTCGCCGAGCGTCAGGCGGCGCGAGCAATCCGGCGAGCAGCTATAAGTTTCGCGAACCTCGCCGCGATAGACCACGACCGTCGGATCGCTTGGGCCGGTCACCTCGACCATCTTCTCGGTCAGCACCGCGCCCGACTTGTCCATGACGATGAAGTTGGTCGCGCCGTAGCCCTTGCCGGTGACGACGGCAAGTCCGCCGGGCTGGATCGAGAGATCGGCGACGAGGGGATTGCCGACCACGACGGTCGCGGCGCGCTCAGGCAGTTGGAGGATACGGGCTTGGTCGAGGAAGACGACGATCGGCTCAACCGACGGCGGACCCGCCACCGCCGGCGCCGCGAAAGCAAGCGAGACGAGGACGGCGGACAAAAGCTGCAGCGGGCGCAACTTCGCCAGGCCTCGCGCCGACAACGCCGCCATCGGGATTCTCCGAAACGCTACGCGGATTACATAAACCCGAAGAAACCGCACCCTCCAATTGAGGGCAAATTAGTGAAAGAAATGCAAACTTTGCCGTCACAACCGGCGGTGCCCGGAGCGCGTGCCTCGACGATCAGAAAGCCCGCGCGCCGCTTAGCGCGTGAACGGGTGCATCAACTGCGCGCCGAAGCTCGTCGGGAAGTCGCGATCGTCGATGCCGTAGCGATCGGGCAGTTCACCGGCGGGCATGTAGAACGTGCCGAAGATCAGGTCGAGGACCGGAAATGTCGCGGCAAAGTTCTTCTCGCCGCCGCGATCGACGCCGGTGTGATGCCAGCGGTGAAATACCGGCGTCGCGATCACGTATTTGAGCGGGCCGAGCGTCCAATCGAGATTGGCATGCACGAAAGCGGAATGCGCGATGGTGATGGGGCCGAGCACGACGAAGACATTGGGCGAGATGCCGGCGAGCAGCAGAACGACGTCGGCGAGCACCGAGTGAAAAACCAGGTCGACCGGATGAAAGCGCGCCGCCGAGATCCACTCCAGCTCTTCCGACGAGTGATGCACGGCGTGGTATTTCCAAAACCGTGCGCCGTGGAACAGGCGGTGCACCCAATAGGTGATGATGTCCTCGCCGATCAGAAACAGGATCATCTGGGCGACGAGCGGCAATGCCGCGAGCGGCCCGTGGCCGTTCTCATAGAAGGCGATCAGGCCATCGGCGGTGGTGATGTGGAAGAGGACCGCGGCGCCGGCGATGAGAAGCCCGATGCGGAAGTAGCGCGCCAGCACCGGAATGAAGAACCAGTAGCACAGGTCGGTGACGAGGTCCTTTTTACGCCACCACGGGCGGCCGTGATTGCAGGCGAAGAACCAGGCCAGCACCGAGAACACGCCGGCCAGCGCCAGCGAGATCGGCACGCTTTTCATGAAGGTTTCGCCGACGCTGACGATGAATGCGAGCAATTCCTGATTCATTTTCGATCGCTGCTTTGTGCTTTTGTCTGCTCGTCAAGCGCGGCCGCAACCGCCGCGTTTTCATTCGTCTGGTATCGATCATGCGCATTAATACGCAATGAATCGGCGCGCGCATGAGCCGCGCGGCTCGTTCGGAACTGACTTGCGTCGGATGCAAATTGGCGCAATGCGCGAGGCAAAAATTTACCGCAATGCGAGCACAACAAGCATCCATTGGAACGGCCGCGGCTGCCTCGAGGTTGAGTTCGCGTGGCGGACTTGCAGCGGGACCTATGGGCCCGGGAGAGCGCGTTTCGCATTGAAACACGCCGTTAACTACATTGCGGAACTGCTCGCGGGCTGCATGTTTCAGCGGTCGGTTTAACCGCATCGCAATTTCTCGTTGTTAGGTTCGCCGCGATCCAAATGGTCCGGGAAACGGGCTTGGATCGAGCTCAGACAGCCACGTGTGGACCTTAAGGAGCCAACAGATGAAGACCCTCGTTTCGCGTTTCGCCAAGGACGAGTCGGGTGCCACGGCCATCGAATATGGCCTCATCGCCGCCGGCATCTCCGTTGCGATCATCGCCGTTGTGAACGGCCTCGGCACCAAGCTGAACACCACGTTCAGCAGCATCTCGACGCAGCTTAAGTAAGCGTCCTGTTGCGCACGGATAGAAAAGGGCTCCGGTGCCGGCACCGGAGCTCTTTTTCTTTTTTTGCGGCGCTCGCTAACCGGCTTTCAACTGTCGCCGGCTAAAACCGATCGCCAGGAAGTGTCGTCGGCGTTGCGTTGTCATGGTCATGCTGGTTGAAGCAATCAAGTTGACGCTGTTCCCCGCGGTGATGGCCTTCGCCGCGTCGAGCGATTTGTTCACCATGACGATCGCCAACCGCGTTTCGCTGATCCTGGTTGGCGGCTTCGCGCTTCTCGCGGCTCTGGTCGGAATGAGCCCGGTCAGCATGTTGTGGCATGGCGCAGCCGCAGGCGCGGTGCTTGTCGTGGTCTTTGTGTTCTTCACCCGCGGCTGGATCGGCGGCGGCGACGCCAAGCTTGCGGCCGCGACGGTGCTGTGGTTCGGCTTCGGACACCTCGCCGATTATCTGTTCTATGCTTCGTTGATGGGCGGGGCGCTGACGCTCGGGATCATCCAGTTTCGCGCCATGCCGCTGCCGCATGTGTTCGTCGGCCGCGAATGGCTGGAGCGGCTGCACCGCAACGACAGCGGCGTTCCTTACGGCATCGCGCTCGCCGCCGCGGCGCTGCTGGTCTATCCGCACACCGAGTGGATGGCGGCCGCAATAACTCGTTAACACTTTCGCGGCTAAGCCACGTTGACGGGGCCGGATGCAGCGTCCGCCGCCGGCGAAAAACCTCGGCGTAACGCGTAATTAACGCGATTTGGATACGCCTCATTAACCATGCCTTGACGTTTAGCTGATGAAATTCGCGAGCCAGCGGCCGATCCCGCGGTTGCGTCGCTTTTGGAAGTGAAGGATCATGAAACCCGCGCGCGTCATCGTCCTGCTCGTTGCGCTTGCCGCAGGTGGCGTCGCCGCCATGCTCGCAAGCGGCAGCCGGCACGTTGAGGCGCCCAAGGGGCCGGCGCCGCCGCCGCCGTTGGCTACGGTCGACGTGCTGGTCGCCAAAGCCGATCTCGGCGTCGGCCAAGTCGTCGCCGCCAGCGATATTGCCTGGCAGGCCTGGCCGGCCGCATCGGCGACCGCGAACTTCATCCGCAAGCCCGACCGGCCGGACGCCATCAAGGATTTCGTCGGCGCCATCGTGCGCTCCCCGGTTTTGGCCGGCGAGCCTATCCGCGATTCCAAGGTCGTCGCCGGCAAGGGCGGCGGCTTCATGGCCGCGATCCTGCCGCATGGCATGCGCGCGATAGCGCTCGATGTTTCGCCCGAGAGCGGCGCCGGCGGCTTCATCCTGCCGAACGACCACGTCGATGTGGTGCTCACCCATCACGACAAGGCGGCCGAGAAGGCGCTCGGGGTCGAGAAGATCGTCAGCGACACGATTCTGCGCAACGTCCGGGTTCTAGCAGTCGATCAGAACGTCGAGGAGAAAGACGGGCAAAAAGTGGTGATCGGCAAGACCGCCACCATCGAGCTCGATCCGCATCAAGCCGAGACGCTGGCGCGATCGCGTCAGCTGGGGACGATTTCACTTACTTTGCGCAGCCTGCTCGACTCGCAATCGCCGACGCCCGAAGGCGGCGAGAACAACGACGATAAACACAGTAAAGGCGTCAACACGGTGCGTTACGGCGTGAGCACACAAATGGCCACGCACTGATCCGCGGGAGGGGAGCTTATATGGCACCAGCGAGACCGATTCGTGCGGCAGCCTTCGCGGCGCTCGTTGCGGCGCTCGCGTCGTGGATGGCGTATTACGGCGCCGCTGGCGCGACTGAACTCGAACCGCAGGAGTCGATCGTCGTCGCCGCGAGCGATTTCGGGTCTCGTCCGATCGCGCTCGGAGTCGGCAAATCCGTCGTCGTCGACTTTCCGCACGACATTAAGGACGTGCTGGTCGCCAATCCCAAAATCGCCAACGCCGTCGTCCGCTCGTCACGCCGCGCTTACGTCATTGGGGTCGACGTCGGCCAGACCAACGTGTTTTTCTTCGACGCCGACGGCAAGCAGATGCTTGGCCTCGACATTGCCGTCACGCGCAATCTCAACGGCATCCGCACGACGCTCAAGCAAGTGCTGCCCGACTCCGACATTCACGTCGAAGGGATCGGCGACGGCGTCATCCTAAGCGGCTTCGTTTCCACCCCAGCCGAGGCGCAGACGGCATTCGATATCGCGACGCGGTTGGTCGGTACCGGATCCGCCGACGCCATTGCCGGGGCCAAAGTCGTCAACTCTATCGTCGTCCGCCAGCGCGATCAGGTCATGCTGAAGGTGACGGTCGCGGAAGTCGATCGCCAAATCATCAAGCAACTCGGCATCAATCTTTCCGGCAGCGTCGGCTATGGCACCACCGTGGTCAATTTCAACAACACCAGTACTTTCCCGATCAACGGAACGCCAAGCGGCTCCGTTTCCGGCGTGTTCAAGAATGGTCTGACGGCAACCTTGCAAGCAATGGAGCAAGCCGGCGTGGTCCGCACGCTTGCGGAGCCGACGCTGACAGCAATCTCCGGCGAATCCGCGCATTTCCTGGTCGGCGGCAGCTTCCCCTATCCGAGCGTAACGAGCTGCACGACGACGCCTTGTCCGCCGACGATTCAATTTCAGAGCTATGGTGTGGGTCTAAACTTCACACCCGTAGTATTGTCGGAGGGCCGCATCAGCCTGCACGTAGCTACGGAGGTCTCGCAGCTTGACCCACAAAATTCCGTGACGGTCGCGGGAACGACCGTTCCCGGCCTGACGGTACGGCGTGCGGACACCACGGTTGAAATTCCCTCAGGCGGCTCGCTTGCGATGGCCGGCATGATCGAAAATCAAACCAAACAGGACATCACCGGCTTCCCGGGGCTGATGGAAGTTCCCGTACTCGGCTCATTGTTCAAGAGTTGCGACTACCTCAACAACCTGACCGAGCTCGTAGTTTTGGTGACGCCGTACATCGTGCGCGCGGTCGCGCAGAAGGATTTGTCGCGGCCCGACGACGGCTTCGCCAATTCAAGCGATCCCGCGGCCGTGCTTCTGGGCCGGCTCAACCGCATCTACGGCGTTGGGGGCGGCGTCGATCCGCCGGATAACTATCGCGGCAAGTATGGGTTCATCTTGGACTGACTTTCAGTCGCGAGGAGATAAGAATGCAGATGGTCCGGGCAAAGATCGGCGAGCGAGGCGGCATTGTCGGGTTGGCAATTCGGGCCGCGATTGTCGGCGGGTGCGCGCTCTTTGTCTGCGCCTGCAACACCGATCAGCAGGTCGCTGCCGTGCCCGACGTTCCCAGCGATTACCGGTTGCGTCACCCGATCACGATGAGCGAAGCCGACCACACACTCGAAATCTTTGTTGGCAGCAGCCGCGGCGACCTCAATCCGACGCAGCGTGCGCAAGTGCTGGCATTCGCGCAGACCTGGCGGCATGAGGCGACCGGCGGTGTCGTGGTCGACCTTCCTGTCGGTACCAGCAACGAGCACGCGGCGGCGGGGGCAATGCGCACGATCCGTTCCATCTTGGCCGCGAGCGGCGTACCGCCCAACGGCGTGCTTGTGCGCGGCTACCACCCACCGGCGCTTAACCTCGCGACCATTCGCATCAGCTATCCGCGCATCACTGCCCAGGCCGGACCTTGCGGCATGTGGCCCGAGGATATCGGGGCAAGCGCCAACCGTGGCTTCTTTGAAAATGCGACATATTGGAACTTCGGCTGCGCGACCCAGCGTAACCTTGCCGCCATGGTCGATAATCCCGCCGACTTGGTGCAGCCGCGCGCCGAGACGCCGGCCTACGAGATGCGCAGAACGACGGTAATTGAAAAATACCGCGAAGGAAACTCAACTGCGACTACCTATCCGGCAAGCGATACGAGCAAGATCGCCACCGGCGTCGGCCAATGAAAGCAGAGTATGCTCACCTTGTATGACCCCGCATCATGACCTCAGCTAACCAAGCCACTTGGCCGGAAAACCCGCCCGTCGAGGTCGCCGGACGCGACGAGCGCATCGCGCCGGCGCCCCGCGTCTCGGTGCAGGCGTTTTGCGAGACCGTCGATACTGCCGCGGCGATCCAGGCCGCCGGTGAAGATCGCCGCATGGCCAAAGCGCATCTGCGCATCCAGATGGGCGGCCTAACCGCCGCCATCGAGGCGTATCAGAGTTCGCCAACGCCGAACGTCATCATCCTCGAATCCGAAACTCGGAGCGAGGACATCTTGGCCGGCCTCGATCAACTGGCTCCGGTGTGCGACGCGGCCACGCGCGTCATCATCATCGGTCGCATGAACGACGTCGCGCTCTATCGCGAGCTGGTCCGGCGCGGTGTCAGCGATTATCTGATTGCGCCGGTGGGCGCGTTGCAGATCGTGCGCGCGGTGTGCGGGCTGTTCTCCGCGCCCGATGCCAAGCCGGTCGGTCGTATCATCGCGGTGGTCGGCGCTAAAGGCGGCGTCGGCGCCTCCACGATCGCCCACAACATCGCATTCTCCATCGCGCGCGACCTCATGCTCAATTCGGTCGTGACCGATCTCGATCTTGCGTTCGGTACGGCCGGCCTCGATTTTAACCAGGACCCGCCGCAGGGTATCGCAGAGGCGGTATTTTCGCCCGACCGCATCGATAACGCGTTCGTCGACCGGCTGCTCTCGAAGTGCACCGATCACTTGAGCCTGCTCGCGGCGCCGGCGACGCTGGATCATGTTTACGATTTCGGTGCCGATGCCTTCGAGGCGATCTTCGATTCGCTGCGCGCCACCGTGCCTTGCGTCGTCCTCGATGTACCGCATCAGTGGACCGGCTGGACGAAGCAAACGCTGGTCGGCGCCGACGACATTCTGATCGTCGCCGCGCCCGACCTTGCCAATCTGCGCAACACCAAGAACCTGTACGACTTTCTTAAGGCGTCGCGGCCGAACGATCACCGCCCGCTGTATTGTCTCAATCAGATCGGTGTCCCGAAGCGACCCGAGATCAAGGCGTCTGATTTTGCCAAGGCACTGGACGACGAGCCGATCGCCGCCATTCCATTCGAGCCGCAGCTATTCGGCGCGGCGGCCAACAACGGCCAAATGATCGCCGAGATTTCCGCAAATCACCGTACCGCCGATGTGCTTCGCCAGCTGGCGCAGAAATTGACCGGTCGCGCCGAGCCGAAGAAGCAGCGTTCAAGTCTGTTGTCGCCGCTGTTCGAGAAACTGCTGCAGCGGCAGTCGTAACCGCACACGCCAGTTGGAGTAGCGTTCGTGTTTGGCAAGCGTTCTACTTCCGATAGTGCCGCGCCCGCGGAGCGGCCAGCCGCCGCCCCGGTTCCGGCTCCGGCGGCGCCGTCGACCGCTGCGGCTGCGTCGCCCGCGGCACCGCAGGGCGGCCGCACGCCGTTTCCATCCGCCGGTCTCGGCGCGCCGATTATCGGCGCCCCGTCGCCGAACAAGAATCCTGCAGGTGCGCAAAATCCGCAGCAACAAATTCCGTCGGCGGTCGATACGCGCCGCTCGGAATCCTATTACGAAACCAAGGGTACGATTTTCGGCGCCCTGATCGAGGCGATCGATCTCGGGCAGCTCGCCAAGCTTGACGCCGATTCTGCCCGTGAAGAAATCCGCGACATCGTCAACGAGATCATCGCGATCAAGAACATCGTGATGTCAATCTCAGAGCAGGAGGATCTGCTCGACGACATTTGCAATGATGTGCTCGGCTACGGACCGCTCGAGCCGCTGCTGGCGCGCGACGAGATTGCCGACATCATGGTCAACGGCTCGGGCACGGTCTACATCGAAGTCGGCGGCAAGATCCAGAAGACCGGCATCCGCTTCCGCGATAACCAGCAACTGCTCAACATATGCCAGCGCATCGTCAGTCAGGTCGGACGCCGGGTCGATAAATCGTCGCCGATCTGCGACGCGCGCTTGCCCGACGGCTCGCGCGTCAACGCCATCGTGCCGCCGCTGGCGATCGACGGGCCGGTGCTCACCATCCGCAAATTCAGGAAGGAAAAGCTCACGCTCGAGCAACTCGTGAAATTCGGCTCGATTTCCACCGAGGGAGCCGACATCCTCAAAGTGATCGGCCGTTGCCGCATCAACACGCTTGTCTCGGGCGGCACCGGATCGGGCAAGACAACTCTGCTGAACTGCCTGACGCGTTATATCGATTCCGACGAGCGCATTGTCACCTGCGAGGACGCCGCCGAGCTGCAACTACAGCAGCCGCATGTGGTGCGACTGGAGACCCGGCCGCCGAACCTCGAAGGCGAGGGCCAGGTCACGATGCGGGAACTGGTACGGAACTGCCTGCGCATGCGGCCGGAGCGCATCATCGTCGGCGAAGTGCGCGGCGCGGAAGCGTTCGACCTGTTGCAGGCTATGAACACCGGTCACGACGGTTCCATGGGCACGGTGCACGCCAACAGCCCGCGCGAGGCGCTGTCGCGGCTGGAGTCCATGATCATGATGGGCGGATTCGCGCTGCCGTCGCGGACCATCCGCGAGATGATTGTCGCTTCGGTCGACGTCATCGTTCACGGTGCGCGTCTGCGCGACGGCTCGCGCCGGATCACCCACATCACCGAAGTCATGGGGATGGAAGGTGACGTCATCATCACACAGGATTTGTTCCTGTACGACATCTTGGGCGAGGACGCCAACGGCGCCCTGATCGGCCGCCATAAGTCGACCGGTATCGGCCATCCGAAATTCTGGGATCGTGCGCGGTATTACGGCGAGGATCAGCGGCTTGCCGCCGCGCTCGACGCCGGAGAATTGGTCGTCGAACGCGACCGGGTCAGGGTTTGATGGCTGATGCGCAACAGGCTGCGGCGGGCGCCTTCGAGACTAGCCCGCAACGGATGAAGCACTGACGATGAACACTTACGTCCTGTTTATTCTGGTAGCGTTGGCGATCGGCGGCGTGGCCTGGGTATTCCTTTATCCAATACTTTCCGGCGAGCGCAAAACCGAACAACGCATGGCGAATGTTGCGCGTTCCGAGCCGGCGGCCGCGCGCCGTCCGGCGCGCGCGGTGCAGCGCTCCCGCCGCGAGCAGGTCGAGGGGACGCTCAAGGAGATCGAAGACCGGCAAAAGAAGGCCAGACGTGCGCCGTTGAACGTGCGCATCGCGCGGGCGGGACTGAATTGGTCGAAGCGCCGTTTCATAACGACTGCGGCTGCGCTCGGCTTCTTTGCCTTTGCGGCGGTGTTTGTAGGGGGATTCGGTCCGGTGCCGGCGCTGGCAGCCGGGTTTGCCGCGGGCTGCGGCGCCCCGTTGTGGGCGTTGTCGTTTCTCAAGAAGCGGCGCGAAGGGCGTTTCCTGGAGGGCTTGCCCGATGCAGTGGACGTGATCGTGCGCGGCATCAAGTCCGGGCTGCCGCTGCTCGACAGCCTCAAGCTGATCGCCAGCGACGCCGAGGAGCCGATCCGCAGCGAGTTTCGTGCGATTATCGAGACTCAAGCGATCGGGATGCCGCTCGGCGAGGCCTGCCTGAAGTTGCATGAGCGGATGCCGCTGCCCGAAACCAACTTCTTCGGCATCGTCATTGCCATCCAGCAGCGCGCCGGCGGCAATCTTTCGGAAGCGCTTGGCAATCTCTCGCGCGTGCTGCGCGATCGCAAAAAGATGAAGGCCAAGATCCAGGCCATGTCGATGGAAGCGAAAGCTTCGGCCGGCATCATCGGCGCACTACCGATCGCGGTCATGCTGCTCGTCTATATAACGAGCCCGCAATACATCGAGCTGTTATGGACCGCGCCGCTGGGCCGCCTGATGTTGGCCGCCTCCGGCCTGTGGATGTCCATCGGCGTATTCGTCATGCGCCGAATGATCAATTTCGATTTCTAGAGCCGTATCATGGTGCAACAACTCACCCAGTATATCGATCCGCACTTTCTCGCCATGGTGTTCGCCGCCATCGCCGCCGGCGCCACGGTACTGACGCTGGCGATGCCGTTTTTGGCGACTGATACGCTGTCGAAGCGTATGAAGGCGGTGGCGCTGGAGCGCGAAAAAATACGGCAGCGCGAACGCGAACGGATGGCCGCGGGAGCGAGCAAGGTCTCGCTGCGGCAGTCGCCGCGAGCGTTCATGAAGACGATCGTCGAGAATTTCAACCTCAGCAAATGGGTTGGCCAGGAAACCGCGCGGACCATGCTGGTGCAGGCCGGCTATCGCGGGCAGGCGCCTTACGTCACTTTCTTGTTCTTCCGCATGGTCATGCCAGTCGCCATGCTGTTCGTCTCGCTGTTCTATGTTTTTGTCGTTATCAAGCTCCATCAGCCGCCGTTGATCAAGATCGGCCTTTCGATCGGCGCTGCCTACTTCGGAATTTTGAGCCCCAACATTTTCTTGCGAAACAGGATTCAGCGGCGACAGCTTTCAGTAAAGCGCGCCTTCCCGGATGCGCTCGATCTATTGTTGATCTGCGTCGAGTCCGGCATGTCGATAGAAGCCGCTTTCCGGAAAGTCAGCGAGGAAATCGGCGTGCAGTCCATCGCGCTCGCCGAAGAACTGACGTTGACGACGGCGGAATTGTCCTATCTGCCAGATCGCCGCCAGGCCTATGAAAACCTGGCGCAGCGCGTCGGTCTTGACGGCGTCAAAGCCGTGAGCCTTGCGCTGCAGCAAGCGGAGCGTTACGGCACGCCGCTTGCCACCACGTTGCGCGTACTTGCCCAGGAAAATCGCGACATGCGCATGTCTGAGGCCGAGAAGAAGGCCGCCGGTTTGCCGCCAAAACTGACGGTGCCGATGATCCTGTTCTTCCTGCCGGTGCTGTTCATCGTGATTCTCGGCCCCGCCGCCATCAAAGTGATGGCTCTGAACTAGGAGCGGGTCCGGAAAAGTGGATTCGTGGATTTCCGAAACAGATGATGTCCGGCAAAAGCTCGGCCGCAGATCGCGATCTGATCTGATGCCATTGCGCCTTAGGACGCGCGACCGTCAGTTGGCGCCGTCCGCCGTGTGCGGGTCGCGTTTCGGCTGGGGTAGGTTCTTGCCGTGTGCCAGCATTTGCCGCAGGTAAGCGACATTGGCGGCGGCTTCATCGGGCGGCAAGTCGGCGCGCGCGATTGTGTCGGCTTCTGCAAAGCGGCCTTGCAATCCGACGACTAGCGCGAGGTTCTGGCGCACGCGCGGATCGACTGGATGCTGCGCCGCGGCGCGGCGCAAGGTCGCTTCCGCGTCCTTAAGGTCCTTCGACAAGGCATAAGAGAGCCCGAGATTCGACAGAACCGACGGCTCCTCTGGAGCGATCTTCAGGGCGGTAAGGTAGTAATGTTGGGCCTCGGCGTGTCGGCCCATCTGGTCGAGCACGGCGCCTTGCGCCGAAAGGATGTGCCAATCGGGTTGGTCCGGCGTGTGGGCGCGTTCAAGCACTTGCATCGCCTGGCCGTAATCGCCGGCCTCGGCGAGTGCGCGCCCAAAGGCGCCGAGCACTTCCTTGTCGCGCGGATGTTCGATCGAAAGCTTTTCCAGGACGGCGACCGCCTGCGCGTGCATGCCCACGGCGCGCAGCGCCTGGGCATAGCGCATCGCCACGTCGATGTTGTTGGGATCCGCGCGATATTGTTGTCCGTAGACGTCGATGGCGCGCTTTCCATCGGCAGTCGGGTGATCGGCGCTCGCAATCGGCAGCGAGCCGGTGGTTTCTGGGCCTTGCGTCGTCTGGCAGCCGGCAACCGCTGCCGTAAAAGCCGCAAGTAGCGCGGCCGAGGCGGACAGGCGTGCAATTCGGGATGGGGTCGTGCGGGTCGGACGCATCTGGATTCGCTGCCAAGATAGGCACCGTGGCGCCGAGCGCGCCGCCGCCGCGGGCCTCTTCAGCAATAGAACGTTAACCCTAACGAGCTGTTAACGCCTCGGAGGTCGGCCGCGGTAGTCCCAACGTCGGGGTCAGGCCGGTACTTTGCTCGCAATCGAGGGCGTTTCGCCGACATAGATGGACGTGTCGGCTTTGGGCCGTTCGCCGGCAATGGCGTGGCCCTCCACCATGTAATGGACCGCCTCGGCGATGTTGGTGGCGTGGTCGCCGATCCGCTCGATGTTCTTGGCGCAAAACAGATGGTGGATGCACATGGAGATGGTGCCCGGGTCCTCCATGGAATAAGTCAGCAATTCCCGGAACAACGAAACGTAGAGCGCATCGACTTCCTTGTCGGCCCGCCAGACTTGCAATGCTTTGCCGGGATTGCGGTCGACGAAGCTGTCGAGCACGGCCGCCAATTGCGAGACGACCAAAACCGCCATGTGTTTGAGTCCGCGCATCAGCGTGCGCTGCGAGTTGTCGCCGCTGACGGCGATGACGCGCTTGCCGATATTCTTTGCCAGGTCGCCGACCCGCTCGAGGTCATTGGCGATGCGCATCATCGCCACCAGCACGCGCAGATCGATCGCCATCGGCTGCCGCAGTGCGATCGTCGCAATGGCCTTTTCCTCGATCTGACGCTGTAATGCATCGACGGTGGCGTCGGCGGCGATAACTTGCCGCGCCAACGCGATATCGCGCCGCGTGAGCGCGTCGATCGAGTCGGTAATTTGCTTCTGGGCGAAGCCGCCCATCTGGGCGACCATCTGGGTGAGCTTTATGAGGTCTGTATCGAAGACTCTCGCGGTGTGCTCGGAGACGTTCATGTTATTTCCGCAGGCGTTGGAGACTCTCTCGGGTGCGCGCACCGCTGCTGCTACGCGACAAGCCCGGCACAAACTAACCCAACGCCTTGATGATTCTACGATTCGTGCGTGACGGTCCGATGACATCTTCGGCGCGCCGGCGCGCGCTTTAATCCGCGCGCGCTAACGTCGCGCTCGTCGCGATGTCATCTTGCGCACATCGAGACGCAACTAAAATCCGCGCTGATTCGCGGTTCCGATCTAAAATCAAGCGGCGCGGGCACTGATGGCGCGCGTGAAACAGGAAATCGAATGATGACGCCAGCGCTGGTCGACGCGATCGGAGCAAGCGGCGCGGTTCTGACCACTGTGTGTTGGGTGCCACAGGCGATGAAAATCATCCGCGACCGGGAGACGCGAGCCATCTCACTGCCGGGAACTACGTTGTGCGTGGTCGGTGTGTTGTTGTGGTTGGTTTACGGCGTGGCGATCGTCGACGGCCCGCTGATCGGCTCGAGCCTCGTCACCTTCGCGATAACGGCCGCCATCTTGGTGCTGAAGATCCGTCACGGCTGACGGCAGAGGCCAGGTCGGCTGTCGCGGAGTTACGCGCGAGCCTCGGCGATCTTGAGCGTGGCGGTTGCCTCGCGGGCGGCCGCTGGGGCCGACCTCGCCACCGCCGCACGCTTGGCGTGCCACTTCGGTCCGGGTCCGCGCATATAATAAAGCTCGGGCCTATATGAATTGAAAGGACGGGCGAAGTTTCGCAACCATTCGCTAAGGGTGCCGGTCAGATGACGCTGCATGACGCGCTCCCAAGCCGTTTCGCCGGCCGCGTCCTGGTCAGCGCGCATCGAGGCGCCGGCCGCAAAGGGCGCGGCTTTGCGACAAAGTTTCAGCGAAAAATCATTAAAAATTGGTACGAAATTGCCGGCGGCACGCGTCCATGTCGTTCTCGGACCGCGCCAAATGCAATCGGGCTTTACAAAGGGTTGCCGCCATCGGCGGCGGCTGGTTAAGCGCCGAAAACCCCGGGTCCTTGCCCTTCGATCGCTTGCTCGCTACATCAGGCCCAGATTTTCCTTAACATAAGCGCTTTGCGGCTGCGCTTTTTGCGCAGGCGCCGCGAACCACGCGAAACGGAGAGTGGGCGCCGATGGCCCGTCAATTCATCTATCACATGCAGGGCCTGTCCAAGAGCTATCCTGGCAACCGGAAGGTTTTGGAGAACATCAATCTGTCGTTTTACCCCGACGCCAAGATCGGCGTGCTCGGTGTCAATGGCTCCGGCAAATCGACGCTGCTCCGGATCATGGCAGGACTCGACGGGGAATTTAACGGCGAAGCCTGGGCGGCCGAAGGCGCCCGTGTCGGCTACTTGCCGCAGGAGCCGCAACTCGACCCGGATAAGTCTGTTCGCGACAATGTCATGGAAGGCGTGGCGGCGCAGAAGGCGATCCTCGACCGTTACAACGAGCTTGCGGTCAACTATTCGGACGAGACCGCTGACGAGATGACCAAGCTCCAGGACGAAATTGAAGCCAAGGGCCTTTGGGACCTCGATTCGAAGGTCGATCAGGCCATGGACGCGCTGCGCTGCCCGAGCGACGACAGCGATGTTGCCGGGCTGTCCGGCGGCGAAAGGCGCCGTGTCGCGCTTTGCCGCCTGCTGTTGGAGCAACCGGAGCTGTTGTTGCTCGACGAGCCGACCAATCACCTCGACGCCGAATTGGTGATGTGGCTCGAGGGTCATCTGCGCAATTATCCGGGCGCCATTCTCATCGTCACCCACGACCGCTATTTTCTCGACAATGTGACGAGCTGGATTCTCGAACTCGACCGTGGCCGCGGTATTCCCTATGAGGGAAATTACTCGGCTTGGCTTGGGCAGAAGCGCAAACGGCTCGAACAGGAAAGCCGCGAAGAGGAATCGCGCCAGCGCACGCTCGCCCGCGAGCAGGAGTGGATCACCGCCTCGCCGCGCGCACGCCAGGCAAAGTCCAAGGCCCGCTACGAGCGCTACGAGGATTTGCTCAAACAAGCCGGCGAGAAGCAGTCGCAGACGGCGCAGATTGTTATCCCGGTCGCCGAACGGCTCGGGCAAAACGTGATTGATTTCGAAGGTCTGCGCAAAGGCTTCGGCAACAATCTGCTGATTGACGATCTCTCCTTCAAGCTGCCGCCGGGCGGCATCGTGGGCATCATCGGGCCAAACGGCGCCGGCAAGACCACGCTGTTTCGTATGATCACCGATCAGGACAAGCCCGACGAGGGCAGCATCAAGATCGGCGAGTTGGTGCATCTCGGTTACGTCGATCAGTCCCGTGACGCTCTCGACGGCAAAAAGAGCGTTTGGGAGGAGATTTCCGGAGGCCTCGACCAGATTCAGCTCGGCAAGCGCGAGGTCAATTCGCGTGCCTATTGCTCCGCGTTCAATTTCAAAGGTGCCGATCAGCAAAAGAAGGTCGGCCAGCTTTCCGGCGGCGAGCGCAATCGGGTTCATCTCGCCAAGATGCTCAAATCCGGCGCCAACGTGCTGTTGCTCGACGAGCCGACCAATGATCTCGACGTCGATACGTTGCGCGCTCTGGAAGAGGCGCTCGAGGATTTCGCCGGCTGCGCGGTGATCATCAGCCATGATCGGTGGTTCCTCGATCGCATCGCCACGCATATTCTAGCTTTCGAGGGCGAGAGCCACGTCGAGTGGTTCGAAGGCAACTTCCAGGATTATGAGCAGGACAAGATGCGGCGGCTGGGCACGGATTTGATCGTGCCCCAGCGCATCAAATACAAGAAGTTTTCGCGCTGAGCCGTGAATTGCTGCTGATAAGTTCCGCTTGACGATGCAGCGACCGAAGCAATCCGAAGTGATGCTTCGGCGGTTGATTTGATCGAATGCGGTTTGGATCACCGCGTGAATTTCGTCAGCCGTCATCGCCGTCGCGTCAAACCTTGGCAGCAAGGTTAAAACGGACTTTCAGTTCAATCTCGGTCCGGCTGCGACGCGCCGCCAATTGCCGTTTGGCGCGCCGTACGGGGCGCCGTGGTCGCCTTACATTTCTTGTTGCGGATGCATATATGACGCTCGTCCCTTCGGGCGTCAGCGAAGAATTGTTTGATCAGGACGAGGAGAGACTGCATTGCCGATCAAATCTAATGAAGACCGGTCGAACGCCGCGCGATCGCGTGCGGAGGCTAGTTTTAAGAAGGAAGAGCGCGCCAAAGACGGCGCCAAGGCGATGTCGGAATATGTCGCCAGCAGCAAGGCCGTGCGCGAAAAAACGGCGCGGTTGAAAGAACTGCGTTTGGCCAAGGAAGCGGCTGAAAGGGCGCTCCCCGGCAAAGCCGCAGCGGGCAAGGCGTGATTACGTGCTTCCCGGTGCCCGTCTTTATGCCGGCTACGCCAACAGGCCCTTGAGCACCAGATCGAGGTGCGCGTCGAAGTAGGTCTTTAAGTCCAGCGGGTGCCGGTCGCCGAACATCATCATCCATAAGTCGACCAGCGCAATCGGCGCGATGATGACCAAAGGGCAATCGGTTATCGCCGACTGCCGGATTTCGCCGCGATCCATGCCGCGCTGGATGGCCTGCTGCAGCAAGTGCATGCAGGGACGGTGGATCTCATTGTGATAGCGGTCGGCCAGGGCCGGGAAGCGCGGCGCTTCGGCGATCAGCATGCGGACGACTTCGCGCCGCCGGCGGTCTTCCACGATGTTCTGATAAATGAAGCTGAACTGCGCCTTTAAGAGTTCGGCGGTAGAGCCTTCGTGGCGCTCGAACATGTCCTGCACGGTGTCGAGCGTCACTTTCATCAGCTCGCGCACCATCGAAATAAATAAGTGTTCTTTGTTCTCGAAGTATACGTAAATGGTGCCCTTGGTCACTCCGGCGCGTTCAGCGATCTGATCGAGTGTCGTCATCGCGTAGCTGTTGCGTGAGAACTCGGTGAACGCCGCCTCGAGGATTTCCTGTGGCCGCTCCGCCTTGCGCCGGCGCCGGGTGTCCGTGCGCGTTTCCATCACATCAGTCATGTCCCGACCTCAGCGTCCACAAGGGGCAAAGTCAAGTTATTGACTAACTGGATAGTAAATAATTAGTCTAGGTTTGTTAAGGGTGGATTAGTGAAGATGTGGGTGGGGCAGTTTGGGTGGCGCCGCGGCCGGCCGGCCGGTGCGCGTCGGGCCAAGTATTTGGCCCGATTTGGCGTTTTCCGGTCGCGGAACGCAGGCGTCGCGCTTTCGCTGCTCTCGCTGGCGGCGTGTGCCATCGGTCCGGACTTCGTGGTGCCGCCGGCGCCCCCGGTTGCCGGCTACACGCCCGACACGCCGCCCACACCGACCACCTCCGCCGACGTTTCCGGCGGCGCTGCGCAAAAGTTCGTCGTAGGCCGCGATATTCCCGGCGAGTGGTGGAAGGTGTTTCATTCCAAGGAGATCGACGCTTTGCTGGTCGAAGCGCTTCGTGCCAATCCGAATTTGCAGGCCGCGCAGGCGGCGCTGTGGCAGGCCAAAGAAAACCTTTACGCCGCCGGCGGCAAGCTGTTGCCGAGCGTCGATGCGAGTGGCACTTTTACGCGGCAGGCGTTTTCTCCGGCGGAATTCGGCCAGCCCGGAAGCTCCGAGATCTTCAATCTCTACCAGGTGAGCGTGACGGTCTCTTACAGCCCCGATGTTTTCGGCGGCCAGCGACGGCAGATCGAATCCAGCGCCGCGCTCGCCGAATACCAGCGCTTCGAACTTGAGGCGACTTATCTGACGCTTACCTCGAATGTGGTCACGGCGGCGATCCAGGAAGCTTCGCTGCGCGGCCAGATCGAAGCGACGCAGGAGATCATCAAGGCGGAAAGCGACCAGCTTCAGGTCGTGCGCAATCAATTCGAGGCGGGCGCCGCCAATCGCGCCGACGTATTGACGCAGGAATCCGAGGTGGCAACGACTGAAGCCACCTTGCCGCCGCTGCAAAAGCAGCTGGAACAGCAGCACCATGTGCTGCTGGCCCTCATCGGGCGCTTTCCCAACGAACGCCGCCGCGAGCATGTGACGCTGGCATCGCTTCGCTTGCCGACGAATTTGCCGGTGAGCTTGCCGTCGCGGCTTGTCGAGCAGCGCCCGGACATACGCGCCGCGCAATCGCAATTGCATTCGGCGAGCGCCCTGGTCGGCGTCGCCATCGCCAACAGGCTGCCGCAATTTCCGCTCACGGCTTCGTACGGCAGCTCGGCCTTGACGGCGGCCAGCTTGTTTACACCGGCCACGGCGGTTTGGAGCGTTGCCGGCGGCGTCGCGCAACCGATCTTTCATGGCTTTAGCTTGCTGCACCAAGAACGGGCGGCCAGAGCCGCCTACGATGCCGCTGACGCGCAATACCGCAACACCGTGCTGACGGCATTCCAGAATGTCGCCGACGCGTTGCGCGCGGTGCAGTTCGACGCCGCCACGCTCAAGGCGCAACAGCGAGCCGTTCGCGCCGCTTCCGACACTTTCGATTTGACGCGCGGCCAATATCGCCTCGGCGCCATTACCTACATCATCCTGCTCAATGCCCAGCGCAGCTATCAGCAAGCCTTGCTTGCTCTGGTGCAGGCGCAAGCCGCCCGCTATGCCGATACCGCCGCGCTGTTCGCGGCCTTGGGCGGCGGCTGGTGGAATCGCGTCGATGTCATTGCTGATCCTTATAGCCCAGAGCCACAAATCGCCCAGGCCGCGAGCGATACGCCGCCGCCGCGCGTCAACGGAGTCCAATAAATGACCAAGCGCATGGTGATCATGCTGGTCGCGGTCGCGGTCGTGTTCGGCTTGATCTTCGGGTTCCAGGTATTCAAGGGAATGATGATCAAGAAGTTTATCTCGGCGTTGAGCAATCCGCCGCAGACCATCTCGGCCGGCAAGGTGGGCTACAGCGAATGGCAGCCGACAATCGAGGCGGTCGGTTCGTTGCGCGCGGTCAAGGGCGCCGACCTGTCGCTGGAAGTTTCCGGCGTCGTCGAAGCGATCTGGTTTAATTCCGGCGACGACGTCGAAGAAGGCGCGCCGCTGTTGAAGCTGCGTACTGCGGACGACGTCGCGCGGCTGCACTCGCTGCAGGCGATGGCCGACCTGAACGAGATCACCTCCGACCGCGACCAGAAACAATTCAAAATGCAGGCGGTCAGCCAGGCGACGCTCGATACCGACGCCGCCAACTTGAAGAACGCCCAGGCCCAGGTAGCGCAGCAGCAGGCGATTATCGACAAGAAATTGCTGCGCGCGCCGTTCGCCGGCCATCTCGGCATTCGCGCCGTCGACCTCGGCCAATATCTGGGGCCGGGCACGGTCATTGTGACCTTGCAGGCGCTGGATCCCATCTTTGTCGACTTCTTCGTGCCGCAGCAATCGGTAGATCAGGTCAACCTCGGGCAGACGGTCACGGTGAAAATCGACGCCTTCAAGGATCAGACCTTCACCGGCAAAATTTCGGCGATCAACCCCAAGGTCGATACCGGCAGCCGCAACGTGCAGATTCGCGCGACGCTGAAAAATCCGGACCACAAGCTGCTGCCGGGGATGTATGCCACGGTTGACATCGCCACGGGCGCGCCGAAGAACTACATCACGCTGCCGCAAACCTCGATCACCTACAATCCGTTTGGCGATACGGTCTATGTCGTCGTCGATGGCAAAGGCGCCGACGGCAAGCCGCACCAGATCGCGCGCCAGACTTTCGTCACCGTCGGGCCGACGCGCGGCGATCAGGTCGCCGTGCTCAAGGGGGTCGACGACGGCGACATGGTGGTCACCGCCGGACAGATAAAGCTGCACAACGGGTCGGTCGTTATGATCGACAACTCGGTCACGCCGACGGCCGACGCCGCGCCCGTTCCGGTCGATCGATAGGTCGTCGCGCTCATGGGCTTCACAGATATCTTCATCCGCCGGCCGGTGCTCGCATCGGTCATCAGCTTGCTGATCCTGGTGCTCGGCGTGCGCGCCTATTACTCACTGCCGGTTCTGCAGTATCCGCGCACCGAGAACGCCGTCGTGACGGTCACCACGACCTATTACGGCGCTGACCCCGACGTCGTGGCGGGCTTCATCACGACGCCGCTCGAAATCGCCATCGCCCAGGCTTACGGCATCGATTACATGACGTCGACGAGCCAAAGCTCGACCAGCACCATCACGGTCTATCTGCGGCTCAATTACGATGCCGACAAGGCGCTGACGGAGATCAATACCAAGATCAATTCGGTGCTCAATCAGCTTCCCACGGGCACGCAGCAGCCGGTGCTCACCGTTAAGGTCGGCCAGACTATCGATGCCATGTATCTCGGCTTCGACAGCGACACGCTCGCGCCCAACCAGATCACGGACTACCTGACGCGGGTCGTGCAGCCAAAGCTGCAGACGGTGCCGGGCGTGCAGACCGCCGAGTTGCTTGGCCAGAAAGTCTTTGCGCTACGCGCTTGGCTCGACCCGCAGAAGCTCGCGGCGTACGGCCTTACCGCGACCGACGTCAGCGCCGCGCTCACCGCCAACGATTACATTTCCGGTATCGGCACCACCAAGGGACAGATGGTGCAGGTCAATCTGACCGCATCGACCGGTCTGCATTCGGCTGACGAGTTTCGTAATCTGGTCATCAAGCAGTCGAACGGCGCGGTGGTGCGCCTCAAGGATGTGGCGAACGTCACGCTGGGCGCCGAGGATTACGAGTCCGAAGTCGGCTTCGACGGCAAACAGGCGGTCTATATCGGCATCCAGGTCGCCCCCGCGGCCAACTTGTTGGAGGTTGTGCGCGGCGTGCGCCGCATCTGGCCCGACATTCGCGCCCAGTTGCCGCGCGGACTCGACGGCGCGATTGTCTACGATTCAACCGAATTCGTGAATGCGGCGATTTATGAGGTGGTGCTGAGCCTTATCGAGGCGTTGGTCATCGTCACGCTCGTCGTGTTCCTGTTCTTGGGATCGGTGCGCTCCGCGCTTATTCCGACCGTTGCCATACCGCTGTCGTTGGTCGGCACGCTTATTATCCTTCTGGCGCTCGGCTATTCGATCAACCTGCTCACCTTGCTGGCGTTGGTGTTGGCCATTGGTCTGGTGGTCGACGACGCCATCATCGTCGTCGAGAACGTCAGCCGCCATCTGGAAGAGGGTGTAGCACCGGTGGCGGCCGCGGTCGCGGCGGCGCGCGAGCTTGGTTGGCCGATTATCGCCATGACCGTCGTTCTTGCCGCGGTTTATGTGCCGATCGGCTTCCAAGGCGGTCTCACCGGCGCGCTATTTGCGGAGTTCGCCTTCGGGTTGGTCGGCGCCGTTACGGTCTCGGGCATCGTCGCGTTGACGTTGTCGCCGATGTTGTGCTCGCGGCTTTTAAAAGCGCCCGACCCGCAGCATCGCGGCTGGGAGGAGAAGTTCACTTATTACATAGACCTCTGCTTTACCTGGCTGCGCGGCGCCTACGAGCGGCGCCTGCATAACAGCTTGAACTACTTGCCGGTCACGGTGGTCTTTGCATTCCTCGTCCTGGGCAGCATTTATTTTCTATTCATTACCGCCCACACCGAGCTTGCCCCGCAGGAGGATCAAGGCGTCATCCTTTCGCAGTCGATCGCCGCTCCGGATGCGACGCTTAAGCAGCGCCAGCTTTACGCCCACGAAGTCTACGAGATCTTCTTTCACCATCCCGAAACCGAGCATGTCTTTCAGATCGACATGCCGGGCCAGTCCATCGCCGGCATGGCGTTGAAGCCTTGGGACGTTCGTTCGAAAACCACCAACGCCCTTCAGCCCGTCGTGCAGCAGGAGCTGAGCAAGATAGCGGGGGTGCGCGTCGTCGCCTTTCAGCCGCCGCCGTTGCCGGGCAGCATCGGCTTGCCCGTACAGTTCGTGATCGGCACCACCGAATCGTTCGAGCAGTTGTTTGACATTGCGCAGAAATTTTTGCGCGAGGCGCAGCAAAGCGGCAATTTCATCTTTCTCGACTGCGACCTCAAGATCGATAATCCGCAATCCAACGTGATCATCGATCGCGACAAGACCGCGCAGCTTGGCCTGAAGATGAGCGATGTCGGCGGCGCGCTCGCCTCGATGCTCGGCGGCGGCTACGTCAATTATTTCAGTATGAGCGGCCGTTCCTACAAGGTCATCCCGCAGGTGCAGCAGCGGTTCCGGCTCAACGCGCGGCAATTGCTGGACTATCACATCCGAGCGGCGGACGGCTCGCTGGTGCCGCTTTCGACGGTTGCCAAGGTCGAGACCAAGACGGTGCCGGAGTCACTCAACCACTTCCAGCAGCTTAACAGCGCGACCATCCAGGGCGTCGCCATGCCCGGCGTGTCGCAGGGCGACGCGCTGGAGTACCTGCAGAAACTGGCACAGCGCTCGCTGCCGCGCGATTATTCGGTCGATTATGGCGGCTTGAGCCGGCAATACGTGCAGGAGACCAGCGGTTTCGTCGGCACGTTCGGCTTCGCCCTGATCATCATTTTTCTGGCCTTGGCGGCCTTGTTCGAAAGCTTCCGCGATCCGGTCATCATCCTGGTGTCGGTGCCGATGTCGGTTGCCGGCGCGCTTATTTTCGTCAGCCTCGGTTTCGGCGGCGCTTCTTTGAACATCTATACCGAAGTGGGCCTGGTGACGCTGATGGGGTTGATCAGCAAGCACGGCATCCTGATCGTGCAATTCGCCAACGACCTGCAAACCGAAGGCAAAGGCAAGCGCGAGGCGATTGAACTTGCCGCCGCGATCAGGCTGCGGCCGATCCTGATGACGACTGCCGCCATGGTGCTGGGCGTCGCGCCGCTGATCACAGCGGCGGGCGCCGGCGCGGTGTCCCGTTTTCAAATGGGCGTCGTGATTGCGGCAGGCCTTTCCATCGGCACGCTGTTCACGCTATTCGTCGTGCCGGCAGCGTATATGCTGCTAGGAGCGGATCGTTCAAAGATGGCCGCCGCCGCGGCGCAGGCTTCGCCTCCGCACCCGGCGCCCGCGGAGTAGAAGCACGCGCGAATGGCCGACTGGAGCGCAGCGCAGTATCTCAAGTTTGAAGATGAGCGCACGCGGCCGCCGCGCGATTTGTTGGCGCAGGTGCCGTTGCAGCATCCGCGGCTCGTCATCGATCTGGGTTGCGGGCCGGGTAACTCGACCGAACTTTTGGTCGAGCGGTTTCCGCAGTCCGAGGTAATAGGGCTCGACTCTTCGTGCGACATGCTGCGCAAGGCACGCGAACGGCTGCCCAAGTGCCGATTTCTCGAGGCCGACATCGCAACCTGGTCGCCGCCGCCGGACACCGATCTGTTGTTCTCCAATGCCACGTTTCAGTGGCTGTCTGATCATCCCCAGCAATTGCGCAGGCAGCTCGAGACCCTGCCGTTGGGCGGAGTGCTGGCGGTGCAAATGCCGGACAACACCCGCGAGCCGGCGAATGCGCTGCAAAGCGAGGTGGCAAAGAACGGACCTTGGGCCAAGGATCTGACCAACGTCGTGCCGCGTGCCGATTTGCTCACGCCGGAGGCTTATTACGATCTGCTCAAGCCCGCCTGCGCCCGGATCGATATTTGGCACAGCGTCTACAACCACGTCATGGCGTCTCCGCAAGCTATCGTCGAATGGTTCAAAGGTTCTTCGCTGCAGCCTTATCTGTCGCCGCTCGATGCCGCCGCCCGCGAGAAATTTCTCGCGGCTTATACGGAAAAAGTCGCCGCGGCCTATCGGCCGCGCGTTGACGGCAACGTGCTGCTCAAGTTCCCGCGCCTGTTCATCGTGGCGATGCGATGAGGATTGCTTGCTCCGCTCTCGCCGCCGCTGTGTTGAGCGGTGCACTGTGTATTCATGGCGCCTTCGCAGCTGACGCGGCGTTTGGTGCTTGGTTGCAATCCCTCTGGCCGCAAGCACAAGCGCTCGGGGTGTCGCGCGCCACGTTCGAGCAGGCGACGAACGGCCTAGAGCCCGATTTGTCGCTGCCTGAACTTGTTATCCCAGGACGGCCCCAGCGAGCGGCGCCCGGTCAGCCCGAATTTGTCCAGACGCCGGCGGATTATCTCAAGGGGACGACGTTCGAGCGCTTGGCCGGGCAGGGCCGCAAACTGCTCGCACAATACCGCGCGCCCTTGACTGCGATCGATCACCGGTTCGGAGTCGCGCCGACGGTGCTGCTGGCGATTTTCGGGCGCGAAACGGATTACGGCCGCTCCCATGACACGCATAGCGCCATCCGGGTCTTGGCGACGCAAGCCTATTTCGGCAAGCGCAAGGAAAAATTCCTCGGCGAATTTCTGCTCGCGCTCAAGATGCTGCAAGACGGATCAGTCAAGCTCGGCGACATGAAGAGCTCCTGGGCGGGCGCCATGGGTCTGACCCAGTTCCTGCCGTCGGACTTCTACAAATATGCAGTCGATTTTGACGGCGACGGCCGCCGCGACATCTGGAATTCGGTGCCAGACGCGCTCGCGTCAACGGCCAAGCAGCTCGTGGACAAAGGTTGGCAGCGCGACCTGCGCTGGGCCTATGAGGTGCGCGCTCCGCACAATGTCGATTGCACGATCGGCGTACCGGAAAACACCCGTCCGATCGGCGAATGGCTCAAGGCGGGCTTTGTACCGGCTTACGGCCGCGAAGTGTCCGCCGCAGAGCGCGTTCAGTCTGCATCGCTGCTGCAGCCGGCCGGCCTTTACGGCCCCGCCTTCCTCGCCACCCAAAACTATTTTGCCATCAAGGAATACAATTTCTCCGACCTCTACGTTCTCTTCGTCGGTCACCTCAGCGATTTTATGGTCGATCCGCGGCCGTTCGAGACGCCGTGGGGCAAAGTGGCGCAGCTTCCAACCCGCGATCTTGATCGCATGCAAGAAATTCTCACCGCGCGCGGCTATTACCACGACAAGATCGACGGCAAGGCGGGAATGAAGACGCGCGCCGCGCTCGGCGACTACCAAAAGAGCAACGGACTTAAGCTCGATTGCTGGCCGACGGCGGCGCTGCTCGCGAATATGGAGGCGCGGCGGAATTAAACGCCGCGCATTGACAGTCTCGGGCGGCCAAACCAAAATCGGGGAAACGAAAAGTAAAATCAGGGAAACGAAAAGGAGAGACGCTATGGAGATGCTGCCGAAATTCGGCCTTTCGCGCGCCAACATGATGAAACGTGTGGCGCGCTTCAGGGACCTTAAAGGCTCCGACGGGGGGCTTCCCGACAGCAAGTCGCCGCAGTGCGAGCGCACGCTCTACAATGTGATCGGCTTTCAGCCGCCGGATGACGAAGGCGGTGCGGTTACGTCGCCAGTCGGCGACGACGCGTCGCGGCTCGCCGCCATTCCGATCAGCGAGGGCTTTAATCTCGGTTACTGTCGCGCCAAGCCCGGCAAGGGCCCGATGATGCACAACCACGATACCAACGAGACCTTTATCTCAATGACCGGGGTCTGGCGCGCATCGTGGGAGAACGAGAAGGGCGAAGTCGAATCGGTCGATCTTAATCCGCTCGATGTCGTCTCCTTTCCGCCAGGCGCCATCCGGCGCTTCGAAAACGTCAAGCCGGCGGAAAACGGCGAGGACGGGATTTTGATGTTCGTCATCGGCGGCGACGGCCCGAAGGCCGAATTCACCGACAAGTCGATGAAAGAGCTCGAAGACCTGGGCGTCTGGCCGCGCAAGTAGCTCGTCGGCCGCGCAAGGCAGCGTTAGTCCTGGCCCGGCACCGCCAGCGGTAAGCTGTCGTCGTCTTCGCCGGAATAGCCCAGGGCGCGCTTGATCGTTTTTTTGATCGAACCGGTGGTGCCGGGATCGCCGTAATGTTGCGCGGCGTAACGTGCGCGCGCGCGTTCGGCGACGACTTCGCCGGGAATCGCAGCCGGCTCGCAAATGTGGCGACCGCTTGCTCGCCGCATCAGATCGACGTGAATGTGATTGTAGTGATAGATGTTGGCGCCGGGCGCGAGCACCGTGGTGAACTGATTGCACGCGGCCAACTGCACGTCGTGGAGGAAGCCCTGCTCCTCCGGCGCACCGCGCCAACCGTATTGCACGCTGATCCGGTGGCCGTCGGCGAGCGTGAACTCGGCGATGTCGAGCGCATTGCCGAACGCGTGCTCGGAGATATGCGCGGTCGGATTGCCATTCATGCCACGGCAGGAATAGGCCGAAATCTGTTTGATCTCGACCACCGGCTGGTGGAACCAGCGCAGGGCTGCCGGCTGCACGGACGCGGTGATCCATTGATCGAGGGCCGAGATGATCGGGCAGGCGAGCGTCGCGGCCGGTTTGACCTCGACCGGGCCGGCCGAGGTCACCGGTGTGTGCGGCCAGCCGAGCGGCACGTGTTCTTCGCCGCCGGGCAGAGCCGATTGCGCGGGCGGGGTGTAAGTCTGCCGATAATGCGACGGCGGATAGTCCGGTCGATACGCCGCCGGCGGCGTCCTCGAGCGCGACCCCGGTGCGCCGCCGTAAGGCCGCGGCGGTTCGGGCTGGAACGCAGCGTCGTCCTCCTGAGGTTCCGAAACGCCCGGGGCATAGAGCGACATCGGGGCACCGGCGGCGGGCTGGCCGAAGGTTTGCGGACCGTATTGTGAAGCGCCGTATCGCGGTGGGGGAGCCGTCGGCAACGCGTTTGGTTGGGTGACCGGCCAATGCCGGGGCAGCGCGCTGTCGGGGATGGCGCCCGGTGGCCGCAATGGCTCGTCGTCGTATCCGAGCGGCCCGCTCTCACCCAACGCCGATACCCGGATTGGAAAATCGGCGCCGCAAATACCCGGGCCGGTGATCGCGGAGATGCGCACGCGTTCCGGGCCCTCTTTCACCGCGCCGGAATTAAGACAGGCGACTTCCGCGTCGTGCCGCCAAGCTTCGCGCTCGCCGAAGTTAAAATAATGGCTGCAGCCGGCGAGCGCGACCAACGCGGCAACGACGACACAGCCGAAGAGCGACCAGGAAACGCCACGCGACATGCGCGGAGAATGCGAGGATTTCCGTTAAGGACTGCTCAATTATGTCGCATGAGTCGATGAAGGCGCTTGTTAACCATGACGCTCCCGCCGCCGTACCCAATCTCGATCAGGTTGCGGCTTGGCGCGGACGAAGGTCATTCCGCGGCGCTGCGTATCGCCGCCAGCGGATCGTAATTGAGAATCGGCGCCAGCCATTTCTCGGCGCGCGCCGGCGTCCAGTTCTTGCGCTTGGCATAATCCTCGACCTGATCGCGCTCGATCTTGCCGACACCGAAATAGAAACTTTCGGGATGACTGAAATAAAGCCCGCACACCGAGGACGCGGGCCAAATTGCAAAGCTTTCCGTCAGCCGCACGCCGATTTGCCGCTCGCAGTCGAGGAGGTGAAAGAGAGCCTCTTTCTCGCTGTGATCGGGCTGAGCCGGATAGCCCGGCGCCGGGCGAATGCCGCGATATTTTTCGGCGAGCAGATCGCGCCGATCGAGCGCCTCGTCGGGCGCATAAGCCCAGAATTCCTTGCGCACGCGTTGGTGCAGGTATTCGGCAAGCGCCTCGGCGAGACGATCGGCGAGCGCCTTGACTAGGATCGCGGAATAATCGTCGTTGGCGCGCTTGAACTCCTCGGCGGCGGCCTCCTCGCCGATACCCGCGGTCACCGCGAACGCGCCGATATAGTCGGCAAGCCCGCTCGCGCGCGGCGCGACGAAATCGGCCAGCGCAACGTTGGCGCGGCCCTCCCGGCGCGGCAATTGCTGGCGCAGCGTATGCAGCACGGCACTCGGTGCTCGGCGCGCTTCGTCGGCGAAGACGACAATATCGTCGCCGTCGGCGTTTGCCGGCCACAATCCGAAGACGGCACGCGCCCCAAACCAACGCTCGGCGGCGATCCGCGCCAGCATCTCTTGCGCATCGGCAAACAGGCTGCGCGCGGCCTGACCTAGTTTCGGGTCGTCGAGGATCGCCGGGAATTTGCCGTTCAATTCCCAGGTGGCGAAGAAAGGCGTCCAATCGATGAAATCAATCAGTTCGGCGATCGAAATGTCCGCAAGCTGCCGCGTGCCGACAAAACGCGGCGCTGGCGGCGGATAATTTCCCGACCAATCGAGCGTGAGCGCGTTGGCACGCGCATCGGCCAGCGACAGCCGGCGCTTGGTTGCGCCGCCCCGCGCATGCGCTGCGGCAATACGGGCATACTCGGTGCGTACCTCGTCAACGGCGCGTGACCGCGTCTCGGGCGAGAGCAGTGAGGCTACCACGCCGACGGCGCGGCTTGCATCGGTGACGTAGATCGTCTGGCCGCGGCGATAATTCGGATGGATCTTCACCGCAGTATGCACGCGACTTGTCGTCGCTCCGCCGATCAGTAGCGGCGTCTCAAATCCCTGCCGCTCCATCTCAGCGGCCACATGACACATTTCATCCAGCGAGGGTGTGATCAATCCGGAGAGACCGATGATATCGGCTTGTTCGTCGACTGCGGCCCGCAGAATTTTGTCGGCCGGCACCATCACGCCGAGGTCGACGACGTCGTAGTTGTTGCAGCCGAGGACGACGCCGACGATGTTCTTGCCGATATCGTGGACGTCGCCCTTGACGGTCGCGAGCACGATCTTGCCGTTCGACGATGCGTGCTGCCGTCCATCGCGTTGCTGCTCCATATAGGGCAGGAGTTGCGCGACGGCTTGCTTCATGACCCGCGCGGATTTGACCACCTGCGGCAGGAACATACGGCCGGAGCCGAACAGGTCGCCGACCAAATTCATGCCATCCATCAGCGGCCCCTCGATCACGGCGAGCGGGCGCGCCGCGCCGCGTCGCGCTTCCTCCACGTCCTCGGCGAGGAAATCGGTGATGCCGTGGACGAGCGCGTGCGATAGCCTTTTCCCCACCGGCCATTGCCGCCAGGACAGATCGGCTTCCTTCTTTTCCTTGCCATGGCCGCGGTGGCTCTCGGCGAGCGCAAGCAGCCGCTCGGCGGCGTCGGCGCGGCGGTTGAGCACGACGTCCTCGCAAGCCTCGCGCAACTCCGTATCGAGATCGTCATAAACCGCGATCTGACCGGCATTGACGATGCCCATATCCATGCCGGCGGCGATGGCGTGATAGAGAAAAACCGAGTGCATCGCCTCGCGCACGGCCTCGTTGCCGCGGAACGAGAACGACAGGTTCGACACCCCGCCGGAGACATGGGCGTGCGGCAGGTTTTGTCTGATCCAGCGCGCCGCCTCAATGAAGGCTACGCCGTAGCCGTTGTGCTCCTCCATGCCGGTCGCCACGGCGAAGATGTTTGGATCGAAGATGATGTCCTGCGGCGGAAAACCGACGCGATTGACCAGAATGTCATAGGCTCGCGCCGCGACCGACGTCTTGCGCGCGAAGGTATCGGCTTGGCCTTTTTCGTCGAACGCCATGACCACGACGGCGGCGCCATAGCTGCGCACCAGCCGCGCCTGCCGGATAAAGGCGTCCTCGCCCTCCTTAAGCGAGATCGAGTTCACTACCGCTTTGCCTTGCACGCATTTCAGCCCGGCTTCGATCACCGAGAATTTCGAGGAATCGATCATCAACGGTACGCGGGCGATGTCGGGCTCGGCGGCGACCAGGTTGAGGAACGTCGTCATCGCCATTTCGGAATCGAGCAGGCCTTCGTCCATGTTGACGTCGAGAATTTGCGCGCCGTTCTCCACTTGCTCACGCGCGACGGCGAGGGCAGCGGCATAATCGCCGGAGGTGATAAGCTTGCGAAAGCGCGCCGAGCCGGTGACGTTGGTGCGCTCACCGACATTGACGAACGGAATGGCCGGTGTCAGCGCGAAGGCCTCGAGCCCGGAAAGCCGCAGCAGCGGCGCGACACGTGGAATTTGGCGCGGCTTCTTGCCGGCGACGGCGGCGGCGATGGCGCGGATGTGATCAGGCGTGGTGCCACAGCAGCCGCCGACGATATTGACCAGACCGGACGCGGCGAGTTCGCCAATCAGCGTGGCCATAGTCTCGGGTCCTTCGTCGTAACGGCCGAATTCGTTAGGCAACCCCGCGTTCGGATAAGCGCAAATCAGGGTGTTGGCCACGCGCGCCAACTCCGCGATGTGCGGGCGCATCTGCCGCGCGCCGAATGCGCAATTCAATCCGATCGACAGCGGGGCCGCGTGCGCCACCGAGTTCCAGAATGCCTCTGGCGTCTGTCCGGACAGAAGCCGCCCCGAGCGGTCGGTGATGGTGCCGGAGATCATCACCGGCAGGCTCAAGCCGCGCGCTTGCATTGTTTCGGTGCAGGCGAAGATCGCCGCCTTGGCGTTGAGCGTGTCAAAGACCGTCTCGATCAGCAACGCATCGGCGCCACCGTCGATCAGTCCGCGTGCTTGCTCCGCGTAGGCTTCGCGTAATTCGTCGAAGCTGACGGAGCGAAAGCTGGGATTAAGCACGTCGGGTGAGATCGATGCGGTGCGGTTGGTCGGGCCGATGGCGCCGGCGACGAAACGGGGACGGCCGTCCTCGTCCTGCGCGATTTGCGCCGCTTCGCGCGCGAGCCGGGCGCCGTCCAGATTGAGCTCATAGGCCATTGCGGCCATGCCATAATCGGCTTGTGCGATGCGGGTTGAGGAGAATGTATTGGTGGAAACGATATCGGCACCGGCACGGAAATAAGCGCGATGAATGGCGCGGACCGCTTCCGGGCGGCTGAGATTGAGCAGATCGTTGTTGCCACGGACTTCGCGGTTCCAGGCGTCGAACCGGGCGCCGCGATAGCCTCTTTCGTCGAGGCCGAGCGCCTGGATCATCGTGCCCATGGCGCCATCGAGGACGAGGATGCGCTCGGCGGCGAGGTCGCGCAGGACGGCTTGTTTGCTGGATTGGGCCACCGACGTCGCCATCGAATTACGCGCGCTCCGTCACCACGGTAGATTGCAGGCGTTGGGCTTGCCCGGTGTCGGGCCGCAGGCCCAGCAAATGGCAGATTGCGTAAGCGAGATCGGCGCGGTTCATCGTATAGAAGTGGAATTCGTCGATGCCATGGTCGACGAGATCGAGCGTCTGCTCGGCGGCCACCGCGGCGGCGATGAGCTTGCGCGTCGCCGGGTCATCATCGAGGCCGTCGAAGCGCTCCGCAAGCCAACCGGGAACCGAGGCGCCTGTCCGCGCCGCGAAGTTGGTGGTCTGCTTGAAATTCTGCACCGGCAGCAGACCGGGCACGATCGGGATGGTAATGCCGGCCGCGCGCACCCGGTCGAGGTAGCGGAAATAAAGCTCATTCTCGAAGAAAAACTGGGTGATCGCGCGGCTGGCGCCGGCATCCACTTTGGCTTTGAGCATATCTAGATCGGCGGCGACATCGGCGCTGTCCGGATGCTTCTCGGGATAAGCCGAAACCGTCACTTCGATATCGGCCCTGCGCTTGATGCCGGCGACCAAATCGGCGGCGTTGCGGTAGCCCCCGGGATGCGGCGCGTAGAGTTCGCCGATGCCGCCGGTCGGATCGCCGCGCAGCGCCACGATGTGGCGCACGCCGGCCTGAGCATAGGCCTCGATCACGGCGTCCACCTCCCCGCGGCTGGCGGCGACGCAGGTCAGATGGGCCGCCGGCGTCAGCATGGTTTCGGTGAGGATACGTTTGACGGTGGCGTGCGTGCGCTCGCGGGTCGAGCCGCCTGCGCCGTAGGTGACGGAAACGAAATGCGGCTGCAATGGCGCGAGCCGGGCAATTGCCTGCCACAGCGCCTGATCCATTTCGGCGGTTCGCGGCGGGAAGAACTCGAACGAAACGCGGATGCCGCGCTCGGCGCCGACGCTGTCCATCATGCCACCTCGCGT
Source organism: uncultured Alphaproteobacteria bacterium (assembly GCA_963826295.1). Lineage (GTDB taxonomy): Bacteria > Pseudomonadota > Alphaproteobacteria > Rhizobiales > Xanthobacteraceae > BOG-931. The sequence continues at coordinate 78,252 of CAWGWO010000005.1, forward strand.
GTCGCCGGAGCAGCCACCACGATGCGCGGATCGCGGCCAAGCCAGAGCGTGACAGCGATCCGGGCCTCCGGGCCCGGCGCCAAGGTCTCTTGGCGAACCGGATCGAGACCGGCGGCCTCAAGCCACTGCCGCACCGTCTCGGCAGCAAAGCCAAGCCGGCGGTGGGCGTGTTCGTCGCGCAGGAATTCGAGATCATGCGGGGCGAAATCAACGATCAGCAGCCGTCCGCCCGGCCGCAGCACGCGCGCAGCCTCGCGGATGGCACGCGCGCTATCGTCGAGGAAGTGCAGGACCTGGTGGACAATGACGACATCGAATGACTCGGGCGGCAACGCCAAGTCGTAGATATCGCCGTGGCGAACGCTGCAGTTCTTAAGCCCGGCGCGGTCCAGGCGCGTACGCGCCAGCGCCAGCATGTCGAGCGACAGATCGACGCCGAGCCCGCGCTCGATGTCATGACCAAACAATTCAAGCATGCTTCCGGTACCGGTGCCGAGATCGAGCAACGAACGGATCGGTTGAGCGCCCAGCACGGCCTGGATTGCTTCCTCGACCGCGGCATCGGCGGCATGGAGCTTGCGGATGCGGTCCCATTCGGCGGCGTGGCGGCGGAAATAGCTTTGCGCGGCGGCGGCTCGCGCGGCCCGCACTGCGGCAAGGCGATCGCGATCGCGGCCGATAACCGGATCGGCCGGGTCGAGCCGGGAAATCAGCACGCGGGCGATATCGGCGGCGCTGCCGCGCTCGCCGAGGCGGAAGAATGCCCAGGATCCCTCGCGATGGCGTTCCACCAGGCCGGCCTCGACCAAGAGGCGCAAGTGGCGTGACAGCCGCGGCTGCGACTGGCGTAATATCGCCATGAGGTCTGACACCGTCAGTTCAGCCTCCGAGATCAGCATCAAGAGCCGCAGCCGCGTTGCCTCGGCAGCCGCTTTGAGGATGGTGGTCAAAGCAGGAAAGGGGAGTTGGGCAGTATCCATCTGTTCAAGCCTGGAGAGCTTTCATTCGCATATAAAGATATCTTTATGCGCCTAAACACGCAAGGGGCTTTGGGAAGAATCCCACGATAGAGCGAATTTCGTAGCATTTTCAGTGAAAGCCTTGGCCGATCCCTCGTCGCGTGCCAGAAGCACGTCATGATCGAACCAGAACCCAACGCCGAGCGAGGCGATTTGCGCGAAGGCGAACTGGCCGTGCGATTGCCGGCCCAGTTTGATGCCTCGCTCTACTTCATCGGGCGCATCCATACACCATGGAAGCGGCGAGAGGATTGCCCGAAGAACCCGCGCGAGACCGACGCCGCCTGCACGATTATCCTTGATCCTCGCTGGGCCGGAGGCCTCCAGGGGCTGGAGAGCGTGACCCACGTCGTGGTGCTGTATTGGATGGATCGCGCTCGCCGCGACTTGGTTGTGCAGTCGCCCCGCCATTACGCCGAGCGTCGCGGTACCTTCGCGTTACGCTCGCCAGTGCGGCCCAATCCGATCGCGGTGTCCGTTGCTCGGCTGGTCCGTATCGAAGGCAACGCGCTCCACGTGGTCGGTCTGGATTGCCTCGACGGCACGCCGTTACTCGATCTCAAGCCTTACTTTGCCTTGACCGATGCGGTGCCCGAGGCACAGGTCGGCTGGCATGCCGCGCGCAAAGGCGGCTAGGCGTCAAAAGAGCGGCGGTACTTCGCCGACACGGAGCATACCGAGATAGATCGAGCCATCGACGAAGCGCAGCGGCAGCACGGTCGCCGGCTGTTTGTCGATCACCGTGGGCTCGCCCATCTTTTTGATAGTGTCGACCAGGCTCGCGTTGGCGCTTTCGCGGATCGCGCCACCCAACCCGGGTATGAGCCGGTCGAGCGCGCTCATGCCTTGCGCGCCGGAGCCTTCCGCGCCGGAGAGGCGATCGATGCCTTGTGCGATGAGACGGTCGACGCCGAGTAGCGGAACGATCCGCTCGAGGCCGACTACGGCGACGCGGACGAGACCGTCAAGTTTGCCATGGTCGTTGACGTTGAGGGTGCCCCGGCCAGCGACAATGGTGCCGCCTTGCGCAAACCGCACCGATTTGATTTCGACGCCGCCATTCGCGGCCTGCATCTCCCGGAAGCGAGCGGCCCACGGCTTGGGCGCGAGGTCCTTGAAGCCGCGCAAAACAGCATCAACCTCAAGGTCGATTGGGTCGGTGAGTAGGGGATGCAGTGTTGGCGCCGTCGCCGCGGCCAGATGCAACGTCGCCTCGATCACTGGATGGTCGCGCGGCGAGCCGGCTATGATGCGGCCATAGAGCTCCGCGCGCCTGGCCGCAAAAAACGGTACCGCGCTTCGACCGTCGCCGCCGCCGACGGCATCGACATGCGGTCCGTCGAGCTCGATGGAAACGCCTTCCGGATCGGGCGGAACGCCGCGGACACTCAGGCGGGCGCGGCTCCAGTCGGCGACGAAGGCCGGCGACCGGCCGAGTTCTGCGACGGTGAGCGGGCCGGCAATATCACCAGTCAACTTGGTGGGACGATAAACCTCGGCGTCAAAGACGACCGACTTGGCCTTTATTGCGTAGGGCGGGTTGGTGTTCTTGATCTCGGCTCCGGCATCGGTGCAACGCGCGGCGATCCCGAACGGGAATCCGCCGACGGATTGCGCGCCGCAGGAATACACCCGGCCGGCGGCGGCCTCGCGCTCCACCCATCCGGCGAGCGTACGATCGGCGACGGCTGCGCCATAGTACCAAAGCACGCTCCAGGCGATCGCCAGCAGAATAATTGCTATCGGCACCAGTATCGGCCAGCGGCGGCGGCCGTCGCGGGCCGCAGGGCTTCGCAGCCGTTGCGCGGGCGGCCGCATCATATTGAGAGGGGATTCGCCTGACATTGTCCAAGTTTCTCGCCTGCGGAGTGCGGCGTTTCAAAGACCCGGCCGGAAGATATGTCAATGACCGCCGCCATTGCACCGCCGCAATGGGCCTGTTACGCCGAGGCAGGTTAGATTTTAAAGTCAAAGCAATTGAACAACGCCGTCGACCCGCACAATCGCGAAGATCTTTGGGTGTTCGGTTACGGCTCGCTGATGTGGCGTCCCGGCTTCGACTTTCTCGAGCGGGTGCCGGCGCGTTTGATCGGCCTGCGGCGGGCGCTCTGCGTCTATTCATTCGTACACCGGGGCACGCCGGAACGGCCCGGCCTGGTGCTTGGGCTCGATCGCGGCGGCATGTGCCGCGGCATTGCGTTTCGCGTCGCGGGGAGCGCGCGGCAACAAACCGTCGAATATTTACGTGCGCGCGAGCAGGTCACGACCGTTTATCTGGAGGCAATACGGCGCATCGAGCTCGAGGACGAGGCGCGCCGGCAGGTGAGGGCGCTTTGCTTCATCGTCGATCGCAGCCACGTGCAATATGCCGGCCGGCTGACGTTGAGCGAGTGTGTCCATCACGTGCGCCAGGGTCACGGCAGCTCCGGAGCGAACCGCGATTATGTGCTGGAAACCGTCCAAGCTCTGGAAGCACTGGGTTATCGCGAGACCGATCTGCACCTGATCGCGCAGGCGCTCCAGAGCGGGGCGACCGGAACAAGGCATCAGGAATCGGGCGACAGGAAAAAATCACGATCTTGATCCCTGCCCCTTGCTTACGGATTCCTGAACCAGGCGCGCGGTCGCCTCCAGTGAGTTTTCCAGCCGCGCCAGGAACGCTCGCCGATCGAGACCGGGCGGAATTGGATCGAGGACTTCGACGAGTACGGCGCCGGGATAGCGGCGGAGCGACCGCCGCGGCCAGAACAATCCGGAATTGAGCGCGACCGGCACGCAAGGCAGTCCGGTCTCGGTGTAAAGGTAAGCGACACCGGGCAGATAGTGGGGTTCGGCGCCTGGCGGGCGGCGCGTGCCTTCGGGAAAAATCACGATCTGCCGCGAGCGCGCGATCTCGGCGCGGGCCGCCTTGACCATGCGCGCCAGCGCCTTGGCGCCGGAGCCGCGGTCGATCGGGATCATCCGTGCCTTGCTAGCCAGCCAGCCAAACAATGGAATCCACATCAGCTCGCGCTTGAGGACGTAAGTCGGATCGGGCAGCACCGCAAACAACGCGAACGTCTCCCACGAAGATTGATGCTTGCAGGCAACGATGTAGGCGCCGCTAGGAAGTTTTTCGCGGCCGCGCCACTCGACGCTGATGCCGCAGATCACCTGCAACAGCCACAGGCTGCTGCGGGCATAGGCGCGCAAGATACCAAGCAAAAAAGCATAAGGCAGCGCGATAGTCGGCAGCGCCACGATCATCAGAACCGTGATGTTGATGTAAAACACGGCGCTGAAGAGAAGCGAACGAGCGAGCAGAGCGGGGGATCGGTCCAAGGTCTGCTTCAATTCGGCTGGTTCAATTAAATCGCTGAGGCACGTGCATCGGAGACGCGATCACTCCCAAACTCTGCCACCGAGTCAAAGCGCATGCGGACTTGGGCGAAAAGATATTTGAAATATTCCGACAGCACCAGCCGCGTGGTTGTGCCGTTTGTCCACCACGGTTCGATGCGTAGCCGATCGGAAACGACCGGGAACGGAACCAGGATGACATCCGGGAGTTGATGGGCGATTTCGGCGAGTGCCCGCGGCATGTGGTAGGCCGATGTGACGACGATCAACGAGTGAAAGCCGCGGTCGAGCGCCCAGCGCCGCGTTTCAACCGCATTGCCCAACGTGTTGATGGCCGAATAGTCGAGGTCGACGCAGCACGCCAGGATACGGCGGTAGTCGGCGAACTGACGCGCGATGTCGCCCGTCGTCGTTCCGGGATTGACCCCGGTGATAAGCAGGCGCTTGCCGCGGCCGGCGGCGAGGAGTTCGAGGCTATCTGAAACCCGCGCGGCACCGCCGGTCAGCACCACGATGCCGTCGGCATTGCGGTCGAGCGCGACCTGCCGGCTCGGCAGCTTCCAGAGGAACACCAAAAAGCCGAGCATCAACGCGGCAGCCGCCAAGATGGCGAGCTTGAGGGCAAATGAGCGAAGCCGCCGCGTGCGGACGGCGGTCTTAAGGCTGGGCATCGTTGCGCGCGTCTCCCGCGCCAAAATTCATTTCAACCGCCAACTCAACATAGCAAGAATGTCGATCATAGCCGCGATTCCGGCCGTAAGTTGATCGCGTTTTGGCCTCTAGTCGATGGCCTCAAGGGTTCGGTTGACAATGTGGCGGGACGCAAACGCCGTCACCAGCGCCATAAACAGGATTTGCAGAACGATCGCCAGATAGCCGGAAACCCCGATGGAGAAATTGCCGAACAGGCCCGCAACCTCGTCACCCCCCGGTGTGCCCGCCAGCCAAGCGTTTGCGGCTTCGGCGAATCCGAACAGCAAAATCGCCGCGCCGCCGCCGATCGCGCCGCCCCTGAAGCCGAGCAGCAGGAAGTGGCGCTGGAACTGACCGGCGATAAATCCATCGGTTGCTCCCACGTAGTGCAGCACTTCGACGATCGGCCGGTTGGTCGCCATTGTGCCGCGGGTCGCGAAAGTGACGGAGAGCACCGTCACGACCAGCACCAGCGCCAGCACCGTAACGCCGGCGACGACAGCCGTTCCGGCCATGGTTCGCATGCGTTCGATCCAGCGGCGATGGTCGTCGAGACTCGCCGTCGGAACACGCGCCGCGAGCGCTTGGCGTATCGAAGCGAAATCGGGCCGCGCTCCGGAGCCAAGCTTAACAACGATCAGGCGCGGGATGGGCAGGTCATCAAGCGCAAGTCCGGCGCCGAGCCAGGGCTCCACGAGACGCTCGGATTCTTCCTTCGTATACGGCCGCACTTCCGCGATGCCGGTGGCCGCGCGCGCGATCTCGACCGCGCTGTGTACATCGGCATCGATGTTGCGTCCCGGTGTGGGCCGCACCTGGATGGTGACCTCACGGCTGACTTCCGCCTGCCAGTCGCCGGCAGCGCTTACCGCCAGCATCGCGACGCCGACGGTGAGCGAACCGAGAAAGGTCATGATGGCGACGAGAGCAGCGAGCGCACGTCCGGCAATCGAGTATTTGGGGATGATTGGCGCCGCGGCCGGCAGGCTGCGCAGGAGCGTTGGCGAGACCGGAACATCGTCCCACGGTTCCGCCTGGGTGGCGATCGGTTCAATCATAGACATGCAGGCGTCCCTCATGCAGCACCAATCGGCGCGCGTCGTATTCGTCCATCAGTGCGATGTCGTGAGTGGCAATGATGACGGCGGTGCCGGTTTTGTTGAGTTCAACGAACAGCCGCAACAATCGCTGCCCAAGATTTGGATCGACATTGCCGGTCGGCTCATCGGCAAGAAGAAGCTGGGGGCGGGCGATCACCGCGCGGGCGATGGCGGCGCGCTGCTTCTCGCCGCCGGACAGAACCGGCGGCAAGGCACCGAGGCGCTCGCCGAGGCCGACCCATTGCAGCAGTTCGACGACCTCCGCGCGATAATCCGCCTCCTCCCTGCCGAGCACGCGAAGCGGCAGCGCCACGTTCTCGTAGGTCGTCAGGTGGTCGAGCAGCCGGAAATCCTGGAAGACGATGCCGATCCGCCGCCGCAGATTGGCGCGGCCGTTCTTGCTCAGAGTTGCCGCGTCGTTGTCGAACAAGCTGATGAGGCCGCGCGTTGGTCGCAGCGACAGCAACATCAATCGCAACAGTGAGGTCTTGCCGGCGCCGGACGGGCCGGTAAGAAACTGGAAGGAATTTCCATTAATCGCGAAGTTGAGGTCGCGCAGCACCTCGGGGCCAAGCCCATAGCGCAGGCCGACATTTTCGAACCGGATCACCCCGTCCTCCGCAAGCCTCCGGACGATAGCGGGTGGCCGCGGCTGATTCGCGGCCTGTTCTGGACCCTACCATGCCGCTGCCCCGTAGGCGGTTCGCCATGGTTTCCAATTCGTTAACGGATCGGAATTAGGGTCGCCGCCAAAGGTGACGTGCCCCTTGATTCGCCGATGCTGATCGTCTGTCCGTCCTGCGCTACCTCCTACGACGTGGCCTTGGCAAGCCTGTCGCCGAACGGGCGTCAGGTTCGCTGCGCGCGGTGCCGCACGATATGGCACGCCGAACTGACTCAGCCGGAAAGGCTATTAGCTGCCGCGGCGGCCATCGCTCCGGATCACGACATCGCCTCGCAGTCGGCCGTTTCACGGCAGGACGAAGGTGTCATGTCGCAGCCGGCGGCCGAGGCCCAAATGTCCCAGGCTCCGCCCGCCGCCCCCGCCGCCGCCCCCGCCGCCGACCCTCAGGCGAACGAAGACCAAGAGGACTCATTCGCCGACGAGACAGAAGCTTCGCCGGACGTGGGCGATCGGATCGCAGAGACGGAAGCGCCTCCGATCGTGCCGGCCGATGCCGACGCCGGCGCGGCGCCGATCGACGTAGCTGCCGAGAACTCCTTCGAGCAGGCTGACGAGCCGGCCGAAGATGTCGAGACGGTGGCGGCGCGGCGGCACTGGCTCGGCAGCGAACGCCGGATGCGACGTTGGCCGTTGTCACCGCTGCACGCCGGTATTCTCGCGCTCGCGATCGCAAATGTCATCGTCATCGGCTGGCGCAGCGACATGGTGCGGCTGCTGCCGCAGACCGCCTCATTCTACGCCTTGCTCGGGTTGCCGGTAAATCTCCGCGGGTTGACGTTGACGGATGTCGTCACCGGTACCGAGGAACGCGAAGGCGTGCCGATCCTTGTGGTCGAAGGCAATGTCGTCAACAACGGCCGCAAGGCTGTGGAGGTGCCGCGGCTCAAATTTGTCGTGCGCAACGCCGCACGTCAGGAGATCTACTCCTGGACCGGCTTGCCATCGCGTCCAGCGCTGCAGCCCGGCCAAGCGGCGACCTTCCGCGCGCGCCTCGCCTCGCCGCCGCCGGATGCGCACGATCTCATTCTGCGCTTCGTCAATCGCCGCGATATCGTCGCCGGAACCGAGTGATCGCCAATGGCCCGCATACTCATCGCTGAGGACGAAGAAGCATTGCGAGCGCTCTGTGCCCGCGCGCTCGTCGTCGATGGGCACGAGGTGGAAGCTGCCTGCGACGGCAGTGAAGCGCTCGACCGGCTGACGCGCGAGAAGGGCCGCTTCGATCTGTTGCTCACCGACATTCGCATGCCGATCATGGATGGTATCGCGCTCGCGCTTGCCGCGGTGCGCGATTATCCCGATCTGACCATCCTGCTCATGACTGGCTACGCCGATCAGCGCGAGCGCGCCCACGGCCTCGATGCCATTATTCACGACGTGATCGCCAAGCCGTTTTCGGTTGCTGCGTTGCGCGGCGCGGTCAATGAGGCGCTGACGGTCAGAGCGCGCAGCTAACGCCTGATCTGGAAAAGCGGCAGCCGGCTTTCCGAAAAGATCATGCTCGCACAGAAACGCGGGAGCTTGGCCGATTACTCAGCCGTCCTCGGACACCGCATAAGGTCGCGGCAGCGGTTCGGCCGGCAGGTCCGGATGTGAACGGCCGAAATCCGGCGCCGGCGAATCCTGGCCGATCTGGACGATGCCGCGGCGGATGGCGCGAGTGCGGGTGAAATGCTCGAACAATGCCTCGCCGTCGCCGCGGCGAATGGCGCGGGTTAGCTGCGACAGATCCTCATTGAAGGTGCCGAGCATTTCCAGCACGGCGTCTTTGTTGGCGAGAAATACGTCGCGCCACATCGTGGGATCGGACGCGGCAATACGGGTGAAATCGCGAAAGCCCCCGGCGGAGAACTTGAGCACCTCGGAGCGCGTCACCTCGGCGAGTTCGTCAGCGGTGCCGACGATAGTGTAAGCGATCAGGTGCGGCAGGTGGCTGGTGATGGCGAGTACGAGATCATGGTGCGCCGCCGGCATGGCCTCGACGTTGGCGCCGAGAGCGCGCCAAAACGCGGCGAGCTTCCCGACCGCGGCCGGGTCGGCACCGCCCGGCGGCGTGAGAATGCACCAGCGGCCGGCGAAGAGCGTGGCGAAGCCGGCGTCGGGGCCCGAATACTCGGTGCCGGCGACCGGATGCGCCGGGATGAAGTGCACGCCCGCGGGCAGATGCGGCGCCATGTCGCGCAACACCGCGCCCTTGACCGAGCCGACATCGGAGACGGTCGCGCCCAGCGCGAGATGGGGCCCGATTTCGGCGGCGACGTCACCGCAAATGCCGACCGGAACGCAGACAATGACGAGATCGGCGCCGGCGACGGCCGCGGCGTTGCTCTCAAGCACCTGGTCGGCCAAGCCGAGTTCAGCGATGCGCTGCCGCGACGCGGCGGTGCGCGCCGTCGCCGCGATCTCGCCCACGGCGCCTTGCGCGCGCGCCGCGCGAGCGATCGAGGAGCCGATCAGGCCCGTGCCGAGCACGGCGAGACGATTGAACAAAGGTGCGGACTTGGTCACAGCGTCACGCTGCTTTCGCCAGAAATTCTTTGAGTGCGGCGACGACTAAATGGTTCGCCTCTTCGGTCCCGACGCTCATGCGCAGCGCGTTCGGCAGGTGGTAAGCGCCGACCTGGCGCAGAATGAGACCGCGCGCCATGAGAAAGGCGTTCGCCGCTTCGGCAGTGCGTCCCTTCGCCTGCGGGAAATGGATCAGCAAAAAATTGGCGACGCTCGGCGTGACTTGCAGACCGAGCATCTCGATCTCGTGGGTGAGCCACGCCAGCCAATGCGCGTTGTGCTCGCGTGAACGTTCCTGGTGGCCATGATCTTCGATCGCGGCGATGCCGGCAGCGATCGCCGGCGCGCTGACGTTGAACGGGCCGCGAACGCGATTGATCGCTGCAATGACGTGGGCCGGGCCGAACATCCAGCCGAGCCGCACCGCCGCCAGTCCGTGAATCTTGGAAAAGGTACGGGTCATAACGACATTTTCGCTGGTTGCGACCAACTCGATGCCCAACTCGTAGTCGTTGCGCCGGACATACTCCGCGTAAGCGGCGTCCAGCACGAGCAGCACATGCGGTGGCAGTTCGCGATGCAGCCTTTTGACCTCGTCGAATGAAATATAGGTCCCGGTCGGGTTGTTCGGATTGGCGAGAAAAACGATCTTCGTTTTCTTCGTTACTGCCGCCAGGATCGTATCGACGTTTGCTGTGTAGTTCGTCTCCGCTGCGACGACTGGCTTGGCGCCGGTGCCCAGCGTGGCGATGGGGTAGACTAAAAAAGCGTGTGTGGTGTGGATCGCTTCGTCGCCGTCGGCGAGATACGCACGCGCCAGCAAATTCAGCAGGTCATCGGAGCCCGCCCCGCAGACGATACGGTCGGGATCAAGCCCGAACGCCCGCCCGATAGCCTCGCGAAGTTCGGAAGCGGAGCCATCGGGATAATCTTCGAGATGCGCGGCCACGGCCTTATAGGCCGCGATTGCCCGCGGGCTCGGCCCGAGCGGCGTCTCGTTCGACGACAGCTTGAACACCTTGGCCACGCCCGGCGCCCGGCTTTTTCCCGGCACATAGGCCTTGATGTCGAGCACGCCCGGCCGCGGCTGCGGATACGCGTTCATCTGCCAATTCTTCTTTCTTCGCCCGCTTTGGCGGGCGAAATTAGCCTTTCGGCGCCACCGTATAGCGGGTCGCGTGACTGCCGACGAGGGCCTTCGATCGGATCGAGGCGCCGGTGCCAATGAGCGCCTTGGCGACAGCGTCGATGCCGCCGCGCGCGACCGAGATGAGCAGAGCCGCGCCGTCAAACGCGCGATCGGGAACCGCAATGGCGTCGGCGAGCCCGGCGAGATTGTCGGCGAAGGCGGCGTTCCAGCCGGCGACACGCACGCTCCAGACTTCGGTTTCGGTGACCATAGCGTCAGCAGCCACGCGCGAGATTACAAACACCGGCATACCGGCCGGATGGTCTGCCCGTTCGACGAACGGCAGTCGCGCAATGATCTTAGGCGCGCTGTCGAATTCGAGCGCCGTCCACCACGGACCGCCGCCCGAGCCGGCGATGGCGAAAGCCGGCACCAGCCCGAGATCGCCCTTCGAAGCGGTAACCGCCTGAACGACGCTGGCCGCGCCCATATGCGGTACGAAGGGCACGGTGAAGCCAAAATGAAATCGCGCGGAATCGCGCATCACGGCGTCGCCGGCCGACAGATCGGCATGCACGGAGAACGGCGCCTGCACGAAGGTGAAAGTCGAGATGATAACGCGCCAGATGCTTTCGGCGGTTTCGAGTGGTAAAGTGCCGTGATGACGCTGGACCAGGCGGCGCATCATGTCCGCTTCGCGCGCAGGACGGAAAGCGGAGCCGGATTCCTCCGTCTTTTTCACCGCGATCAAACGCTCGATGATCGCGCCGCGTTCGATGAGCAGCGCGTGCATGCCTTCGTCGATGCGATCAATCTCGCGGCGCAGATCGGAGAGCGAGGGTTCTTTTTGGCGCGGCGGTTCCATGCTTTGCCCCGGTCATCGGCTGGATTGATAGGTATCGTTGAGCCTGAAAGCAAAGAAAAATCAAACAGCAAGCAAAGAAAACATTGACTCCGACGGGCAGGGGCCTATTTACGCCGTTTTGACCGCCGCAAGGCGGATGTCATGCTGGGAAATACCATGGCAGACGTCAGCGCGACGCTTGATCTCGCCGACCGCACGCGCGAAGCGGACCATCCGCATTCGCTGGTCGTGCGCTTTCCGGCGAACAAGCCGCTTCGTCTCGACGCCGGGATCGATTTCGGCCCGCTGCAAATCGCCTATCAGACCTATGGCACGCTCAATGCCGAGCGCAGCAACGCCGTTCTCGTCTGCCATGCGCTCACCGGCGATCAGCATGTCGTCAATACCCACCCGGTGACCGGAAAGGGGGGCTGGTGGGAGACCATGGTCGGGCCCGGCCGGCCGATCGACACTGAGCGATATTTCGTGATCTGCCCTAACGTCGTCGGCGGTTGCATGGGATCGTCCGGTCCGGCGTCGACCAATCCGCAGACCGGCGCGCCATGGGGTCTCGATTTCCCGGTCATCACCGTGCGCGACATGGTGCGCGCACAGGCGATGCTACTCGACCATCTCGGCATCGACTCGCTGTTCGCGGCGGCAGGCGGCTCGCTGGGCGGCATGCAGGTGCTGCAATGGGCGGCAAGCTTTCCGGAGCGCGTGTTTGCGACTCTGCCGATCGCCGCCGCGACCCGGCATTCGGCGCAGAACATCGCCTTCCACGAGGTCGGCCGCCAGGCGGTGATGGCGGATCCCGACTGGCGCGGCGGCCGCTATTTCGCCGAAGGCACCAATCCGCGGCGCGGGCTCGCGGTCGCGCGCATGGGTGCGCACATCACCTATTTGTCCGACGCCGCACTGCATCGCAAATTCGGCCGGCGTTTTCAGGATCGCGACAATCCCACATTCTCATTCGACGCCGACTTTCAAGTCGAGTCGTATCTGCGCCACCAAGGCATCAGCTTCGTCGAGCGTTTCGACGCCAATTCCTATCTATATCTCACGCGCGCCATGGACTACTTCGACCTCGCCGCCGACTACGACGGCGTCGTCGCCAACGCATTCCGCGACGTGACGACGCGGTTTTGCGTTATCTCATTCACCAGCGATTGGCTGTTCCCGACGTCGGACTCCCGCGCCATCGTGCACGCGCTCAACGCGGCGGGTGCGCGCGTCTCGTTTGCCGAGATCACCACCGACAAGGGCCACGACGCCTTCCTGCTCGACGAGCCGGAATTGTTTATGATCGTGCGCGGCTTTCTTGAGGGCGCCGCACGCGCGCGCGGCCTGAAGCCGCCGCGGAGGTGACGATGCTGACGAGGCTCAAACGCGACCTCACCATGGCGGAAGCCGCGCGCAGCCAGGGCGGCTCGCGCGTCGACTTGCTGGTCGTCGCCAACATGGTGGAGCCCGGTGCGCGGGTTCTCGACGTCGGCTGCGGCGACGGTGAATTGCTGCGCCTTTTGGAAACACGCGGTGTCGACGGCCGCGGCATTGAGTTGTCGCGCGAGGGCGTGAACGAATGCGTCGCCAAGGGACTCGCGGTGGTGCAGGGCGACGCCGATACCGATCTGGAAGACTACCCCGACGACGCTTTCGATTTCGTGATCCTGTCGCAGACTGTGCAGGCGACGCGCCAGCCGCGCGTCGTGCTCGAACATCTGCTCCGCATCGGGCGTCATGCAATCATCTCCTTCCCGAATTTCGGCCACTGGCGCATCCGGACGCAAATCGCGCTCGGTGGCCACATGCCACACACCGACAATTTGCCCTACGCCTGGTACGAGACGCCCAACATCCACTTTTGCAGCATCAAGGATTTCCGTGAACTCTGTCACGTCGCCGGCGCCAGAATAGAAGAGGCGGTGGCGCTCAACGCCTGGGGTCGGCGCATGCGGCTGAAAATGCCGTGGTGGTTCTGGAACCTTTTCGGCGAGCAGGCGGTTTTTCTGTTAAGTCGCCGCGCCTAACCGCATTCCGGTCGTTTGGGTCTACGGCGCTTTGAGGTGGCCGGACGGCGTTTCTTTTGGCTATCGGCTTAATAATTTATTCAGCGGCGTCGAAGCGTCGGATGAAAGCAGACGTTGAAGCGGACGACGCGGTAGAACACTCGCGGCATTTCCATCGAACAACGCCTTCGGTCGTCATTGCGACCCTTGGCGTCGTTTTCGGCGATCTGGGCACCAGCCCCCTTTATACCTTTCGAGCGATCGCACAGGTGACCGGCGGCAAGCTCGACGCAGAAGCGGCGTTAGGGGGCCTTTCGCTGGTCTTCTGGGCGCTGATTGTCAGCATTTCCGTCAAGTATTGTCTATTCGTCATGCGCGCCGACAATCACGGCGAAGGCGGTATTCTCGCGTTAATGTCGATGACGCGGCTGAATTGGCGGGGCCGCAAATGGCCGCTTATCGCGTGTGGCCTTTTCGGTGCGGCATTGATCTACGGTGACGGCATTATCACGCCGGCAATTTCCGTCCTGAGCGCGCTTGAGGGCCTCGACGTGGCGACGAAAGCATTCGCGCGCCATGCGATGCCACTCGCGGTCGCTCTTCTCGTTGCGCTCTTTGCCGTTCAGCGCTTTGGCACCGAGCGTGTCGGCAAAGCGTTCGGTCCGGTCATGGGCGCCTGGTTTATCGTCATCGGCGCGCTTGGGATCATCGGCATCGCCCAGCACCCGGGTGTCCTGGCCGCCGTCAATCCTGGAGTGGCGATAGCCTTCCTGTTTCACCGCGGTTTTGTCGGCTTCGTGATGCTTGGCGGCGTGTTTCTTGCGATCACCGGCGGCGAGGCGCTCTATGCGGATATGGGACAATTCGGCCGTCGGCCAATTCGTCTTGCTTGGTTCGGCCTGATATTGCCGGCGCTCCTTTTGAATTACGCAGGTCAGACCGCGCTGCTGATCGACGGGCAGGGCGCAACCGACAATCCGTTTTATCAGCTTGCGCCAAGATGGAGCCTGTATCCGCTGATAACGCTGGCCACATTGGCCACCATCATTGCCAGCCAAGCGATCATTTCCGGCGCGTTTTCGCTCACCCGGCAAGCTATGCAGCTTGGCTGGCTTCCGGGCATGACCGTCAAACAAACCTCGCCGAAAGAATACGGCCAGATCTACGTGCCGTTCGTGAATTGGGTGATGATGGCTCTGACCGTGGTGTTGATTATTACCTTCGGTACGTCAGCCCGCCTCGCGGGCGCCTACGGAACAGCGGTTTCGACGACGATGTTGCTGACCACTATTCTGCTCTATCGGGTGATGCGCAAAGTCTGGCGTTGGCGAAAGGCGCTGGCGTTGCCTGTGTTCGCCGCGTTTCTGGTCGTCGATGTTGTGTTCTTCGCCGCCAACCTTCTAAAAGTACGCGATGGCGGCTGGATACCCTTGTCGCTCGCGGTCGTGCTGTTTGTAATTATGACGGCTTGGCGCGCCGGCATCGACGCCATGCACCGGATGCAGAACCGGGGCTCTGTTTCGTTCAAGGAGTTTGTCCATGACATCGAGCGCGACCGGCGAACGCGCGTGCCGGGTACGGCCGTCTTTCTGACGCGCCAGTCGCGAGGCGTTCACCCGCTCATCCTTCAGCACGTCAGGCAGATTGGCGCTATCCCACAAACAATCGTCGCGCTTACGGTGCGGTTTTCGGATCGCCCGCGCCTGCGACCGGACGAACGCGTCCGGCTGCAGCGTATCGCCTCGTCGTTCTGGCATTTGACCATTCGCTACGGGTTTTTCGAATTTCCGAACGTGGCTGCTGCCGTAGCCAAGGTCGGTCAGAAGTCCGGCGCCGCGCTTTCTCTGGATGATCCGGTCTATTTTGCCGAGCGGGATGAAATCGTGGGGAAGGCGCGGGCGTCTTATTGGTGGCGGTTGCAGATAGCCCTGTTCGCTTTCATGTTCCGCAACTCGGTACACGCGGTCGACCGCTTTAATATGCCGCCGGCATCGCTGGTCGAGATCGGCCGGCGCATTGAGATGTAAGTTTCGCCCAAACCGCAATCTCGTTTATAGTCTAAGCACGGAGAAGCCACATACAAAAGTGATTCCCGCCGGCATTCCCGTCGCGGCCTCGCTAAAAAGGGGCCCCGCGGGCCCGTAGCTCAATGGTTAGAGCCAGCGGCTCATAACCGCTTGGTTGGAGGTTCGAGTCCTCCCGGGCCCACCACCTAAAAACTTTGACTTTGTTTTCTTTTGCTTTTTCCGCCAGCAGCCCGCACCGGATGCGAAGGTGCGGGAATAGAAGTTCTCTTATCGTTCGCCGCGCTAAACAGTCTTGGCATCCTTCGGCCGTTTCCAGCGCCTGACCCTTTTGAAAAGCGTTTTATCTCTGTGAGAGCCGAGGATGCCGACAACGAGCCGGCCCTCGCTGACCCATTCTTCAAGCTCCGGCGTGTAGATAGCCATACCCACGTGTGGCCAGGCTGAAGCACAAATGGAATCTGACCAGGAGCTCCGATGCTGTTAATGATCGAAGTTTCCGGCCGCAGCTTGTTCACAAAAGAGATAAGCCGATCCGGCAAGCGCCGCGATAGTCGATTTAGCAACCAAAAAATCCGATCTGGGACAAGCAAAGCCAGTCGGTTTTGATAGTTGTAGAGCAACATGTGCGTGAGGGATGTTGGCGCTTCCCCGATTCGTGACTGTCGCTGATAGGTAGGTGTTCGTATCAACTCGACCAATGCTAAAAACTTTGGCGTCAGCCATGATCGACACGGACAATTTCACGCCCTCGTCGAACCAGCGGCGGAGTTCAAGCGCAAATACGCATGCGGAAATAAATAAAATAGTGCGCTGCCCGAGACGTAGAGGGCCCAAAGGGAAATTTGCGCGGCATAACGTGCGACCGCAATCTCGGGAGCGCCCAATGACACCGTCCTCCGCTCGTTACTTTAGCCCGTCCCGAGCTTGTGCATCGCTTCTTTGGCTAACCTCACCCGATCGGCTTCGCGGGTATAGTGCAGCGCCATGGCGGTGCCCATCCAGCCGAAGATGGCGTTAAGCTCCGACACCGTGGCTCCGTTCTCCGCCGCGCGCGTCGCCGCAATCTTTCGCACGCCGTGCGCCGACCCCGGAACGCCGGCGTCGTCGCAAGCTTCGCGAAAGGCATTGCCGAAGGATTCCTTGGTCAATGGCTTGCCGTTCGCGCCGGTAATAAAGGTGAGATCGCCGCAGGGGCCGGCCGCAAGAGTTTTCGCGAGCACGGGCAATATCGGCAAAGTGACGGTTACAGTGAAACCGCTTTTCTCTGTCTTGATTGTGGCGACCTGACCACGCACGTGCGGACGCCCGATCCGTACAACATCGCCGCGGCGCAATCCCGTATAGGCGAGGACATCAAGCCAGACCCGCTGTCGCGTACCGATCGGCCACCGGAGCTCGTAGGCAGCCATTTCCTCCTCGGTCCACATCCGAAAGCCGGGACCCTTCTTGCGAACCGGATTTTGCACGCCGGCGGTCGGATCGGCTTTTACGTGCTGGCCCTCAAGCGCCCAACGAAATAGTCCTCGCATGGCGTCGAGGAAGTGGCGAGCCTGGTGAGGCGTCTTCGAGCGTCGCTCCCGGCCCGCGAGGATCGTTGCCGTCGTTATCTTCGCGATCGGCTGACCGCCCGCCGTCTCGATGACGTGCTTAAAAATATTCTCCCTCTGTCGGCGCGTTGCCGAGGAATGCGCTGCCCATGCGGCGGTTTCGCGGTATCGGGCAATGAGCCAGGCGAACGTGCCGGCGGACGGTGTACCCTTTGTGCGGCGCGGTGCCCCGGATAGGGCAGCCTGGTATTCGGCATCGAATTCGGGAGATCCGAATGCCGCGCGAAGCCTGATCCGTGGCCCTTTTTCGACCCGGACATACCACGCGACTCTCCCGTGCCGGGAAACCTCCCGTTGCAGATGTGGCGGTCGCGGGCGCGGCATGGGGTCCATCACAAGATGATCTCGCCGGTCGGTTCAAGTCCTTTGTCGGGGGTTGTGGACGGCGCCAAGCGTACAATCAAAGTTTGCTCCCCTACATACACCACGACCTCAGACGCGCCGGCTTGTTTCGCCGCGCGGATAACGCGGGCTACGTCGGCTTGCGTGATCTGGGCCGGGCGTCGGGGCATTTTCAGGGGCCCTTATGATGCGCGGGACTCGCCGCACTGGCGCGCCGCTGCGGAACGAGCGCGTCAACTGGCCGATACTTAAGCGCCAAAGGGCTTTTTGCGCTCATGCCGTCAACCTCCACGTAAACCGCGTCAACCCGGTCAACCTAACTTTTGCACGGTTTCGCTAGCGGTTTTCCGGGCGCGGCGCGGCCGCGGTGGGCTTTCGCCCGGTAAGGACCCGCCAACCGGGCGAACCGGGGCCAATTGCCTTGGCGACTAGGACTGCCCCTATCCCGCAGGGCCTGACACTTCCGACGGCTAGAATGAGCAACGCCGACGCGCGCGCCCGCGCGCGCGTAGCGACAACAAGCTATGCCGTCGGAAGTGTCAGCGGCCGACAAAGAATAGGTGCGGCTCAAACCGGAACGTATCCATCGGGCGCCTTTCATACTGGCACCGCATCGTCGGGCTCTAGCTGCTGTGAGTTCGGCGTCTGAAGGCGAAGACCGTAAAACCCACGCCGACCGGCACTGTCGCGGCCCTTGCGCAAGCCGATCAAATCGCCCCGGTCTTCCAACCGCTGGGAAAATTTGCGAACACTGCCGACGTACTCGCCGGCGATTTGCGCGTATTTCTTCCACGAGCTGAAGAGATCTTGCGTCGGCGCGAAGGCATTGGAATCCCTATGACCGGCCTCATCGATCCAGGCGCTTAGGGCGTCTTCGGCCTCCAGGTACTCCGAAGTTGCTGCCTTCACAACCGACGGCGGGCTAAGCCCCTGGATTTGCCATTCCAGACAACCGCCAATTGCCCAGGCCAAGATTCCAGGCCACTCGGCTCGAAGCTTCTCTCCGAGCTTTTCGTCACGTTCCTCCGGCGGAATGGTGGAGGTGAAGGGCAAGAGATGAAGACGCCGTCGTATAGCCTCGTCTACAGTGCGCAGACCAGGTTTATGATTGCCGGCAACAAAGAGTTTGAAAGCAGGCACGTATTCAAAGAAATCCTGCCTCATGAAGCGGGCGGCAATTTTGTCCCCACCCGTCAAGCTTTTGATTTTAGACTCCGCCCATCTTCGGCCTTCCTCGGTTTCGACGGAGGTCACCAAACGTGCGCCTCGTAAGCCGGCAAGTTCGGTAGGATGCCGATCATTATTAGCAGCGGTAAATGTCTCGATTGGCGCAACACGATGATAGTCACCGATACATCCCGTGACCGCATTAATGAACGTAGACTTTCCGTTCGCGCCGGTGCCATAGCAAAAGAACAATGCATGTCTGTTGTGAGACCAGTCAAGCTGTATCCGACCACGCGGCGAAGGAAGCTGATGAACTCGGTATCACCTTTGCAAACTCTATCCAAAAAAGAGCAAAGGGCGATCGAGCATGACAGATCTGGAGCTATTGCGGTGATTTTAGTGAGGTAATCGATCGCCTCGTGTAGCCTTTGTTTTCCGCTTCTCAAATCGAAGACGCCCGACGGCGTGTTCAGTAGCCACGGATCGCTATCCCATTGCTCCACCGTCGCGGCGATGCGCCGGTCAGCCCGTGCTAGACCAATGGTTTCAGAGACGGTCTTTTGCTGGCAATGGACCGTGCGGTTCTCACGTCTGTACAACTCGCTGCGACTTCGCGGCAAAGTCGCCGTGCTAGGTCGAGAACCAAAAGCGTTTCGTCGGAACGCCAAACTGCACCCGTCCAAACTTCCCATTTGTTCCGACTTCAACGTATTTCAGGTGATGACCGTGCCGCTCGGCGAACAACAGGGCTAAGGCTTCATCGCTAAATTCCGGGGGTCTTACATCCTCATCATTGAGGTCACTCTCTCCCTCCAAATCGTCAAAGGGTAGCGCCAACGCCTCTGCTAAAATTGTTTGTACCGCCTCCTCTCCCACTCCCCGACAATCCCGGCAGATAATGCAACTTCATAAAGTCGATCAGCCACGTCTGCGGGAGATAAGATGGGCCAACCAGGCGTTTGACGTCTAGCGCACAGCTTCGGAAGGCTTCAAGTTTTTGCGATGCCGGAGCGACGTTGAAAAGTCTAACGCGCGACCAGAACTTATCCGCCAAGTCCGCTGGGAAAACGGCAGTCATAGTTGACACAACGTTCTGCTACGGACGATCGCCTGCGCAGAATGTTCTCCATCGTGCGCGTGGCGAAGAATGCAAAACGGCGCTACGCGGCGCAGTTTTCATCCAACTTGGACGTAATACGGGAATTTGCAGGGCTTTTGTTTCTATTGGCGATGGAGGTTGGGGGCCATTCTCATTTCATAAATTCCCACCGGTTCCATCTATTATTCGGAGGCCTCTTCATAACGAGGGCGAGGGCCGTTTTGATCGACAAATCCCATATCTCGCAAATTTCAGGATCAATGCTATTAAAAGCCAACTCGACAAAATAAACGAAAGACGCTTCGCCGGGGCCCGCTGAGGGCGCGCGTTTAGTCAGGAGGTACCAGCAATACCCCAAAACCCTACAAATGCGATCTTCCAAAGATCAGGGCCGCCCCGTCGGTCAGGC
This sequence comes from uncultured Alphaproteobacteria bacterium, assembly GCA_963826295.1. Classification (GTDB taxonomy): domain Bacteria; phylum Pseudomonadota; class Alphaproteobacteria; order Rhizobiales; family Xanthobacteraceae; genus BOG-931. The sequence continues at coordinate 98,229 of CAWGWO010000005.1, forward strand.
AGCTCGTCGACGTCGGATGTAATAATGGCGCTTTCCCGTTCGAGAATATCGGCAGCCCGCTCGAGGGCTCTTGCCGAGACGGTGGCATACGAGCCAAGGGGTTCAAGATCTCGGATAGCGCGTCCGAGCTGCCTGTGTATCCTCTGATTAATACTCGAAACCTGTACACCAGCTTTCCAGCGGCGAGGAGTAGCGACGCTTTCGACCTCGGCGGCGGTTGCCGCCATGAAGGCATATGTGCGCGCTAGGAGATAAGGACAGCCGCAATCAGGTCGGATCGCGGTCAGCTCTGTTTTCGACCTAAGCTTTGGAGGGCGTGATCGTTTCGCCAGTAATTCAATAAAGTCGTCGAGTGGAAAATGATAAGGCAGTAAAGGTCTCTGCCAGTGAATGCATTCCGCGTCTCTTGGAAAAAATAAGCGCTCCATCCTCGCCAGGTCTATGCGGGTCAACTGCGCAACATCTTCCAGCAAATCTTCCGGACCAATGAAGCCGAATGATCTAAGAGCCGATCCAAGAAGTTGAAATTCATGAGCAAAGGCTTGGTCTGGTCAAGCGTCTGAGCATGATGCGGATCATGGCGAGACGAACGAAGGCAGCGACGGTTCTGGCGTAACGCTCGAAATCGCGTGCCAAACGACGGTTTCGGCTGATCCATGCGAGCGTGCGCTCGACAACCCATCGCTTGGGCAAGACGACGAAATGGTGTGCATCGCTGC